>PAPJ01000016.1 GCA_002709045.1 Planctomycetaceae bacterium | reverse complement strand
ACCTTCACCAACTAGGTTAGAAGCATTACCCAATCCCAGACCAACCAAAATGTGATTAGTTTGACCACCAACTTTGATGACATTGTAACCACCAGGAGTAACTCCATCTCCTTTAGCATCTCCCCAATACGCCAGTTTTGGGGTCGGGACAGGATCAGCATTTAAGTTGAGATAAAAACCACGACCACGGTTTCTTTTATCACCTGGACGAGGTGCCTCGAATGCATGCTGTGGGATAGAAATTGATGAAAGAGGACCCACATTTGTAGCGTCGGTACCATCCGCAGCTTTAATATCCAGAGTAGCTACAGTCTCGTCATTACCCTTGAGATCCATATAACGAATTTTGGTAATACCAGCAGCCTTCAAAGCAGCGATATGGCCAGCAGCAGCTGTCTGCATCCCAAATTTCCCGGGTAATTTGTCGGGTCTTAGATTTCCAGCCAATACTTCGCCGGTTACAGCATTTGCACTATTGTCCAATTCAGCTGCTTGATAAGCAGGAGCAGTTGGAGTAGCGGCTGCCATGGTTTCCAAATTGTTTGGTAAACCACCTTCAGTTGACTGGTATACCAAAAATGCTTCGGTAATAGCAGCGATCGAGTGAGTCGCTGTACCTTTAGCAGCCTTGTCTTCAAGACCACCATAACTGGTGATGATAGCACCACCGACAATTGCCAACATGGCGACTACCATGAGGACTTCAAGCAGTGTAAAACCTGCTTTTCTTAGTGAGCGTTTCATTTTGAAACTCCTAAAACAAAAAATATTAATATTTGTGCTCCAGCCATGTTCCATCCCTATGGCAGAGCTAATTGTTTGCCTGACTTTTAGATCCGCCTATTCGGAGATTCGTTCTCACAGACCTTAAGTCCTTATTGAAACTTAGTTTCAATAAGAACAACTTAATACCATAATCTGCCCTATGGAATAGGGCAAATGACTTTTTTATATAAAAATATGCGAAAAAAATGGTGTTTATTGAGAATGTGTCTCAATAAACACCATTTTACGTGTTTTCAGTGCGATTTAATATTACATTTGTGTTGAGCAATTTAGTTTTTAGACAGCTCAATTATTGGTTTTTGCCCTTACAATTCAACATTGTGACAATTTAGCTATACCGATAAGAGTGCAAAGTCATTGCATTCCGGAGAGGACTCTTTTATGCATCTCGTTAAGTATGTGGCTCATGTGATCCTTGCTTGCCTCTTAATTTCTACACCTTTTACGGAAGCAGCGGATTGGAACCAATGGCTTGGGAACGCTCGTGATGGAATTTGGCGTGAATCAAACATCCTGACTAACTTTCCAGAAGATGGACCAAAACTGCTCTGGAAGAGTCCGATTGGCAGCGGATACTCTGGCCCCTCGATCGCCAACGGCAAAGTCTATGTGATGGATAGAATCCAGGGTGGTGACCCTCGCACTGCAAAAGACTTACATGACGGCAACCCACCCAAGAACTACAACTTCGTTCGTAAACTCATACCAGGCAAAGAACGGCTTCTCTGCCTTGAGGAAAAAACCGGAAAGATCCTGTGGTCTCATCAATGGGATTGTCCTTACACCACGGTGGCTGCTTATGCGATCGGTCCCAGAGTAACACCTACGGTAGACGGTGACCGGGTCTATGCGTTAGGTGCCGAAGGGCATTTCTTTTGCTTCGATAGTCAAACCGGAGCAATCATTTGGCAACGCGACTTCAAAGACGATTATGAGCTCACGATTCCCGAATGGGGTACCGCGGCACACCCCTTGATCGATGGTGACCATGTCATCAGTATTGTCGGCGGCGAAGAATCGACCGTCGTTGCCTTCAACAAGCACACTGGGGAAGAAATCTGGAGTGCTCTTACCTCCAAGCAACCCGGATACTGCCCTCCCATCATTTACACAATCAACGGAGTCCGACAACTCATCATCTGGCACGGAGACGGCCTACAATCAATCGATCCTAAAACAGGTGATCTATTCTGGACCGTCGATGTCATTCCAACCTACGCCATGTCGATAGGACATCCCGTCCTCTATGAAAACAAACTCTACATGATGGCCTGGGCTCGTGTTTCAGCCTGCGTTGAAGTCGCAGACTCTGGCAAAGACGCAAAACTACTCTGGGCTGGTGACACCCAAAGAGGTATTGGTGGGGTATTCTGCACGGCCGTAATCGATAAAGGATTTATCTACGCCTGCGGCATCGGTGGACGATACACCTGTGCCAAACTCGAAGATGGTACCAAACAATGGACCACTTATAAGCCATCGACCGGACAACGACCTGCTGCCTGGGGGAACGTGTTCACCATTAAACATCAGGACCGATACTTTCTGGCGAATGATCTGGGTGACCTGATCATCGCTAAATTAAGTCCCGACGGTTACGAAGAAATCAGCCGTACTAATCTGATCGAACCGACTCACTGGGTAGCTGGTCGAACACTTGTCTGGTCACATCCTGCCTTTGCCAACCGCTGTGTCTACATCCGCAACGATAAAGAGATTCGCTGCTACTATCTGGGTAGTGACCAATAATCAGTTTAAGACTCTGATTTCACTTTCGGCTTTCGCTTGCCATTGAGGATTTCACCGATCAAGGTATGGCGTACGAACAACTGGTAGGTAACAAGTAGAGAGACCGTGATCAAACTGCAAACAACCGTAAACTTCACCCACGGGTGCCAGTCCAACGGTTTAAGCATCTGGATATACAAAACAACCAGAGGCATATGAGCCACATAAAGCCAGTAAGAGGAATCCGAAACATACCGCATCACCTTACTCTCTTTGCTCAGCACCTTACGGAAGAGGCCCATCCAGCCAAATGTCATCAGCCAGACATACGTCACTGACGCAACATTGATGATTAGCCCTTTAAAAGCGGAGGGGGCCATCTCCAGCCATTCCAAAAGCCAGACATAGGTCACTGATAGATTCTTGACTAGTACCGCTTTGAAATCGGAGGCTGGTTGGCTCGACATCCAGTCTCTTAGCTCTTGGAAGGCAGAGGGGTCCATATTAGGCCCAATCATATCGGCTATTAGCTTGCACCAAGGCTGTTCTTCAATTGCCACAAACAACCATCCTTCCTGACTACCACAGGCAAGGTACAGCAAAATCGAAAGTGGAATCGTCAACCACCAGAAACGACCAAGCTTCCCTTCTGAGTCATCGGCATCGAAATACCACGCTCCAAAAAGGAAAAAGATGAAGTAATAAACAAGCATATGTGGCTGAGGGCCCCAGTGTGTTGACGTATCAGGACCGAACTGACTATGCATTACCAAAGTTGGTATCAACGTTAACGGGATTAAGTACAGATAACGCAACTTTGAAACCACTAACCATTTTGGTATTCGTTTTAACCATTTTGGTATTCGTTTAATACTAACCAGATCACACACCATGGCGTATACAGCGAACATTGCGACCAGCCAGACCAGGAACCACAAAAACCAGAAATGACCAAAACCACCTTGATGAAATAGATTTTGCCAGCGTCCATCTTTGTCTTTATAGTGCTTCGCTTCATTAACCTGCTGCCAGTACCAATCTTTAAATTGCCCTACAACTCCTGCCTGTTGCTTCTGCCGACGTTCGTCTTGATCCCATTCTTCTTTCTCGTTCTTCTTGAACTTTTCCCAGAAGTCGTCTTCATCCCAATCAGCAAAGATTTCATCGTGAGGGGGACCGGGCCTCGGTTCTGTACCAAGAATTCGAGCAGCCTCATATCGACGCCCTTTGACACCTTCCGGACTAACGCCAATATCAAATGCTGCAGCCAGATACATCAGCCCGTCGCGCGTTTCTATAGTGAAAGGAGCCGCGGCGACTTCCGCCGCCGTGAGGCCTGCTTCATTCTTAATCGACTCATCGATTTTAAAACGCTTGAGTAGTTTTAGTTCACCATGTCTGGAGAACATTGCTGCTGCATGCAAGGCCGTGCTGCCATCTTTACTACGCGCATTGACATCCGCACCGTGGTTAAGAAGCATTTCGACAACACCATACTTACCTGTGGCGGCTGCATAAGCCAAAGCGGAATAACCATGTTCTGAGTGCATGGAATTCGGATTGATACCGGATAAAATCAGTCGTCGAAGCCGACCTGTATCATGAGCCCGAATTCGCTCGAAAAAATGCTCTCCGGGCTGAAGCTTACCGGTTCCCACCTTGTGAAGACCATTTCCCATTTCGACAAAGAATTTCATTTGGGAGTCTGCTGAATCGTCCAGCCATTCAAGCGGAGATTTTCCTGCACCATTTTTCAAACGCAAATCCGCTCCACGGTCAAACAGATCAGCAACTCTCTCCCACTGACCTGTTGCCATTGCAACTTGCAATGGGGTTTCACCTGTTTCCGGATGCAATTGATTAACGACTTCAGGATTGACTGCCAGCCTCCAATGCATCATGCGCCGATCTTCATGAGCGACCGCGTCCCAGATGTCCATTTCCCGGGCCACACGTTCCCGTTCAAAAAAATCGACGATTCCATCATGTCCGACATCACGAGCAATTTGCGCGGCAGTCTTTCCATCATTGTTGATTAAGTCGGGGTCTGCACCGCGAACAGTCAGACGTTCAACCAAATCCTGTCGTCGCATTTGAGAAACCACCATTAAAGGTGTAAAACCATCGCTGTCTTTCTGATTGATATCAGAGCCTTTGTTGAGTAACTCCTCTATTAATCCACGATCCTGACGCCAGGATGCTTCCATCAGATTCATTTCCTGACGATGTTCTTCCCAGAACTTACGATCGTGCTCACCTCGCCAGCGTCCAACGGAAACTTCCATCGACTGGATACAAATCAGGCCCAACATGCAGGGAATAAAGATCCTCGCATAACGATGCTTTAGCAGCGAATGCAGACCTCGTTTTCGCCATAACATGGCAGTAAAGAAGCCGCTAACGAGAAAGAAAAGAGGCATTCGAAACCCGTGGATGATATTAAACATCAACTGAAAGCTGTCCGAGGTCTTATGAAGCATTCGCGGATCGCCATCATCGGTAATAATCCAACCAGGGACATATCCCAGCCCGACATGCAAAGCGATCCCTAACAACATCGCAATGGCGCGCAGTGCATCGAGGTCATGTCGACGTGCGATATTTCCGGAGGACGTCTTACTCAAAGAATGGTTACCTTCATTGTCTTACTGTCATTTCAAATCAGGGAATGGTCGAAGCAGGTGCTGCTTCCGATAATAATACCCTGATATTCGCAATTTCATTCTCAGCTTCCTGAGGTGCCTTTTCCAGTATATCCAATGGCAGCTTGCCGTTGGCATCAGGCAGCATTCGATCCGCTCCCGCATCTAATAGCATCTCAGCTATATCTCCGGAATCAACCGCCTTAAAAGGTGTTAAAGCGTCGCCCTGCTTATTACCAGGAATGAATTCCGTTTCCTGTTATCTATAAGTATCCACAGGCTCAGTGCAACCAACAGTGATCACCAACATCAGCATAAAACTGGTAATCCAGATCTTTACTAGTTCAAGCCTTAATAAATATACATTCCGAGACATGATCAAACTCAATATTCAACTATACCAATCAATGCTGATCTTGAAGATACAGAATCGAAGCGGACGACGGTAATTGTTGGAGCAATCAACTACTGTTAAATTGAATGTCTCTGACCGGAAGAAAATGCCTTTTACGCGATGCGGTAGCAAAACAACCATGACCAAGATTTTCTATACCAAAACAGATGAAGCACCAGCTTTAGCAACTCAATCATTACTACCTATTATCCGGGCTTTTACCCAATCATCGGGAGTTGAGTTAGTACTAAAAGATATTTCGCTAGCTGGCAGAATCCTTGCCAGTTTCCCGGAAAATCTCAGCGACCAACAGAAACAGGGTGATGCTCTGGCGGAACTCGGAGCCTTAGCTAAAACTCCTGAAGCCAATATCATCAAACTTCCTAATATCAGTGCCTCGATCCCACAACTGACCGCGGCAATTGCAGAGCTACGGGAACACGGCTACAACATTCCCGTCTTTCCGGAAGAACCGGAAACCGAAGAGGAAAAAGAAGTACGCAGTCGTTATGCAAAGGTATTGGGAAGTGCTGTAAATCCTGTCCTTCGTGAAGGAAATTCAGATCGAAGAGTGGCTGGTCCGGTAAAAGAATATGCCAGGAACAACCCGCACTCCATGGGGCAATGGAGTGCCGACTCAAAATCTCACGTTGCCCACATGAGCGAGGGCGACTTTTTTGGCAGTGAACAATCTCATGTCATGGGCAATCCAGATAACGTCAGCATTGAACTTACATCGGCGTCTGGGGAAACTACCGTATTAAAATCCAACCTTGCTTTGAAAGCCGGTGAAGTGATTGACTCGGCCGTCATGAGCAAGAATGCTTTAAGAGCTTTTATTACTGAAGCGATTTCCGAAGCTAAAGAGCAGGACGTTCTGCTTTCATTACACATGAAAGCAACCATGATGAAAGTATCTGACCCTAAAATCTTTGGTCATGTTGTCAGTGTTTTCTATGCCGATGTATTTGAAAAGCATGCGGCTGTACTGGAAGAATTGGGGGTTGATCCAAACAACGGCATTGGTGACCTGTACAACAAGATTGAAGAACTGCCGGAAGATCAGCGTGCTGTTATCCTTGCTGATATGGATGCCATCTACGAAAAGCAACCACGTCTGGCTATGGTTAATTCGGATAAAGGGATTACCAACCTGCACGTTCCCAGTGATGTCATTATTGATGCGTCCGTTCCGGCTTGCCTTCGTACTTCCGGACAAATGTGGGGACCTGACGGTCAGCTACACGACACCAAGGCGATTATCCCGGACCGTTGCTATGCCCGTATATATCAGGCCGTCTTCGATTTCTGCAAAGCAAACGGGGCATTTGATGTACCAACAATGGGCAACGTATCCAACGTCGGCTTAATGGCTCGTAAAGCTGAAGAATATGGGTCTCACGATAAAACGTTTGAAATGGCTGAAGCAGGTACTGTCCGTGTCAAAGACGCAGCCGGCAACGTCCTCATGCAACACCCGGTCCAGGAAGGTGATATCTGGCGTATGTGCCAGACTAAGGATGAACCAATCCGTGACTGGGTTCGTCTGGCTGTCAGCCGTGCCCGAGCCACCGGATCTAAAGCTATTTTCTGGCTTGATAATGCACGGGCTCATGATGCCAATCTGATTGCCAAAGTTGAACAATACCTTTCAGACCACGATACCGCTGGTCTGGAAATCGAGGTCCTGTCCACTGTCGACGCGATGAATGAAACATGCCAGCGCTGCAAGGATGGCTTGGATACCATTTCAGTCACCGGAAACGTACTACGGGACTACCTCACGGACCTTTTCCCTATTCTGGAACTTGGTACCAGCGCGAAAATGCTTTCTATCGTCCCGCTACTTAACGGTGGTGGATTGTATGAGACCGGTGCGGGCGGTTCGGCGCCAAAACATGTTCAGCAATTCGTTGAAGAAAACCACCTTCGCTGGGACTCTCTTGGTGAATTCCTGGCATTGGGCGTTTCACTTGAAGAAGTTGCCGAAAAAGAATCTAACAGCAAGCTCAAGGTTGTCGCTGAAGCATTGGATAAAGCAACGAGTCAGTACCTGCTAAGCAACAAATCTCCTTCACGCAAAGTCAATGAGCTGGATAACCGTGGCAGTCATTTCTATCTGGCACTATATTGGGCTCAGGCATTGGCGTCTCAAGATTGCTGCGAAGAACTGAAAAGCGAATTCGTCGCATTAGCTCAGACTCTAACTGAAAACAGCGAGACCATTCTCGGGGAATTAAATGCCGTGCAGGGCAGCCCGGTCGATATCTCAGGCTACTATGATCCGTGTGACGAGAAAGTGACCGCGGCAATGCGACCAAGTGCTACTTTCAATGACGCTTTGGAAAGCCTGTCATAAAACGACTCAAACCTTTCACAGATTGAACTTTCACATGTCCCGGTTGCCCAAACGTACCCTCGGTAAAACAAATATGGAAGTTACTCAATTAGGGTATGGCAGTATGGGTTTACGCGGGCCGGCGACATGGGGTGTCCGTGTCGTGGATGACGCTACTGCAGATCGGCTGCTAAACCGGATACTGGATAAAGGCATCAATTTCATTGATACATCACCAGACTATGGGGTCAGCGAAGAGCGGATCGGACGCTTTATTAGTTCACGCCGTCGCGAATACTATCTGGCGACCAAATGTGGCTGTGATTACGTCCAGCATGAAGACCATCTGGAAGTACTCCACACCTGGAACAAAGATGTCTTACAACGGAATATTGAAACCAGTCTGGATCGTATGCAAACCGACTACATCGACCTGCTTCAGTTTCACGGGGGCGATGCGGAAACTATTCAGCAGGCAGGCTTAATCGATACTTTGTTGGATTTCAAAGCTCAGGGCCTTATTCGGTTTATCGGTTCTTCAAGTTCAATGCCTCAGCTTTCCTCGATGATTGAACTTGATGTCTTTGATACTATCCAAATACCGTATTCCTGCCTGGCACCTAAACATCACGACTGGATCACAAAAGCCGCTAAAAATGGAGCGGGGATCATCATTCGCGGCGGGATTGCACACGGGGGTCCGGATGCTGAAATAGACCGCCCGGCCTTGTTTGATGTCTGGGCTCAGGCAAATCTTGACGAGTTACTGAGTGAAGATATGAGCCGATCTGAATTGATTCTTCGTTACACCATAAGTCATCTACATTGTGACACGACTATTGTAGGTACATGTAATGAAGAACATCTGGACGAAAACCTTAAAAGCATTAGCCGGGGACCTCTGGAAACCGAGCTCTACAATCAAATTACATCGCGTGTACAGAAGGTTTTAGCAGCTCAATGCTAACGACCAATCGCTTAATTAAATTTTTGGTTCGCAGCCGCAGGTGTAGGAGTCAAACGGTTTAATTTTCCATCTTTTGAATTCAAACGTCCCTGAGAGACATCTGTCGTTTGGATTGCGAATTCAAGCCTATCAATCACGGTCTGTCCGTTACTGATAACAATAACTTCACCACTTTTAGACAGCTTGAAGTTCGCATGTAAGCCTTTTTCACTCTTTGATTCATCAGCCCAGATAATCAGGTATTCACCGGCTTTAATGATCGTACCTCGGGGGAATTTCCATTTCGTCAGCTGATCGTCACGATCCGATAAATAAATGCCGGTTAAATCCAGATCATCGTCTCCAGGGTTATAAATCTCAATCCAATCCTCAAATGCACCATCTGGATTTTTAACCGTTCGCTGGTTATTGGCCATAAATTCGCTAATCTTCAAATCAATGTTATGATCGCCTGTTAACTGCTTGCGGAGTGAATACTCAGGCAACTCAATGTCAGCGGCAGCGGCGACTTCTTTATGCTGTAGCAAAAAATCACGTCGCTGGCTAATAAATCCAAACAAGCTGGCAATCGATACCGGGCCATTTTCCGGGGGAGCAGTGGTAGCGGTGATAAAAGCATCATAGGAGGTGCGTTTACGAGTATCAATTTTGATTTCATCCTTGACCAATTCCCGGTAGTGATCAATGACAGGGCCAAGATTCTCCACGGTTATATGGTTCAGTGCGAGTTCTTTGACATATTGAAGATATTTATCACGGTATTGAGGAACCTGTAATAACCGACTTCGTAACGGCATACGTTGATTGTCAATCGCCACCAGCGGATCCAGCGTGGGTCCGCCACCGCCAGGTCCAGCGCCACCGCCAGGCCCGCCAAAACCACCGGGGCCACCTCGCGGACGTCCGCCACCGGAGCCGCCCGGCCCTCCAAATTCCGGCAAATCGTCCGGGAGGAATTCAGGGGGAAAGTCTGGTGGGAAAAGAGATCCAAATCCACCTCCAAATCCACCTCCAGGTCCACCTCCACGTGGTCCGCCCCCGCGCGGTCCGCCACCGCCAGGCCCGGATTTCAAAGCTTCATTCATATCATGAGGGATGATATGGAATACATTCTGTGGATCCAGATAAATGCTGTAGTCGCTAGCACGTGTCCAGTAACCGTCGCTGTTGACTAACGCCACATCCAACGCCAAAAACCTTAGGACTCCATCTACATTCAAAAGAGGCTCAATCGCATTTGGCAAATCTTCCATGGAAGTTTCATTCAAAACCCTGCACAGGTCTACAAGTGCTTGCCAGGACTCTTCTTTGTCTTTGGATTTGATCTCAAACTTAGAACGATATTGTTCAATATCATCACCTGTGTACTGCAATCCTCCCATGGCCCAGGGCGCGCCCGGCACTTTCCATCGGGCACCTTCTGTAGTATCGAAGAACTCCTCAAGGAAGTCTTTGTTGTACTGCTGAACATTGGCATAAACTCCCCAGCTGTGACCATTAATCACCACTTTGACCAAATTGGACTGTGGGACCGGAAGAAACGGTGAAGCAACCTTGGCATAAAGAATACTGCTGAGCAATGAGGGATCACCGTTACAATTAAGCAGATTAAGTGTTTTATAACCTAATAGACGTTGATCCTGATTGAGGAAGTCCATTGACAGATTCAGTGACCTTTTAGATCCTGCCGGTACATGTCCAAAAGAACTTTGGCCACGGAACTTGATTCCGACCATCGGATACTCTTTACCATCAACAATAACTGTCGCAGGCATTTGAACGTCCGTATCCTTAAATTTAGCCATATCTTCTTCCCAGCTATCAACATCAAACTGAATGAAGATTGTTCGCAGTATTTCAGGGTCATACAGAGTCCGATCATCGTAGGACTTTACGTCTTTCAACGAGACTCTGGGACCCGGGCGTCCTTCCATTTGCTCTCTTCCAGCTCCACCCCGCATACCGGGAGGGCCGCCGCGACGGGGATTATCCGGTACTTGTTCCAACGCTTTCTTTCGCTCAGCAGGATCCAGATATCCGTTTTTGTCGGCATCAAACTTTTCAGTCAATTGCAGAACCGGACGATTCACACCTCCACCGCCCGGGCCGCCACCTGGACCTCCGCCTCCCGGGCCTTCCGGACCAGCCTGCATACGCATCTCAGGTAAAAGTTCATTGATTGTTAACGTGCCGTCACCGTTCTTATCCAGCGAGGTAAGTATTTTAGGGGCAGCTTGCATCTCTTCAGCAGAGATTTCTCCATCTCCGTCAGTGTCAAGTTTTCTCGTAATCGGATCCAGTAATTCAGGCTGCTCCATAGGAGGCTGACGTTCAAATACCGGAGGTTGAGCTATTAACGTAACGCTGTAAAACGATAGAAAAACAAAGAAGAAAATTCTCATGATCGAACTCTTTATTGATTAAAAATTCCTATTGAATTTTGATTCGGGCTGTCGGGAAAAGTCTACCCAAATTTTGAACAAGGTCAATCGCCTGATCCGGTTCAAGCTCTGCTAACTCCACTCGCACCTGCGAATTCCCATCCCGCACTTCAAGGCGTTTTAACTGAATCTCAGTGACCAATTCCTGTAGAGTTGCAAGTACTCCTGTGGCTGGATCGAACAAACTCTCCGAGTCTTCTCCGGTTACGGTTAACACCAAAGGTGTGGATGGATCCTCACTCTGTTGACGTCCCATCCAGAACGCACAAACCGAGGCAATCAAAGCCAGAAGAATAGCAAGTTCCGGAAACTCTGCTCCTAATGAAAGCCCAATCGCTATGCAAAGAAACAGATACACTAATTCCTGAGGCTGACGAATAGCGGTACGAAACCGGACAATTGAAAGAGCACCTACCATCCCCAAGGAAAGGGCCAGAGATGATTTGATCGTCATAATGACAGCAACAGTAACAACCGTCAGTAATGGAAAGATTACTGAGACTGAATCGGTGCCTGTTTTTGCAAGGTTGAAACGACGGTAAAGAAATCGAATATAAAACGAAATCACACCTGCCAAAAGAAGATACATCGCAATGGTCTGGATAGAGGCTATCTGTTCTGCACTCCATAGTGACTCAATCTTATCCTGGACTACGTCCACCTGTTCGTCCATCGTTGATTCCCGCGTCTAGTAGGTAATAGGTGATCTCACATGACTGAATGCATGCGATAAGATTATTAAACCAAAAGAGGGGTAACAGGTTTCGAAAAATGCAAAGTTATTCCGTACTAACGTGCTGTTTCACAAATAAGTAGAGACGTTTTGCGTTTCTGCCTGAGTAAAAAACAAAACCACCATGAGCTCCTTTAGCGATGCGATGGAATGTAAGAGGTAGCCCCGCTTCTTTGTAAGCTTTGTCGATCGCTTCGGACTGATCGATCAGTACCGTCTTATCTTTCTTACCATGAAAAACGAGAAATGGCGGGTCATCACTGGTAACGTGATATCTGGCTGATGCCTGTCTGGCGACTTCCGTCAACTCATCAGCTGCTCCGCCCAGAAGATTGTAGACCACCGACCCTTTTTTATTGGCGCGTGAAGGCTGAGTCTTACTTCGCAATACAAAATCTGTTGCACCATAGTAATCAACAACTGCCTGCACCCGGGATGAATAGTGCAGGTTTCCACCAACATCTCCCTCCAGTTCTACAACATCTCCAGTCGTACCCATCAGGGCGGCTAAATGTCCGCCGGCACTGGCACCTGCAACGACAATTCGCTCCGCATCATAACCATACTGCCGGGCATTTGCGCGCAGCCAGCGTACTGCTCCTTTACAGTCATGGAGTTGCGCTGGCCACTTGGCTATATCCACCAGACGGTAATTAATACTGGCGACCGTAATACCATAATTGGAAAGCCAGGATAGAAAGACCTTTGATTTATTGTTCTGGTACCATCCACCACCATGTATCCATACGAGTAGCGGAGAGCCTGCGGGCTGCCTGGGGAGATAAAGGTCGAGCAGCAATTGGTGATCACCAACGCTTGCATAAAGGACATCTGTTACTGTGGTACCGATCAACTTAACTTTAGCAACAGAATTACTCTTTTCAGGTTTTTCCTGCTGAGTGAATTTATCAACTTGCTGTTGGGCCAATGATACCCCACACATCCAAAAGAGAACCATTAATCCACGCATAGATCTCGCCACCGTATTTCTCGCCATCATATTTATAGTTAATACATAATTCTAACACTGACCTGCCATGTTAAAGGTGTTAACGAAACTGCAATACGATTTTCCGGAATTTGCGTTACCGCAGCTGAAAGCTGATTCAACGTATTCTCATTAACGGCCAACAATAAGAACTATATCAAAACAACGAAAGAGACAGCCATTAGCAGCGGATAATTTTCAGAGCGCTATTTCACCCAATCGCCCCGGAAGTACCTTTCAGGCCTATCGGATCGGATGCTGAAGAATCAGTGGAATGGTGCCGTAAGTGTATTAGAATATTAATAATATTACTTAAAAACGATCTCATCATTCCGGAGAACATTCTTATGTCCACTTCGAATCCCAGAAGAGAATTCTTACAGCAATCTCTTGCTGCTGCTACTGTCTGGAGTTTACTTCCTGAATCGCTACAAGCAGAGAAACACCAGAATGTCTCTCTGAAGTTATCCAACTTCACCGTTGACATCACTCCACCGAAAGGACATTCATTATGCGGTGGTTGGATCAAGCCCGTCATAGATGTAACCGACGCTCTGGAAGCACATGGTATCGTTTTACAAGGTGCGGGAAAACCCATCGTATTGCTGGCCATTGACTGGACGGCCTTATCCAATGGCGGCCATCTCCTTTGGCGTCAAAGGCTTGCCGCAGCTATCGGTACAACTCCTGAACGTGTTGCTATTCATTGCGTCCATCAACACAATGCTCCGTTTGCATGTCTTGAAGCTCAAGCCATTGTAGAAGCTCAGGGCGATCTGCCACACATTGTGATGGAAGATTACTTTCATGATTGCAGTCAACGAATCGCGGAGG
Source organism: Planctomycetaceae bacterium (assembly GCA_002709045.1). GTDB lineage: Bacteria > Planctomycetota > Planctomycetia > Pirellulales > Pirellulaceae > UBA721. The sequence goes on along the minus strand of PAPJ01000016.1, from coordinate 115,746 downwards.
CGGCAAAGCAAAGTCTGCACAGGGCCCAAGCGGTTACACATATTGGAAAGGGAGAAGCCAAAGTCGATAAGGTTGCCTCCAACCGGCGAATCTATCGTGATGAAAATGGGGTCATCAAAGCCATGAGGGGTAGTAGCTGTAAAGACCCTAAATTGCGTGCAATGACCGAGGGTACGATTGATCCCATGCTCAAAACCATTTCATTTTACAACAAAAAGAAATGCATTAGCGCCATCCATTATTATGCCACTCACCCCATGAGCTATTACGGTGACGGCTTAGTCTCAAGTGACTTTGTGGGGATTGCCCGTAAGCAGATACAGCATGAGCAGCCGGACTGTCACCACATTTACTTTACCGGTGCTGCGGGTAATGTCTCGGCCGGAAAATATAACGACGGAAGCCAGCCGGTTCGGGCAATTCTGGCCGAGCGAATCTACCGTGGAATGAAGGGTGCTCTTGAAAATACTAAAATCAATCCGGTGAAAACGGTGAGTTGGAAGAATGTAGAGATACTTCCCGAAGTTCGTAGTACCTTTAATAAAGAAGACCTCAACAAAATCATCTCCAACAAGGATGGTAGTGTCGTCAGCCGAAATCGCCCTTCCTATATGCTGGCCTGGTTGAATCGGATTGAACGCAAGCAGCCAATCATTCTCAGTTCTCTCGCAATCAATAATATCGCCACGCTGCATTTACCTGCCGAGTCGTTTATTGAGTATCAACTGCGGGCTCAAAAAATCGCTCCGGACACCTTTGTGGCAACAGCCGCTTATGGTGACGGCGGACCCTGGTACCTACCCGTAAAAGAAGAATACCCGGCAATGGGATATGAAGTTAGGGTTGCATTTTGTGAACCTAGCGTTGATGACGTGATGACAGCCGGAATCCAAAAGCTCCTGAGAGACTAAAACTGCCGTTATGATAAAGCTACGTTCAATCTCACTCAGCATCCTCATGTTGCTTCTGACTTGTCATTACCTCTCTGCACAGGATGAAAGAGTTGTAACGCAAGCCGATATGCCACGTATCCCTCACACCGAACCACAGGATGCGTTAGCTACATTCAAAATCGCTGACGGATTTGAGCTGGAATTAGTTGCAGCGGAGCCGCTTGTATCTGATCCGGTCTCGGCGTGTTTCGATGAACGTGGACGAATGTTTGTTGCTGAAATGCACGGCTATCCATTTTCTCAGGAGCCGACGCAACTAAATCCTGAAGGCGGTGGATTACAGGATGCCGGAATTATCCGCATGCTTGAGGATGTGGATGGAGATGGAAGTATGGATCGCAGTACTGTCTTTGCCGATCAACTTAGCTGGCCCACTTCCGTCATCCCCTACAACGGTGGCCTCTTTGTGATGGCTCCGAAATTTCTGTATTACCTCAAAGATACTGATGGAGACAATAAAGCCGATGTGCGCGAAGTTGTGCTTGAGGGATTTGGACGAAACAATGTGCAATCGGTTGCCAATGGACTGATTTGGGGACTCGATAATAAAATCTACCTGGCTGCCGGTCGCAACCCTAAGACCCTTACTCACCGCGGTAAGCCACTCTTTCCGGTAAGCGGAGTTGATCTCAGATTTGACCCTCGAACCGAAGAATTCGAAACCGTAACCGGTGGTGTCCAATTTGGTCACTCACGTGATATCTGGGGAACTCGGTTTGTTTGCAGTAACAGCAATCACATTCAACAGGTGATTCACCCTCAACATTACATTACCAGAAACCCCTATCTGGTCGCTTCCGGAATGATCCGCAGTATTGCATCAGACGGCGCTAGTGCCCGGGTATTTCGATTGAGTCCACCAGAACCCTGGAGAATTGTCCGACAAAAGTGGCGTGCTCTCGATAAAGGCTACAGGCTGATGATTAACGATGACGGTGGCTGGGAATTTATCCCACTCGATCCATCCAAACCGGCGGGCGTTGTTCCCACCGAGTATCCAGTCGGCTTCTTCACCTCGGCCACTGGCATTACGATTTACGCTGGTGATGCTTATCCGGAGCGTTATCTCGGTAATGCGTTTGTGGGTGACGTTGGGGGCAATCTGGTCCATCGAAAAAATATTGACCCCTCCGGAGTGGTGTACCGTAGTAAGCGAGCAGATGAGGGTGTCGAATTTATCCAATCAACCGACAATTGGTTTCGTCCCGTCAATTTCCTGAATGCACCTGATGGCACTCTCTATGTTCTCGACATGTACCGTGAAACGGTGGAACATCCCTATTCTATCCCTGCGGAAATAAAGAAATTCCTGCATCTGACAAGTGGTAAAGACCGTGGCCGTATCTATCGGGTTGTTCGAAAAGATATGATCGTGCGAAAACCCGTAGATCTAGGCAGCATGAGTAGTACGGCTCTGGTTGAAGAGCTCAGTTCTACAAATGGCTGGAATCGCAATACCGCACAACGTCTGTTGGTGGAGAGGCAGGATCAGTCTATACGTACGGTTCTGGATGAATTGGTATTAACAGGCAAATCATCACTCGGACGCCTACACGGACTCTACACATTACAGGGGCTCAACTTACTAATGCCAAAGCACTTGTTTGCGGGTTTGCTTGATCCTCAAGTTCGTGTAAAAGCACATACCATCAAACTTGCCGAACCTTACCTTACTACGAACAGTCATCTGTTCAGCCGGATCACTGCTCTGAAAGTCAGTTCAAGCGAACATGTTCGAATTCAGATGGCCTATTCGCTGGGGCAGTCAAAACCGGACGATGCGATTCCAGTTCTTGCAGAATTAACACTCGCCCCAAACACCACGCCGGAAATCAAAACGGCTGTACTTTCCTCAGTGGGAACATACTCTGACCGCTTTCTGCTACAACTTCTGAAGACCGGTAAAGGGAAGTCGCAACTACCTTCAATCGCTCTTCAGACAGCCATTCTTGTCGGATCAAATCAACAAAATGATCCAACATTTACGGTGCTCTCAAAAATAACTGAACTACCTGCCGGAATCCAGCAGGTGATACTACGTGGACTTGGTGAAGGACTTAGCCGTCGTGGCACAACGCTTAGTGCAATCATTACTTCCACGGCAGCGCCTGAGGGGTTGCAAAAACAGTTAAGTCAGTTATTCGCAGCAGCTCAAAATGTTGCTTTGGATTCAAAAGCTGATTTACCACATCGACTGGCTGCACTGCAATTACTCTCGTTTTCTCATTTACCGACAACAACACGGTCGCTTGAAATACTTTTAAATCCACAGACTCCTCAGTCGCTACAGCTGCAGCTGGTTCAAACACTAGGATCGGTTAATTCTCCGGCGCTGGCAAAAACCCTGATCACCCGATGGAAAGGGTATAGCCCGGACGTACGTCGCGAAGCTGTAGATATCCTCACTCAGTCAACTCCTAATACCCAAAAATTACTTACTGCCATTGAGCAGGGAATGGTCCAACGTGTCGAGGTCGAACGGGATAAAAAGCAATTGCTTTTACAACATCCGAATAAAGAGGTACAAGCAAAAAGCAGACAACTGTTTGGTAATGAAGCCAATACGGATCGTGCGAAAGTGGTACAGCAATTTCAATCTGTCCTTAATCTGCAGGGTCGCGTCTCTGCAGGTAAAGAAGTTTTTACCCGGAAATGTTCCATCTGTCATCAGGCCGGCTCCATCGGCACCCAGGTTGCTCCAAACCTTGCAAGTGTAAAAAATAAATCTGAGGCTGACTTATTAATTGCGATTCTGGACCCTAATCGGGAAGCTCAGCCCAACTTTAACGTCTACACGATAATCACCCAGCAGGGCAAAGTTTTAAGCGGCATTATTGCATCAGAGACTGCGACCAGCATCACACTGAAACGAGCCGAAGGCAAGCAGGATGTCGTGCTACGCGGTAACATAGATGAATTGATATCAAATGGCGTCTCGCTCATGCCTGTTGGCTTAGAGAAAGAACTAAATGCTCAGGACATCGCTGATGTCATTGCTTTTATTAAGCAAAGCAAGGACATCAAGTAAGCTCGAAATACTGTAATTAATTCAATCTGGATACATTTCATGCTTCGACCATTCGCACTAATTTTGACAATTCTTGTCGGTTTATTGGCTGCGACAGCACTCCGATCTCAGGATCCTGATAACGATGCGGAAGAGATTAGTAAGCGGATTGACCAACTGGCAAGTAAAATGCCCAGACTCCCGGCATCCACTGCGGAAGAATCAAAGAAGAAAATGGTTCTTCATCCGGATTTTGAAGTTCAGATTGTTGCAACTGAACCTCTGATTCGTGACCCCGGAGCCATTGATATCGATGCTGACGGAAAAATGTATGTCTGTGAATTACCCGAATACAATGCATACGCTGCCAAAGAGGACCCCGGTGAAAAAGGAGCTATTAAACAGCTCATCGATTCGGATGGTGACGGCCGTTACGACAAAGCGACTACTTTTGTTTCAAATATCCCGTACCCCACTGCAGTCATTTGCTGGGATGGCGGAGTCTTCATCGGCTCCGCCCCAAATATTCACTATGTGAAAGACACTGATGGTGACGGCATCGCTGATGAAAACAGGATTATGTTTTCAGGTTTCGGAAGTGATCTTGCTGGTGAAGCGCATCTAAATTCATTCCGCTGGGGGCCCGATAATCTTATTCATCTTTCAACTAATCTATCCGGTGGTGATGTCAAAACAACGATGGAGGATCAGATGCCGGTTTCCGTACGTGGACGGGGTATCATCTTCGATCCTCGAAATCCGTCATCCTTTGAGTTGACAAGTGGTGGTGGACAGCATGGGATGAGTCTGGATAACTGGGGACGCAAATTCGTCTGTCAAAATAGTGTTCCCGCCCAAACACTAATGTACGACGATCGTTATCTGGCTAGAAATCAGGTCATGCAAGCTGCCAATGCTGCTGTCTCAATCGCACCTGATGGAAAATTTACGAACCTGTTCCGTATCAGTGGTTCTGAACCGTGGCGGGAATTACGAACAATGTTACGTCGCACGAAGCAATTTCGTGGCTCCGACGAAGGTGGTAAACCATTCGGCTTCTTTACAGGAGCCACCGGTATCACGATTTACCGGGGTGACGCCTGGCCCAAAGAAATGCACGGCAATCTGATCGTCGGCGATGTGGCAAACAACCTGATATATCGTGCAAATGTTGAAGCGAAAGGTCTGGAATTAATTGCCCAACGAGCTGATGAAGGCAAAGAATTCCTCGCCTCTAAAGACCTTTGGTTCCGCCCGGTACAGTTCATGAATGCGCCGGACGGCTCGTTATATGTTTTGGATATCTCCAGAGAACTGATTGAAGGGGCTGCTTTCCTGCCACCGGAATTTATGAAACATCTTGATCCGATCTGCGGTAATAATCAAGGGCGGATCTATCGAATCGCTCCCAAAGGATTTATCTCGACCACCCCCAAACTCTCAGCACTAACTACAAAAGCACTTGTTGCATTGCTGGATCACACAAACGGCTGGCACCGTGACACCGCCGGTAGACTTCTGTCTACGCGACAGGACCAGTCGGCCGTCTCTCACTTACGTCAATTGGTTCGGCAGGGAAAAAGTGCGGCCGGTAGATTTCTGGCATTGTACAACCTGCAAAGTCTCAATGCGCTGGATGAATCCAGTGTGCTGGCGGGACTAAAAGATAAACAACCTATCGTTCGCTGGCATGCTTTGAGGTGTGCCGAGTCAATTTGCAATCAGGTTCCGGCGGTTATGCATACGATGAACCAAATGGTGAGCGATGAGGACATTCGCGTCCGCTATCAACTTGCATTTTCTATTGGAAATGCTCTGGCAGGATCCAGAAATAACACATTAGCAAATCTTGCTATTAGTGATACCGACAATCAATGGATGCGACTTGCCATCCTCAGTTCGCTGGGAAAAGGGTCTGATAAAGTCCTTATCGCGCTTGCCAATAATGAAAAATTTGTAGCCAATCCAAATGGCATGAGCCTATTAAAAGAATTATGCAGCCAGATTGGTTTAAGAAACCGGCCTCATGAAGTGTCGGCCGTGATTAGTACTATTAATGAACATCCCGAATTATCAACACCTCTTATTGAGAGTTTAGTAAGTAAAGTACAGGGAACACAAAGAGAACAATTGCTGGCATTGACGAGTGGTAAAGCAAGCGAAGTCCTTATGAAACTGATTGACACGGCTGTTATCTCAGCGACTGATTCCTCACTCGATAATGCCGTAAGAGTGCGGGCAATCGAAAGCCTGCAATTAGCCAAATATACTCGTACATCAGAACTGCTTGATCGATTGCTGGCGGTCAATGAGTCTTTTGAAATCAAAGCCGCTGCAATTGACACGCTCAACGCATATAAGAATGACGGAGTTGCCGAGACACTAATTAAGCGCTGGCCGACCATGGGACCAACATTACGCATGCGAGCAGCCGAATCACTGCTATCCAGAACCGAATGGACGCTGGCACTTCTGGATGCTATCGAAAACGAACAAGTGGGACGCGGCGAATTGGATCCATCCCGGGTTGCATTGCTAAAGGTGCATCCTAACGAAACTATCGCTGCGCGGGTCAGCCGGATATTTACAGGCTCAGCTAATTTGGCGAGACAAATGGTTATTAAGAATTATCAGACTGCGCTGAATCTAAAGGGAGATGCTGAAAACGGCAAAGCATTGTTCAAGAAACACTGCTCAGCCTGTCATCGATTGGAAAACGTGGGAAATCAGGTTGGTGCTGATCTGAACGGCATCCGTAATCGCGGATTAGATGCTGTCCTGCTTAATGTTCTCGACCCCAACCGGGAAGTAAAACCTAAATACTTAACTTATGTGATCATCGATTTAGACGGACGAAGTATCACTGGAATGATCTCTGACGAGAGTGCCAACAGTATTACTGTTCGTAAACCCGATGGCACCAATACAACCATTCTCCGTTCTGAAATCGATTTGCTTAAAAGCACAGGCTTGTCATTTATGCCCGAAGGTCTTGAAAAACAGATCAATAAGCAACAAATGGCTGATCTGCTTTCCTATCTGAATTCTCTGCAGTAAATACGTGATTCAATACAAACAGGAAGACCGCCGAAATTTCCAACTGCGTTAAGAGACCGAATCTAACTCATCAATAGAATCGCCAAACGGCAGAATCGGCATTGGTCGGCCACCGAAATCCGGGAAAGAACTTTCCCAATTGATTCCCAGATGCTTATAGACGCTGGCCCAGAGGTCATTAGGTGTCAAGGGACGAGCAATTGGTTCTTCACCCCGAGAATTGGTTGCTCCGATCACCTGACCGGTTCGCATACCACCACCGGAGACAATAAAGCTCATTGAGTTAGGCCAATGGTCACGCCCGGGTTGTAAGACTTTGGTTTGGGTACCCGGACGTTCGGTGATACGGGGCGTTCGTCCAAATTCACCTGTTACGACTAACATAACTCGTTTATCCAGACCTCGTTCATAGAGATCCTCGATCATGGCTGAAACGACCTGATCATAAATAGGAAATCGTACTTCAGAGTCTCGGAATAAATGGCAGTTCACCGCATGGCTGTCCCAGTTATAGACGCCCCAGTCGGGCATCGTGATTCCCGAGACATAGGGATTTTCCATGACTATCGAAACCCATGGTACTCCGGCTTCAACAAGACGTCGGGCAAGAATCGCTCGCTGACCCCATTCATGGCGGCCGAAGCGATCACGCACTGCGTCTGATTCATGTGATAAGTCAAATGCTTTATGAGCTTCAGATGATGTGATCATAGAAATGGCTCGTTGATTAAACGTATCCATCGAATCCATCACACCGCTGGTTTCAACATCTTTACGCAGTCTGTCCAGATCACCCAAAAGGGAAACTCGATTATTCAATCGCTCCTCAAACAATCCAGCGTTCAAAGACAAATTTTGAACTTTGAAGTTTTCCGCATTTGGATCACCCGACACATTGAAGGGATGCGTATCCTTACCCAGATAGGCCGAACCAAAGGCAAAGGTATCCACAGAATTTACCCGGCCATTGCCAAGCACTATGTAATTACACAGTCCTTTGGGATTTTCATAAGCTTCAAGTTTCTTTGCAGCAATAGATCCAACACAGGGAGCATCATTGATTGTTCCGGTTGGAGTCGCCGGAATGCGACCTGTTAAAAATCGTTTATGCCCACCACCGTGGTCTGCAAAATTATGGTGCACAGAACGAATGATATTAAACTTGTCAGCAATCTTTGCCTGCAACGGAAACAGTTCACAGATTTCCATGCCCGGAACTTTGGTTCCAATCGGCTTGTAGATTCCGCGGTAGTCTTCCGGTGCATCAGGTTTCAGGTCGTACATCTCCATATGTGGAGGACCACCCGGAAGCCAGACAAAGATAACAGCGGGATTATCTACCCCAGCACTTGTGGTGGAATTCTCTTGTGCTTCCAGTAGCTGAGCTAAGCCCAGTCCGCCAAGAACACCACCGCCAGCCTGTAAAATGCTTCGACGACTAAGTTTTTGATTCTGACTCATAACTAAATCTTAACACGTGAAAGAAAACGCAACTATACAAATAGGATATCGACCATATTTATTACGCAACTTTGCCTTAAGCACCCCTCAGACGGACTGTTTATTTTCTTAGCGGAGCAGGTAATTCGAGTGCATTATTTTTTGGATGCTGCTTAGAAGTAAAAAGTGATCTTTACCACTCGGAAATCTACTATTCAAATATTTAAAACTACTTGTCCTGAAACTGCAGCGTTAGGAAAACTAATGCCATCGCACCAGCCCGATCATTGCGTGACTGAAGCGCTTCACGGTCGTAGTAAGCCCGCAGGTTTTTCTGTTTGCCTGTCCCGGTACATACGTTATTGATAGAACCATCTGCCGCAATCCGTCTTAGCGTTGCGAGTTCAGCTTTTTTAAGAATCTGGTGATAGTCATCCGCCTCCAGTATGCCGGCGTTCACTGCAATCTTTATGGCCGCAGCAATCATGCAAGTCGAGGTAAACTCTGCATAGCTTTCAGGACGATCGATAACCTGATGCCAGCTACCGGTCGGTCCCTGATGTCTCACTAAGGCTTGAATATGTTTTACAAATCGATGTTTACAGTCTTCCCAACCTTTCGTGTTTGTAGGGACTTGTACAAGACTCATCGATGCGCCTAACGCTGCAAAACCGTTACCTCGTCCCCATGCGGCAGAATCTAAAGGTGAATGTTGGTAGAGTCCGTTATCTAATTGATTCATCTCAGAACATGCCTGTAAATGTGAAAGGCATGCATTGAAGTATTGTGATTTTCCCAGACTGCCGGCAAGTGAGAGAATTGGTCCGCCCATAAAGACCGCATCACTCATTTCCGAATGGAAAGGCATCATTCTAAAACCATCAAACTCTGTCTTATTCGATTCGTATAAACCCGCAACGTCCCAAATACGTTGCCGGCAAGCCTGCTGATACTCAACCGGATACAACGGATGCATAAGATGCGTCACGAATACAAGATTTCCAGCGATACCTGAACCATTTGTAGGTAGCGATTTCTTCAGAAGAGGCTCGACTACTTTGCGTGTCGTATCTCCGTCAAGTGCATTCTCAAATCCCAGGTGGTGACAGGTAATCTGTGACATCACAGCCAATGCCGGAATGTAAGAAACACTATCCATTTTGCGACCATAGACCTTCAGTAATTGCTCAATCGCCAGTCCGGATTCCATTGCCCGGGATTCAATATTACGACGACTGGCACTCTTACCCTTGGTTTGAGCTATCTGATGAAGAGACTCCACTGCCTTGCTGACATCATCTTGGTACCGCAGGACAATCGCTTCCAGTGCCCCCCCTACATGCTGACTACCATTAGAAATAGAGTCCAGGAAAGACTGTTGATTCGACTTTTCATCCGGCGCAGCAGTTATCTGATAATTACGAGAGCTGGCTTCTTGATTAAAAAGGGCCTGACTAAATGGAGAATGGTCAAGTAAGACAATGGTATCGACAAAATGATAGGCTGCCCAACCGATTAAATATTGAAATTCCGGATTTGACTGGGACTGATAAAATGTTTTTAGATCTTTGTTATTAACGGCCTTAGTACTACTGTGATCAGGATAAAGATCAGAGCAAAAAGCAAACAGGCTCTGATCGTCTGAACCAAGTTCACGGGATAACTTGGTGGCATCATCGATCGTATCATTTCCAAATACGCCGCCTATAACTAATACTCTGACTGCATCCTTTTCAACATCAAAGAAAGCAGGGGGAGCTGTTACTTTGATGCCGGTTCCGTTGCGGGTGACCCCCAGAAAAAAGTCATCCGCGGCGTTGATTTTTAGTGCTGGTGAAAAGCCAATCAACACACTCAGAGCACAAAAAATTAGCTTGCGACGCATCATAGATTCCCGGCAATCAGACTCTTAAAAAGTGAGGAACTCGGACTGAAGTCTTGCTTCAGTTGGAACTCTCTGATTGTAGCATTGTTGAGTGCGCCATCGGCTCAAGACCCAAAGCTTAATCTCAAATCCTGAAAAAACAAATTACGCTACTCTACGTCCGATGGAAATCTGTTCGCTCGACTGGCTGGAAGCCAATTAATTGTCAGTGTAGATACGAGTGCTTTCTTCTTTGGTGACAGGAATGTTCACATCATCCGAGATCATTTGTACTTTAATCACCTTGTCACCCGATCCCAGAGCTTTAGCCTTTACTCTAAATACAGCTTCCTGATTTGGTGGCAGACGATCGAGCGGAGCAAACAGGGCATTCTGACCTTCAATCCTCAGCTCACTTGGCCCACCCCCCTGAACCGCTCGCAAGCTCTCGGGAAAAGCGGCAAAGATCTGAACGCCCGTCGCTGTTCGTGTACCACGATTGACCACTTTAATCTCATAAGTCGTGTCACTTCCGACTTCGATTGGATCCGCAGTATCCTTGACAGTAAATTCCAGCTCAGGTACCGACTCAACACGAACAATATGATTAAAACTATCCTTGACTCCCAAATCCGCAGTACCTTCAAGCACGATCTTCTGTTCACCCGGCTCAACAGCAACGGCTGTCAGTTTTACTGAATCACGAATATTTGGCGGCAGTTCTTCCAACTTCCAATAGACAGCATGCTCAGCGGGATCATACTCACCAAAATGATCGGTCGAGACAAACTTCAGACCCTTGGATAAGAACGCGACGAGTTTCAAATTCTTCGCTGATGCGGTTCCCGGATTGGCAACATCGACAGCATAAATTGCTTCACGATCCAAATATCTAACTCTGGGACCCCGCAGTCCGACCTGTACATCAGGAGCAACAACTTCAATCTGCTGAACGCTGCGATCCTCCATTTGCCCGTTACCTCGAACGGTCAGTGTATTAAAAACAACGCCGGCTGCCTTTGCCGATAGTTTTAAAGTAACCTGCTTTTGTTGTCCGGGGCGTAACGTACCAACTGGATATTCCAATTCGTTACCTGCCACGTGAGATAACTCGGCAGGAATATCTGCTTCAAGTACAACTCCGGTCGCATCCCCGCTTCCGGGATTGGAAACAGTCACATTCACCAATACACTTTCTCCAATCAGGACTTTCTCCGGCAAAGCCTGCGTAATCGATAGCTGAGGTCGTGTGCTAACAGTTCTGACAGAAGCTAAGGCTGCAAAAGAAACGCGGGCTACACTTCCAATTTCACCTTCAGCCAGAGGAACCACCTTCATGGATACCGTGGCCTCATCACCTGGTTCAAGCGTCCCCAGGGTCCACTGGATAGAACCGTCACTTGCCTGCACAAACTCAGGATGAGCACTTTCCAGCCGGGCACCTTTCGGAACAAAGTCGGTCACGCGAACACCATGAGCAGAAACTTTACCTGTGTTCTTTATTTTTGTTGTAAAGACAGCGGAACGATTAACCTGAACTTCAGCCGGAGCCACTTTCTCGACTGTTAACATTGGTGACTGCTGGCCTTCAAGCTGTAAACTGCCCGGCTGTCCCTCGTTCAGTGAAAATCCCTGCGGCAGATCGATGCCCGTGTTATCTGCAGACGAAAAATCGGAACCTGCCGGCGACGGTTCCGGTAAAGGCAAAGGGGCCAGATTCGGCTCCTCGGTTAGACTCAACTGACCAGGAGCATCCAGTTCGGCAGTATCTGCGGCCGCTGCCGATAAATCGACCGGAAGGGCTGGCTGGTCGGCAGATGCAGAAACCGGATCAGCCGGCGCATCTGAAAGAGAAAACTGATTTTCATCTGTAGACGGTTGTGTAAGTATCGTATCGTCGGCGGGATTCGTATCCGTATCGGTAATCTGAAAGTCACCTGCATCAGCGCTATCCAGGGTTGGGATGGGCGATACATCCGGCGTGGATTCCGGAGTATTTGAAATTGTGAAGTCCTCTGGGTTTGTGTCGTCAGTCGTGAACTGATCCACTGCAGACGTGTCGCCAATAACAAAGGCATCACCACCACCATCACCCGATACCTCAGGTGTGGTATCGCCAATCACAAACTCACCTTCACTAACGCTTGGGACCGTGTTAGCTTCCTGGTCACCGGCAGGATTTTCTGATACGGGAAAAGCATCAGTCGCCATCGAAAGACGATCAAAATCGTCTGCTGTAGGGGGCGTAATATCCTGTTCCGACAAAACGGTATCCGGATCTATTAACCCGGCAATTTCAGAGTCTGTGTCATTGACCCCGACTACAGAACCATTGCCCTCAATAAACTTGGTATAAACGACCCAACCGGATCCTCCAAGCATGCCAAAGGCTAATACAGCTGTAAGCACAACGCGAACGGCAGACGATTTCATTTTGATTTCCCCCAAATCAATTCTCGTTCCTGGCATAAAAACAGAACGGTTTAACTTGGGTTAGATAACAAAAATAGGGATTTGAGGGAATACCAATTACTTACGGCATGGCCGTTGTGGTTATCAACGCACATTGATAATAGTGGGCGCCAGACAAAGAAAAGGAATAATTAAAGATGCCAACCCAATGATCCAGCGGACAGGACCCAATTTCGCGGAATCATCTCTTGTAGGAGGATGCTCCAGGCCCATCGCCATGATCATGATAATCATCAGAATAAACATCATTGATTCCATATAAACCTGATAGGCAATGATCAGCACCATTAAGATACGTGCAATCCAGTGGGCAGCCTTTCCAAATAGACAATAGGTCACATGACCGCCATCAAGCTGTCCCATTGGCACCATATTAAGTCCAGTTACAACAAGACCGAACCAACCGGCAACAAACGTCGGAGTTAACTGAGAAAAAACAACCGTGTCAGGAGCTTGGACACCGGCATGACTCCATTGAAACATCAGTTTCACGAGAATCGGTAATTCAATTTCAAAAGGTCCATAGGCCGGTTGGGACAAGTCGAGCGTACTTACTCCGTGCCACATAACTGGAATAGCTAAAACAAGTCCGGCGACAGGTCCAGCGAGGCCGACGTCAAATATCTGACGACGATCAGCCTTTCGACCATCCATCAGAATTACCGCTCCAAACGTACCTACCGGGCTGATTGGGCAGGGAATACAGTAAGGCAGAGTGGAAGGGATGCGATAGATTCGTGTCACTACATAGTGCCCAAATTCATGTAGCAAAAGAATACCCATCGAACAAAGCATATAGGTAATGCCCTGATCCAGATTCTTAAGAATCGTCGCTCGTAACCCGATTCCATCGAACGGTGTTTCACCCAGTCCCGGCGGTAACCAGTAAAATAACGGCATAAAATTTAATGCCGCAACAAAAAAGACACTTATCAGAGTCAGCACTAACCAAATAAACGGTTTGAACATTCTGGGACGTCCCAAAGGTGCCGGTTCGTGAACGGATTTTAAGGACTCAACAGGATCAGTTTGTGTTAGCGCATCATCAAGCGGTACTTCGCTGGCTGCTGGCTGCTGATGAGAGTTGGTCGAATCCATAATTTCAATTCTAACCGGTTGATTCCGACAGGCGAGCACTGTTTCGCTCACTGAGAAAACGAATAATGAGACCGCTTAGGATAAAAGCAGCCCCAACAATCGTACTTAAACTCGGACTCTCGTAACTTGCAAGATGCCCCCAGGCTATATAAACCCAGACAGGGACAAGGATTGGTTCAAGGATAACAATGCCCGTCGCTTCATGTCCGGGAACATGTTTAACACTCTTTGCAAATAACCAGTATGGCAATCCCATTTGCAGCATGCCAAATGCTACCAGCGCCAACCACTGAATCACTTCTGCTGGATAAATGCCGACATGCACTACAAAAGGAAGAAAAACCAGGCACGTCATCACATGGTTGATTCCCACGATCCAGGCAGCTTCAAAGTCCCGCATCCAGCGCAGCGACAGCACGACCAATGCATAAGTAAAGCCAACGAGTATTTTGAGAGTCAGCCCCCAGAGTGTGTCATCCTGAAACTGTGGAACAAGAATAATCAGGACACCGATCATCTGAAAGAAGACCATCACCCAATCGGCCCAGGTTGTCTTCTCCTTCAAAAACACGACGCCCAAAGTGATGATCCAAACGGGTGCCGTATACTGCAGCCATATCGCGTTGGATGCCTCATACCGTTCCATCACGGTAAGGTACGTGTAGTTCATGGCAGCAAAGATCAGGGTGACCGGTATCAAACGCAGTGACCACTGAGGACGACGCACCATTGGCAGTAAAATAGCACAGGCGAAGAGGGCTCGCCAAAAGGCCAACACGAACCCCGGCCAACCGTCAAACCAGGGCGCCTTGGCAAAGAAACCGTTGGTACTCCACAGAATAGCCGCCAGAATAATCATCCAGCGAGCCCTCAGCACGTTCTTGCGGAAAGTTACTTCGCCGGCGGGATCAGACGGTTCAGATTGGTCTGTGGATATTTCGTTCGAGGCTTGCAAGTCAGGGCCTCTTAGTGATCTTTCAGAATGGCAGCCGCTGCGTTTCGCCCACACGTTCCCATAACGCCACCGCCCGGATGACTTGCAGCTCCACACAGATAGAGACCACTGAGCGGAGTTCGATGGTCTGCCCATCCGCTTACCGGCCGGTTAAAAAAGAGCTGATTGGGAGACATCGCACCCTGCATAATATTACCACCGGTAAGCCCAAATTCACGCTCTAAATCTAAAGGGCTTAGCACCTGACGGTGCTCAATTGAGTCCGGCACATTAGGTGCATACCGCGCCAGCAACTGAATACATCGGTCAGCGAAATCTTCTTTGATGTCATCCCATTGTTTTCCTTCTGCCAGATCATAAGGTGCAAATTGCACAAAGATATTCATCAGATGCTTCCCTTCAGGAGCAATCGTGGAATCCACACTGGTTGGAATTGTAATTTCAAGTACCGGTTCTGTACTGGGCCAGCCAGCAACCGCATCGGCATAAGCTCGCTCGATATATCCGATTGTCGGACTGATATGAATCGTCCCATGATGCTGCGGACCGATTTGCTCAGACTTCTTACATGTAAACTGTGGTACTTCACTTAAGGCCAGATTGATCTTCATGGAAGCTGAACTGTAATCAATACGATTAACAGCACGCAAAAAGTTCTCGGGAAGATCTTTTTCTTTAACCATCCGGTTAAACGTCAAATTAGCATCCACACTTGATGCCACAATTGGAGCTTCAATCAGTCGACCGTCTTCAAGAATAACACCCACAACAAGGCTGTCTTCAACCAGAATGCGACGAACCTCCGACTCGCGATAAATATCGACTGACAAACTCTGGCAGACCGAAGCCAGAGCATTAGAAAGCGATCCCATTCCTCCCTGAACATAACCCCATACCCCTCGCTCGCCACCGGCTTTTCCCATCACGTGATGAAGCAGGACGTAGGCTGAGCCCGGAGCTGAGAGCGACTGGAAACTACCAATAATTGCATCTGTCCCTAAGGTAGCTCGCAAAACTTCACTCTCAAAACGGTTCTCAAGAATTGGGCGAGCAGCACCCATCAGCAGATCCATGGCATCTGGCAGATCTTCGCCAAGCTCGCCAAGTGCCTGGTAGAGACCAAAGAGCCGTGCTGAGTCTTTAATCTTGGATGGCAAACTTCGGCTGCGCCAGTTATCCGGTAACGGTAAAAGACTGGCAGCTGGTTGTTGCATAATCGGTTCAACAATCTGAGCAATCCGTTCAAGTTGCTGACAATAGCGGGGGTACTCCTGAGCATCCGCTTTACTAAACTGAGCAATCTCTTTCTCATTGGCCGCCATATCCGGGCCTAATGTCAGGCTGCGACCATCCAGCAGCGGCGTAAACGATGATGGATTACGGCGGAGAATCCGGAGTCCGTTTTCTGCAAGTCGCAAATCAGCCATAATTTGCGTTTCCAGGAGACTTACAACATATGCTGCTGTAGAAACTTTGTAGCCTGGCCACAATTCTTCAGTATTTGCACAACCACCCAAAACATGCCGGCGTTCAAGAACACAAACTTTCTTTCCGGCACGAGCGAGATAGGCGGCCGTTACCAGGCCATTATGTCCACCACCAATAACAATCGCGTCGTATCGATCAAAGCCAGACATTTACATTTACCAATTCATCAGACGGATTCGTGCATAACCCAATATTGCGTTTGAAAGAACTACCACTTGAGGCCAAATTGTTCACCACCAGCGGAACGATCACGACCACCTTTAAGAGGTTCATCTGAACGTTTTACCGCCAGTTCACGCGGTGGCAACTCTTCCCGTTCTTCTCGCTTTCTTTCTTTTACCGGAGCTGTCGTAGTCTGCTTAATAGAAAGCGCAATTCGTTGATTCTGCACATCTACCGACAGAACCTTAACCGAAACTTCCTGACCTTCACTAACTTCGGTACTCACAACACTCACACGGCGGTGCGCCAACTCACTAATATGAACGAGCCCTTCAATACCGGCAGCCAATTTTACAAAGGCACCAAAATCAGCGATACGGGAGACCGTTCCTGAAACAACTTCACCTACACGAAAACGCTCCTGAACCCCTTCCCAGGGATGGGCCTGCATGGCCCGTAGTGAGAGGCTAAGCTTGCCGGTTTCAGCATTGATTTTCTCCAGACGAACTTTGACTTTGTCACCCTCTTTCACCAGTTCACTGGGATGCTTTATTCGTTCCCAACTCATCTGGCTGATATGGATCAGACCATCAATTCCACCAAGATCAACAAAGGCACCAAAATCTTTCACGCTTCGAACAATACCTTCATGAACGGAACCGACTTCCAGCGAACCAAGTTTCTGTTCACGTTGTTCAGCTGCTTCACGTTCCATAATCGAACGATGGCTAAGAACCAGATTGCGACGTTCTGCGTTTGCTTCAGTCACCACACACTGCAGTTTTTTACCAACGTACTCTTCAAAGTTCTCCACACGATAAACCGAAATCTGACTGGCCGGAATAAATCCGCGAATGGAATTAACCTGACACTCCAGTCCCCCTACGTTACTACCGGTGATCGTCACGTCGATCACTGCACCTTCCTGCAAATCGCCCCAATCAGCAACAGATACAGCGGCACCAGGCACAGTCACTTCGTAGATTTGGTCATCTTCATTAAAACCGGTGACAATCACGTCGATTTCCGCACCAACTTCCGGTATCTCCGTAAAAACCTGCAGTGCAATCACGCCTTCGGCAGCTGATCCAAGAGAAACAAATAAATGATTAGCATCGATTCTCAAGACCGTCGCCCGGCGACGGTCATCTGTTTCAACCTGAGCTGCTTTGGATGGGGCAGACTGATCCATCAAAGCATCAATGCTCTGATCTCCTAAGGCCGCAGCAATTTCATCTTCAAGATCCTGAGGTAACTGATCTCGTACAGAAGGTACGGGCACAGGTCCCTTGTTAGCAACAGGAACCGGTGCCGATGGGGATTTGCCACCGACATGTGGCTTGGCACCTCTGGGCTTGTCGCTCTCCTCTTTATTTCGACGTGAACCTATCTGGATCTTACGCTCTGCCCCACTCTCTTCAGCCGCACTTGGCACAGCTTCAGATGCAACCATTTCCGGCTTTGCATCCGCAGCTACAGTCTTTTCCTGGGCAGTTACTTCGAGCGGTTGATTTTCCTCAGATTGTAAGTTTGTCTCGTCTGTCATCATATCGACTATATTTTGGTTTGGGCTTATCTTGGGTTAGCTCGAGAATGAGCTTTTATGTTAATGTTCTAAACACCTCTAAAAACACTCCTTTAACAGAGCAAACAGAGGCAATCAGTAGTGTAACAGTGGTCTTGCTCAATGGGTAGTCAGCTAAATAGTTACTTCACCATCCGGCGAAACATTTAGGTCGCAGATGTTGACTTACTTAGGTCTTGGGATGGAACATAATACTTATTAAATTAACTGCTTGTATTCACTTTCGGAACAGCCCACACTGTGACAGATTTTTCAACATCCAAATACGGTCCGGTCTTCGAGACACTTATCGATACCTCACGCATCGTCGCCATCGATGAGGGTTCAGCTAATCACGACTTATACACTGCCTTGCAAGCGGCCAACATTAACAATGGATTTACAAATGCCGTTGTTGATCAGGACTTTGCCGCCGGTTGCATTTCCGCTGTCTGGCTATGGAATGACTTTTTAGATGAATCTCATACCATTAGTCAGGAAGTCCATACCACCACAGGAAGTTTCTGGCATGGCATCATGCATCGACGGGAATGCGATTACTCGAACTCCAAATATTGGTTCCGTAAAGTAGGCTACCACGAAGTGTTTGACTTGATTGCCCAACAGGCAGTCGCACTGGCTGGTGGGGTAGATAAGTACAACTTGCTTGATGCTGGAAACTGGGATCCGTTTGGTTTTGTCGATCTGTGTCAACAGGCAGGACGCGGAAATAAATCGCTACTCACTTATTGTCAGGCAGTAACTCGCGTTGAATGGGAACTACTGTTTGACTACTGTTATAGCCGTGCAATTGGAGAATCTATTTCTTGATTTCGATTCAGGAATTTTAAAATGTCTTTCCACTTTCGATGCCCCAGTGGCCACTTACTACAAGCAGAAGACCATGATGTGGGTCAGATTGTCAACTGTCCGGTTTGTGCAACAGCCATGGCAATCCCTCCCAATCCCGCTGGATCACCTGTGGCAATGCCCGTCTCACCAGATGCTACTGTCACAACAACCAGTTACACAACTCCTGCTTCTTCCGCGCCTGTTCCAGAAACCTTCTACGAGGAAGAAAAAAACGAACCACTTCCGGATGTAACCGGCCATAGTGAAATGGCGATTGACGATTTCCGCGTAAATACAGAGGAAGAATCATACAGCGAAACAGAAACTCCTGACTTTGATAGTAATAATGCAAATCAGGACGAACTACACATCGCCTGCCCTAAGGGACATGTTTTAGCTGTAACCAGAGACTTACTTCACGAAGAAGCCATCTGTCCCTACTGCAATGAATCTTTTGAACTACTGGAACGCAATAGTGTCGAAGCCAAAACAAAACGAGCCGAACAGGCGGAGCGGAAGGCAGAAAAGACTGAAAGAGCCTTCCTTTACTGGGGAATAGCTGTCGCTGTTTTAGTAGTTGTCGGTATCATCGTCCTGTCGATCGCCTACCGTAGTTGATATTCGCAGCATCTATCTGATTTACATAGAGTGAGAATTCAATACAATCGTGTAAAGCAGTTGGTATCTGTCGTCAAACTGTAATTCAATATTCAACCACAATATTTAGGAGTTAAATTTCCAAAATGAGCAACGCTTTGGAAGTAACAACAGACAATTTTGAAGCTGAAGTATTACAGGCAGGTGAACCTGTCCTGGTCGATTTCTGGGCTCAGTGGTGTGGACCCTGTCGCCAAATCGCTCCCATGATCGACGAGCTTGCCGATGAAAATGCCGGTAGCGTTAAGGTTGTAAAGGTAAATATCGATGAAGCCGGTGAACTGGCTCAGCAATACGGCGTAAGCAGTATTCCTACCCTCATGATCTTTAAAGGTGGTGAAGTTCAGTCACAGTTAGTCGGTGCTCAGCCAAAACCAGCGATTCAGGAAGCTCTGGATGCGGCTAAATGATTGAGCTTCTAAGATTCGAATTTAGCTCTGCAGTTTCGGATCTGGCTTAAAATCGTGGGATATGAAACGAGGCGACCGTTCTAACTGATCTGGATCCCGGTAATTTTAGATGTGCCGGTAAGCTTTTAGGTTTAGTGCAGCAACTGCCGTATTCGTCACACTCGTTACGACCGTACACTTTGGTTGACGAATGCTGAGAAAGATCCTACTCGATGCGAACAACTGCAAAGCTGCCCCATTTTCAAAGACGATAACAAGCTAAACTCTTAAAGTATGCCTATTATGCCGACAATCCGGCCGGGTATAAGTTTTTGATTTGGTTTCTTAACCAACGGTTTCGTCGGTTGAGAGATTCAAAGTGCAATACTATATTTAAGACTTGGTCGTAAGGTGATTAATTAAAATAAAAATCACCGGCCAATTTATTGATAAGTCCAATTACTAACGAACCAGTAAACCATGCAGTTTATCTTGATAGATAAAATCCTTGAACTTAATAAAGGTTCGGATATTACAGCTATCAAGACACTCTCGATTGCTGAGGAATATCTAAAGGATCACTTTCCTAGATTTCCTGTGATGCCGGGCGTGCTGATGCTGGAAGGCCTATTCCAGACAAGTGCTTGGTTAGTTCGTGAAAGTGAGGATTTTGCTCATTCAATGGTTATCATGAAAGAAGCTCGCAATACAAAATATGCCGGCTTTGTGTCTCCCGGACAAACATTGACAATCCGAGCTGAAATCCTAAAACAGGACGAAACAACAACCACGCTTAAAGCGACAGGTGAAGTGGATGGCAGTACTGCCGTTTCAAGTAAACTGTTACTTGAGCGATTTAATATCAAAGACCGTAAGCCTGACCGGGCCAGTCTGGATGCCTATGCTGTAAGAAAATTACGACAGCAATTTGCATTACTTTATGATCAGGCCAGCGATGTGCTAAACCACTAATTGATATTTAATAAGACGATTTAACATGAAGGCAACGCCGGTGTTGGCTTTACATTTAATAGACATAAAGTAGGTTTTTGGGAGTACAACACAAATGCCGACTTCTGATGAGATCTTCGATTCCGTCAAAGAAATCCTGATCGACGCACTCGCATGTGACGACGATGAAGTAACCACTAGTGCCACTCTGGTTGGTGATCTGGGAGCCGAATCTATCGACTTTCTGGATATTGTTTTCAACTTGGAACAGAACTTTAGCATCGAGATTCCTCGTAGCGAACTGTTCCCTGAAGACATCCTTACCAATGATGAGTTCGTCGCTGATGGTACTGTCACTGAAGCTGGGTTGGCTGCTCTTGGTGAGCGTATGCCATTTATCGACCTAAGTACCTTCAGTGGCAATCCTCGTGTTCAGGACTTTGGTAATCTGATGACTGTTGGGGACCTTTGCAAATATATCGAAGGTAAAACCAGCTAGAAGCAGGTTTTCGTTCGTGGTTAATCATCTGAGATAGCTATGCGCTGGTATTGGATCGATAGATTCGAAGAATTTGTTAGCGGAACTCGCGCCGTCAGCGTGAAAAATGTCTCGTTAGCTGAAGAACATATCCATGAGTACTGGCCTGGATTTCAGGTCATGCCGAATTCGCTCATCATTGAGGGAATGGCTCAGACCGGCGGACTGCTTGTAGGTGAAAAAAACCAGTTTGTTGAAAGTGTCGTACTGGCAAAGGTCAGTAAGGCTATCTTCCATGATGTCGTTGTTCCGGGTGATTCGTTGCGATATACGGCAACCGTCGCTGATATCCGTGAAGATGGCGGGATTATTCTGGGAGAAGTAAATCGCAACGGTAGACTTATCGCTGAGGTCAATCTTGTCTTCGCTTGCCTGCGCGGCGAACTTTCCAAAGTTGAGCAATTCTACCCTGAAGAGTTCATCCGTATGCTTCGCGGACTCGACATGTATAGCGTGGGGGTAACACCGGATGGAGAACCGATGGTTCCTCCTCAGTTTATGCTTGATGCAGAAGCTGCCATGGATCACACTTGCTAAAAATTTTAGCGACACTACATAATTCTCTTGGCGCTAAAAAACGGCATCGGATTCCGGTAAAGGCCGCAAAGTTGGGGCATCTTAGGCTCCAATCATGAGCTTTCCTTAACTCTCTCTAATGCAATTGAACTGGCGATATTCACCTTAGTAGCACCAAAAAACCGTAAATCGTGGTTTTCACCACTTCAGGTGCTCGGTTAGAATCCAAGGATACTCTCGATGAGGTATTGCCTTGTAAACTATAACTAGTGCCCGGCGATTTCAGATAATATCGCCAAGGTAACGTCAAGAAGGGATTAACTGCGCATGAAACGTCGCGTAGTCGTAACTGGAATAGGAATGGTTACCCCACTGGGTAACGATCTGAATGCAACCTGGAATAATATCAAAGAAGGTAACTCAGGTGTTGCTCATACCACCATCTTTGACGCAAGTAAATTTCCGACGAAGTTTTGCGCAGAAGTTAAAGATTTCAGCGCCGATGCATTTGGGGACGATCCGGCTAACTGGGTAAATCGTGGACGGCACACAAAGTTTGGGGCGGGAGCTGCTCACCAGGCCGTCATGGATTCCGGAATTCTTGATTCCAACGTGGATCCTAAACGATTTGGAATTTATCTCGGAGCCGGGGAAGGCTTCCAGCATTTTAATTCCTTTATGAGCAGTATCGCCGGTGGTCTAACCGAAGACGATATCAACTTCAATGACTATACAACCACGGCTTACGAGGCTTTCAATTTCGAACGTGAGTTAGAAAATGAGCCAAATATGCCAATCGCTCATATCTGTGCGATGTTCAATATCCAGGGACCCTCAACTAATACACTCACCGCCTGTGCCGCCAGTAATCAGGCAGTTGGCGAAGCGACCGCGCAGATCCGCCGCGGAGACACCGAAGTAATGCTTGCCGGTGGTACTCACAGCATGATTCACCCATCCGGTGTCACTGGATTTAATCTGCTGGGTGCACTCTCGAAGAATAATGATGACCCGACCGGAGCATCACGACCATTTGACCGATTGCGTGACGGATTTGTACTTGGTGAAGGTTCCTCGATGATGATCCTTGAAGAACTGGAACACGCTAAAGCCCGTGGTGCCAAAATCTATGGTGAAATTAATGGTTACGGTAGTACGGCCGATGCTTACCGTGTAACGGATCAACACCCGGACGGTCGCGGAGCGATCGGATGTATGTCGCTAGCAATCAAAGACTCTGGCATCGATGCTTCCAAAATCAATTATGTGAATGCTCACGGAACAAGCACTCAGGTAAATGACAAAGTTGAAACGCTGGCATGTAAGACCGTCTTTGGTGAAACTGTACCACCAATCTCCAGTACCAAAAGTATGATGGGGCACCTGATTACCGCAGCTGGTGCTACCGAACTTAGCATTTGTCTGATGGCTATTAAGGACAATACCCTGCCGCCAACAATCAACTATGAAAACCCTGATCCAAACTGCGACCTGGACTACGTGCCTAACGAAGCACGCACACAACAGTGTGATGTTATTCTCAATAACAGCTTTGGATTCGGCGGACAGAATGTATCAATCGTTGCATCACGCTTCACCGGTTAATGCTGAATGTTTTTGACAACAACACGAAAAAGCGGGGCTTTCGGCCCCGCTTTTTTGTGAATTCTATTTTGAGACGTTGCTCGCTTAGCGTCCAATCGTTGGTGGATTGCTTTGCAGGAAGTCTCTTGGTGAACGAGTTGTATAGTATGGATAAGCATAAGTTCCAGTCTGCGATGGCTGAGCATTTTGCAGCATATGATTATGCGGATAGCCATGCTGCGGAGCCGGGGCCTGTACACTGGCTTGAGTTGCCTGCATAGGATTCTGCATCATTTGATGTTGGCTGCTACGCATTTGATTTTGAGCACATCCAACTGTTGAAAGTGCCAAACAAATGGCACCTAAGGCTAAAAACCGCTTCATTTTCACTCTCCTGAGAATCACTTCTTCTCGCACCCAACCCGTACTTAAAAACCGGGTCAATACTGGCATTAATGTTCAGGGCGTACAAATCCCTAGTCTTTTCTTCGGTCACTATAAACGTCAAAGTTCAGCAAATCGTTAAATCTATTACGATCCGAACGGCAGGGGTCATACTTCGATCTTGGACGAATTGCTCAAATGTGCTAAAAAGCAGCGGTTTCAGGCATTTTTTGACACGTTTACCTCTACAGGTACATTTATGCGGAATTTCTTTAGAGCAGTGAAGATTGGGCTGCAATACCGCTTAACTTGCATCGGAATCGTCATCTGCAGCCTGTTGATCGCAGTCTTCTGGAGTGCCAATATAGGAACGGTTTATCCTTTAGTCGAAGTCGTTTTTCAGGGTAAATCAGTGACTCAGTATCTAACTGACTCGATTGACGAACTGCAGATTGAAATCGCGGAAAAGCAAGACCTGATCAAAACGACAAGCGCAAATGACAATACGTCGTTTTTAACTACCCAACTCAGTAGCCTTGAAGGTGAACTGAATTTCAAGCAAAATTTATTGCCCTATGCACGGCAGTACCTGCCTGAAACAGCTTTTCAGACTCTGGTACTTGTCGTCTGCCTGATGATCGGAGCAACAGTATTCAAAGATCTGATCCTCATGAGTAACATCATGCTTACGCAACGCTTCACACAACTGTCGGTGTTTAATCTGCGTAAAGAATTCTATCGCCGCACACTGAAAATGTCCGTCAGTTCGTTCAATGCAGACCGATCGACCGAATTGATGAGTCGCTTTACTAACGATACGGAAGTTGTCACGCTGGGTATCTTTCAACTACTTGGAAAAGCCGTTCGCGAACCTCTTAAAATGACGAGTTGTCTGATCGCAGCAGCTTTCATTTCCTGGCGACTCCTGTTGCTTTGTATGATCGTTACTCCATTCGCCGCTATCCTGATCAGTTACTTATCCAAAGCACTTCGGCGATCGAATCGAAAAGCAATGCAAGAGATGGCTTCGATGTATGGTCTGATTGGCGAAACTTTCAAAGGTATCGTGGCAGTCAAAGCATTTAACATGGAATCGTATGAGCGTAAACGCTTTCATCATTCGGCGAAACGTTACTATCTCAAGGCGATGAATATTGCGAAATACAATTCAATGACTCGTCCCACAACTGAAATCATGGGAATGACCATTGTGGGGCTAGCAATACTTGCCGGCGGCTACCTAGTTCTCAATCAGGAAACACACCTGCTTGGAATCCAGATCTGTGTTAATCCCATGAGTTTTGGCGACATGATGACGTTTTTCGCCTTTCTAATCGGGGCGAGTGATCCCCTTCGAAAAATTGCCGATGTCTTCAATGTGGTTCAACGCGGAGCAGCCGCCGCGGACCGGATTTATGAAATGTTGGATCGCCAACCGGATCTTCCGGAAGTCAGTAATCCAAGCCCACTGCCCAAAAGTATTCAAACAATCGAATTCGCTAATGTCGATTTTGGGTATGCAGCGGATTGTAATGTCATTAATAACCTTTCGCTGACCATAGCCAAGGGGCAGACTGTTGCATTAGTTGGGCCTAATGGATGCGGTAAAAGTACGTTAGCTCGTATGATCCCCAGATTCTTTGACCCCACAAGTGGGTCTGTATCGGTCAACGATACCAAGATTACTCAGGTACGTAAGCGCGACCTCCGTGCTCGAATTGCAATGGTTACCCAGAACGCAATCATGTTCGACGACAGTATCCTGAATAATCTCAGATACGGAAAACGGGATGCAACACTTGCGCAAATTCAGGATGCTGCCAGGAAAGCTAAAGCTCATCAATTTATCGAATCGAAGTTGGAAGAGGGATACGATACGATTATTGGTGAAGGCGGAAGCAAACTTTCAGGTGGGCAACGACAAAGACTGGCACTGGCTCGGGCTATTCTTACTGATCCTGAAATCATCATTCTTGACGAAGTCACCAGCCAGATTGATCTGGAAAGTGAACAAATCATCCATCAGGTGCTTGCTGAGTTTCTGGCCGACCGGACAGCAATCATGATTACGCATCGGATGGCGAGCCTGCAACTAGCAGACCGAATCGTTGTAATGGACCAGGGACAAATTGTAGATCAAGGAACGCATGAAGAACTAATCCAACGCAACTTAATCTATCAACGTATGGCTGCTACGGAATTAAAGGATATTGCCTGAGTTAATCGTGAATTTCTGAATTTTGGCACACCAGTTGCTTTTTATAACAACAACGATTTCTTGCTTGATCAGAGAAGACTTTTATCGCAAGCGGAAAAAAGGGCCGGACTTAAGAAGAGGCAAATGATTGGGGCCGGAAACAAGTTGGAAATCGATGTTTTGTTTTCAGGAAAGACTGAAGCGAAAAACACTATAAAATTAATGTTATTCGGATGTCAGTCGCCTATCAGCCAACGCGGAACTGTTTGGCGAGATAAACTGAAAACCCTTCAATTACAGGCGTTTTTGATGTTACGGGAATCAACTTGATTGTGGGTGATGGGGATCACCTCAATCAAGTACCTGTAGCACCTTGACTGTACTTTTTTGATGCATATGTATCATATTAAAACACTTTTTTCGTTCTAGTCAATCAATACAGTTGAGTACATTTGCTCTACAAATGTGGCAAGTCGATAAAAATGAGGTGTTTGACCTTCGTTGCTAGGCTGTATTGTTTACCTAAGTATCAGAATTTAAATCTGTTTTAGAGCAAGACGGTTGAATTAATTTGTTTTAGAATTAGTAGACAAGCAGCGATTAATAAGAAGGGTATAATTCTCTAACCCTTTTTTTCAGGTGTTTTGATAGTTTTTTAGGAATTAACTGAGTACCTGACTAAGTCATTAAGCGTTACTAGGGTGTAGAACAATGACTATATCGAAGCAAATAGGATTTGTAGTAATGAATCGTCAAATTTGGGCAATTACTGTTCTGGGTGTATTTGCTCAGATGCTATCGGTTCCCGGTAGCATTAAAGCTCAAACAGAAGTTTTAGACTATGGAATTCAGGAAGTTGGTGAGATCAACCGTCTGATTCGTCAGGGTTGGGCTGATTATGAAATTAGACCATCTGTCGCGGCCACCGAGGGTGAGTGGGTTCGGCGGGTATACCTCGACATTTTAGGTCGTGTGCCGAGTGTTAATGAGCTTCATGAATTTACAAAAGACCGATCGGCAGAAAAACGCAAAGCCTTAGTCACCAAGCTACTTTATGACGAAGAGTACACTGAGCAGTATGCTAACAACTGGACAACGATTTGGACGAATGTACTGATCGGTCGCAGTGGTGGAACCGAGCAGAACAGCCTGATCAACCGTCCTGGCATGCAGAAATATCTCCGTGATTCACTGGCCCGCAATAAATATTACAACGAAATGGTTTATGAGTTGGTCACAGCGACAGGCTCGAACACTCCTGGTACCAGTGACTTTAATGGTGCCGTGAACTTCATGACGATGAAGCTCGAGGAAAAGGCCGCACAGGCGACCGCCAAAACTTCCCGAATCTTTCTAGGACTTCAAGTCCAGTGTACTCAGTGTCACAATCACCCGTTCAATGAATGGAAGCAACAGAAGTTCTGGGAAATGAATGCTTTCTTCCGTCAAACAAGGGCACTTCGTCGATTCGAACCTGGTACACGAAATGTTACACATGTGGAACTGGTTAATGAGTCATTCCAGGGTGAAGGACTTACAAAAAATGCTGATAAAGCAGACATCTACTACGAACTGCGAAATGGAATAACTAAAGTTGCCTATCCGGTTTTCGTAGACGGGCAAACCATCAATCCAAGTGGCTATATTGAGGATGTAATCCGACGCGACGAGTTAGGCAAGTTGATGATGGATTCTCGTTATCTGGATAAGATGCTGGTAAATCGCATGTGGGCACATTTCATGGGTTATGGATTTACCAAGCCCATTGACGATATGGGGCCGCATAATCCAGCCACCAACCCTGAATTACTGGATTATCTGGGACAACAGATTCGTAGAAGGAACTTCGATCTTAAACAACTTATATCCTGGATTGCTCTGAGCGAACCTTATGCTCTCTCAAGTATCAGTAATTCGTCGAATGAGTCGCTCGATGACCCACTACTGGGCGAAATTCCTAAGTTCAGTCGTTTTTACATGCGACAGATGCGGGCTGAAGAGTTGTATGAATCACTTGTAACAGCTACCAGAGCTCATGAAGGTCGAGGAAGCTATGAAGAGCAGGAAGAGTTGAAGTCACGCTGGTTAGGGCAGTTTGTTGTTGCCTTTGGAAATGACGAAGGTGAAGAAACCACCAGCTTCAACGGTACCATTCCTCAGGCACTAATGCTGTTCAATGGCGATCTGGTAAAAAAAGCCACCTCCAGTGAAAAGGGAAGCTTTCTCAGTGATCTGGCAGATAGCCAATTAAATAATACTCAGAAAATCAATTACCTCTTCGAAGCAGCCTTTGCTCGCAAACCAAACATGAACGAGGTAAGAGTAGCAAACCAATTACTCGCCGCCCGCAAGGGTGACTTAACAGCGGCTCTTCAGGATATCTGGTGGGCCGTACTTAACAGTAACGAATTTATCTTGAACCACTAAGGGCTAAAAAGGTTCTTATGGGAGGAACCTAGCCAATTAACATAGCGGAGATTTAACATGAGCGGATCAACACCAAAAGGAATGTCCCGGCGACACTTCATGTCGCACCTAACGGGCGCTTCGGCAATGACAATGCCGGCTTTGGCAATGGGGAATACTCTCTTGGCCAACGCAGACGATCTTAAGCGTCGGCGTAAGTCAGCTATTCTTTTATGGATGGGGGGCGGACCTTCAACCATGGACATCTGGGATCTTAAGCCCGGAGCTCCAACCGGCGGGCCTTTCCGTCCAATCGCGACCAGTGGCGATGTGCAGATTAGTGAGCACATGCCCCTAATGGCAAAACAGATGCATAATATGGCGATTGTTCGCAGTATGAGTACTCGTGAAGCTGACCACGGTCGCGGACGTTACTATATGCACACCGGATATGTTCCTAATCCTAATATCGAACACCCAAGCTATGGTGCTGTCTTAAGTCACCAATTAAATCACCAGCGACCTGAATTGGAAATTCCTCCATTCGTTACCGTGGGTGGCGGAAGTGTTGGTCCCGGATTTCTGGGCATGGCATGGGCTCCGTTCTCAGTCAACTCAAATGGTCAGGTACGAAACCTGCAGATGGGTCTTGAAGATCAGCGTTTATACCAGCGCATGTATGCTTTGGATCTGATTGAGTCGGGATTCATTAACCAACGTCGTGGGTCTGCAGCGTCGGATCACCAGAAGATTCTAAAGAAGACTTTGAATCTGATGACCAGTTCACAAATGGATGCCTTCAAGGTGGCCAGTGAACCCGAAGACGTTAAAGAACGCTACGGTAACACAAACTTCGGACGTGGATGCCTGATGGCC
Source organism: Planctomycetaceae bacterium (assembly GCA_002709045.1). Lineage (GTDB taxonomy): Bacteria > Planctomycetota > Planctomycetia > Pirellulales > Pirellulaceae > UBA721. The sequence continues at coordinate 86,336 of PAPJ01000016.1, read as the reverse complement.
CGCCGCCTTGTTGAACAGGGTGTACCTTTTATCGAAGTTGGCCTGGGCGGATGGGATAATCATCAGAATATCCATGCCACACTGCGTGATACTAAACTGCCGGAACTTGATCAGGCCATGAGTGCTCTGGTTGAAGACCTGGAACAACGTGGATTGCTGGAAGATACGGCAATCGTCTGGATGGGCGAGTTTAGCCGAACTCCCCGTATCAATGGTAATGCCGGTCGTGACCACTGGGCACGAAGCTGGAGTGTTGTTGTCGGTGGTGGTGGAATCAATGGTGGTATCGCCGTTGGCGAAACCAACTCAGATGGTACTCGTGTCGAAACCGAACCCTACACATCTCAAGATGTAATGGCTTCGGTTTGTAAAGCACTTGGTATTTCACTACAAACCACATTTACCAGCCAAAACGGTCGTCCTATGAAGATCGCTAACAGTGGTAAAGTGATTAAGGAATTGTTCAGCTAATAACAGCTCCGCAATAGATCTGCTCTGCAAAGGGGCGAGTGCATCCCATAGCACCGCCCCTTTTTTTTTATCTTTTTTTCCTGATTTAGAGAGATTAAAGAGTACAACTTAACCCGGTCAATCGCTCAGACATAAGGGTAAGTTGCGCAATCACCACAATGAGTGACAGTACTAACAACACTGATCCTCTTAGTCCCGAACAATTGATACATAAGTATCAAAACGGGATATGGCGTTATTTGCGCGTCCTTGGATGCGAAGCTTCTTTGGCTGAAGACATCACTCAGGAAACTTTCCTAAAAGTCATCAAAAAGGGATTTGAGCAGTACAACGATGCGGCCACGGCCGGTTACCTGCGAAAAGTTGCCTACAACCTGTTTATTTCAGTCCAACGTCGGGAAGGTAAAAATATAGTGACCAATGAAGTTGAACGTCTGGATGCCAGTTGGGATAAGTGGGCCGGAGCTGACAATGGAGACACTCTTCTGGGTATGCTGCGGGAATGCCTTGAAGGTTTAACAGAACGCGCCAGAAGTGCACTGGAACTCAGATTTCGGAAAGAACAAACACGCGCAGCAATCGCGAATCATCTGCAAATTACAGAGGATGGAGCCAAAAACCTGATGCAACGAGCCAAAAAACAACTTCGTGATTGTGTAGACCATAAAAATCAGGCGGAATTGAATTAAACGATGAGTGATAATCAATACGAATTTGACGATCCGATATTCGATGTCATGCTCGAAGAGCTCCTCGGTGATGCTGTGCCCCGCGATATGTCAGCGGATATTATGGCCAAACTCGATAGCTCAGAATTAGAGGTGGCGTCTCAAATATCCATCGCACCACGCCGGCAAACTAAACGAACGTTATCTTGGGCTCCGTTGTCTTTTGCTCTTTCAGCAGCAGCCTGCATTCTGACAATCATTGCGTTTGGCCTGAATTCCAATACATCATCGACTCCGCAAGGCGATCATGACTTAATTGCTAAATCCAAGGATCTCAAAAATCCAAATCTTGATGGCACTGTGGAAGCTCCTGTCAAACAGGAGCTGCAAGAACCAAAAGATACTCTTAAACCCGAAAAATCATTTGAACCGCCTAAGCAGATGATCATTGCCGATGTCAGTGATGCACAGTCGCAACAGATTGCCATCGCGGAATTGAAGGTTGAACCTAGCGGAAGACAACATCCTCTGGCATTTGTCTCGACAGAAACAATTAACCCGATACTGGAAAAAGAAATTCTGGACGGCATAAGCAGCGAATTGTCCAAACAGTGGGAAGAGCAAGGAATTGCACCTTCAAAATCAGCTACCGACCTGGAATGGGTGCGACGTGTCTATCTGCGGTTAATTGGTCGAGTGCCAACCACCAATGAGTTGTCACCATTTCTGGAAGATAATTCCGATCCTGAAAAGCGACAAGCTTTAGTCAACCGATTACTCTACTCCTCACAATATTCTGAAGAGTACCTGCAGCACTGGACGAACCTTTGGGTCAATACACTTATCGGCCGGCATGGCGGTACCGGTAAAGATAAAGCGAATCGTGAAGGATTGGCTGAATATATCTACGATTCTCTTCAGTCCAATAAACCCTATAACCAACTTGTTAGGGAATTGATCGCTGCAACCGGCGATTCTCATCCGGAATCAGAGAATTTTTATGGTGCGGTGAATTTCTTACTGGCATCGGTAAATGGTGACGATACGACATTGGCAACAGCTCGAATGACCAGTATCTTTCTGGGGCAAAAACTGCAGAATGCACAATACCTAAATCATGCTTCTTCGGATATTGCTGAGAATCAGTTCTGGGAAATGGATGCCTATCTCAGTCAGCTACATATATCGCCAACAGGTAAAAGTAAACAAAACGGATTTAGCGTTTCCAACAAAGACTTTTATGGGATTAAGACTCCCGATGGCAATGCGGGTAAATATTTTGAACAATCCAATGGCGTTACAAGGTTAGTCTTCCCGGCGTTTTTGGGACATGCCGAATCCTCAGCAAGTGGAGCCGTGGAAGACTTTGACAGAAGGTCTCGCTTAGCCTCACTGGTAAGTAACTCTCCACTATTGGAACGCACTTTGACCAATCGTATGTGGAGTCATTTCTTCGGCTACGGGTTTACCTCAGAAATCGATAATATGGGTCCTCATGTTCAAGTCTCACATCCTCAGTTACTCGAATTACTTGCTAAACAAACCCGAGCTAATAAATATAATCTCAAATTATTGCTCAAATGGATCGCACTTTCAGATCCATTCATGCGATCTAGTATCTATTCTCCATCCAATGGAATCGACAGTCCTGAACTGGGGGATGAACCACTCTTCAGTCGGTATTACCCACGTCAACTCGATCCCGAAGAAGTATATCAATCGTTACTGGCATTAAGTGGACAGAAACGTACTGCAGATTCCTTTGGCCAGCAGCAGTTGGCTCAGCGAAATTGGTTAGGCCAATTTACTCGTCAAATGGATACCGACGAGGCAGAAGAGGTAAGTTCCTTTAAGGGAGACGTCCAACAGCCTTTTGTTCTGATGAATGGCGAGTTAATGAAGCAAGCAACCTCTTTGGAAGGCAATACGGTACTTGGAAAAATTGTAGCAAGTCCCGATTCAACTCAAGTTAAAGTTCAGCAACTCTTTATGGCCGCGCTATCTCGGCATCCGTCTGCACAAGAGCTTAGCAAAATCAAACAGCTTTCAGCTCAAACACAGGCCGGCGAAAAAAAGTTTTTGCAGGATATCTGGTGGGCATTGCTGAACAGTAGTGAATTTATTCTAGATCACTAAAGTCTCTTCGATTGCTATACGGACATTAGCGGCTAATTGCCGGCAACTTATCAGAAAGACTTCTCAAAAGTCTCGTTGACTGTAATTAAGTAGCGTCCCATACTGTCGGTTTCAACTATTCTGTTGACAACTTGCTGATATTTTTCTGAACACCTCTAAACCAACTGATAATTCGTGGATGCCGCCGCACAAATCGTAAATTCAAAAACAAATTTACGGCCCATGCTGCGCCTTGCTCTACCCGTCGTGATTGAACAATTGATGATCATGATGGTGACATGGACGGATCATTACTTAACCGCTCAGTATCTGGAAACGCATCATTTAGCCGCAATTAATCTGATGGCTTATGTCTTATGGGTATTGCCATCAATTTTTGCTGCTATCGGCGTTGGAGCCACAGCACTGGTCTCACGATTCTTTGGGGCTGGTGAGTATGAAAATGCTAAATTTGTCACTAATCAAGCCATCACTATTGCTCTGATGATGCTGACAGTGATCACAACATTTGCCTGGATGTATCCGCGCGAATTGATCGACGTTATGCAGTTACCGCCGGCAGCCACAGATGCCGGGGCTCAATACTTCAAGATCATCATCCCGGTATTCCCTTTTGCCATCATGCATATGATTGGAAATGCCTGTCTTCGAGGGGCTGGTGACATTATGAGTGGTTTCATTACGATGGCTATCGTGAATATCGTGAATGTCATTTGCAGCCTCGGTTTGGTAACCGGCTGGGGTCCATTTCCTGAAATGGGTTGGGAAGGCATCGCCATTGGCACGGCGATCGGATATACCATAGGCGGATCGATTATTATCACCTACTTAATCCGCGGGCGTTTTCATCTAAAGCTTCAAATCAGCAAGATGAAACCAAATCTGAAAATGATCAGCCGAATCCTAAAAATTGGGATTCCAGGCGGGCTCGACATGCTCATGGTCGTTTCTTTTCAAATGTGGTTTCTATCAATCGTAAATTCGATGGGAGACATCGCTGCCGCCGCTCACGGAACCGCCATTCGCATCGAAGCCTTAGCTTACCTACCTGGACACGCATTTAGCATGGCCGCAACAACGATGGTTGGTCAATTCCTGGGTGCCGGAATGCCCGCGCGTGCCGGAAAGTCCACCTGGCTGGCTTGTTTATGGGGAGGCAGTATTATGACGCTTGCCGGACTTATCTTCTTCTTCAGTGCAGATGCAATTACAAGCATCTTTGCCGGTGAAAAGACAGCTGAAGCTGTTGGAATGGCAGCCCCGCTAATTAGAATCGTCTCGGTTAGCATGCCGTCACTGGCGATTGTAATTATCATGACCGGTGCATTGCGGGGAGCAGGTGACACTGTTTTTCCCTTGATCTTCTCCTTTATCGGTTTACTCTTTATCCGTATCCCACTTGCTTATTACCTCTGCTGGGATCAGATCGGGATTCCATTTACAGAGATCGTCATCACCGGAAAGAATATGGGGGTCGAGGGAGCCTGGTATGCTATGGTTACAGATATTGTATTACGCAGTTTTCTGATACTTGGAAGATTTCGACACGGCGGCTGGAAGCACATCAAGGTCTAAGATTATTGCTCCGCTGATTCGAGGGATTCTTTACGGTTAATAAGCTTAACAAGAGCTTCCCGAAGCTGACGCACCTTGATCGGCATCTGTAACAAACCATGCAAACTACTGAGGCTGGCTCGGCTGGCAAATGAAGTCTGAGTCTTTTCCACAATAATAACAGCCGGAATGGACTCTGTTCGATAGTCTTCACGAAGCTGATTGAAAGCTGTCAGCGCGTCTTCACCTAATTCACCTGTACAGAAAATTGCACAGTCAAACTCCCCAACACCTTCCTGAAGCCGCTGAACTCCTCGTTCAGCATTGGAAACGATCAATACCCTATAGCCGCGTTTTCCGAGCTGAGCTCGGAGTAATTCCTGCATTTTTTGCCGTGAGTCAACCAATAATACCGTCTTACCTTCACCTTCCTGTTGAATAACGCCTCTTTTGCGTGATGTAGACTCTTGCTGCTTACCATCTTCAGTCTTCTTGACTTTTCTTCGATCAAGCAGAACACCATCTGCTTGCTCCACTTTATCAAGATCGGCCATCAACAATTCGTAATTCGGATATCGTTTTTCGGGATCAAAGGCTGTCAACTTATTTACAATGCCAATCACATTATGAGGCAACCCACTGACATATCTTCCAATGGGAGGAATATCTCTATATCGAGAAATATTTAAACGCTGGATTCTATCGCGTGTTTCAATCAACGGAGGATGCCCGGCTAATAAGTGATAAAACATACATCCAACAAAAAAGATATCACTACGAATATCATTTCTTGGAACTTTAGTCGCTCTTTCCAAACCTGCATAGTCAATCGACCGCGGGTTAGGTCCATCCGCTTTTTTCTTTTTATCGTCTGTACTAACCATCGTCGCCAAACCAAAGTCAGCCAGCTTCGCCTGACCTTTACTCGACACTAACACATTAGAAAGCTTTAAGTCACGATGAGTGATACCCTCGTTGTATGCATACTGAAGTCCATTGCAAATACCTTTAATCAACTTTATCGTTTCGCCTAACTCCATGTGTTTTCGCAGCTTCACAAAGTCACGAAGATTTTGACCTTCGATGAAGTCCATCGTCATGTAATAACGTCCTCTGTAGGAATCGACCTCATGAACAGGGATGATATTCGGGTGACGTAAAGGCATTACCAGCCGAGCTTCACGCATAAACTGCTCAGTCACTTCCAAATCGTCGCCATAACGATGACGTAATACTTTCACAGCACGCACACGATCCGTTTCAGTATCAACACAACGATAAACTCTGGCGAACGTTCCGGCACCAACCAAATAAAGCACTTTGTGTTTGCCGTAGAAATAACCGTCTCGATGTCCTTTACTTAAACGGTCGAGCTGCCAGTTGGTAATAAGCTCTTTACGCGTCAGAACACTGATATACGCTTCTAGGCCAGCTTCTATCCCACCCGCTTCGCTCAGGGTATTTTCCGCTTGCTGAGACGTAAGCACACCGGTCTCTACGGAGAAACGTGACAGTTTTTCAACGGTGATATCAGACATACAGATCTCTGCTTACAGCATATGTTTATTCTATGATTATGCCATAGAAGGAAGACAACTCTGTAATTATCGGCGTTTTTTGAGGTGAGGCCAGCAGATTATTTTTACATATCAACCGGTGTTGATAAGAGATAGCTATTGTTTAGCCAGTTCGTCTCGTTCCCGGCGAGTTGCTTCTAAGTCAAGCAGAACATATTGCAGATCCATACGCAATTGATCGAGCGTTTCACGTAGCTCATTAATGATCCAACGCCGACCTTCTGCTTGAATTTTTAGGGCTGCCACGATTGAGGAGAGTTTTTCTCCATTTTCTCCGGCCACTTCAGCAGCCAACTCCTCTAAACGCTGAATCAGTGCATTTGGAGACTCAATCTTCAACAAGGCGTCAAAATCAGGAATATCTTTCATTTGAAGTTTCTAACTACGCTCTATACCACCGATAAAAACAACCATAAACCCTAATAAATAAGTATTTTTAAGCACTTCTATGGCCGTGATTGATCTGGATGGAAATTCCAATCATTTCTAAAATCTGTGTTTAGTAAATCGCTAGGAAAGACCAAAAACTATTGTCAAAATGAGATAGTTTTTGAGAATCTGACAATTAACTCGGAAAGACTTGAGATGAGCCGTACTAAAAGGGAGAACAGATATTCTGATCAACCATTTAGTGCCAGCCACTGGCTCTGTCTGGTCGTTATCTCCTTCGCGTACTCGATAAACCTGTTCGGACAGGTTCAGGATTCATTTGAATCTTCTGAAGTCGTTTGGCAACGCGTCGAATCTGATGGTCAAGTTGTTACTACGAGCCATGGGCACGACCAGAAAATATTCCATCACGGACGGCAAAGTGAATATCTAGAGCTCATTGCGGGGCAGAGTACGCATATTCACTATGCTTATAACACACCTCAGATTCGCCTAATTGATGAATTAAACCCATCGATTTGGATCCGTGCAAATCGCAATCACGTACAAATCATTGGTACCGTTGTACTTCCGCGTACGATTGACCCTCAAACAAAGAAACCTCTTCAGGTTCAGGTTTATGGGGATGCCTACACAACAGCTGGCAGTTGGCAAAAACTCACAATTTCCAATATCTATTCGCAGTTAAAAAGCAAGGTGCCAAGTCTACGTAGCCAGCACGGTCCTAATGTAAGTGCAGGGCAGGCATACATTAGCAACATTATGCTCAACACCTATAGTGCTCCGGGAATGCTGCAATTGTGGATAGATGAATTTGAAATGCAAACACCGAGAGTAACTGGCAAATCCGTCACGGCTGCAAATTACCAACAAAACGGTTCAACTGACTATTTGGCCACCAGTGAAAACGAAAATCAAATCGAAATCCAGGAATCGGTTTTGCTGGTCAACGGCTTTCCCTATATGCCTAAGGTTATTGAACACAACGGAGAACCGTTGGAACTATTACAATCGCTGGGATTTAATACAGCGGCGCTCAAGCAATTTCCAACCATTCAGCAACTCGAGACAGCACGACGGATTGGCCTAAAACTGATTGCCCCTCCTAACCTTAGTAATGAATTGACCGCATCAGCGAATCTAAGCCCGCTGCTTTGTTGGAACCTTGGCAATTACATTCGAACGGATGACCTTCTCGACATTAAAAATCAGACAAGTCATCTGAACCGATTGCCCGTTATTCACCAACGTCCGACAATCGGCACAATTCAAAGCGGCTTTCAGGATATCAGTCGGTATACGGATATCTGTCAACTGTCATGGCAACCTCTCTTCAGTGGCTTAAACATAAAACACTCAACCCAACAGCTTTTACAAGCTATCGGCGAATTAAGGCGAGGCCGCAATGTTTGGGTAAAGGTACCAAGTCAGATCCCGGAAACTGTGTTACGCCAGCAGCACGCACTGGTCAGATCCCAGCCAGAACAATTATCTCAAAAACGATTGTCGACGATCGTCAGTTACGACCAACTTTCAATGATCGTCAATCGGGCATTAGCTGCCGGTGCAAGAGGAATTCAAATACAATCTCTCTCTCGGCTCGATCAAACAGATGAAGATACACTTCAGAGAAGACGTATACTGGAACGTGTAAACAACGAATTAGATATCATTGCTCCATGGATCGCCGGAGGCACAACAACAGGTCAGGTTAAAGTTAATCGTAATGACATTACGGTGTATATGACACAAACTAACAGAGCCCGGTTACTATGGGTCTTCAGTAATAGTGAAGATCAGCAAATTGTCAGTCTTCCAGTTAACAAGCAGGTGATTGAATTCAATGTTCCAGGTGTTCCGGTGACCTATCGCCCTTACCATATCGGCTTCAGCGGTATCAAACGGTTACGAGGTTCCAGAGAAGCCTCTAATCTCGTCAGTCTGAGCAAAGAATCAAATATTTCTCGAATCGTATTAACGGCAGACCCTCTGGTCAGAGATTTCATTCAACGTAAGATCTATGAACATCGTACTCGTACACTTCAACTAACTTATGACCTTCTTCAACAGCAACTCGTAGGCCTGTATCCGCTGACCAAGATTCGATCTCCAAAAGCTGTAAGCATAGAAGGAATCACAATCCCCTACGCTCAGGCTCAATCCAGCTTACAAAAAGCTCGAAAACATGTATCCATCAATGAATGGGATGTTGCCTTTCAGTTACTCTCCCGCGCCGAAGATCTACTAAGACAATCTCAATTAGCTGCCTGGAATCATAAAACCACAGGCCAGACAACAGGCAACCCTCTGACTTTAGGTATAACAAGTTTACCTGAATACTTTCTGGCACAACGACAACTGCTCAATTCAAACTGGTCTGCCAATCAACTAACGGCGGGATCAATGGAAATGCTCAATCAGGTACAAGCAGCAGGCTGGCAACATCATCGTCATCCACAACATGTGGTTCAGTCTCTGGTTGAACTTACTCCTCACTTCCCGAGAGAAGGAGAAAGCAGTCTGCGACTGCAAGCCTGGACTACAGAACAAGCCTCAACACCATCATTCCTAGAAGCTCCTGTTTGGATCACTTCGCCGGAAGTTCCTGTACGCCAGGGTGAGGTCCTGCATATTCGCGGCTGGATCAATATTACCGAACCACTTCAGCATCACGGAGACGGTCTCGTTGTTTATGATTCGATAGGTGGAATCTCGATGGGCGACCGATTTCACCATACCACCGGATGGCAACCGTTCTCTTTAATACGTGTTGCTCCGCAGGATGGAACAGTCCAGCTCACATTTGCCTTGATGGGACTGGGAGAAGTCTCGATTGATAATATCACTATCCAAAAACAAATTTCACACCTGACTAATCATTCGCCGATACAATTAAATCACTCGAATAATACATCTCCAACAACTGTTGAATCTTCAAGATAAACTACCTCATCACTATTTCTCAGTCCGCATTCAGCTGGTCATGTAAAAAAAGGATGTCCTCTTGGAATTGTTAGCACAACCAGAAATATGGGTCGGAGCTGGTGTACTGCTGACATGTTTAATCTCACTCGTAATCTTCATCTCAGGTCGTAATAAAAAACAAACCACTGACGAACAACAGGTCAATCTAACAATAGCGATCGAGAAACTACCTTTACTACCGGTAATCAACGAGCCAGTTCGTATGGAAATCTACGGGAGTCCGGTTCGTATTAGGGCTTTGGTAATCAGCCCAATCGGTCGCGGCCAAAGCTTACCGGAAAAAGAACATCTGGGAAATATTCTTAATCACTTCATTCCAGACTTCATGAGGATTCTGGAACTACATCAGCCTATTTTTAGGAAATGGCCAGAACAGCTGAGTTCAAATGGTTTCATCCAATCTTTCTTTAATAACCTGGCAATTCCTAACAAAGGTCAAGGCACTGTTTGGTGCAGTATCGCAGGTAAAATCGAAGTACTCGGTTCCGGTTACCTAATTGGTATGGTCTGTAATACTGCCACCCCAAACAGTCTTAGTCAGATCACCGTACAGCACCCGGGGCAGTGGCTGGATATCCTTCGAGTCCATCAAGCATAAAGGCGTTCTGGAATATGTCATCATTAGTAGCGGACGCAAAATCCATCTGGCAGGCTGCTGTGGAGGCCGTAGATAGCGAACAACTCACCTCTGCCGCTATTAAGTTCACAGGACACTCTCTTCAGGTCGGAACTCAACACTATGCTTTGTCTGCTAACAGTCGTATCTTTGTCATTGGCGCTGGTAAAGCAGGAAGCGGTATGGCTCGTGGAGTACTCAATGCACTACAGGATTCCGGGCTTCAGGTTTTAGGCTGGGTTAATGTACCAGAAGATTGTGTGCAGACGATTCCAAATATTACACTACATGGTGCCAGACCTGCTGGTCTCAATGAACCCACAGAACAGGGAGTTGCAGGGACTGATCAAATCATAAATATCCTGCAGCAGGCGAAAGCCGATGATGTTTGCATCTGCCTAATTTCTGGTGGTGGATCGGCACTGCTACCTTCGCCGATTCCGAAAATTACACTCGCTGAAAAACAATTATTAACTCGCAAGTTAAGCGCTGCAGGTGCCAACATTAAGCAGCTAAACTCGGTTCGTAAAAAACTTAGTAAGGTCAAAGGTGGAGGCCTGGCTCAATATTGTCGAAATTCCAGACTCGTCACACTTGTCATCTCCGACGTATTAGGAGATCCACTTGATATCATCGCGTCTGGTCCAACAGTCATAGACCCCGCTTCCATCGAGCAGGCCGTTGAAACGGTACGCGAATTACTAGATGAAAATGACCCCGTTGTTCATAAATGCTTGGAAGTCCTCAGAAACCTGCCTGTTGCAGAATACTCTTTTGTCCATTGCGATACACAAATCATTGGTAACAACGCAACCGCTGTGAATGCTGCTGCCCAAAAGGCTCAGCAGTTGGGTTACCTCACAGAAAGTCTGGCTCACCTTACTCTAGAAGGATATGCCGAGGAACTTGGACGGGAACATGCCGAAAAGCTAAGACAGATGAGACAACTCGAGGGCAAACGAGCATACATTTCCGGTGGCGAGCCGGTAGTAAAACTGGTGAATGAAAAGATTCGTGGAAAAGGTGGAAGGAATCAGCAATTGGTCCTAGCCGCTATCGTGGATCAGTTAAACCACAGTCCTGATATTGCCCGCTGTATGGACAATGCCGTGGTTCTGGCAGGTGGTACTGATGGAGAAGACGGACCGACAAATGCGGCAGGCGCCATGGCTGACCAACAACTCATCAAACGCCTCATGCGTCACAAACCTGATGCCGCTGATCATCTCCAGCGTAATGATGCCTATACATTTTTTGAATTATTGGACGGACTTATTCTCTGCGGTCCAACTCATACAAATGTCTGCGATATCCGCGTCATCCTGACAAAACCTAGCTAATAAAAAAGGCGAGCCGGATAAAACCAGGCTCGCCAAATATCGCAAATTAACAATCAAAATTGCTAGGCAGAATTAGTCCCACCACCACTGGCCCGCCTGTAAGCCATTAATTGTCGTTCGCTCATGAGTCTTACGAACAACATTGTCGGCATCCAGCAGGAGATTCTGTGAGGACAAAGCTGTCATAGGCTGAATATCCACTCCACCGCCGATAGGTGTCATCAGTGAGTTACCTTTCCAAACCGCATTGACTGCAGTCTCGACAGTTTTTGGTTCAGGGTAAACTTCAACCGAAAGAACCTTTTCGTTACCAAGTAATCCAAGATCCCAACTGGCTTGTGAATAATAGTCTTTTTCCTGAATGAAAGCGGCCACAATCAACATATCAATCAGGTTCCGCATTTGTGCATAAACGGGAACTTGCGAAGCAAGTTGTGGATATTTCGCAGTAAACGACTGTTGGAAAATCTTACTAGCCCGATCAACCGCTCCATTGCCAACACGAGTTCCGTCAGCCTGTACTAATTCATCAGCCCCGATCAGTTTGACACCATCACCTACCAGCTGCATCGCTAAGTTGTCTTCACTTACCCGAACACATTCGTAATTTGGTGTAAAGTACCAGCGAGCCATAGCATTGCGATTCACTGATGACGGTACGGCCGCTCCGATATAAGTACGAATATCAACCGGTGGCTTTTCCAAACCAATACCAATCAGTTTCATACGGTAGTCTGCTTCGACTAATACCTGAGCAAAGTGCGTTTTCGGTGAAATACCTTCCACAGTGACCACCTGCTGTCCAAGACTTTTCTGCAAACCTGATACGAACTGTTTCGTAGTACGAGGATTGAGCGCAGGTGCAGCCTTTACCATGAATTGCTGCATACGTTGTAAACCTTCCTGAGTTGGGTCGATAGAGACGCCAACGGTATTGGCCTTTTTACCGGCAGGGCCATAACTACGCAGGGCAACAATCAGGTCCTGTAGTTCAAGAATGGCTCGGCCGGAAGCAACACCAACAGGTCGACCTGCTGGATCAACGGCGTATCCTTCAGCAGGGCCGGCGACAACAATGTCACCTGTTTCCGGATAGAAGAAGACATAATCGATACTGGTCAGACCAGCAAGATAACGCATGTCATCACTAACACCTTCGCCAGCTTCCAAACGTCGAGCAATTTCTGCTTCGAGACGTGTCAATGATACTTTTCTTAATTCACTTTGACGAGCAACATTGGGATCAAGAACCTGACGCGCTTCCTGTATTCGTTTTTGTGTCAAACGAATGTCAAAATGCTGCACCTTCAGCACACCCTGGGGATTAATAACGACACCGGCACCACCTTGTCCGCCTTGTCCGCCGCCTTGTCCGCCGCCTTGTCCGCCGCCGCCAAAACCACCGCCGCCTTGACCTCCGCCTCCAAAGCCACCGCCACCAAATTGAGCGTGGACGGCAGGGCTAAAGACTAATAAGCCAGCTACGACAATCAACGATAATAAATTGTGAAGACATTTCGACGTTGACATGATGAGATTCCTCGTCTTCGTCCCTGTACTAAGCCAGGAACGGCATAAATATTGTTTTCTCTGTTTACGTAACTCAAATTACGGATTACCGCAGGGGGCTAATACGTTTGAGTTTGACTTCCGCCAATAATTCAAGCGCACATTCCGTCACTTATCTCATCGAAAAGAGGTCTATTCCGATATTAGTTCGGTAAACTAGAGAAGGCAAGAAAACGAGGATATTTGGCCAAGAAGAGTGGTGTAATTGTCTTAACAGGTAATCTCCGCCGAATAACCATCATAATCGCTACCCTTTGACAGTCGTATTCCATCAAGGGACATATCAGCAAGACCTGTTCATTAGGCAAGGAACATTTAGCTTGTCAGCAATGTAAGCGGATTCTTTCGCTGAATTAATGGCATCGCGACCGGGACACTCTGGCGATGAGACTCATAAACCGCGGCGATCATTTCAACAGTTGTACGAGCTTCATACATATTGCACTCGGGCTGTCTGTCTTCTTTAATTGCGGCGATTAAATCAATACAGGCTGCAATATTCCCTGCGTGGAGCGAGCTATCACCGGATGGCGCGGGTTTTCCGACCCCGGCAGAAGTAACACGTTGCCAGTTTTTACCTGATCTACCTGAACACCAGTTAGGATCTTCAAGCAGATATGCCAGCGGACGATAACCTGTTTTGATATCAAAGACACCCTTGCTGCCATAGATCTGCAATGCGAATCGGGCACCGTTACCAGCGCCCTTTGTGGAAGCAAAATAACCGTGGATTCCATCCTGCATACCATAGGTGGCGGTCAATGAATTCGCAGCCAATGACCCGATACCTTCATTGCCTTCGTACACATCTTTCTTCTGAACCGGAACACCATCCTGATAGGCCCGTGCAAAACACCAGGTTGGTTCACCACCAAAGAAGTGCATCATGTTAAAAATGTGACTCCCCAGGACCCATAGATCCTCTCCACCTCCGCGACCATCCTCTTTGCCACGTCCGCGAAGTTCAAGAACATCACCAATCCGGCCATCCTCAATCAACTCCCTGATCACACGAAGCGTTGGGCTGTAACGAGTCTGATGAGCGATAGCAAGTTTTACTTTATTGCTTTCGCAGACAGCGACCATCTGATCCGCCTCTTCAAGTGTGCGACAAAAAGGCTTTTCCATATAAATATGCAGTTCTTTCTCAGCGGCAAACAAAACCATATCACGATGTTGATCTAACCATCTGGGACAGATGGCAACAATATCCAACTGCTCATCATTCAGCATCTTTCGGTAATCAGAATAGGTAACCGGTGCTTTGAGGCGTTCCTTCGCGGCAGCTTGTCCTGCTTGATCAGGGTCACTGACGGCCACCACTTCACAATCGGGAACGTGTGACCATACCGTATCGATGCCGTGACCATAATTGCCGCGACCCGTGTGACCGATAACACCTATTCGATAATTCACCATATCTCTATCTCTACTCACTTTGATATTCAAAAGAAAACGCTGTCTAGGAGTGTGACCCTTATAGGTTATGATACTAATATTCTCCAGCACCTTGTGAATTTTTCCTTAAGCAAAACTCTCCTTTGAAGCTAGCCGTGGACACTAATCATAAACTTGCACGAAACAGTCGGGTCGCAATTATTGGTGCCGGGATAACAGGACTATCAGCGGCTTACTATCTTCAGAAACAGCGTCCCGATCTGCGAATATCCGTGCTCGAAGCCAGCCCCCGTGCCGGAGGAATTCTGCAAACTATCTGTCAAAACGGATTTCTAATCGAACGAGGTCCGGACATGTTTATCACGCGTGAACCGGAGGCACTCGAACTCTGTGAAGAAATCGGATTTGCAGATCAGCTAATCAAAACCAACACAACCAACCGCGGTGCCTACCTAATCCATCGTGGAAAACTGGAAAAGATGCCATCGGGATGGACGATGATGACCCCCACCAACCTATGGTCAATCGCCCGGACCCGACTGCTAAGCAAGCGAGGAAAGCTACGTGTACTGAGGGAATTATTTACACGACGGCGGACCGATACATCTGATGAAAGCCTGGCTTCTTTCACCCGGCGACGCCTCGGACAGGAAGCCTTTGACAATATCATTCAGCCTCTGATCGGAGGTATCTATACAGCCGATCCTGAGAAGCTAAGTATGAATGCTACGCTGAAAACGTTTGTTGATATGGAACGTGACGAAGGCGGTTTAATACGCGGAGGTTTAAAACAGTTAAAAAATCGGAAAAGCGATGCTGGCGGTAGCGGGGCTCGCTATAGTATGTTTGTCACTCCTAAAGACGGAATGCAATCATTTACAGATGCAATCGTTAACGCTCTGCCTGCTAATACAATTCAATACGGGGTCAAGGTAACAGGATTGCAACCAGTTGAAGATGTTCTGAGCGTTACCGTTGAAGGGGAATCCGCCGTTCGTCATTACGACAAAATAATATTGGCAACTTCGAGTCAAATTACAGCACAACTACTCAAAAAAGAGTTCCCTGAGTTGAGTAACAGTGTCGGCCAAATTCCTTTAGCCGGTGCCAGCGTGCTTTCGATGGGGTACACAAGAAAAAACGTTGACCATCCACTCGATGCCTTTGGTATCGTCAGTCCGATCAAAGAGAACAGACCATTAATCGCCATCAGTATTTCCAGCCAAAAGTTTGCCGGGCGTGCGCCGGATGGTCACGTGCTTTTTCGGATCTTTATTGGCGGAGCATTACAACCGGAGCTATTAGAACTGGCCGACGAAAAACTAATCCAGTCAACTCGCGAACAATTGAAAGACCTTCTGGGTGTAAACGGAGAACCATTATTTACAGACATTGCACGCTGGACCAATACAATGCCCCAATACCATGTGGGACATGTTGAATTAGTTGATTCAATCGAAGAACAACTTAAATCTATTCCGGGACTCGAATTAGCCGGCAACGCATACCGCGGTGTGGGGATACCGCTTTGTGTTCGCAGTGGAAAACAGGCAGCCGAACGAATCATCAACGGTACTAAGTGTTAGGCGAACCAGCCCACTCAATTTCATCGATCTTAGCGGCCAGTATGAAATCATTCTCACTCAACCCACCAATGGCATGCGTCCAGATCTCAACGCTAACATGACGGTAGCCTTCCAGATGAATATCTGGGTGATGATTTTCATCTTCAGCGAGTTCGGCAACCGCATTGAAGAATTGCATGGCGGCCATAAAATTTGACGCTGTCCATTCGCGCCGAATCCTTTGGCCATCTTTGATAATCTGCCAGTCTTGATGGTTTACAATCTGAGCCTGTGCTTCTTCCAGCGAGTACTTGGGAACCCCACCTTCGCAAGGGACACAACGTTTTGCACGTAATGTGCAAGCTTCCTGTATATCCATAGCTTTATATAGTCTTCAATTTAGAGCGGTCCACTGGCGGCTTATCCTCGCGTTCCTTGGCCTTATTTTCCCGCCATGGCTTACCATCCTCGTACGACTTCAGCTCTAATTCCAGATGTTCCTGAATATCGTCACGCCCAATCTCAACAGCTTTTTTCGCCCATTTTTTCGCGTTTTCAAAATCGCCCGTTTCAGCATAAGCGGCTCCCAAAGTACTAAGAATATGAGGCTTCTTATATTCAGATACCTCACAGGCCTTAAGTGCCAGTTCTACCGATTTCTTACCATTACGAACTTCCTCATTATCTGACGTTGCAAGAGTCCAGGCCCAGTTATTCAACAGATTATCATGCGTCTGGTTGTACTCATAAGCTTTTTCATAGTCAGCAACAGCTTTGGCATGCTCACCCATGCTCAGATAAATATCGGCGCGGGAATAATAGCCAATCCAATCTTCCTTATTCCGTTCGATCGCGACATTGATTTGTTTAATAGCACTCTCGAATTCTTCCGCCATGGAATAATCCATCGCCACACGAATTCGCATCTCGTTATCGGCCGGCAGAAACTGTAGCAGAGCTTCGAGTAGTTTAGCCGCACGATAATAATCCCCCTGCTGCTCTAACACTCCAGCTCTTAATAAATACAACTGAGGTGAATTAGGATTAATCTGTTGGAGAGCATCCAGATCTTTATTGGCATCTTCGAGACGATTTTCAGCCAGAGCTACATTGGCGCGAAGTAACAGTGCACCATCGCTCTTTGGATTTATCTCAATTGCCTTATCAAGGTCTTTCTTACCTTCTTCGATATCATTCTGCATAAGATGAATTCGTGCACGTAATTCATATCCTGCTGAAGCATCAGGTTGCTTTTCAACGGCCTGATTCGCAATCTTAATTGCCTGATCAAATTCTTTTTGCTGCGCAAGAGCTTCCGCCAGAGCTGACATTGCCAGCACATCGTCGCCGTCGAGTTCTAAAACACGTCGGAAATCTTTCGCAGCCTGTTCAAAGTCGCCCTGTTGAGAATAGACGGCAGCGCGGGCGGTAACGGCTGCTGAATTATCTTCATCAACCTCAATTGCCTTAGTCAGATCTGTGATTTTTTCACCTGCGTCACCACGAAGTGCAGCCCGGGCAATCAACGCGTTCGCCTGCTGCTCATCATCTTCATACAATTCAAGTGCTTTTGAAGCGGACTCAATACCTGTTTTACGCGTTCCACCTGGCAATGCTTGAAGCTTAGCAATCAACAGATGGGCATCTGCAAATTGATCATTGTACTTCGTCAGTTTTCCCAGATCACTCAAAGCAAGCCGACGCATTTCAACCCACTGCTGCGGCGGACGTCCGGATAGCAGAGGATTTGATAGTTGCTCCGCGCGTTGATACAGCGTTGATGTAATCAACTGAATCGCAAACTCTTTACCACCTTCGTCTAGGCCTGCCTCCACTGCCTTTTCCGCAAGCTTGATTACTTCTTCTAAATCCTGGAAATTCTTTGCATTCAGCTTGGCTTCTGTTGCCTGATCGAGAAACATTTGTCCCTCTTCATCAGCCAGCAGAAAGCTACCTACAACCAAAAGAACCGCCAGACTAAGCATTGCTTTGAAAACATGCATGATTCTGATTCCTATTCATGAATCGTTTAATTAAGTAAAAAATTAACCCAGATTGGCCTGCGTCCAGACTCCATCAACGTTTCTCCAAACAGTTCCGTTTGGACTTTCATCTTTTAAGATACAAGGCAGACGATGAAGTCTTACATTATCGTAACATTGAAGCATCCCGAACCGCAAAAGAGCTCCTGGGATTCCAACTGCTGTAAAGGCCGGATGGCCGGTTGCCGGAAAGGGGCCACCATGATTCATAGCTGCTGAAACGGCAACACCTGTCGGCATTTTATCATTTAACAGACGACCAACTTTAACTCGCATCTCACCGGCAATCTGATCATATGCATCATCATCCGCTCCAGCAGTATCTGAATAGATACAACCGGTCAGATTACCTTCCAGCGTTGCAACAACCTGAATCAATTCGTCCACAGATTCCGCAACCAGCAATAAAGAGCTGTTACCGAAAGCTTCCGTCTGCATCGTTTCAGGATCTGCTAGGAACTGTGAAGCTGTTACCTGCAAAAGTGTATTGGCATAACAAAAACGGCCTTCATCAACAGCGGTATTACCAACCAGTAATTCCGCTCCGGTATCGACAAGTACTTGCAGATTAGATGCCAGACTCGTTTCCACACCGGCGGATAATAATGTTCCCACCGGAGCTTCGGCGAACTTCGCAGTGACGGCTTGGATAAACCGATCCGTGGATTCTCCTGCCAGCAGCAACACTAAACCGGGATTTGTACAAAACTGACCGGTCCCCAGTAAACAGCTTCCCGTAAATTCTTCAGCAATCTCAGCTCCTTTTTCCTTCAGGGCCCCGGGGAGAATCGCTACCGGATTCACACTGGAAAGTTCAAGGTAGATTGGTTTGCCTGTCAGATCAGCAGCTTGTTTTAGTTTTAATCCTGCCTGACGACTTCCTGTATAACCGGTAGCTCCCGTCCGAGCATCGGAAACCAGCCGTTCTCCGTCTTCGTGACTGGTACGATAAATCAATTGCACCATTCCAGCGGGCATCGCTGTTGCTTCAGCTGCTCGCTGGGCACATTCAGCGAAGAGTCTGGTAGTACCCGGATGAGAGGAATTTGCCTTTGCGATGACAGGATTTCCGGCAGCAATGGCGGCAGCAAAATCACCACCGGAAGCACTACCAAATGCCAAAGGGAAGTTATTAGGACCAAAAACACAAACCGGACCAATCGCACCATAAACGCTTCGAATGCCAGCAGCAGTATCAATTGTCGGTAATGCCCAACTTCCATCTCTAGCCGCTGCGGCAGCCTGACGCAACTGATTTGTAGTACGCGGCATTTCACCGCCGGCTAAACGTGTTTCTTTCGGGTAAGCGGTCTCCGCATGAGCCATATCGATAATGGCCTCGGCATTCAGTTCAATGTCGTCCGCATAGGCTTCCAGAAAGTCCGCGATCTGTGCTCCTGAAATATCCCGTAAGGCAACAGACGCTGTAACTGCAGCATTTAATGCTTCGTCACAATCTTCCCAGGCACTGACAGGATACTGTGGCTCGAGTAGTTCCCGATTGGCCGGGTTAGCCGCCTGGAAAGATGACAAAGCATTCGCCTCGCGCCATCGCCCGGCAATTAAAACTTTTTCCATTGTTTATTATCTTTCGTTATTCTTATCTGACTGAACTCACAACAATCAGTATTATTCCATTATTTATGTTGTCTCAAAAATTCATACAACTTAACCCTGAACAACAGGATTGGTTAGAGTACCGATTCCACAAATAGTAATATGCACTACGTCGTCATGCTTAAGTGTAAAATTGCTATCAGGAACGATACCGGTTCCGGTCATCAGGAAAACTCCATTTGGAAATTCCTGTTCCCGACATAGATAACCAATTAGATCTTCAAAGGTACGGTGCATTTCACTGACGCCTGAGTTCCCTTCAAAAACGACTTCGCCCCCACGTTCAATTTGAAGTTTAATACCTGTGTCTTCGCGAGCGGGCATACTATCAAGTAAAGTGATGCATGGTCCGAGTCCGGCACATTGTCGATAGACCTTTGCCTGAGGAAGATAAAGAGGATTTTCACCTTCGATATCACGACTACTCATATCGTTACCGATGGTAAAACCAACGAGCCTGGCTTTACTGGATACAACACAGGTGATTTCAGGTTCTGGTACATTCCAGGTTGCATCGTAACGAATACGAACCGGCTGCCCGGGCCCGGAAACTCGGTGGGGTGTTGCTTTCATAAACAATTCAGGACGATCAGCTTCGTAAACCAGATCGTAGCAGGAAGCACTTGTTTCAGATTCTTCCATGCGTGCCGTTTGACTCCGTTTATAAGTCACACCTGCAGCCCAAACTTCCTGTTGGTCGATCGGAGCAAGTAGCGTCACATCGGCCAATGCGATTTCCTGATCTGATACGAGAGCAGCCGCTGTCTCCGATGGATTATCTGACTCAATGATATCTGCCAATGTTGAACAGGACGAATCAGCAAATGACAAAGGGCGAACAATCTCGCCATCTAACTGGGCAACAAGTACTTCACCCGTACCAGTTTGGCATTTAACAAGTTTCATTTAATTTCTCCTTGGAAGGGATCCGAAGTATTGAAGTTGGGCTTAACCCCAAATCTCATTCAATCGTCGAATCCAATTCCCATGCATAATAGCTTCAATATCTTCCTGGCTATAACCTCGTTCAGCCAGCAAGGTTGTTAGTTTTTGCAAGTCAGCTATGGATTCCATGTCGTAAGGACATTGTTCGCGGCCATAGCCACCATCCAGATCGGATCCAATTCCAACATGTCGAGTATTACCGGCAAGCTGACAAATATGGTCCACATGTTCGATAATACGTTCGATATTCACCCCCGCCGTGTAGGGCTGCGTAATAAACCTCTGCCAACCCGGAGCCATCATCCAGGCATCGAAAGCCATCCCAAGGACAGCATCACGTTCAATAATGGCTTGAATCTGTTCATCACTAAATTGGCGTTGATGAGGCACAAGAGCCCGGCAATTCTGATGACTGGCCCAAACCGGGCCATCATATAAATCCAGAGCTTCCCAGAATCCTTCATCTGTAAGATGCGTGACATCCAAAACGATCCCCAGATTCTGCATTTCTTTTAACAGGTCTTTACATGGAGCTTCGAGCCCTCCTTCTGAACCTGTTCCTGGTGCATATCTTCCCGGGCCGTAGTGAGCCGGACCGATTGCACGTAACCCATATTCGTAAGCCTTTTCCAGATAGCTAAGATTGATAATTGAGTCAGCACCTTCAAGGCTTAATATATAACCAATTGGTAAATTGGATTTATCCTCAGTAGTTTCCCACAACCGAACGTGATCATTTAGCTGCTGTTTGTCACGGAGCTGAACCATCAATCCCTTATCTTCCATGACTCGATACCAGGCTAGCTGAGCCTGTGTAATCGACCATGCGATATCAGGGCTGTTCCAGCCCGGAAGAGGATTATCCGGGGCGACATATCGTCCAATTTGCGTGGCAATGCATACACCAATCTCCCCGCGTCGCATTTCTTCCAGCGTCAGGACTCCTTTCCCCCTATCGACATAATCCATTTTCCCCGCTTCGCGTTCGCGAACATTTTTCAGGGTATCTGTTAAGTCGCGGTTCCATTCCACCGCGTTCATCGAAATATCTAAATGCGCATCAAAAATCAGCATGTGTGCACTAACCTTCCACTTTCTTATAGAAATACTTTTTCACAAGCTGATCATCAGGCGGTGCTGTCTTAAGTGTCACAACAAACCCAATAATGAATGAAGCCACCAAACCTAATATGATCGGATCAGTTCCCATAAGTCGGAAAGGAGTAAATCCATTACCGTTGATAAAACCTATAAAGTACATTGCCAGATGCGTACCGAATCCGCCAAGCATCGCAGCGATACAACCCTGATGATTAGAGCGTGGCCAATAAAGTGCATATACAACAGGGGCCAGAAACGCTGCGGCTAAACCGCTACCTGTATAAACAATAATGTCCTGCAGAAACTCAGGTGGGTTCATCGCTCCCAATAATGCTCCTAATCCAACTATTAGTGTAAAGAAATAGCTAAGCTTCTTAATCTTCTCTTCGGTTGCATACGGATTCATATTTCGCTGATAAATATCACGCACCAGAGCTGAAGAAATCATAAGAAGAAAACTATCGACTGTACTCATAACGGCCGCAAAAGGAGCTGCAATGAGAAGCCCGGCCAGCCATCCCATGCCAATATTGGATGTAAGCGTCACAGCCATCTGAGGCATGATACGATCCGCTTCCGCTTCCATACCAGGTAAAATAACTCTCGCACAGCAAAAGATCACCACCAACGGCATATAAATCATGGAATAGTATATCGCCACAGTAAAAATCGAACGGCGTAGTGTCAGCGTATCCTTAAAAGCCATCAGGCGAACCATATTGCTGGGTTGTCCGGTTCCGGAAATTGCCCACATGAAGAAGAAAGAAATTGCTAGACTCAAAGGCAAAAATCCGTTTGCTTCTGAACGGTGAGGACCGGGTGCGGTCACATAAGCTCCTCGTTCATCATCGGCGGAACCGTAGACATAAAATCCCTCATCAATGTCAGACAGCTTTAACTCTGCAAGATAAGGTGTCTCTTTAATTTGTTCCTCGTAGACTGCTAATTCCTTTTCTAGAATCCTACCCTCGGTATAAAGTATTTGAAAAAGAAAGATGTCTAGGGGGGTCCCTGGTGTACGATCCTTCTTAGGTGTATTGATTGAATACAGCATGGCAATCCGCTGCTGGCCTGTATCCTTATCTTCAAAAGGCAGTAGTAAACCCGGTTTAAAAGAAACATCTTCGATCTGCACAGGATAATCCTCAGGTACATGCAGGGAGGCTTTACTAAGCACTCGCTTAACTTCCAGTTTTCCTAACGCATCAGCTGACACTGTCTCTGCAGAATTCTGCAGTTTAAGTGCTTCCCATGACCGTTGTCTGTCGTTCTTAAAAACTATTTCGATGGCTTCAACTACCGCATAACCGGTACTTTTTTCCAGAGTGTATCGTTTTGTCGTCCTGAAGATTCGATCAGTTTCACCGTAAAGCGGCAATCCCTGAGAAGAAACCCAGGTTCCAGGAGGAATATTTACATCTTCCTCCATTGGTCCTGCATACTGGAGGACCAACGTCAAAAATTTGGGAGGAACCATTTGCGACATTTCTTCAGTTACCAGAGCCATACCAGATTTAGCTGAGTCATCAGTTGACGGGATAGCATCGACGGCCTGATAAATCGCAAGTGGTAACATAATGACAACTCCTAATGCCATCACAATACCCTGCATAACATCAGTCCATACAACAGCATGAAATCCTCCATAAGTGGTATACACAATCACTGCGATGCCAAAGACAATCAGGCAAAACATATAGTCACCTGATTGGTTAGAGAGTCCGGTTAACCAGTCAGGAACCGCCTGAACCATGGAATTAAACGTATCAATAGGACCAAGCAACGTCCTTAAAATCTCACTGCCGGCTTTAAATTGAGCCACCAAATTAAATGTCATGAAGAAAATAATCAGCCCAACACTAATAATTCCGAAGGAGACATTATTGAAGCGGTCGCGAAGGACATCCGGAATTGTGATCGCTCCCGATGTTCTGGCAACCTGATTAATTCTTTTTCCAAGCAGGCCCATTACACAGATCGGAACGACCATATAACTTCCGATCCAGAGGCCTAAAACCCAACCATGGCTGTAAATCTTGGATGGAAAGCCCATAAAACTACCGCCGGATGAACTGGTGGCCGCCAAAGTTAATGCAAATGCCCAGACACCAAGACCTCGGCTACCTAGAAAATACTCACTGAGGAAATTCCTATTTTGCAATAGTTTATTGGAGAGTCCCGCGATGACAAATACGGCAATCACATAAATCAAAAAAGTGATCAGGACCGCATTGTCTGACTGACCTTGGGCTAAAAGTAGAAAAGGTATCTCTGTCATTCTGATTTTGCCTCCACTGCGTCTGACAAATGCTCTTCGTCACCGGCAACACCCAGATCATCATCTTTCATAAACCAGAAGCAGAGCCAATAGGTAAAGACATCTGCGGCAACCCAGGGTGCACCGATACCCCAAACAATCCAGGAAGGAATTCCAAATGTGGTTGGAATCTGAGAAGGATCGGCCACGTTATACCCATTAAAATAGCAGTACGGTATTGCCCAACACATAGCTACAAACCAACATATAAAAACAATAATGGCTTCTCGCCTTGAATTCAAAAACGTTGGATCCAGCTCATACTGCTGTGAATTTTGCTGGTGGCCTTCATTCTGGTCTGCTGCCATTACGAATCTCTACTTATGGTTATTAATTAAAAATTAAACCGAATGTTTTATTTTAATGGGGCTAATCAGCAGGCTGCAACCACTACGAAGCTATCAGACACCACTCGCCGATTCAGACTATCTACCGTAGAATCATTTAATCATCAGAATACGGTTCGTAAAAGGGTCTTAAAGGACATTTCGAGGTGTAAGCGTGTCAGCAGTCATCATGGATGGCAAAGCCATCTCCAAAAAAATTCAGATCGAAATAGCTCAGGAAGTTTCACAATTTGTTGAACAATCGGGAGTTACTCCCTGTCTAGCAGCCGTACTGGTCGGAGATGACCCCGCCAGCGAAGTTTACGTTCGCAACAAACACCGGGTCTGTGAACGGGTTGGCATCGCAAGTCAGATGCATAAACTACCGGTCAGCACGAGCGAAGATGAATTACTGGCACTGATCGCAGAGCTCAATACCGCTAAAGATGTCCACGGCATTCTGATTCAACTCCCCCTCCCCGATAACATTGACACTCTGCAAGTCCTTGATGCCGTTGATCCCCAAAAGGACGTGGACGCTTTTCATCCCGAAAACGTTGGTTTGATTTCTCAGGGACGTCCACGATTTTTACCATGTACACCTCATGGGGTACAACAGATTCTGGATCGCTGTGGTATTGAGATGTCCGGCAAACACGCTGTCATCGTGGGGCGGAGTGATATTGTCGGTAAACCGATGGCGATGCTGTTAACTGCCAGAGACTCCACACGCGGTCCGCAGGCGGCCAATGCCACAGTTACATTGTGTCACAGCCGCACACAAAACCTAGCCGCAATCTGTAAATCTGCCGATGTAATTATTGCGGCGATTGGTGTTGCCGGATTCATTACCGCCGATATGGTGAAACCGGGAGCCGTCGTGATCGATGTGGGGATCAACCGTACAGACCAGGGGCTCTGCGGGGACGTGGATTTTGAACCTGTCTGTGAAATCGCCGGCCACATCACCCCGGTGCCGGGTGGAATTGGTCCCCTGACCGTCACCATGCTGATGTACAACACACTTGCTGCAGCCAAACTGATTTCTGAATAACAGAAAACCGAGTTCTCTATTGCGACCTTTGCCTGTTTTCAGAGTGGACTATAATAAAATCTTGAGCGAAACGTTCTTATAAGCTGTTCAAGCAATCCTCTCCGACTGACGATAATTAAGAATTAGTCAATCAAAGCCGTATACAAATCTCCTGACACGGAGTTTTAACTATGTCATCTGCAAATAAAGACCCTAAACCAAGTGCCATCGAAGTATTCAAAAATGATAGTGAATACCTTCTAGGTGATATTGATACAGAGTTGGTTGATGAAAATAACTTTTTTGGCAAGGGCAGTGTTCAATTACTGAAACACCACGGTACTTACCAGCAGGACGACCGTGATGTCCGAGGTCAGATTCAAGAAGATGGAA
The DNA here is from genome assembly GCA_002709045.1 of Planctomycetaceae bacterium. GTDB lineage: Bacteria > Planctomycetota > Planctomycetia > Pirellulales > Pirellulaceae > UBA721. Next base: position 60,293 of record PAPJ01000016.1, on the reverse strand, counting down.
GCAAAAGACGTTTTATATATATGGTGCGCACCCGGATCCCCGGCGGTCGTATGACAACCGATCAATTCCTAGCACATCTCGACCTCTGTGATGAAGTCGGCAATAGTACACTACGTATCACTTCACGGCAGACGCTGCAGCTACATGGAGTAATCAAATCTGATCTTAAGGCAACCATCAAAAGGATCAATGATACAGAATTGACCACACTGGCAGCCTGTGGTGATGTTGCCCGAAATACAATGTGCTGCCCCGCCCCTTATAAAAATAATATTTATGATGAGTTGCGGGAATTAACGGACGAAATCGCCGAAAGCTTACGCCCTCAAACCAGCTCTTACCATGAACTATGGATTACAGACACCGAGACCGGTGAAAAATGCCTGGCAGGAGATGAATCCGAAGCTTCACTCTCCGGGTACTTAGGTGATGATGTGGAACCACTTTATGGCCGCCAATACCTACCCCGCAAATTCAAAATAGGTATCACACTGCCTCACGACAACTGCATCGACGTTTATACGCACGATCTGGGGCTGATTGCCGTCCTCAATGACGACAACATCATTGGTTACAATGTTCTGGTTGGCGGGGGACAGGGACGCTCACCAAGTGCGAAAAAGACTTTTCCAGCCTTGGGACAAAAACTCTGCTTCGCCACTCGCGAACAAGTCGTCAGCATTATTGAAGCCGTTGTTAAAGTTCAGCGCGATTATGGAAACCGAGCTGATCGCAAAGTCGCCCGGATGAAATACCTGATCCACCGATGGGGAATCGATACTTTCAGAGCAAAGGTTGAAGAGTACTGGGGAGGCCCTTTGACGGATCCGGATCCGACTGATGTGTCTGAACACGAAGATCATATGGGCTGGTACGAACAAGGCGACGGAAACTGGTTCTATGGTCTTAACGTCGAGAACGGGCGGCTCAAAGATACGGAAACAATGAAACTCAAAACGGCTATCCGTAAAGTCTGTCAGCAATTACGACCGGGCATTCATCTGACAGCACACCAAAGCCTGCTGTTTACCGACGTAGCCGATGAAGACCGAGCGAAACTAGAGGACATTCTGATTCAGCACGGGGTCATTCTGAGTGGCGAAATCTCCAATGCACGTCTGTGGTCCATGGCCTGTGTTGCCTGGCCAACCTGTGGCTTATCGATCACTGAAAGCGAGCGAGCTCTGCCCGGCATACTCGATCAACTGGAAATCGCATTGGAGAATATGGGTCTGGCAGAAGAAAAATTCACCGTTCGCATGACCGGTTGTCCTAATGGCTGTGCCCGACCTTACAACCCGGAAATCGGATTGGTTGGACGCGCTAAGAATAAATACACTATGTTTGTTGGCGGAGCGAGAATTGGTAACCGATTAGGTTTTATCCACAAGGATATGTTACCTGCTGAAGAAGTCGTACCCTCGATCGTAAAATTGTTTGAATACTTCAAAGAAGATCGGCAGGGCGATGAATCTATCGGTGACTTCTGTGCTCGTAAGGGTAACGATGCGCTACTTGAATACGTAAATGCTTAAGGTTCCCTCAATGCCATTTATTGTTAATCGGCTTCTTATCTGCATCTAGTCCCTCGGAGCGTTTCGATGACTCTGGAAATTACAAGCCCTCAGAATCCACGCATTAAAGAGTTAATGCGGTTGAGGGAACGAAGAGGTCGGCAAAAACAAAAGCGATTTATGATCGATGGTTTAAGGGAACTTCAACGCGCCTGTGATACCGATCTGATAATCGACGAAGTTTACTTCGATGTCTCTCTTTGTGACCAGACACCGCAACGGGAAACTTTAACATTACTTGAAATTCGCGGCACAACGCTGATTGAAGTTTCGCAACGTGTGATGCAGAAAATTTCCTATGGGCAACAACAACCGGCTATGATCGCTGTCGCCAAGACACCGGCTATTGGCACCCTTTCTGATCTCGCGATAACATCCAATACACTTATCATCGTCCTCGAAGCTGTTGAAAAACCCGGCAATCTGGGAGCTATTGTCCGAACAGCTGATGCCGCAGGTGTGCAGGCAGTTATCTTCTCTGCAGGCACGCAAGATATCTTCAATCCAAATGCAATTCGTAATAGCAGCGGTGCAATCTTCCACATTCCGGTAATCCACACGGATCACGATAAGCTGCAAAGCTGGCTCAGTAAAAATACATTCAAGACTCTTGCCACGCGTGTCGACGGAGCCATTAACTACACGCAGGCTGATTATACCGGACGTACTGCCATCATCATGGGAAGCGAAGCAACAGGTTTAAGTCAAAACTGGGACGATAGAAATTCATCCGCCATAAGTATCCCCATGCTGGGCATCGGCGATAGCCTTAATGTTTCTACCAGCTGCGCTGTCATTTGCTTCGAAGCTCTACGGCAAAGAGGGCATGTCTAGTTACGGAAATATATCCGCAGGTTCAGGGGAACCGAACTACGCACCCTGCATCAAGCCGCTGACCTGTTTGGGCGATTAAAGTCATTCGACGTGCACGCGCTCCTGCCCCACAGGACCCAAAGATCGCATCAGCAAATGATGCTTCTAAATCAGCTGAACTGAAGTCCGGCGAATGATTGGTCAGTAAAACAAAACCTCGCTTTTGTCCGGTTAGTTCACCGCACAATTCGAGTAGAGGCAAAAGATGCTTGCCAATCTTCCAGACCTGATTCTTAGGGCCGCGACCATATGAAGGAGGGTCAAGAATAATCCCCTGATACTGATTCCCACGCTTTAATTCACGTTGGCAGAATAATAATGCCTCTTCCTGAATCCAGCGAATCGACGCATTACCCAATCCGCTTGAATCTGCATTGGCCCGCGCACGATTAATGCTGGTTGCGGCGCTGTCAATGTGAGTGACATGCGCACCCACAGCAGCAGCAGCCAGTGTGCTCCCACCAGTATAGGCAAATAGATTGAGGACCTTTACCGGCTCCTGCTGTCGCTTAGCAAGACGTTGGACTTGCTGCATAATCCAATGCCAGTTTTCAGCCTGCTCAGCAAACAGGCCTAAATGCCCGACAGGGCTCAAATTCAAATGGAGCTGGAAATGGTCCTGATAACTAATCGACCAGGAAGGAAAATCCTCACCATTTTCACCAAAGTCCAATGGCTTGTCAGACTTAATCAGTTTCCATTTTCCCTTAAGACCGTCTTTGCGATCAAATCTTAAATGGGCCTGCTCCCACAACTCCGGAGCAGATCTGGAAGCCTTTTCTGCGGGAGGACTGGGGCGATCAATAATCCAGTCACCAAATCGTTCCAGCTTCCGCCCTCCACCAAAATCCAGCAACTGATACTGTTGAGCCTGAAAACCACCAACCGTCATTATTTCCTGAACTCACTTTATTTAAGAGGTAGCGCACCAACTGGAGGTGTCGCCACCCCGGGTTCTCCGGAAACAGGTGACTCCGGACCTCTTAGCGGACCCTGATATTCAGCCGGCAAAACGGTAGGTTCCAATGCCTCGTTAAATGAGAATTCACTATGATATTTAGGCTTATTTTCTGCCGTAGATAAATAAGTAGGGCGCTCAAACCATTTAGCTATGTTGAAGACACCGGTATCGATGCGATGCCCGGCAAAATTCGGTTGGTTATAAATGGTTCCCCATTGCAGAGGACCCGCTCCAAAGATCCACATGTCGTTCGAGGTAGAACGCGCGAAGTTGACACCAGATTGCCAAATCGGATCAAGTTCATTCTTGTCATAGACAAAGACGGAAATCTTGGCGATGCCTGAGCTGCCATCCCGCTTGGCAACAGATATTTCAGGAAGTACAGGCACTGTCGGCACACTCGGAAGTAATGCCGTAAACGCTCCCAGCGAATTGTTACCGGGAATACCGTAAGTGATCGTTTGACTGTCCGTACCTAATGCCCCGACGCGAGGTTCGACGACGAAATCAGCATCACCAATCGCTTGAACCAAATGACAGTTATGTGCAAATAACTGTTGTCGTAATGCACTAATAATATAATTCGCATTTACAAAGCCAAAGCCTTTGACTGCCACCACATACTTTGAGTCGAGATACACTTTCTCACCGGCAATATCACTGAAATCCAAATCACCGACTGTCAGATCGACTGCATTTGACATTAGTAGTTGATCGGTACCAGTCTTGGTTTTAGTCGTCCCGCAACCGCTAAGCAAACTGCAGCAAAGCAACACCATAACAAGACGGTATACATAGATACTGTAATAACGAATTGAATTCATTTCTCGAATATTCCGCGCAGCCCCCCTGCATGGAAAGTCGGGAAAGTATACGAAAACACCGGTCAAACCTCCAGACGAATTTTGACCGGTAATAGTTTAAAAATCAGACAAGTGATAGCAATTTAGACACTGCTAAGCCAATCTCTTCCTGTTTCATAAGACTCTCACCAACGAGAATCCCATCGATACCCTGTTCAGCAAGCATAAGGACATCTTCCGCTGTATAGATACCTGATTCACTAATCAATAGGCATTGGTCAGGGACTTGCTGTTTCATCTCCAGAGTATGCTCAAGATTAGTTTCAAAGGTATGAAGATTGCGATTATTTACACCTATCAGACTAGCGCCAGCATCCAATACTCGCTGACAATTCTCGGGAAAATAAAATTCAACCAACGGGGTCATCCCCAGATCGATCGACTCGCTGTATAACTTTCTCAAATTACAATCATCCAGACACTCAGCGATCAGCAGCACAGCGTCTGCTCCGCCAACCCTGGCTTCGAGCAGTTGGTATGAATCGAGTATGAAATCTTTTCGCAGGATTGGAATATCAACATGTTGGCGAATTGCCGAAAGATAGGCCAGACTTCCCTGAAAGTATTGCTGGTCAGTCAGACAACTAATACAGGATGCTCCGTTAGCCTGATAAGCTTTAGCAATTTCAACGGGATCAAAATTCTGGCGTATAAGCCCTGCCGATGGACTGGCTTTTTTGACTTCGGCGATTAGCTTGATTGATCCATCTCCGGCCAATGCTGCAAAAAAATCACGAACAGGTGGTGCATTTGCCAGTTGATCGCGAAGATCCGCTTCTGGCACTTGCTGTTTAGCCGTTTCGATTTCAGCCCATTTGGTCTCAACGATTTTATCCAGTACGCTAGCGGACTGTGACATGGTCCCATCCCTTATGCTGTTTATACTCGTTTAAAAATTCCCGTGCCCCGTCTTCCCCCAGAAATCGAGTCATCTTCCAGTATGGTCGTTTCCCCCGCACAAACCGTCGTTGCGGTTGTCGGGGCCGACCTTCATTTTTGCATACCAGACATTGTGTCCCGGTGTGTTTCTCTGATGAGGCGATTGCTCCACATCGACCACAATGTGAATCGACAAACCAATAGACTCCGTCGGTCTCAGCTTCCGGGACTAATTGTACGTGTAGCGGAATATTCTGCTCAACACTTAACCGTAATCCCCGATGAAATGCGTCCCAAGCAGCAGAAACGGTGCAGGGAGTACGTTGCAGGACAGCCTCCACAACTTCCAGTTGTATTGCTCGCTGCTTTAGCGAAGGAGTTCTGGAGATCCACAATCCGTACCAGGAAGGTGATGTCTTATCGAAGGCTTCATAAATTCGCTCTACTAACTCAGAATCTTCTTTTAGTACTTGCTGCAACAGTTCTCGCATATCAACCGAACCGTTTGGTAGCTCACCTACCAAATCGGGTAACGCAACTTCGTTAACAGGCATCATTCCAAAGCATCCCACCCAGGCTGAACTATCGAGCATTTTCATAGCATTTGCCGGACATACTTCACAGGTCTTGGAAACTGCTTCGGGGTCTCCATAAAACTCAAATACATCGTGTACTCGAAACCCTAAGACTTCGGCAACGTCCACGCTTGCATCCTGAATCGGTTCAACCGCGACTCCATTCAATACCCGATCTTGATTTACGGCATTCTGATAAACGCGGATAGCTCGAAGATGACGCTCGGTCCTGTTCGGATCTGTCCATTTCGGAAAATCCTTTAATGCACATGCATGAGCTAACGCCCAGCGAAGAAATTCAGGTGTCTTACCTAGCATCGATGAACTCCCAATCCAGAGCTTCCGACAAATCGAGGATAACTGTCGGCCGAAGCCTTAACAAAGATGGAACTACCCATAATTAATGCTTAAAGTGACGACGGCCGGTAAAGATCATCGGAATTCCATGTTCATTACAGGCTGCCGTCACGGATTCATCGCCGCGTGATCCCCCCGGTTGAATAATAGCGGTAATACCTGCTTCTGCCGCAGCATGGATTGAATCCGGAAACGGGAAAAATGCATCCGAAGAGAGTACTGCACCTTGAGTTCGTTCGCCTGCTTTACGGATCGCAATCTCCACGGAATCAACTCGACTCATCTGTCCTGCTCCGGCACCCACAAGTGATTGTTCCCGACACACTGCGATAGCATTTGATTTAATATGGCGTACCATCTGCCAGGCAAATTTAAGTTCATCTAACAGTACTTCGTCAGGTTGAACTTCGGTCACTACTTCCCAGGATGAATAATCATCGGCAAGCACATCAGCCTCCTGTACGAGCATACCTCCGTTGATATGCCGAAATGATAACTCACCCTGCTGATCATCAAGATTGCCAACCTGCATCAATCGCACGTTGTTGCGCCATTTAGGCTTGGTTGTCAGTATATCGATGGCCGCAGCAGAAAAATCCGGCGCAACGATAGCTTCGACGAACAATCCCGGTTCAGATAACAACTCTGCCGTCTGTTCATCAACAACCCGATTCATACTCAAAATACTTCCAAACGCACTTAAGGGATCGCCTGCCATCGCTTTTCTGGTGGCTTCCGCAAGAGATTCACCAGTGGCAGCTCCACATGGATTATTATGTTTGATCACACTACATGCTGGCTCGGTAAACGGACGGACAATATGCAATGCAGCATCTAGATCCAGCAGGTTGTTATAAGACAGTTCTTTACCATTGAGTTGTTGGGCGTTGATGACATTAACACCCGAACTGCCGACGATGGAATATATCGCAGCCTGTTGATGAGGATTTTCTCCATATCGCAACTCATTCTTGAGTTGCATAGAGACGGTCTTATTTTTTTTGAAGATACTATCTGTTTCAGATTCAGCAAAGTAGCGGGAAATTGCTTGGTCATATTCGGCTGTCATCGCAAAGGCCGTAGCTGAAAGTTTGTCACGCGTTGCCTGTGACGTACATCCGTCTTGCGTAACTTCTTCCAGCACCGATGAATATTGTTCAGGGTTGGTAACGATCGACGTAAACTTGGCATTCTTTGCAGCAGCACGGACCAAACTTGGCCCACCAATATCAATCTGCTCAATCGCCTGATCCCTGGTTACACCCGGCTTAGCAATCGTCGCCTCAAAGGGGTAGAGGTTTACCACGACCAACTCAAAGCTGAGAATATCATGCTTTTCGAGCGAAGCCATATCATCTTCACGGTCATGGCGACATAAAATTCCCGCAAAGATCCGTGGATGCAAAGTCTTCACGCGACCATCCATCATCTCCGGAAAACCGGTGTACTCAGCCACATCTAAAACTTCAATCCCACTTTGCTCTAAATGACGACGCGTACCGCCTGTGCTATAAATTTCCACACCGGCCACTTCCAGACCCTGAGCAAAATCAACGAGGCCGAGTTTATCACTAACACTAATCAAAGCACGTTTAATAGGTGGTGAAGACATTATTGAAAGATTCCATGCATGTAATTTAATAATTCAAATCAGTACTAAGCTGCTAAAACTAATATAGCAACTCACTGCATGAGTGTGGTTTCTCACGACAAATCGGTCAAGTGGCCGCGAGACAGAACCTTTCATCCTGTTCAGCAGAAGGGAATCCTAATTTTGGAAAGGATTCTTTGGTGCGGCATTACCGCCCCCATTATTCCCCGGAGCAAACGGGTTATTAGCAGGAGGATTCTTAGCTCCACCGTCATTGCCCGGAGCAAATGGATTGTTAGCCGGCGGGGCATTGCCGCCATTATTACCCGGAGCAAATGGATTGTTAGCCGGCGGCTTATTACCACCAAATGGATTATTGGCCGGTACTGCTGGTGGCTCTGGTTTACTAGCCGGAGCCATAGGATCGTTAGCCGGCTGAGCGTTCGCTTCTTCCTGCTGATCCTCAGCTACAGCAAGTGCTGTTTCGTCGACATGCAGTAGCGGATAATTTTGATTAATTTCCCGAACACATTGGATCAGACCCTTACGAGTACCCATGTAAATGCGATCTGTAAGTGGATTACTTACAACAAAGTCAACTTTTCCGGCCGCGATTGTTTTGAATCGTCCTCCGGTTTCCAGATTGAGAACCATCAGATTACCCAGACGATCCAGCGTATAAAGACGACTACTACTGGCGGCTACGATTCGCTGCAGATTGGGCTGAGTCCAGATAATATTGCCATTTTGCATATCCAGACAGTAACAGGTTTTGTCACGTGACACGATATAAGCACGATTCTTAACCAGCACAGGTTCGTTTGTGAGAACTTCCCCCAGCCTCTGCCGCCACACCATGTCTCCTGTCAGTTCGTCAACACAGTAGACAAAACCATCGACACAATTAGCAACATATCGACCCGGAGCCTGATAGGCGATCGGTGCGATAACTTTTCCCAATGTATTAACCCGATACCACATGGAAGCTTTGGCGGTACCGGCAACATAAACGTTACCACGATCGGTTGACCAGGCAATACTACGTTGACCCAATACAGGCTGAGACAGGACACGACCGGTGGAGGAAAGCAATTCAGGCTTCCAGGTGAACCTATCCAGATTATATACCTCAACACGATTTTCAACCGATGGCACGAAAATTCGCTTCCCTAAAGAAACGGGGCCTGCTCCGGGTAGTGCCTGTAATTTTCTAGATTCCAGAACCGCTCCATCTGTATTCCTTAATACAAAGATCGAAATGCCTGTAATGACAATGGTATAGTCATCATTAGTGCAAACACCCGAAGTTGGATGTCTAGGATCCCCAACCTGAGTTGTCCAATAGATTTGGCCTGTCTCAGCATTGACTAGCTGGACATCACCACGATCGGATACAACAGCCATATATATTTTGGGAACGGTACGCTCGGTGATTTCACTTTCACCACCGTTTTGTCGAATAAGCGCAGATTGCTCGGTAGCACGCTTTCGCGCTTCTTCCCGACCTAAAGGACGTCCAAAATTATCCAAATCTTTATCCTGGATAAAATAAGACTGCTCGCCATCTGTCACTTCGAAGCTCCAGTCAGCTTCCGTTGAGCTGACATGGATATAGACATCCGCGATCTTACTGGCAAAAGGATTCTTAGCCGCCTGCATATACCAGGAGCGTTCCAGCCCAAGGTTTCGGGCGGTATTATTAGTAATTAAACCTGTGGATGAAAGCTGGCCCAAACAAACCGAGCTCAATGTTAACAAGACAAGTAATGCCAGCAGGGGATGAGCGTACATCTTACGCATGGTAACTACACCTATAAAAAAATAAATCAACCAGCAGAATATCTAAGTATTCACAGGCCTGCCCGTTCTAACCCATTGATAATGAGCCAGACAAAACCTTACTTTGTAATCATACAACGTAAAAAACCAAAGAATAGCGATTTTTCCACTCATCTTATATCGTCAGGATTTTGTCCTACTTCTGTAATTAAAACGGTGATTTTTTTGGGCTGGAAAAATTCGGGGTAAATCAATCGCTACAGCACAAATCCTGCTAATTCACCGGACAGTTACTATAACCGGTTTAAACATATCCCTAACATAAGCTATTCAAAATATTTTTCGGGTCCAACAGTTGTTTACCCCCCATAGACCGACACTCATCAGAATTCTAAATTGAATGGAGTCCGCAAGAACCGGTTTTAGGTACGGACTAATTGTCCGGAATAATTATCACCACGGAGAACCTCCCGGTGTCACAAGTATCAAATCTGAATGCAGAAGAATTTGATGCTTTAGAGCAACTACTGGGCTATCTCAATTTTTCCTCCGGGGCACCTGACCCTCAATTTCTCAAAAACCTCAATCTAGTTTGGCGACATCTGGCTGAAAATTATCCGGATGACACATGGACCCACCTTTATGATTTCCTGACTGACGCGATTTCGCATTTCGCCAATGAGAAAAAAGCGTTCACGCGAGTCGAGCAGGCTAAGATAGTTCTTGAAATCACATTTGAACAGTTGCTACGTTCCTATTTCCTATTTCATCAGGATCTGCTATTTCACTCCAGCGAAATACAAGTTTTCAATGCCTTCTTTATCGGTCGAGCCTTCGAAGTCGTTCTAAAGAATGGACCGAACTTCGAGTCCTTAGACACGGAAACATTGATGAATCAATTCAATGACTTCATCGGTTTTCGGCCAGTCGCCTCACTAGAGACACAAAAACACGAGCCCTACGTCAATGAATGGTTACGCCCGGTGCCGCTTTACATACAAGGCGCCGGGGTTTGCGAGGGCCCCTATAAGGAAGTAATCGAACTTACAATCCATTTGCTCGAACGTACCGATGAAACGATTTTAAGGCAGGCCGGATTTCATCCCGATAAACTTTCGGAACTTGCCATCGATCCCCGGGCATACGATTTTGATCACCCGGTTAACAAACGTCCCAACCATCACTTCGGGATGTGGGACCCTCATCATATTGACGGGGAAGGTTACTATGATCGGTACATCATTCAAACAGTCACACTCGGATCACTAATGACCCGGTTTCAAGATCGCGATGATCTACCTGCTGAGCAGTTACTGTTTGAAGCTTCTGCCGTATTGGCCGGCACAATTCTAATGGCATCCGGCATTAGCGGATGGGGGCCTGCCTGTCATGACTCCTCAACAAATCTCTCAAAACTAATGCCCCGTATTGCCACTTACCGTGATGAATTCTATCGGCAGTTAGTAGGCCAGATTGACCGGGATCATCGCGACCGCTTAGCTGAAGAAGCATTAATCAGGCATCAACCATTTGGAGCCGCGCGTCAACACTTAAATGCTCAGCTGACCGAGACCCGAGCACGACAACTTGAGCATATTCACTTGGGACAGGTCTTTGCATTCATGGGACATCATGATGCAGCTCGCGATAAAGTCAGTAAAGTCCCGGTTCCCTCAGCAAGATTCCGTTGTCGAATCGCCTGTCAACTGGATCAGTCTTTACAGGCACTAGAGAACAATGATCTGGAACAAGCTGTTGAAATCGCTTCGTCGATCTTCTACTTAATCCAACGATCTATTCAATGTGGAGCGTTTGTTGACCCATGGAACATTCTCGGTTTTGACTGCCAATTCAGCTTATTTCCAGCTATGGAAAACAGTGTCCACGATCACCGAATTGATGAACTGATCATTATCATTGAACAATTCTTCGCTTTATTGGCTAAAGCCTGGAGTGAAGCCGCTGCCAAAGATAATCAGGAACTCTGTCAACGCATCGATACAAATTTTCAAGAAGCGGCTGAATGGTGGTATAAGTATGCAGCTCATGAAGTAAATAGTGTACATGCAGCAAATCCATTCGAGCTATACAATGCAGCTAAACGAGTTGCTGAAGCACTGAACCTCTGGTACAAGGACAATACCAGTGCCGGTAGTGTTCGGTTCTGGGCCCCCTATGTGGAACTCTTTGATTCACCAAAAGCCTATTCGCTCGTGGTTCATTCGCTACTAGAACAGGGTGATCAAATTGCTTCTCGAGCATTGCTGATCAACTGGCTGAGTGAAGCCGATAATGTTCCACTCGAACAAAATGACTCCTCTTACTACATTCTGTCACGACGCTGGTTACTGGATGTATTAAGTCAGTCCTCGGCACAACTACTGACGGCCAACGAGACTGAAACACAGGATTTACCCAAAGAGACCTGGGATAAGATTCGAAAATACTTCGATTATCTGGAAGTCAATTCAGAGTCCTATTGGAATGTGCCATCTTTTGAATTGGGGGCACCCAAGAGCGATCCAACCGAGGATAATAATTTCGAAATCCCTGAAGAAGATGAGCAGTATGACATCTTTAGTGCGGCATACGAGGATGTTTCTTATGTCGATACGACTGATGATGGTATCAAAGGGAATATCTTCGACACTTCAAATACAAATCAGGATGAGTTGCTGCATGCTGGTGAACATATTGATCGTCGACTTGCATTTCATGACAGTCTGGCTCAACAATGGAAGATCGCCGGCTTGGGACATGCAATCGTGATGCGTCAAAGTCCGGAAGAAATTGACGAACACTTCATTCAGTCTAGTTTGGATACGATTTCAAGTTGGTCACGACGACTCCATCAAAACCGCGATGAACTCGAACATCTACTGGAATCAATAAGCAGCTATGTTATTGCTGCACCCGTCGGAGACTTCGAATCCATGACAGAGTATGACCGGCAACGTGTCACGCTTGAATCGCTGATGGAACGCGTGATCTCCACAATTATTGAAGTCACCGACACACGCCGAATTCTCGATTCTGTGGTGCTCTTTCTGGAAAATATGCTTAATCCAAATCGGCAGGAACCAACTATTGTTGAATTTCAGGAACTAGTCCTCACGATCTTTTCAGCGCTTCTTCAAGGTGATCAGGAAACTGTCAGAAAACACTGGCAACAATTACTCGACGGATTAGCACAACTGCCCCTACTGTATATTCCGCTCTCCAAAGGTGGCGACCCTAAGGAAATTGTACTCCGCCGGGTAAGACAGCGTACGATTTCAGATCTGCTCTTATGGCTACCTCGTATGGGACTCGTTTTCGAAACATGTCAATTGTTGGAAACTGCTCGTAATATGGAGCGACAGCATCCGGCTGGTCTCGGAGCTGTCACGGAATTTGATGAACTGTTTCATATTGGCTATGAAGCGATTATCGAGTGCCTGATTAATTCTGCTCCCGATTGGCCCGTTCCGGAACCATCTGAGCCAACACAAGAAAATGAAAATTCTTCTCTATCACCAGTCGATGCTTACGAAGACGAGCTGCTTGTTCAGGCATTAGAACAGGTCACTGAAGCACTTTTAACTAGCTGGTTAGCACATAGCCAAACCCTGAGGCTTTCGATTCTGGAGCGCGTGGCACAGCGAAGTATCTGGGAGAATGTCGTTCAGTTCATTGAGAAATTTGGCGGCGAAATTTTCACTCAACAGTTTCTGACAATGGGTAACATTCGAGGTATTCTATTGCAGGGGGTTGATACCTGGCTGCAGGCAATCCGTGAGGAGCCTCACATTGAATTAAGGTTAATTGATTCTCTCGAACGCGAGATTCCATTTCAGGAGGCAACTAATATTCTTTCACTGATCCTTGAATCGGTAGTTGAGAATTATTCGGAGTATCGGGATTACAACAGTACGACGACACAAAGTGACCGGGGAGAACTGTTATACACCTTGCTCGATTTTCTTCGATTGCGAGTACGATATGATCGTATCTGCTGGAACCTGCGCCCTGTTATTCTAGCTCATAAAATTTTGGTCTCTCATAACAATGACCAAGCCGCGCATATTTGGCGTCTAAGTCTGACGGAACGAATTCAGGAGGAGGCTGATGCATTTGTTACGCGGCTCAAAAAACTTCAGTCACAATATTCTATTCGCATGAGAACAGTGGCTGACCGAGTTGAAGAACGTTTTGTAAGACCGATGGAAGTCGATCACCTGCGTTCACTGGTCAAACCAAGCCTCGAAGAAAGCAAAGATATTAAGGCCGGGCGCCCATGTTTTCTTGAGCTCTTAAAAATAACCGACGAGCTACTCGAGTATCCGTCCGGTGCCGGCCTAGAAGTTCCTACATGGTTGATCGCATTGGAGGAAGAAATCGAACTGCTACGCTATCCGGACTATATCAAACATGATGAAAAACGATTGCGGGAAGTAATCCCTCAGACAAAGCTTTCGTATAACGAGTTACAGCAACAACTCGCGTGGTGGCTGGAACAGCAATAAACTGAAGACTTATAAAAGATGAGGCCAAAGACTGTCGCTTACCAGCAGACCTTCTTCGGTTAGACAAAGTCGGTTGTCCGAATATCTGAGAAACCCTTGCTGGATAAACCGTTCTATTTCTTCGCCTGCTAATTCAAGGGGCGTCATCCCTGTTCTTTGTTTGAACCATTGATCTGTAATGCCATCCAGACGACGCAAGGAAAATATCAGTATTTCGCGGTAAAGCTCTTCACCGGTCACCTGTTCAGATTCACCCACAACTGACTCCCCATTCAGTGCCTTGCGAATATAGGTCGTTGTGCTTCGATGATTAACTTCACGGTAACCGTTTACATAACGCGCTGCCCCCGGCCCCGCCGCAAAGTACGGATCGCCAAACCAATAAGCTTCATTATGCCGGCACTCAAATCCAGGACGCGCATAATTTGAGACTTCATAGTGATGATAACCAACGTCCATTAACATCTGTCGTGCGGTTAAATAGAATTCTCTTTGCAATTCATCACTCAGTTCTTCCAGTTCGCCAAATTTAAATCGACTCCAGAATGGCGCTCCCTTCTCAATGGTCAGACCGTAAGTAGAAAGATGCGTTGGCTGATATGCAATCAATGTTGTCAAATCAGTTTTCCACTGCTCCAGTGATTCTCCCGGCACCCCAAAAATCAAGTCCATTGAAATCGAAGGGATGGAAGACAACAATTCAAAGCACTGCTCCAGTTGATCCGGATTATGGTTCCGCTCCAACAATGCAAGTTTAGATTTATCAAAAGACTGGCCACCAAGACTCACTCGGTTAACCCCAAATTCATCAAACAACTCTACATATTCAGAGGTAATATCTTCCGGATTAGCTTCCGTCGTAAACTCGCCACCATCGGCCAGTGGAAACCAATTCTGAACCAACTCCATCAGTTCACGCAATTCCGATAACTGCAGTTGGGTAGGGGTTCCACCGCCAAGAAACAGCGTGTCTACCTCGCGGGGTTCACCAAGCCATTCCAGTTCTATCTTTAACGCATTGAGATATGAACGGTGCAGATCCTGACGACCGGCGACCACCGTAAAATTACAATATCCGCAACGGCGACGACAAAAAGGAACATGAATATAAGCGGAACGGGGAGCGGGGATCGGCGACACGAATTTTATCTCTATAACCACAGATGAAGACGTTCTGCCAGCGAATCTGGCAGAGCATCCTGAACAAGCTTCTTGACCTGATGGTAGTTATATCGAGTACTGAAGTGCGAAGCGATGATCAGTTCATTTTCAAACTTTTCCGCACGATCCACAAAATCGGTCAGATGAATGTGTCCGTTTTTGCGGATCTTTTCCTGACTATGATCCTCAGCTACAAATGTCATTTCGGTGATCAGAATCTTGGCCTGATAAAGCGCCGGCGTTAAGTCCAGACCCTCCGCGCACGTATCACCTGTATATCCCAATAACGGAAGACGCACTTCCCGTGATACCTCCTGACCACTTTGCCTCAAATCGCGAATCTCTTCACCTGACAAATCTGAATATTCAGATTTGAGTTTATTGCGCCGGTGCCAAACTAAATAACTCTGTGAAGGAATTGTATGACGGGTTTCACCTACCGTAACCAAATACTCACGATTCAACTCAATCTCATCACCAGGCTCAACACCAATGAGGTTGCACGGTAAACGCCCGCGATCCAGTTTGGTGTAAGCTTTCAGGATCTGATGGACGACGTCCACGGCATGCAGCGGCAAATAAATATTTGGTGGATCCATTTTCATCATACGCCGCCGGGCGACATAGACAGGCAGTGCGACGATATGGTCCATATGACAATGCGTTACAAACCAGTTCGGCGTCCCCATAAATTCCCAGGGATGAGCTCCCAGATCAAATCCCAGCTTTAACTCCGGCACGCGCCAGTATGTCTGAACCGCAGCGCGCGAAAACCCTTCGATCGTAAGATCGTCATAAGTTAACGATTTGACTGGCATGTTTTTCACGAGCGAAGCTTAGCCATTGGTGCAATGAATTCAAGAATTGAATTATGAATTGGAAGAGAGATTCTATCCAGACTAAATCAATGAGACCCCAATCTGTATCTCTAGCGCATCTTCGTTGGTATATCGTCAAGAACAGGTTTCTTATGATTATATTCTTCGACATTCGATACATCGATATTGGCATTGAAAGCTTTACCTGGCGTTACCCAAATATCACCCCCAACATTATCCTGAACTGCATCTACCCCATGGTGACGTACTAATTCCAATATGGATAGAAACATTCCAATAATGGCTGTCTTATGCATTCCCATTTGAAAGAACTGAGACAATGCTACCCGGCCTTCCTTCACAATACGTCTATGGATCTGACGCATGTGAACGTGAATTGGCGTCTCATCAAAAATCACTGTTTCCTGAGGTGCTACCTGAATATCTTTCAAAATACGACCCATTGCACTGACCAAATCCCAAAGCTCTACATCCTGAATTGGCTGTTCAGCCATATTTACTTTACGAGGCGGTAAATCATTCGACTGACGAACATGACGTTGTCCCCAGCCACGGGCTCGGGTTTCAAGCATCATCGCTGCATCACGATACTGCTTATATTCCAGCAGACGCTGCACTAATTCGTCCCGAGGATCTTCAATTTCTTCTCCTGTCTCTTCAACTCTGGGTAAGACAAGACGCGATTTAATCTCAGTCAATGTACTGGCAAGTTCGAGAAAATCTCCAACCTCATCAATATTGAGCTGTTCGAGAATCTCCAGAAACACTAGATACTGGTCTAATACTTCAGCAATCGGGACATTCGCAACATCCACCTCATGTTTACGTACCAAATACAACAATAAATCCAGCGGCCCTCTAAATATATTGAGTTCCACTCGAAAATCATCAACTACATGGTCGGGCACGATTAAATTCTCTATTGATCGCAAAAAAATAATGTCGCATTGGTAAAGGCAATCGTAATCCGTAAACCAACACCGCTCCTAGCCCAATTTCTCTTTCGATTGTCTAAAAAAACAATCAATTAATATTGATTTGTATTATTTAAGGTCGTATTGTGCACGTATAAGGGCATCATTTTACTCGCAATACTTTGGTGCTCTCCCACCAATTAGGTTTCCTCCACTTTTGCTCATAAGGGAAACCCTGAATAAACAACGTAACCTGATGGTCACTTTGCAATATAAAAATCAGATGTGCTCCTTTTACTTCGCTCGGGTTTAGACCTGGTAATTGGGGCAACGAGTCAAACTTCTTACTTAAGTAGTCAAGGCGGTATGATGATTGAGATTAAACATGCAACAACGCAGGACGTCTTGTATCGAATTGAACAAAATTCGCTACTAGATGCTCAACTTGATAATGCCAAAATTGCCGGAGCTGATCTCTCAAACCTCGATCTTCGGGGAGTTACTTTTCGCAATGCAGACCTGCGTGACGTAAATTTTAGCGGAGCCAATCTGCAGGGAGCAATCTTAAAAAATGCAGACCTTAGTCGGGCCAACTTTGAGTCCGCTAATTTGCAACAAGTCGATCTGACCAACGCTTTTCTGGACGATGCCTGTTTTATCGAAGCCGATTTATCACATGCCATCCTACGATACAGCAAAATGAGCAAGGCTGACTGTACAGGTGCAACCTTAGTGCGCGCAGACATCAGCTTAGCAGACTTAAATCAGGTGAATTGCAATGATGCCAATATGGCTCACAGCGATCTTCGCGGAACAAATCTGGCCGGTGCAAATCTTAACGGTGCGAACCTAACAGGAGCCAATATGCTGGATGCAAAAATGGTGGATGTACAGATGACCGGAGTGCATATGGAGAATGCGATTGGGCCACACGGAAAGATGGTGCCCATACATCGAATGAAGACCAAGCATTCACGCTGGTGGGAATTCTGGAAACGTTAAACAGACAATTCCGGGATCACATACGGCCCACGGGGAATTACTGCAATCGATGCAGTATCACCATGTTTCTGCAATGCATTCTGGACGGCCATTTCCACACTCTCAGCCGAGTCTACGTAAAGTTGGTTAATGGTCTCCGGAGAAAGGCCCTCGGTGACGACTTTCACTTCGGCCTTGCGTAAAACCTTTGCGAGCATCTCTAACTGCCACTGGTCCATCACAAAGTATTCCGGAGACATAATTGCCTCCATGAAATCATTAATATCCGGATGACGCTCAAAAAGACTGACAAATTCAGGGCTACCAATACCCTCGCTCATACTGGCAGCCATAATGACTGTACCACCTTGTTTGACGATGGGTAATGCTGCCATCATCCCTTTAACACTCTGATAAAAAGTTGTATCCAGTGGATAGCCTGCCGAGGATGTAATCACAATGTCGTACTCATGCGATACACGATCCACAACAATNTCACGACAAAATTCAGCTCCTTCTTCAAATGCACTCTGCTGNTCACCGGCAACAAATTTAAGAGGACGACGTTGTGCATCAATAATNACATTGACGATAAAATTACAGCCGGCACGATTGGCAATCCAGGTATTCTCNCTATGAACCGGATTTCCGTTCAGTTTGCCTGTGGCTGCCTGCGGGTGTTCCAAAAAGCGGGGACTATGCCAGGCACGTATTGTTTCCAAACCTGCAATCCCAGGACAGATCAATTTGCGACCACCTGAAAATCCAGCCATAAAATGAGGTTCAATTAACCCCACGGTGATCTTGGTATCCGCTTCCATATAATGCCTGTTAATCCACATCGGAATACCACGCGGCGATTTACCCAAAAAGACAAGCTGATTTCTGTCATGGGCATCGTGATTGATGATCGTGTATCGACCGGCAATATCCGCACCTACCATTTCAACAATCTCTTCAGAATGACTTGGGCGATGTAGTCCGGTCGCTATTAGAATTTTAATGTTCTCAGATTCAATCCCACCAGCATGTAAAGTTTCGAGAAGAGGCGAAAGAATGAGCTGATTTGGTACCGGACGCGTGATATCACAGATTACGATACAGGCAGAAGAACGCCCCTGAACAATTTTACGCAGTGGCGGTGCATCTGTTGGGTTATCTAAAACCTCCTGCAATGCAGAGCGATCAGATTGATTAAGCTGATCTGCAATCGGAGTGGCCGGCTTGTAGGCTAAAATCCTGACATTCAAATGGTCTGGCAAAGAAACATTGAGACCCTGCCTGCCGTAGTCAAGCCGAATATCCATCAACCAATGGTTTACTCTTCTGCAACGTCGTCGGCACTTGCAACATCGGCAACGTCATCTACTTCTTCAAGCTCTTTAGATTTCTTCTTACGTTTAAGAGAAACTTTAGCAACGCGAACCTTAGGCAGGCCAAAAGGAGAATCTCCCGTATTCCAGCGTTCTTCTTCAGCCAGTTGTTTCAGACGTTCAACACGAGTAAGTACGTTACGGCTCTGAATAGCACCACGAGAAATCTTCAAACTTTTATCAATAGTCATTATTAATACTTCGGGGTCCAACGGGGGAGAAATACCTGCATTAGAATTTATCAGTATAAAACCACGTGATAGGATCTTCAACCGCTAAAAGAGTCGATTCTCAGCAGTTTTACGGACTGAAAAAACCGATTAAACCTCTAATCATTGATCGATTCAACGCCGGAAATCATCTGAAGAAATTTATCCGCTGATTTAGGACGATCATTAGGATTCACTGACATGCATATCATGATCGCCTCTGCAAGCTTTGGATGCAGTTTCGGCTTATATTGCAGAATAGGAGTCGGTTCGAGCGTGTCGTGAGTCAAAGCTGCCAATCCCGAAGCATCATTCGACGGCCATGGCAATTCAAAGGTAAGTAATTGGTAAAAAGAAACACCCATCGCAAAAATGTCGACTCGATGATCTGTTTTGCGTCTACGCACGATCTCCGGTGCCATATATAACGGTGTTCCCGTTCGATTACCAGGTTGGTGGAAAGACGGTTCATCAGGCAGTGATAAGCCAAAATCAAAGAGCTTAAGTGCTGTACAATCGGGAGTGATGATAAAGTTACGAGGACATATATCTCGATGGATAAAACCCGCGTCGTGGACAGCTCCCAACGCCTCTGCAAACTGACGTATCAGGCTAAGTCGATTCCCTTCCAGTATGGAATCACGATCGTAAATCATAGCATGCAGCCCTGATCCTTTGAGATATTCCATCACTAGGTAATTCTGCTTCAAAGTTGAAACTCCGTATTCGTAGGTTCTTACGACATTGGGATGCTCAACCTTACTGGCAATCAAGCCTTCCGGAGGCTTCTTGAGAGTCTTAAAGCGCTGTTCAAAAAGTGCTGTCTTATCAGAATCTGCAATCTTTAAACCAACAATACGATCCGTTTCACGGTCTCGGGCCATAAAGAATTTAGACATCGTTCCGGAAACAGCGGTACGAACAAATTCAAAACGTTTTTCTATATTAACGTTTTTTCTGTAAACCGTCTTTTGATTGCCATCGGATTTCGGTTTTCCACCGACAAGTGATTTGACGTTGTCGAACAACCCCATAGATCATCCCTGTTCATATAGATTGCAGCTTAAAAAGCTCCGGCCTTTGTTGACACAGCTTGCTCTTTCCCCCGAACAAGCCTTAAAAATTATTTGCCACAATAGTCGATTGTGCGAGCGATTTCACTTTTTAATTTTCCGCGGGGGACAATTCGATCGACATATCCATGCTCTAAGAGAAATTCACTGGTTTGAAATCCTTCGGGTAGTTCGATACGAATAGTAGCCTTGATTGTTCGTGGACCGGCAAAGCCAATAAGTGCTTTTGGTTCGGCAAAACAAACATCGCCTAATGCTGCAAAACTGGCAGCAACACCACCCATCGTTGGGTTTGTCAGTACAGAAATAAAGAACCCGCCCTTTTGATCATAGCGAGCCAGTGCAGCAGACACTTTGGCCATCTGCATTAGCGATAATATCCCTTCATGCATTCGGGCTCCACCACCGGAACCACTGATAATGATCAATGGTAAACCCTGTTCCGTCGCTCTTTCGATAAGTCTAGTCAATCGTTCACCGACAACAGACCCCATACTCCCCATAATAAATGCCGAATCTGTAACACCGATGGCAACACGGCGAGCACGAATCATACCACAACCGGTCAACGCCGCATCGTTCAGGCCGGTACGTTTCTGCTCCGCCACAATTCGATCAGCATACGCCTTGCGATCTTTGAATTCCAAAGGGTCTGTGGGAAGCAAATCAGCGTCCCACTCTTCAAACGTACCTTCATCCAGGACCTGACGAATACGTTCCTGACCAGACACATAAAAGTGGTAACTGCACTCAGGACATATCCCAAGCAGTTGATCGGCAGTCTTCTTATAAATAGTCTGCCGGCAGTCGGGACACTTTATCCAAAGGCCTTCGGGAACGCCGCGTTTTGTTCGTTTTTCTGATTCGGTAGAGCTAGCCATCTAGTTTTTAATGTCCAGACATCTGATTTATTAAATAGGGTGCCTGTTATTATCATCTAAATAAGAACAATTTCGACCTCAAAAAGGTAATGAAAAACTACCTCCGAGCACAAGATTAAAGCTGTATCCTTCCCGTTTTAAGCTGGATTGGCCAGCTCGGCAACCCAAAACATGGGCTTCCTTCGAGATTCAGGCTGTTGTAACGGTTTTTAAATCGACTATAGCCTGTTTATAAGATTGCTGATTAAATATCGAAGATCCGGCTACAAACCACGTAAAACCGGAGGAAAAACAGTCTCCAATCGTCTCCACATTGATCCCGCCATCCACTTCCAAAATAAATTCCAATTGCCGTTGTTCACGAATCTTTACAAGTTGTTTTGACTTTTCAATGGCTACTGGATTGAATTTCTGTCCTCCAAAACCTGCATTAACACTCATACAAAGCACCAAATCACATAATTCCAGATAAGGAAGAATTGTGTCGATTGCGGTATCCGGATTTAAAGCTACACCAGTGGCTACTCCCAAGTCGCGAATCTGTTTCAGCGTCGCAGCAAGATCAGAGCATGCTTCCACATGAACCGTTATTAAATCCGATCCCGCCAATGCAAATTGTTCAACATACCGGGAAGGCTCCTGAATCATAAGATGGACATCCAGCGGCAGCTCTGTATGATCTGCCAAACCTTGCACAATGGGCATTCCATAAGTCATGTTAGGTACAAACAAACCATCCATCACATCCAGATGTAATGCCTGAACACCGGCTTGTTCAAGCATTGCTAACTCACCACGCAAATCACCAAAATCACAAAGTAAAAGTGATGGCAAAATCAGTGGTGAAGCATCCCGCAACTGAATTATTTTTTCTCGTGGCATTATTGCACTTTCGCGGCGATTTCGTTCTCAGTTGAATAATCTTCACTTACCACTGATGGTCAAGAATCATCGCTTGAGGAAGATCTTCAACATTATCCAGACCGAATACTTTGAGAAATCGTTCCGTTGTAAAGTAAATTGTTTTGCGAGGTTTATCATCTGTTCGTTCCAGACGAAGCATCTGACGACGTACTAACTGGGAAAGAACCGAACCGCTGGAATGGTCTCTCATCGCATCGATTTCCTGTCGACTTATACCCTGATTGTAAGCAACAACTGCGAGAACATCGATTGCCATCTGTGACAATTTTGTCTCGCGTATACGACCATAGAATCGCTCTCGCAACTGATCATGTTCCTCTCGTAGCCCCATCACATATCCCGCATTTTCCAGTCGGATTTCAAAAACGGAACCTGCTTCGTCATAGCCGCGATTGAGGTCAGACACTAATGCGTCAATTTCCTGAACCGAAACACCACGCATCATAGCCGCAACTTTTGCCGCTTCCAGTGGCTGCCCGCCGGGATCGCCAACAAAGAGCATCGCTTCAAGAATCGATCGGGGCGATAATTCAGCTGCTTCTTCACCAACCTCCTGAAAAGGAACAGGCTCAGCATTTTCTTGTTCTGCCACGGTCGGAACAGAAGACTCTTGTGTCTCTAGCATTTGATACGGATCATCACCGGAATTCATCAACTCCGCATAGGCCCCACTAAGATCAGTAAGCGAGGTTCCTTCATCCTCATCCGGACGATAAAACTCGCTTAATCCCATCTGTGCGGGATCGATAGGAACCGCTCTGGGACGATGTGCCGGTTGCTCTGATTGTGATTGTTCGTCAGACATGTGCGTAACTATACGAAGAAAATCGAGGTCGAGTCAATTTGAACCTGTTGCCAAAACATCCAATATCTGGACGCAAACGGGCCTTCTCAAAATAAGTACACACCAACCGGTCGCATCTCTGACCAAAACGGGCGCAGCTTAGCCAAGCCAGGTAAAATCAAAACTGTTAGCAATCAACAGGAGTTTCAATCAACTTAACTGAAACTAACCCCAGCGTTGGGCAACCTGCTCTTTCATAAATCTCAAAGCATCGCTCGCAAGTTGCTCTTCACTTTCGTACATCCGTCGCCAGATTTTAGTTGCAGCTACAAGTTCAGGAAGAGCCAGACCAAACGCTTCCACGACCATCCAGCCGTCATAACCTACTTCCTTAAGTGTGTTGAAGTTTGTTTCCCAGTCAACATTACCACTACCTGGAGTTGAACGGTCGTTTTCCGAGATATGAACCAGAGCACAAACATCATGAGAGTCACGGATTGCCTGGGCAATATCCTTTTCTTCGATATTGGCGTGAAAGGTGTCATACATCATCCGAGCGTTAGGATGATCGACTTCGCGCACGAACCGTGCCGAATCTGCATGCGTGTTCAACAAGTAAGTTTCAAATCGGTTTAGTGCTTCGACTCCCAGAGTAATCCCAAGCGTTTCAGCATGCTCGGCTACCTGACGCATACTATCGACGCCCCATTTCCATTCATCTGCGGTTGGCCCCTGACCGGAAAAAACGCCCAATGCCGAATGATAGGGTCCGACAAGCCGAACTGCACCTGCAGCTGCGGCATTATCAAGAGCTCGTTTATTGTTCTCGACCCCCAGCATCCGAACAGCCGAATCTGGGCTGATCGGGTTATCTTCCTCGCCACGGACTGTCACAGCAGTACATTCAAGTCCCATTTCCTGTAGGCGGGTACCCCATTGAGTGTAGAGTTCGATATTGTCTTCGAATACTGGGATTTCCACACCGTCGTATCCCATTTCTTTGAGCGAAGCGACAACCGGAATCATATCGTCATTCATCGATCCGGTCCACAATAGTAAGTTCATTCCAAATTTCATATTTTCGTTTCCTCTACAATCACTTATCAAATTCTTTCGATCAGTCAGTTTTCACCTCAGCTGTCAGCAGCTGCTCGTGACACTCATATACGCGCCGTCTTATCAACGGAAAAAGTTCCGTCACCGAGTCCCCAAACATGGGCAGGCCAACCCGTTTCATTACCTGATTTAAACGATATGCTAATCGATGGTCATCCAGATAATCATATAAAAATCTTTCCCTACAAAACGCCTCAAAGAATCTCACAAACTGATCGGTCTGACAGACTGATGCCATATTGATCACCTGCTGAACTTTTTCGGCGTCAACTTGCTCGAGTACCTCATAGTATCGGTCAAGCAAATCAGGATGTATTTCCGCTAATCGAGCGTCTAGTAAAAGCTCGATGATAATATGCCCCAAAAACCGGGGCCGCAGCGAAGTATCTTCCGGATCTGCTTGTCGCATCTTCTGAGCGAATTCCAAATTCAGTTGATTAAAAACCTGCGTTGCATGAAACCAACGATCATCGTCCAGATGTTGTTGAATTCCTGCCGCAATTTCGGCAACTTCCAACTCTGAGCTATCAATCAAAGGTTTTAGATTGCGCGAGCGAACCCGCACTTTTCTATCCACAACACTCAACATATCAGGCACTGCGGTGCCTGACATGAAAAGAGGTTTATCTAGATACTGGTAGGCATGAGCTAAATAATTCATGCCGATTTTACCCTGCCTTTAAACTATGTTTTGCCAGGCACCACTATTAGCGGAAGCCAGCACTGCGTCACAGACTTTCTGAGTTTCCAGTGCATCGCGGAACGTCGGCCCGGCAGGTTCACCCGTTTCCAGACTTTTCAGGAAGTCGGCAACCTGATGTACGAACGTGTGCTCGTAACCAATCTGTAGACCTGGCACCCACCAGTTCCCCATATATGGATGCTCACCATCAGTCACGTGGATGCTCTTCCACCCCCGCACTGTACCGGCATCACCATGATCAAAATACTCCAAACGATGCAAATCGTGTAGATCCCATCGCAGCGATCCTTTCTCACCATTGATTTCCAAAGTGTACAATGCTTTGTGTCCACGCGCATAGCGAGTCGATTCAAACAATGCTAGCGAGCCGTTGCTAAAACGTCCCATGAACGTACAGGCATCATCAATCGTTACCGGCATCACTTCACCGGTATCCTGATGCACTCGTTCTTTAATAAAGGTTTCGGTCATTGCCGAAACAGAGTCAATCGAGCCATTGAGCCAGATAGCCGTATCAATACAATGAGCCAACAGGTCGCCTGTCACACCGGAACCGGCTACAGACGCGTCCAGACGCCAGAGGGCTTCACCACCCTGAGGTAAATCCGTAGAAATCGTCCAGTCCTGAAGAAATTGTGCTCGGTAATGAAAAATCTTTCCCAACCTGCCTTCGTCGATCAACTGTTTTGCCAAAGTCACAGCAGGTACACGACGGTAGTTGTACCAGACAATGTTGGGAACACCGGCTGCTTCCACTGCAGCGCACATTTCTTCACCTTCGGCAGCATCCATTGACAGCGGCTTTTCACAAAGAATCATCTTGCCTGCTTCCGCACAAGCCAGTGCGATTTCTTTATGTAGATTATTCGGTGTGCAAATATCAACAGCATCAATATCATCACGAGCCACCAAGGCCCGCCAGTCAGTTTCAATAGACTCATAACCCCAATTGTCAGCAAATTCCTGAACTCGTTCAGCGTTTCGTGCACAGGCGGCTTTGAGGACCGGCTTATATTCCAGATCAAAAAAATTATTCGCTTTGCAGTAAGCGTTGGAGTGTGTACGACCCATGAAGCCGTAACCGATCATCCCAATATTAAGAGGTTTCTTAGCCATTATTATTTTCTCTTCATCTCCAGCCGGACTTCCAATGAAGCCGGAATCTTGAATGTTGATTACTTAGTAAGTCCATCCGTGAGCATCACGAACATCGATCATCGCTTTAAGAATGACGTTCCACGTTTCCGGATTCTCCAGAACTTCATTCGGAAACATACAACCATCCCAGCAAATGTGCTGAATTCCACGTGAAGCAGCATCCTGCAGCCAGTATCCTGCAGTGCGGGTAATATCCAGTTTTCCGTTTGAATCGTCAGCACGACAGTGTTTGCCAGTTTTGTCATGAGATCCTGCACCATGAACCGTACCATCATTCTGAGCCACATGAAAATCAATTGTCCAGGGACGCAGTTTATCCGTCATTATTTCATAAGCTGCATAAAACTCTTCTTCTGTATAACCGTCCTGTAACAAAGCATGCTCTGCTGCGTTGTAACCCATCAGATAGAGATAAGTATGAGCCTGGTCTGACTGAAAGCCAAAACTCTCAGGCTTACCAACCGCTTCAAGAATATCCAGCATATCTTTCCAACTATGCATCCCGGCCCAACAAATCTCACCTTCGCAGGCCAGCCGTTCACCGTGAGCTTCAGCAATTTCAGCAGCTTTCGTAAAGGTGTCAACAATACGAGCTGTATTAGCAACAGGATCCTTACGCCACTGTTCGACACCAAATTCCGCAGAATCGATACGAATCACACCATATTCACGAATACCGTGCTCATTAAAAACACCAGCAATGCGGCAGGCTTTCTTGATTGCATCGAGAAACTTTGCCTGTTGCTCGTCGTCACCCATAGCCGAATCACCAACGGTGCCAGGCCAGACAGGAGCAACTACCGAACCAACTTTAAGGTTATAGCCGCCAATCAGATCAGCAATTTCCTTCAGTTCATCATCGCTGGCGTCAGGATCCGTATGGGGATGAAAAAGGAAATAATCCACACCCTCAAACTTTTGCCCGTTCACTTCTGCGGCGGCTGTCAATTCCAGCATTCGCTCAAGACTAATTGGTGGTTCCTGACCTTCTTCATCACCTTTACCGACCAAACCGGGCCACATTGCATTGTGTAGTTTTGGAAATAGATTTGTCATGTATCATTCACTCCTGCTAGTGGTTGGATGAACGTTATATTTTCTGGTAAATGGACAGCCCACAGGAACTGCCCGTGAGCTTAGCATTTGTAAGCACCCATTGAAGGGAGATTATCGGATTTGATAACGTTATTAGGTGTCATAGATGTCTATTTCCTATGTTAGCCAATATGAACTGCTCTGTTGTTTTCTTAGCACATGGAACATTTGAATCTTTTTAAATTTTAAGCGAGGCTCGCAAACCCCGAAAGGAGTGCCAAATATCTCTAACTACTGATTCTTATCTGGCACACCAGCCTTTTTGAGGCTTATTGTGAATTGTTGGCACACCTTCGGCCTGCAAGGCCGCAATACGCCCTTCCGCTTCTGATACCTGTTTATCTGATATCAGAAACCGCATGGTCAAACCAAGATTTGCAGAGCCGTTAGGTTCCAAATTGATAACTCGTCCCTGCTCACCTTCATAAGTGCGCGGGTTTGGGTAATTTGTTCCCGGTTCGATACCTGTAACAAATCCATCTTCAAGTGCCGTTGTATTCTTCCAAACACTAAAGCAGGGCAGTGCTGCTGTGTTATAACCAAGGCTCACTCCCTGAGTGCTATGAGCATTTTTCAATAACACCTCAGTATTACCATCTTCATCACCAAGACATGTGAGGAAGTAAACCTGTTCTTCAAATCCCGCCTGAGCGGCCTGATAGCTATCCCAGGCATCTATTCCACCGGCTGCATGGTCATTACGTGGAACAAGTTCGTCAATCGGAGCCACGATTTTGGAACCGGCATCCAACAGCGGGTCACCGAAGTTAGCATGGTAAAGAACCTGAGCTTCGGCCGGGCTGGCAGAGAGGTTTTTGACCGTGTCGTTAAGTTCGATCGCATTGTCGCCAAACTTGGTGGTAATTGTCGTTTCCAGACATAACTTAAAGAAGTGGAAACGCGTTTCAACAACGGTACCAGAGACAGAGATTGTTCCTGCTTCCAAATCAATCGTGACAGCCGCGTGTTGAGCAGGTTTATTTCCGATACGACCATGTAGAGGATACCTGAGGTTGTTGGTTTCTTTATCGAATTCCGGAGCACCGTTGCTTTCCAGTCCACAGCGAACCATCATTTCATCAAAACCATCAAGCCAGCCAAGACCACTGGGCTCATTGAGAGCAACATACTTAGGATGCACGGGACCCTGAACCGGAGACTTCCAGCCAAAGCTTTGATTTCCAATCATTGCTGTGGTCAAACTCATTCCACGAGTTAAAAGTACACCAAAGGAGAGTTTACCGTTATTAATCTCTACAACTTCAACTCCGTCACTAAGTCCGCCACGAAGCGTCTTTTTTGATACACTCCATCCATCAGGTGAGCCAGCCAAGTCTTTGGATGATATTTCTAAATGTTCGACAAACGTACCATTACTTACGTCCGTAAGCTGCCAAGTCTTAGCTGCCATTACATACTCCAGTCATACAGGGGATAATCATATCCTGTCGATTATAGACGTGTTTTTGACGGAATTAAAGAAAGCAGCGGTATAGAAGAAGCTAATGTTATGAGAAGAAACGATGAGCAAAGCGGCAAGCTGTACCGGTGCTGAGCTTGATCACTTGGCACTACGGCCATCAAGATGGTAGATTGCCAAATGATTACCATCCGGGCCTTTGAATTCACTAACTTTAAAGACACCCTCAACAGCTATCGGTCGTACGGTGAATTCCGCAGAGGCTGAACCCTGCATTTCGATAATCACACAGTCATATAATGCCGCTCCGGGACCAAAACAACACTCCATATTGTCACGCACCAAAACAAATTTCTTGATACCTGCCTGCTGAAAGCTTGGCAGCATATAGCCTCGAATCCTCACCAACTGACCTTCCAAAGCCTCAATTTCCTTGGTCAGCATATCCCGTTTAAACGGAGCACCTTTTTCAATGTCGAATTTGATTGTGTCAAAGGAAATATCCTTCAGACGATTCTTATCCGGTTGTTGAGCCTGAACCAAAACACTAAATGAAAGCACAAGACAGAAACAGACGAACGATTTTAGGTGAGTCATTGGAAACTCCGAAAGCACACCGACAGAATCAACAGTTTACTACTGAATTCCATCAGCTTCGAGACGGTAATAACCACCCTGCATCTGTTTATCACCGGTTGCTTCTTTCGTAGAACCGACGGCTAGACGCGGGGTTACATCAATTGACATTGTACCCCAAATGCGATGGCGTTTCATATCGTACGTTAATTCATCGCCAGGCTTCAAATTAACTTCCACCATATCCCATGGCTTAGGCTGCCCCCCAAAACAGCAAACGCTGAGGTCACCGACAAGTACGAAACGAGTGATATTTCCCAAACCATTCACGCCTGGATGTACATAGCCCTTAATGAAAACAGGTTTCTCATGGTACTTAGCCGCTTCCTGAGAAATCGGAGATCCAACGGTCGCCCCTTCACTGTCCAATGTGTAGAAACTAATACGATTGTAGCCTTCTGGGACTTCTGTCATATAAATCAGTGCGGCCCAGGTCCCACCCACAAGAAAGAAAACCGAGCTAAGCGAAATCCCGGCCTTCGCCAGTTTTTCACCGGTCAATTCAAAATTATTTCGTCGAATCTTAAATAGTCCCAGCATTCCCAACAGCAATCCGACAATCTGAATCGGAGCATAGAGCAAAAATCCATCCGAACCCAACAGCACAAAAAGTGCTAAGCCAAAGAGCGACAAGACCAATGACCCCACAGCCCAACTGCTATACGATCGATACTGACTAACATCCATCTCTCCGGAATTACTGGAAAATAACTGGCTATCCTGATCCAGTCCGTCATCATTAAATAAACTATCTTCTGCCATTAATTTTACCGTTAGTAAAAAATCCATTACTCCGATATCGATATCGTCCTCCGGACTAGCATTTGGTGCAAAGGAAACGTTTGTGATACGTAGAGCTGCTAAAAACAGGGGTTACGAACCAATTAATCGATAAATTCGAAACCGAATAAGCCGCTAGCTAAGGCATTTTGATAACTAGCTGCCAGAGCCGCTCATGATACGCCATTGCACAAACAGTAGCCCGAGACCGGCTAACAGTGGTACGCCCAAAGCATACCAAAGGTTCGATTCCTGCTGAGATCCTGTTGAATTATCTTCAGCAGCTGGCAATAAAGACTGCTCCAAAGGAGCTGGTGGCGTTATGCCAGGGCTGGAGGGAATAGCAGTATCCTCCACTGTATCGATCGAACTTCTAACCACATTCGGCGATTGTTGCGGATTCTCTTCATGGTCCACGGGAACTTCAATGGTAGGAGTTGAGATGAAAGTCGCTTTCTTTAGATTTTCGATAGACGAACTCTTAGGGGGCTTTGTGTCGCCGCGGCCACTATTCGTCGGGCCAAACGGGAAGAAGGTATTAGCTCGCTTGACAGCAGCCGGATCAATTTTTTCAAGCGATTTGATTTGTTCTTTAGCCTTTGGTAATGGACACTGACGCAGATAGTTAATAACTGGAACTCGAACCCAACTTGTTTCCTCATCTGCATCTTTAAAGAGTTTCACCATTCGTTCGACCTGACTCCAATCTTCCCAACGCGCAAGGTCGGGAATAACCAGATCGGCTAACTGCGGGCGTTCAAGCATATACCGCATCGAAACAAGAATTCGCTCACGCGGAATAATATCAGACTCGGTACCGTGAAATCGAAGTGCCATCACCGCTGCATAAGTATCTGCATATTCAGATTTCTTATTACGAATAAACAGATCCTCGATCAATTTTAGTCCATCGGGACCCTTTAG
This sequence comes from Planctomycetaceae bacterium, assembly GCA_002709045.1. Lineage (GTDB taxonomy): Bacteria > Planctomycetota > Planctomycetia > Pirellulales > Pirellulaceae > UBA721. The sequence continues at coordinate 29,365 of PAPJ01000016.1, read as the reverse complement.
TGTTAAATAACATCCGATCATTGCATCCAGACCGGCCTTCTTCTTTCGATCCGAGGAACTCAACAATTCTTCCAGCATTGGAAGATCTTTTTCGGTACCGCAGACACCTAACATTGTCAGATATAAACGGCGGCGACTGGCCGGAACTTCAGAATCTTTAATCCATGTAATCAACTGAGTGTGATTCATTTTGGACTTCAGGGATTTCACAGCATCGTACGGGCTCTTAGCGAATTCATCGTAAGAATCACGAGCTAACTCCTCATCCTGATTCTCAAGATATTTCTGAAAAAACTCGAGTCTCACGACCGGATCTTTTGGAAGGGAATCGAGTTTAAGGATATAGTCCTGTGTCGTTTTAGCCACTTCGAGAGGCGTCGACCACATCAATTTTGGAGGATCAACAGCCATAACGAGAAAGGTGGTGCCCACCTTAGCTTCACCGAAGTAAATCGCTTCAATCGGCTGTGCTGGCTTAACAAGCTCTTTACCCTTCACGACAGTTACAATCTCAAACTTCGCGCGAGGGATCTCTTCACCTTCAGCCAACTGAGTACCAGGTTTGATCGGCGGAGGCAACTTAATAAGCTTGGCAAAAACAACTGCATCCATGGAGGCAATTTCTTCCGTGAATGTCTGGGTGGTCGCCACACAAAAAGGACATGCCAAAGTCTGCGAAGCACTTATTAACAGGACGGCAAAAAATGTGAGTGCCGAGATAAAAGCATTAAAACGTTTCATAAATTCACCCGCATTCCGCAAAGGATGATTTCTTATAATTAAAAGTCAACGCAGCACAGTGCCACTAACACTAATAATACCTTAGAAATAAGGATTCTTTCAATGAACTTACTGGGATAAGCCCGACGAACTTAGCACTTATTAGCCGCAATTATTTACCCAGCGACTTGGAGACATCAGTCTTATAAGCACTAGTTGCGGGAATGAATCCAACAACAATTGCTAAAAGAATGAGCCCAGGGATTACGAGAAATTCAGCAGAAACTGAACTCAAAAGCGGAATGGGAACGGGTAATGCTGGAGCCAGTTCAAAAAATCCTATTTGAACACCGGTTTGATCTTCAATGACACCGCTAAAGGCTGCAATCATCGCATGACCACCAACAATTCCCATCAACCCACCAACCACCGAAAGTACCATTGATTCAAGCAAAACAATATTATAAACCGTGCTGCGGCGGGCACCTAAAGCTCGCAAAACCGCTATCTCACTACGACGATCGCTCATTGAATTATAAATGCTGACGAGAATGCTCACGCCTGACATAAAACAAATCAGAACCGTCAAAACTAAAAGTAACGTTTGTACCGGACTCACAAAGTAATCCAGTAATCGGCGAATCTCGGTAATCGGAAAAACTGCCTGAGCTACATTTCCTTCATTCACCCGATTCTCGATACCGATCGAATACAGAGGATCCATACGAACCAACATTGCCGTTACTTCACGCTTCTCTACCGGAAGTACATAATCCGCATCGGTAATTTTGTGAGCGATCTGATTTGTACCAAAAACATCTTCTTCATTTTCCAACGGCTTTGCATGATCGCTCATGCGATAAAAACCTTCCATATTGATAAAAACAGCTCTGTCGTTAGGCGTACCGGTTGGTTCGAGTACCCCTACAACAACAAACTTCGTTGCATGTTCATCACCTTCAGCTGAACCATGGGAGGGGTTAATTGTATCGCCAACTTTCAAATTTCGGTCTTCAGCAACGACCGCACCTACCAATGCTTCAAAGAATCCATTCGCTTCATTAAAATGCTCAAAGTTCCGGCCACCTTCATTCATCTCGTAAGGTTTGTCACCTTGACGACCAAACTTCAATAGAGAAAACATATCAGGAGTCGTTCCCACAACCCGATACGGTCCAACATAATCTCCTAGGCACAGCGGAATTGCAAAGTCAGTAAAAACTGAGTATTTTCCTTCGCGCTTCCAGGGGTAAAGCTGTTGATTATGCTGCTCGATAAGTACGTCAGTGGCTAGAGCTGCAATCATCCCCGCAGGTGATGTCAGCCCGCAGGCGGAAGTTAATAAGGTAGTGCGGGCCACCTGCTGATGCTGCACCGCTTTATAAGAATATGAACCGCTGTACTCTTTCTCCCGAATCTCCTGATTTTGAAATTCCAAATAGTACTCATACGGAACGTTTTCAATCGGCTCACTAAGGTAGTACACCGAATTCAACACTAGCTGTAGCTTGCCTCCCTTGGCTCCGATCAACATGTTGTAACCGAGTGTCGCGTTCGCGTTGAATGACTTTTGAACAATTCCAAAGATGGCAAGTACCGCGACAACCAACCCAACCCCCAATGCCATTGAGACCATCGTAAGGGTTGATGAGAGTAGTCGTTGTTTGATGCTGCGAACAGCAATCGTCAGCAAATTCATGACTGATTCTCTCCCTTCTCAAACTCTGGCATACCGGCAGCTAACTCGGTCGACACAAGATTTATATCTTCAAGCTGATCGATGCGATCAAACTGACCAGCCACTTCCATAGTATGCGTTACCAAAATCAATCCGATATTAAACTCCTTACAAGTCTCTTTAATCAAATCGACAATACCCTGTTGATTAGCCGGATCAATATTCGCCGTCGGCTCATCGGCCAGCAATAGGCGGGGACGATTAGCCAACGCACGAGCAACCGCAACTCGCTGCTGTTCACCAACACTCATTTGATCAGGTTTATGATTCAGACGATGCCCGAGTCCAACTCGCTTTAGCAGCCAATTGGCATATTCTTGATCGGGTACATCTTTGGCAAAACTCATACCGAGCAAAACATTCTCCAACGCTGTAAATGCCGGGAGTAAATTAAAGGTCTGAAAAACATAACCAATATTTGACGCTCGAAAACGATCCCACATTGGCTCCGTAAACTTTGTAAGCTCCTGATCAAGAAACCTGATTTTTCCCGAATCTGTGGAAGTAATGCCTGAAATACAGTGCAGAAGCGTCGTTTTACCACCACCACTTCTTCCCAGCAACACAACCTGCTCTCCGCCCTCGACCCGAAATTCGGGGATCTCAAGAATCTGCAGAGGCTCACCGCTTGGTTGTACAAACGACTTTTTAAGATCAATAATTTCTAACATCGAAGGGTCAATTCAGTAGGAGACTGAAATATTACGTGTGTTCTTTAAATTCGGTTCATACAAATGTAGCACATGCGGGCAGGACCACCTATCAAAGTATTGGACAATTCAGCAATTGCCTAGGCTTCTGCTTCTGCCATATCTCGTGCATGATAGCTACTACGGACAAACGGGCCGCTGGCAACCTTTTTAAATCCTATCTTTTTAGCAACGTCGCCGAGAAAGCTGAATTCATACGGCGGAATATACCGTTCCACCGGTAGATATCTGTGACCCGGCTGTAAATACTGACCAAGAGTTAAAAAATCAACGTTGTGATCTCTAAGATCCGCAAGCACATCGAACAATTCTTCATGAGTCTCACCCAAGCCCAGCATCAAACCGCTCTTAGTTTTTATTTCAGGATTTAATTCTTTAATCCGTCTAAGCAATCCGAGAGTCCAGCGATAACGGGATTTCGGTCCGCGGACTTTCCGATAAAGCCTGGGCACCGTTTCCACATTGTGATTAAACACTTCAGGTGCCGATTCAATCACTCTGTCTAATGCCTCCGGATTATCAACAAAGTCCGGTGTAAGAACTTCAATCGTTGCTCCGGTTCGTTCGCGGGTCTCGGTGACACACTGGTAGTAATGTTCTGCACCTCCGTCCGGCAAATCATCACGCGTGACAGAAGTTATAACAACATGCTTTAGTCCCAAACGGTAAGCCGCCTCGGCAACACGTTGTGGTTCATCGTCTTCCAGCTTATCGGGCTTTCCACGCCCAACAGCACAGAACCCACAGGGCCGGGTGCAGACGTTGCCCAGAATCATAAAGGTGGCGGTAAGCTGCGAATAACACTCCATACGATTCGGACACTTCGCATTGTCACAAACCGTCTCCAGACCCAGTTCCTCCATCAGACCCTGAGTAAAATGATTCGCATTTCCCTTCGGTACTTCGCGTCGTAGCCAATCAGGCAATCGTCGATGATTGTTCGAAGCAGAAGGGGCTTCAACAATAGGAAGTTCCGGAAAAGATGTTTGCGTGTTCAACTGTTATTCCCGTTATCCAGTTACTGACCTAAGCATCGGGTGACCCGTGTGCATGTGGTAATCATCACATTCAAACACATCGGCAAATGATTGTACCATGGCCGAGCGAACTTCAGCCATTCTAACAACCTGCCTACGTTCGGACAGCAGGCTACTCATAGTTCTTCGTGATTGATCTACGGGAATCCTCGTGACTGAATCTACAAAACCATAGTCCCGCATTTCCGGTTCAACATTTAAATAGGTTCCAAAACAACTTACCCCTCGCTGAACCGCCATAGCTGTGACACCCAGTAAACCTGTACGACCCCAGATATTGAAATCAAGATCTGTCTTCAGAGGCGTATAGGACAATTCCCGAAGGGCTTCCATCACTGCCTGGCGCACCATTCGTAAAACTTTTCCGGGAGAAACCTGATACCAATTCATTGGAATCAGCGGATAAATGGCCAACTGCCCCGGCCGATGCAAAATACACCCGCCTCCCCGGGCAACCCAGACAGACTTCAGGGTACCAGCTTTCATACGATCTGAGTGCAAACGAATGTGAGCGTGCGAACCCATACGCCCAACAGAAATGATCGGATCATGTTCGCAAAGCAGCACCTGAATACGATCCGATGCATAACTCTGAGTTTCCAGAATTTGCTGTTGCAAACGTAGGTATTTATTCAGCCCCACACGACCCAGCATAAAAAATGCCATCTTGGACTTTTCACAACTAAACATACTTCTCCGCTCAGCAAACCAGAGGCCGCTGGATAGTTTCTCGGTGGCCGACTATGCTGAGTTAAACACAACATACTACGTTGCCTATTGTATCCTCTTTTGTACTGATACCCCTGATGGGTAAAAAAAAGAACAAGCAAAATACCGAGACGCAACCTAAAACCAGTCACATTGCGGAAAACCGCAGGGCTCGGCACCAGTATCACGTTATCGACACTCTCGAATGCGGTATTGTTCTTAAAGGCAGCGAAGTGAAAAGCCTGCGTCTGGGCCAGGTTTCACTCGATGAAGCATATGGTCGTGTGATAAACAAAGATGTCTATCTGGTTGGCTGTGATATTCCCGAATACAAACAAGCATCGCACCACAATCATCACCCGCGTCGGGAACGTAAATTACTGATGCATAAAGTCGAGCGGCGTAAATTTGCTGAGAAGGCAACACAATCGGGACACACGCTTGTTCCGTTAAAAATGTACTTCAACCAGCGAGGGATCTGCAAAGTTCTGTTAGGACTTTGCAAAGGCAAGCAGGTCCACGACAAACGACAGTCGATGAAGAAACGAGATACCCAACGCGGACTGGACCGGGCAATGCGGGGACGCTAACGCTTAAATTGAGATTCAAGTTCGATTTTTCCGATCAGCGTTCCTGTTACCAGTTCATCATCGACATCAACGGCAGCATGATAAAATACACCATTGCGTTTGGCCATAATTTCAATGACGATGTCACCCGCACATATTTCACAAAGTGGGTCATCTGATTCGACATGAGTTCCGGAACTTGACAGCCAAGCTGTCAAGAAAAGACGTGCAGCGGGAATTTCAAAATCAGGAATACGAACTTCATAAAATGCAGATGATGTCATCACTAACTTTCTAACTCCAGAGTTCCCCACAGGGTTGGGTCTTCCTGAATGGGGTATTCCGGCCCCACAGAAAATGTCTGCCAGCCAAGTTCGCGATCAACAATTGCATAACTAAACCCAAGCCGAGGATAGTCTGAAGGATCAAATCCGGTTAGGCAGTCTGCTGGTATCATTCCCCGAAGGAGATAGCCATCAGCTTTGGTACGGGCATAAACAGAAAGACGTTCGCTGCGCACCAATGTTGGATTTTCACGAGCCCGGTTGATTTCCAGATGCGCGGCCAGCGGCTCGCCGCGCCGAACCCCGGCACCTGCCGGCATAAATGTGAACCAGTGGCAAAATCGATTGGCGCGGTGAATGGTGTGAGTATCACGGGTATCAATAAATAAATGCACACCATCACTGTCTTCAACACGTGAATTACGACACCATAAAGCCTGTTCTTTCCCTTTTACTTCCGCCTGAAGAAAAATTCCTTCGGTATTCCAGCCAATCCGTATATCTGCGTATTCATTACGTCCGCTTAACTCCTGCAAAGCAGGTAATTTATGTCGAGGACCAAGACTGACGCCGGTCGCAGTCCACGGTTTACTTACCCTGACGCAGGGCACAGAAAAGCGAAATAGCATAGTGGGATCAATTAACGACATTATTCCGTCTCCTGTACTTGGGCCAGCAGATTTCGTAAATAACCTTCTAGGTCACTCGAATAAATGTCTTCGGATTTATTGAAATCAATATGCGCAACATCTTTTTTCGCAGAGCTTGAATCAAAGTCCCGTCGACTTCCAAACTCAGCAATACGCCCGGCTGTCATGAGTCCTTTAGGACAATTTATGCTCAGTCGTAATGCCCCGGGTTTCTTGGTGGTTACGGTCAGCCAAGGGACTCGCCCACCTGGAAAGTAAAAATGAACTAACACTTTGTTATTCCATAAGAAGTTTCCGTCAGGAAGTACATCCTGCATCATCTGATAAAGATCTTCCCAAACCTCCATCTTCCACATCCGCTTATGTCCGGGCATAAAACCTTTGGTTGAAAAGTGCCATTTTTGACCATCCGACTTCCAGGGAGACTTTTCAATCTTCTTCTTGCCGGTGGCTCCGGTGAACTCTTCAAATGCCTGAACCGCGGTTGCAATGAAATCCCAGTAAGCCGGAGTGTCGATTTCCTCAAAGCTATGAACCCGAATCTCAACTTCCTGCCACTGCGATCGCTTCTTCACTTTGACACGAGGTTCATTTCCATAAATCGGCAGGTCCTCCATTTGATTAAGCGTTTTAAGTCCAATGGCCTCAACAAGCTGTTCACGTTTAAACGTCCCGGGAGCCATACGGAATTTCATTTTCAACAGCCAGGTTTCAGCGGTGATCGCATGGAAGAACCAGCCCAGGCTCTTTTTCCCAGCTGCTATTTCAACGATCGTTCGCGAACCATAATCGGTCTCGTGCAAACAACTACTTAATTGCTCGATCTTATCAATAGTCTCAGCCAGGATTTGACCATCCCACTTAACTTCACCACCATCGCGCCCAACACGATGTTGAGTGTGCCAGCCGGGACCATCAATTTTCCATGGCATCGAGATCTCCTGGCCGATCTCTGAAAGATCCAAATCATCTTTTTTAACTTGCTCTGCATGCGGATCATATTCTTCCCGTTTTTGATACGGGCCGGCTTCAATCACTGGAATCAGCGCCTTACCGGTATGACTAAGCAGAGCTGGTTTTTTCCGTTTACCGGTTGCTGCATATTTCGCTAAAGACTCTGGCGTTCCTGTCTGAACAATAACTCCACCAGCAAAGCCGGCCTCTGGCCCCATATCGACAACCCAATCAGCGGTTTTAATAAGGTCAAGATTATGCTCGATCACAACAACCGTATTTCCCAAATCCACTAAACGGTGAAGAACTTCCAGCAATTTGGCAATATCATCAAAGTGTAGTCCAGTGGTTGGCTCATCCAGCAAATACAACGTCTGACCTGTATCAGGTCTGGATAGCTCAGCTGCCAGTTTGACTCGTTGAGCTTCCCCGCCCGAAAGGGTAGGAGCAGGTTGTCCTAAAGCAACATAATCGAGACCGACATCACAAAGCATCTGCAGAATACGTCTGATCTTTGGAATGTTATCAAATACTTCAACCGCTTCTGCGGCGGTCATTTCCAGCACATCAGCAATCGTATGTCGACGAAATTTCACCGACAGCGTTTCCGGATTATAACGTTTACCTTCACACGTTTCACACTGTACCCAAACATCCGGTAAAAAGTGCATTTCAATGCACTTCTGTCCGTATCCATCACAGGCATCACAGCGGCCACCAGGTACATTGAAACTAAAGCGTCGTGACGTATATCCCCGTAGTTTTGCATCGGGCAACTGCGAAAACAAAGTGCGAATCAAGTCAAACAATCCGGTATAAGTTGCGGGATTTGAGCTCGGTGAATTGCCAATTGGATTTTGGTCCACCCGAATCACTTTATTGATGTACTCAAGTCCCACAATCCTGTCATGGGCGCCCGGAATTCCCGAAGCACGATGCAACTTACGAGCTAAAGCCGTATATAGAATCCCATCAATCAACGAGCTTTTACCGCTGCCGCTGGGCCCTGTAATCGCAGTTAACGTTCCCAGCGGAATCTGAAGATCGATATTCTTTAAATTGTGATGGCGAGCTCCGATCACTTTTAAGACCTGCTGCTTGCCGGACTCTAAATCAACCGGTCTCCGATTGTCCGGAATCGCAATCGCTTTGGCTCCGGATAAATACGGGCCTGTCAGTGATGTCTTGCGCTGAGAAAGTTGTTTAGGGGTACCCTGAGCGACAATATTACCGCCCTGCTTGCCAGACCCCGGACCAAAATCACAAAGATAATCACTGCCTGTAATGATTTCCCTGTCATGCTCCACCACCAGCAAGGTATTTCCCAGATCGCGAAGCTTATGCAAGGCTCGCAAGAGTCTGGTATTATCTCGCGGATGCAATCCAATCGTTGGTTCATCCAATACATATAGGACGCCGCACAATCCACTTCCTAACTGGCTTGCCAAACGAATACGCTGAGCTTCACCATTGGACAAGGATGCACTGGGACGATGCAATGTCAAATAGTGAAGGCCGATTTCATTGAGGAATTCGAGACGCTCACGCACTTCACGCAGTAGCTCACCGGCAATAGTTCGTTCACGTTTAGTCAGCTTCCAGTTATTGATCATCTGCAAAAGATCATCCAGAGCCGTACTACAAAGCTGATCAACTGTGATCCCTCGTAATTTATAAGCAGCTGCATCTTCACGCAATCGACTACCGCCGCAAGTGGAGCATTCCACCTCATCCACCAGATGTTCCAACTTAGTTCTTAACGACGGGGATATACGAGATGCTTCCGCCAATGCCGGATACAATCCCTTAAACTGGAATTTAAATTGTGGGCCGGCTGTTTTCCCTTTACCCGGTAATTGAACCTGAAACCACTGTTCGTCCGAACCGTGCAGTATTTTTCTTCGGGTGACTGCGGGCAGATCAACAAACCGTAAACCAGCGTCAATCTGCAGACCATCAATTAACGATTCCATCATCAATCGAGACATCTCGTTGGATAAATCCGGCCACAGGGCAATCGCCCCGCGAAGTAATGTGGCATGAGTGTCATTTAAGAGCGCAGCAGGATTAGCTCCGCGCTGAGTACCTAATCCTTCACAGGAACCACACCAACCTAGTTGGCTATTGAATGAAAAATGATGCGGTGTTAGCTGTTCAAAGGAACGACCACAGGATTCACATGCCAAATGTTGACTATGACTACGCACCGGCCATTGCTGTTCATCGGTCTTTGTCTGGGCATAAGCAGCATTGAGGATACCTTTACCAATCTGTAAAGCAGACTCAACACTCTCAGCAATTCGACTGCGATCTTTATTACGTACCGTTATTCGATCAACGACAACTTCGATTGCATGTGATACTCGGTGATCCAGCTCCGGCATTTGCTCCAATGTATAGGTTGTTCCGTCGATACGTACTCTGATAAAACCGCTAGCACGAATTTCATCCCAAAGTGCCGTATATTGCTGACCACTTTCACGCGCAACGGGTGCCAGCAAATACAACCGTGTTCCGTCCTCTTCAGCGAGTATCTTATCAACGATCTGATCCGAAGTCTGAGTCCCCACCGGAACCTCACAATCAGGACAGTGAGGTGTTCCCATCCGGGCCATCAAAATACGCAGGTAATCATATATTTCCGTAACCGTACCAACGGTACTTCTTGGGGTGTGCCCGAGATTCTTCTGTTCGATAGCAACGGCAGGAGATAGGCCATCGATATGATCTAATTTTGGTTTCTGAGTTTGCCCAATGAATTGACGGGCATAAGAGCTGAGGCTTTCGACATAACGCCGCTGTCCCTCGGCATAAATTGTATCCATCGCGAGCGATGTTTTACCGCTGCCCGAAGGGCCAGAAAATACCGTCATCTTATCGCGACTAATATCTGCGTCCACCAACTTCAGATTGTGCTGCTGAGCGCCCCGCACGCGAATGCTCTTTATTTCTTCGGCAACCTCACGTTCTTGCTCAGTAATCATTTGATCGTTCGGTAGTTTATACAACGCTCGATGAAGCGCTGACCCGGTTTCAGATTCTTTACAGGCAGCTACCGTTTCAGGAGTTCCACACACTAATAACCGACCACCAGCTTCACCTCCGTCAGGTCCCAGATCGATTACCCAGTCAGCAGTCTTAATCACATCCATATTGTGCTCGACCACAATAACCGTATTTCCACGTTCAACAAAACCGTGGAGAACTCTGAGCAGTAGTTCGATATCAGCAAAATGCAGTCCGGTGGTTGGTTCATCAAGAATATAGATCGTGCTACCGGTGCTCTTACGCACCAGTTCACGCGCAAGTTTAATTCGCTGAGCTTCACCGCCGGACAACGTCGGGGACGCCTGTCCCAGTTTCAGGTACTCCAGTCCAACATCAGCAAGTGTCTTTAACTTGTCGTAAATCTTCGGGATATTTTCAAAAAGCTCTAATGCTTGTCGAACATCAAGTTGAAGCACATCAGAAATGGAATGGCCCTTGAACTGGATCTGCAGCGTTTCCCGATTAAATCGTTTGCCTTCGCAAACGGGACACTGCACCCAGATATCAGCCAGAAAATCCATTTCCAACTTATTCTTCCCGTTGCCTTCACAAGCTTCACAGCGTCCACCTTTGACATTAAAGCTGAATCGTCCCGGCTTGTAACCTCGCCGCTTTGCATCAGGAAGCTGAACAAATAACTTACGAATGTCATCAAACACTTTGATATATGTCACCGGGTTCGAACGAGGTGTGCGGCCGATGGGTGACTGATCAATCGCAATCATTTTATCCAGATACTCGGTACCCAACATATCTTTGTGGATACCCGGAATCGACTCAGCCCCGTTGAGTTCCCGTCTTAGTCCGTCTGCCAGAATGTCATTTATTAGTGAACTCTTACCGGAACCGGAAACACCTGTAACACAGATAAAATTGCAGAGTGGGATTTCAACATCGATATCTTTAAGATTGTTATGCCTAGCTCCAACAATCGTCAGTCTTTGATTTGTTTGCGGACGTCGTGTCTGGGGAGTACCAATTTCACGTGTACCCGCCAGAAACTGTCCTGTAATGCTACGCTGCTGATTTTGAATATCATCGATTGTTCCCCGGGCTACAATTTCGCCTCCCTCAACACCGGCTCCGGGACCAAAATCAACGATATAGTCTGCTGCTCGCATCGTGTCTTCATCGTGCTCAACAACCACCACCGTATTTCCGACATCCCGTAGCTTGAGAAGCGTCTTGATAAGCCGGTCATTATCACGAGCATGCAGACCGATCGAGGGCTCGTCCAGAATATAAGTAACGCCCACTAATCCGGAACCAATCTGAGCTGCCAAACGAATTCGCTGCGCTTCCCCGCCGGACAATGTGGGGGCCGTACGATCTAGTGTGAGATAACCCAGACCGACATTCAGCAGAAAGCCAAGACGGGCACGGATTTCCTTGAGCGCATCTTCGGCCACCAGTGCCGAGTTTTTATCAAGCTCGAGATCTGAAAAGAAATCGACTGCCTGATGAACACTCAATTGACAAACCTGGGGAAGGGAAAGTTCGGGAACATCTGTAAATCGGGAATGCCGGGTATGCAATCGCATATTTCTGGCCTGATCCACCAGTCGCTGTCCGTCGCACTGCGGGCAGTGAATCGTATTCATATAACGCTCAAGTTTGCGCTGCTGCGGCTTACTGCGACTGGAAGTGTACTTCTCTTTCTGTTCAGGAATAATCCCTTCATATGTTCCTCCGTATTTAAGCGGAGATCGGCCACCTCGCCAGGTGTAAGTGATATGGAGATCACCGGTACCCCACAGCAAAGCATCTTTAGCTTGCTGGCAAAGATCTTTCCAGGGAGTCTCCAGCAAATAACCTTGTTCCCAATCGTTCTTGCGTTCCAGAGTCGCAGCGACACCCCGATAAATGTGCCGCCGCCAACGTCCCATCTTTTTATGATTGCCAATCACTTCGATCGCGCCATCCATAAACGTCTTCTCGGGATTGGGAACTAACAGATCCGGATCAAAAGAAAACATCTTGCCAAGACCATGACAGCCAGGGCACATTCCCTGAGGGCTGTTAAAACTAAAAAGCTGAGGGGATGGTGCAGCAAAGCTAACCTGACAGTCTGTACAGGCATAATCACTGGAATAAACCTTTTCCTCCATTTTCGCGCCATCAGGCACTACGATCAAAGAACCTTCCCCAATCTTTAAGGCCTGTTCGACCGCTTCTCCAAGCCGGGGTCGGATTTTCTCAGAGATCTTAAGACGGTCTACGACCACTTCAATGTTATGACGATAGTTTCTCTGTAATGCCGGAGGATTCGTAAGATCACAGATCTGCCCGTCCACACGAGCTCGAATGAAACCCTGTTTAAGCAGGTCTTCAAATAGATCGCGATATTCACCTTTCTGCCCGCGGATAATCGGAGCCAACACAGTAATCGCCATACCCTTATCAAGCTGCAGAATATGAGAAATAATCTGTTCACGAGTTTGTGCTGTGATGGGATTACCGCAATGCGGGCAATAACCTTTCGCTACACGAGCGTATAGTACTCGTAAAAAATCATAGACTTCAGTGATCGTACCAACAGTACTGCGAGGATTGCGACCGGCGGTTTTCTGGGAAATCGATATCGAAGGACTGAGCCCGGATATATGCTCCACATCGGGTTTAGGCATCTGGCCCAGAAATTGCCGAGCAAAGCTTGAGAGGCTTTCCACATACCGACGTTGACCTTCTGCGAACAAAGTGTCGAATGCGAGTGAACTTTTTCCGCTGCCGCTGACACCGGTCAGACATATTAACTGATTACGCGGCAAAACAACATCAACCTCCCGGAGATTGTGCTCACGCGCTCCCTGTATCGTGATATCTGATGCCTGCATAAATCTCTGTCATCTCTCGATAACAAGCAACAAACCTATCCATTTGCTGTTGCAAAACTTGTATCTTAAACTTTCTTTCCGGAATTCGGGAGTATGGGAAGGGTATCGAAGTCATGTTACAACCCTGAATATTCAGAGTTGCTACACCTGATAAGCTTGTCCTCTGTCTGAATCCCTCTGACAGCCACTGCGTAAGATATTCATACGGGGCAAAAACACCTTGAGTTGCTGATCGATAATCATTGAATCGAACTTAATGCTGTTGAAAGCGCAAATAAAACAAGGAGGTAGTGATGTATTCTTCATCAACCGCTGTTCAGGATTACCATTCCACCGAATGCCCGGTCAAGCCATTAAGTATTGGTGAATACTTAATAGAAAGACTTCAGGATTACGGGATTGCTGATCTCTTTGGCATCCCCGGCGACTATGTGTTGTCTTTCTACAGTCTGCTGGAAAAGAGTGATATTAACGTCATTGGCTGTACTCGTGAAGACAATGCCGGCTTTGCAGCGGATGCCTACGCGCGAGTTAATGGAATGGGGGCGGTCTGTGTCACTTACTGCGTTGGAGGACTAAGCGTCTGTAATTCAATCGCCGGAGCTTTTGCTGAGAAATCTCCAGTTGTCCTGTTAACAGGGTCACCCGGATACGAAGAACGTCGTAACAACCCACTACTGCATCACAAGGTACGTGATTTTCGCACGCAGGTGGATGTCTTTGACAAACTCTGTGTCACCGGGACTGAGTTAAACGATCCGGCAACGGCATTTCAGGAAATTGACCGGGTGTTAGAGATGGCATACCGGTATAAACGTCCGGTTTATATCGATATTCCACGAGATATGGTGAATCTCGCACCTCAAACAACCCAGCGTCATACCTTCCCACCGGTTACTACTGACGAACGTGCTTTGCAGGAATCCTGCAATGAAATCACCGCACTCTTGAATCGCGCCCGAAATCCAGCGATTGTTGCCGGTGTGGAAATTCATCGTTTTGGTCTGCAGGACGATCTGATTCACTTTGCCGAAAAAAATAATATCCCGATTGCTTCGACGCTCCTCGGGAAAAGTGTCGTCCGGGAGAACCACCCGCTGTATGTAGGACTTTATGAAGGAGCGATTGGGCGCGAGGAGGTAACTGAATATATTGAATCGAGTGACTGCATTCTAATGCTGGGAGCCTTTATGACAGATTTGAATCTGGGGATCTACACAGCCAACCTCGATGCTCGTAAATGTGTTTATGCCACAAGTGAAACACTAAAAATTCATCATCATCATTACGAGAATGTTCCGCTTGATGAATTGATTCAGGAGTTAATTCTCAGAAATATCAAGTCCAGTTCGCGTTTCATTGATCCGACAGTTCGTGAACCGATTTCTCAGTATGTCATCGATTATCCGGCTCAAATCAGTATTCGCCGGATGATCGATCGTCTGAATCAATCACTCGATAAAAATACCATTGTGATTGCCGATATCGGAGACTCACTATTTGCCTCAACTCGTCTTCAAACTCAGGGTAGGACTGAGTTTTTAAGTCCGGCATACTACACTTCGATGGGGTTCAGCATTCCGGCTACGCTAGGAGCCCAGACAGCAATGCCTGATCACCGTGTGATCACAATCTGCGGAGACGGTGCCTTCCAGATGACCTGCCTGGAATTATCAACCATTGTCCGGCAAGGTTTTAATCCGATCGTCATTGTGCTGGACAACGGCGGCTATGGTACCGAACGAGCACTACATCCGGGTGAATGGAACTACAACGAAATCCAACGTTGGTCGTATGGTGAATTGACCCGGTTAGTCGGCGGCGGTATTGCTCATCGAATCCAAACCGAAGAGGGCTTCGATAAAGCTCTTAAAGCCGCGCTGGCGGATGACACTAACATGCACCTAATGCACGTGGAACTTGATCGTCGCGATGCAAGTGAAACTCTGATTCGACTTGCTGACAAAATGAGTTCTCGAGTTTAGGCTTTATCTTAGCGGGCGTAAGCCGTACGATTTTGTACTTTGGGTGTATTGGTAATCATTTGGATATTACCGCCACCTAAAAGTTGATCGATACGATTACGGAGTTCATTATTGATATCAACACCCTGAGCCTGAGAATCAAGTGTGACACTCGTTCCGTCAGACAACTGAATCATTAATTGAAGTTTGCGGTGTCCAGGATAAGCGCGTGTGACTTCACGCAACTTTGAAATCATCTGCATCCCATGAGTCGCTTCCTGTATTCGGACAATCATTCCCGTCGTATAACGATCTTCGATCTGAGACAGCGGAACGAGTTCATTGATGATGATATTACATTCATCGCCGCCACCGCGTCGATCTACAATTCCTTTGATAATAACAATATCATCCGGCACAATCAGATGACCAAACTCGGCATACTGTCGGGGCCACATAATACATCGGACGGAACCATCAACATCTTCTAAATCAAAGTTTGCATATTTCGATGGTTGACCCGGCTTAGGGTTCCTCGTGTGAGCTTCCTTAATATTTGAGACCATACCTCCCAGAATCACTTCTCCGCGATCGGGAATATCAGCCAATTTCACTGTGGTATGTGAGGTGAACTGATTAAGCTTTGAAATATGTTCATCGAGTGGATGAGCGGTAAGGTAATATCCCAACACTTCTTTTTCCATCATCAGTTTTTCACGTTCAGGAAACTCTTCAATTTGCGGCAAGTTCGCAGTCGAGCTTACTTCCCGCTCATCTTCTAACTGCTCAAATGCTCCAAACATATTCTGCTGTCCACTGCGATTATCAGCCTGCATCGCCTGACCGGCCTGAATCGCCCGTTCCAGAACTTCCATTAACTGATGACGATTCGCTCCAAAGCAATCCATCGCCCCGGCTTTAATCAGATTTTCAAGCGAACTACGATTACAAACGGAAGTCTCCACGCGTTCGCAAAGTTCAACCAGATCCTTAAAAGGTCCGTCAGTTCTTCGGGCTTTGACAAGGGCTTCTGCTGCAGCACCGCCACACCCTTTAACCGCCGACATACCAAAAAATACTTTTCCATCACTTACAGTAAATTCGACATCCGATGTATTCACACTCGGTGCTACCACTTCGATACCCATTCGATCACAGTCTTCAATGTGTTCAATAAGAGAGTCTTTTCGCACAAAGTTTCGACCGGGAATATCGCCGGTCAACAAAGCGGCCATGAATTCAACACTATAATGCGATTTTAGATAAGCCGTCTGATAGGCGATAAGAGCATAAGCCGTTGAGTGACTTTTATTGAACCCATAGCCAGCAAACTTAACAATCATTTTCCAGAAGTTCTCTGCTTGACTCTGAGACAAACCTTTGGCTACAGAGCCTTTAAGGAAGTCTTCTCGGTTAGCCTGAATAATTGCTTCATTCTTCTTACTAATCGCCTTAATACAGGTATATGCACTGGCCAACTCAATGCCCCCAAGCCGGTTGAGAATTCTCATCACCTGTTCCTGATAGACCATCACCCCATTGGTTTCTTCCAGTATATCTTTAAGGACCGGGTGAGCGTATTGAGCTTCTTTCTGACCATGTTTCACGGCGATATAATCGTCAACCATCCCTCCTTCAAGCGGGCCAGGGCGATACAAAGCATTCGTCGCGACAATATCAAGGAAGTGGTCAGGTTTCATGCGCTGAAGCAAGTCACGAATCCCGCCGGACTCCAGCTGAAACACACCCTTGGTTTCCCCGCGACAAAGCAGATCAAAGGTTGCCTGATCATCAAGAGGAAATTTAAGCGGGTCGACGCGTTCGCCGGTAGTCTGTTCAATCAAATCAACCGCAATCCTCAAAATAGTCAGGTTTCGCAAACCCAGAAAATCCATCTTCAGCAGGCCGGCATCTTCCACATCGTTCATTGACCACTGAGTGATAACATCTTCTTTACCTGAAACGCGACAGAGTGGCACATATTCAGTTAACGGTTCATCAGCAATTACCACTGCTGCCGCATGCGTACCTACGTTACGAGCAAGTCCTTCGATTCGCTGAGCCAGATCAAGCATTTCCCGAATTTCCGGATCAGATTCATAGACTAATTTCATTTCAGCACTCTTTTCCAGTGCTGACCCAATAGAAATCTTCAATTCATCTGGAACCATCGCAGTAATCTGATTCACCCGATGAAGTGGAATCCCTAAGGTGCGTCCCACATCTTTGATTGCAGCTTTACACGCCAATGTTCCAAATGTTCCAATTTGAGCGACATTTTCTTCACCATACTCCTGCTTCACATACTGAATCACTTCTCCCCGGCGATCTTTGCAAAAGTCGATATCAATATCAGGTGCTTCTAAGCGATTCTCATCAAGAAATCGCTCAAACAGTAAGTCATACTTAATCGGACATACATGACTAAGGTACAACGCAAAGCAAACAATTGCTCCCACGCCACTACCACGAGCTGTTGCCGGAATACCTCGTTCACGCGCCACGACCACAAAGTCCCAGCAGATAAGAAAATAGTCGTCAAAACCAAGTTTCTCGATCACGCTTAATTCACGATCAAGACGCTGTTGAACAACTTCGGCCAGTGTTCCATCTTCACTGACCATCTCGTGGTTACCTTCATAACGCTCTCGCAAACCTTGTTCGCAAAGTTCCCGGAGATATTCGGTACTGCTACGTTTTTCAGGTAGCTTAAATGAAGGAAAATAGCGATTTCCTAACTCTAAATCAATATCAACACTATCTGCAATTTCCTGAGTGCGGGAAACTGCATCCTCCATTCCCGGAAATGCATCGTACATCTGTTCTGCATTTTTTAAATAGTATTCATTACCATCCATCTTCATGCGGGAGGTATCGGTACGAAATCGGCCTGTATTAATACAAAGCATCACATCCTGAGCCTCTGCATCCTGAGGATCTACGTAGTGACAGTCACTAGTGGCAACAACCGGAGTCCCCAGCTTTTTGGCAACAGCCACAGCACCCTCGAGTGCCATTCGTTGAATTTCGATACCATTATTCATCACTTCGATAAAATAACGATCCCTAAATATCGACTCAAACCATTGGGACGCTTCGATCGCTTTGTCTAAATCCGGTATATCACCATAACCCTTAAGAATGGCCTGATTGAATTCACTGGAAACGCATCCGCTCAGACAAATAATGCCCTCGCTATGATCCTCGAGCAGTTGTTTATCGATTCGCGGTTTAAAGTAGAAACCTTCGAGATAGGCATGCGATGCCATCTTCACGAGGTTTTTAAATCCAGTTCGATTTTGAGCAAGCAGCGTGAGATGATAATTTGAATCACGCATCCCACCTGATTTTTCAAAGCGACTCTGTGGTGCAATATAAGCTTCATAACCGATAATAGGATTAATATCGTTCTTTCTACATTCCTTATAGAACTGCAAAGCTCCATGCAGGTTTCCATGATCAGTAATAGCTAACGCATTGAAACCATGTTCTTTCGCCCGGCCTACAAGCTTGGGGATGCTCGAGGCACCATCGAGCAGACTGTAATGCGTGTGGCAATGTAGATGAGTAAACGGCCGGGTACTCATGGGCATCCTATCCCTTTAGTTCTGAGGCAAGCAAGAAAACGTTCGGCAGTTTTTTAATTCTAAAACAGAAATCCCGAAAGAACAATTATTGGCTTTGACAATTATCTTGCTAGAACCGCAATGGTGATACCCTGCTACTCTTCGGGTTCACCAATACGACGGATGTACTCTGCCACGCGAGATTGCAAATCCAGCAAACTTTGCCATTTACGAAAACTCAAGGCCATCGTATCAGCATCCATTTTAGTAGCCGAATTCATTAGCGACCGCAGACGAACATGAATGAATTCCATGATTTCCGCCAATTGAGCGGCCTGAGCTGGTGATAGACGACTAGGCATCTCCGGAGGATCAAGTACATGTAAAGCGGCCTGAATCTCAAGATCATCATCATAGTTCAATTCGAATCCCAGATCAGGTCCCGATGCCAGTGAATCATCAGTAATCTCCCCGGATTCAGAACCGGTTTCCCCTGTACGGAGTTCTTGTAAACGATTGGCGATTTGTTCACGAGAACCAAATAACAGGACGCTTCGACCCACTGAAACCAAATCACCGTAGCGAAGAATTCTGATCTGAACTTCTTCACCATTAACCTTTGTCCCATTGGTACTTTCCAAATCGGTCAGAACGATCTGGTCATGATCAAGCTGCAGCTTAACATGAAAGCGGCTAATGCGTTCGTCATTCAACTGAATCTCATTACCTTCTTCTCTTCCAATGGTAATCGGTAACTCCAGGTCGTTATAAACACGACCTCGGTCAACGCCGTCCAGCACGCGCAAGGTGGCCGAATTGGGTGGAGAGGAGGATTGAGTCAATGAACTGTTCTCGGAAAAAGTGGATATTACACCAATGGTATACCTGAATTTCCCATTTGGGAATCTAAAAAACAGCTACCAACGGACATCCTAGTTATGCTTTTCTGATAAGCCGCGCATAAAAGACGGAGCCGGTAAAGGCTCCGTCTTATTATCAATGTTTAATGAATGATTAATACTCTTTCGCATCAATCCAAGTCATCAGTTTGCGCAGACGACGGCCGACCAACTCCAGTTCGTGGTCTTTGTCGATACGGCGACGGCTCTTGAAGTTAGCTGCGCCACCTTTGTTCTCCAAAATCCAGTTCTTAGCAAAAATACCTTCCTGAATTTCTTTCAACACCTGTCGCATTACCTGACGAGTGTCTTCTGTGATGATACGAGGGCCTGTCATGTAGTCACCGTATTCGGCAGTATTCGACACACTATATCGCATGTAGCTGATACCACCTTCATAGAAGAGGTCAACGATCAACTTTAATTCGTGAAGACATTCAAAATAGGCCATTTCAGGCTGGTACCCGGCTTCCACCAAAGTTTCAAAAGCCATCTTTACCAATTCACTAACACCCCCACAAAGTACAACCTGTTCACCGAATAAATCTGTTTCCGTTTCTTCTGCGAATGAAGTTTCGATCACACCACCGCGAGTACCACCGATACCCTTTGCGTAAGCCAAACCAAGTGCTTTAGTTTCTTCAGCAGCTCCATCACTCAAAGCGATCAGACTGGGAACCCCACCACCTTTTTCATACTCAGCACGAACAAGATGGCCCGGACCTTTGGGAGCAACCAAAAGGGCGTCAACACCAGCCGGAGGACTTACCTGACCAAAGTGAATATTAAAACCGTGTGAGCACATAAGAATATTGCCCTCACTCAGATTGTCACGAATCTGTTCACGGTAAATATCACCCTGTACCTCATCGGGAAGCAATACATTAATAAGGTCGCCCTGCTGTGTTGCTTCAGCAAGTGAGACAGGCTCAAAACCGTGGCTCACGGCCAGGTCATAGTTTGCACTTCCAGGTCGCTGTCCGATAATCACGTTACATCCGCTATCACGCAGGTTCTGAGCCTGTGCGTGTCCCTGCGAACCATAACCAAGAATTGCGATTGTCTTATCTTTCAACAGAGAAAGATCAGCATCGTTGTCGTAATAAATCTGGGCTGCCATTGAAGGTTACCTTCTTTCACATACAAATATTGGGATCTTGTTTTTATTCTACTGAGCCAACACCAACGATAGATACTCGCTTTGTAGCCAGACTCAGTTATTATTCGTCGTTTTCCACTGATACCAGCGAATCATTCCGAATCAATGCAATACGACCCGTTCGCGACAAGGCGGAAATGCCAAATGGCCGAACGCGCTCAATAAAAGCTTCCAGCTTGGATTCACGACCAGAGATCTCAATCATCATTTCTGACTGACCAACATCCACGATCTTACCGCGAAAGATATCCGCTAATTCACGAATTTCAGATCGCTGACTACCGGACTCAGCCTTCACTTTGATAAGCATTAAATCACGTTCAACATGCTGAAAAGCACTGATGTCTGTCACCTGAACAACCGTCACGATCTTTTCCAGCTGTTTGGCAACCTGTTCTAACACATTGTCACCACCGACAACCACGAATGTCATTCGCGAAAGTGTAGGATCTTCAGTAGCACCGACTGCGAGTGAATCGATATTAAAACCTCGGGATGCAAGCATTCCCGAGACATGCGCAAGCACTCCAGGAACATTCTGAACCAAGGCTGAGATAACATGACGCATAGTTAAATTCACTATTACTTTACAGCATCTATAAACGGGTAAACATGCATCCTAGACTGACTTATTCACATCGACAAGTGGGAGAATGAACCCGAATTATCCCAGAAAAAACCTCTCACTAACGAAATTGATTCAATCGTGATAATGGGTAGTCAACACCAGGATTGAACCGCTATTCACCCACACACACTAACAACCTCACTCTACCTCAAGCACCTGTTTGGTTAAAAATTGTCGCAGCGCTGCTTTGTAGTGCTGCTGGCCCGGCTGAGACCAACTGCCAATACCATGATTACCACCAACAACCGATACGAGCCGGCAGTAATTTCGACGTTTCCGCATTGTCTGATACATACTAATCGACTGTTCAATCGGCACGCCGTAATCACGAGTACCATGCAGTAGCAGGTATGGTGGCATATCCTCATCTACATGAGTAACGCAGGATGCTGCGGCAAGTAACTTTCTGGTCTCCGCAGTGACTTCCTTAAACCCTAAATAAGCTGCCAGACCTGCAGAAATACAACCTCCCTTTGGTCGAGCAATCGTCTTACCATCGACCGCACAGGGATTCTCCGAAGCTCGGATCACCAGGTCATGTTCACCAAAAAATGAAATCACTCCAGCCACTTCATTGCCTGGTTTGTGCTTAGCACCAACATAAGAGACCAGCAAGCCACCGGCAGAGTCACCCATCAGTACTAACTTGTCAGGATTCACATTAAATCGTTTAGTATTGGCCTTGATAAAAGCAATCGCTCGCTCCACATCATCGGTCAATGTTGGATATGTCACTTCAGGAGCTAGTCGATAGTTAATACTGATATAAGAAAAACCAAGTTGCATTAATGGCTCAAAGATCGGAGCCTGAATCTGAGCTTTATCACCGCTTGTAAAACCACCGCCATGAACATAAACAATACAGGGCATGGGAGTCTCTGCGCGGAGCAGGTAGGCATCAAGCTTCAATGACACTCCGTCAATATTGGCAAACTCAATATCCTTCTCGGTCTCATAAGAAGATTGACCGTGACAAGTAACGGTCAATAGAAACACGATAAACGAGAATAAAAATCTCATAGCAAATTCTTCTTTATAAAGAGGGTGGAAATAGATCAACACTAATATGCTTGAATATCCATTATCCCGTTTTTCGAGTGAGGCACAACAAACTAAAAATAAAGCGTTGTGATGGTATCACAAGATACGCGAACAATTGTTGTTAGTTCTGCATGTGAATTCAGTCATATTGATTAAACCATATCCAAACCACAATGATGAATTGATTTAGAAAGACAATCTGCATTGAAATTTTGATCCTTTAACACATATTCCGACCAATATTAGCTGGTAGCAAACGAATACCCTTTAAGCTCATACAAAACTGATTTATCACCCAAATAGAAAGAGCTAAAATGCAGAAACACCGTAGCTTTAGACCCAGTGATTTTGGTTTCTCCGATTTTCCGTATGTCTTGACGGGATTGGCAATCACCTCTTTGATGTTGTTCGGATTTAGTGCATTTCTACATACGTTTTCATCATTCTGGCAAGGTATTGTTTTAGGAGTTGGAATTGGAATCTCTATTCCACTGTTATTTTTAAAACGCTCGGGGGATGTTGACATTTCAAAACTTCAAGAGCCTTCGGCAAGCGTCCAGAAAATGTGTCATAAAAAAACCCACACGCTTGCTGAAGCAGCGAAACTTTATTCTGACGAGACCGGTTTGGGCATTGCCGAATCGAAAGCGGCGATCAACAAATACAATTCGGGTAACTGGAAAGAATAAGATAGCCGACTTAATTAAGAATAAATCGGTAAGTTCTGGCCAGCGCGATATCCAAGCCAAACGGTGCTCGATACGCCAGAAGAAAAAGTCTTTAGGCCGCTCGTGGCTGGTTCGATCTCGTTTAGGGTTTCAACCCCAGACCTGCTAAAATCGGTCGGTGATCAGACGTTAATTTACCATTCAAAACGCGACTGAAATTCAAATGCCAAGCATCCCGGGGAGCTGCAAAAATAAAATCAATTTCTATTGCAGGTGTAACAGATGGAAAAGTGAACCGATCCTGCTTGGGTTTAACAGCGGCCAGTTTACCTCGTGAAAGTAAGTCTAATGTACGAGATTCAGGTTGGTCGTTAAAATCACCCATTAATATGTAAGGTAGTGTCAGGGAGTTTAGGTATTTGGCTAGTTCTTTTGCTTGCTGAAAGCGGAACTTATCATCTTCCACCCAATCAAAATGTAGGTTAACCAGCATGATTTCATGTTGATCAGGCAGCTGAATCTTACAGGCCAGTGCCACTCGTGGTTCATTGCCAGTTGGCAGTTTAATTTCTTGTGCTGCCACGATGGGATACTTCGAAAGGATCCCTAGTCCATACTTCCCACCTTGATAATTCATAAAAGAACCAAAGGCCGAATACATGTTTAAAGACTTCCCGAGAGCTTGGGCCTGATCTATCATACCGCTACGTTTCACCTGGTTATCGACCTCTTGTAAACCAATCAAATCCGCATTTAAGTTATTTAGCAGAGCAGCAGTACGGTTCAGGTCGAGGCGGCCATCGTTTCCTAAGCCATGTTTAATATTGTAAGAGACCAAACGAAGTGACTGTGATGGTGTAGGATCGACCCATGAAAACTCAGTAACCAGTGCAGCATGATCGGAAGGGAATTTTTGATCATGCTTATCGATTATGACAGCATCTCGTGTTTCCAAACGGGAACCACGATAATAGATAAAGTCAATGCGATCTTGCTGTTGTTTGGGAAAGCGTGGTGTCCAGGTGCGATCTTTCTGACGATGAACTTCGGGATGATTCTCCCGCCAAGCATCCTGGAAACCGGCATCACTTAGAATGTGACTGGTAGGCCAATCGATCACAACACCATCAAACTGGTCTCGGAATGACTCTAGATAGTCGAGATGTGACATGCTGTTGAAATCACCTGCAATCACAATCGGAATCCCTGCGTACTGTGAATCGCTAAGTCGATTTTGAATTAACGCCCACATTTTTTCCAGATTATCACGCGAGGCATCGCAGGCGTATTTCATAGCATCTAAATCGTTAACATTTCGTGTGCCTTCTACCCAGATTTCTTTGTTGTAGGGCAGCCAGATAGAATAAAAGGCAATTTTACGACCTCCTGGTAATTCCAATAACGCGCCAACGCATTTGAATTTTTCAAATACGGAAATATCCTCGAGCACCGGATAACGGCTATGAATAGAAACGTTCGTACCGCGAGGATGAAAATGAAAACCTAGTTGTTTACTAATCCACTCTCCCGAGCCATAGGTCTCCTGCATGGCCACAATATCTGCTTTACTTTGCTGAATAATTTCAACCACTCGTTTGGGACCGATTTTCTCACCATCCTCACGGCCGCCATGCCAGATATTCCATGTCATTGTGCGGAAAGAAAAGGATTCATCAGCTAATCCGGATTCGCACACCATTGTCGTAATTAAAGACGTTATCAAGCAAACCAATAATCTTTGCACTAAGTACATAATAATTTCTTTCCACAAATATCTTGTCGTTTTCTGACTTTGACTCTAGCTGATGAAAACATTGTACCCAGTCAAAATTTTTTAGCCTCATCAGGAGATACAAACTGTGATTAGCCAGTCAACCGAATCTTAAAGCTAAGCGTGATATTCCAGGACAAGCTGATAAAGTCTTATAAAACGATCTATTGAAGTACCTTTGAAGAATTCCGAAACAATATTTAAATCTCAGCGTAAAAATTTTTCTGGAAGTTCTTTACGCCTAAAGTTGTCTGACGATTTAACAGGAAAAGCCAATCTTTATAGATGTGGTGCTATTTGAAATTTTTTCACTGAGGTCAGAAAGTAATGAACACCGTAAAACCAGCTGGATATTTAATTATCGCAGTGTTGTTTCTATTTAGCTGTCAAAAGATTTCAGAAACCATCAACAAGCAGAATTCCAATCCAGTTGAAACTCAGGTCAACAAAAAAGTCCCTGATAATCTTGATAATAAAGCTCCATATATAGTTCATACACTAAGCAAGACGAGAGAATTAGCGATTCAGCAAGGGAGTATTTTTTCCAACGTATAGGAAACATCCTTCGCATTGAGATCCGTAATTTAAGGAGCCGTTTCTTCATCAATCTCAAGATTTTCTTATTCCCGAATGTCTATTTCGTGATTTTCGGTGTCAGCATTTTTACGTATAACTCCGGTCGTAGATGAGTCAGCTTTTTGTACCATGGCCGGTCGAACCCAGTCCGCTGGCTGATAACCTTCCGGAACATGGGGTTTGATAACTTCGACAACTTCATTTTCCGGATCAAACAGCGGCCAATCATCCGTACGAAATGGTGATGCGGGTAAGCCTTCTCGGTTATAAAGTAGATTACGTTTTGAGGGGTTCATCGCCCAGGCGTAGCGTACCGCAGCCGGCGATTTAACTTTACCGGATGAAACAATAACCTGATTACCCTCGATAGTGACATCTGCCCATTGCCAGCGACGATCAACACCAGCAATTGCAAAAGAATTCAGTTTTGATTCGCCGGATTGGATCAAATCATTGGCTGTAATCAGACCACTGCCGATGGAGTCAAAGTTCAAAAGGATCCGATTCCCCTTAATTTCATGACTTCTTAGCTGTGGCCCCGAACCCACG
Source organism: Planctomycetaceae bacterium (assembly GCA_002709045.1). GTDB lineage: Bacteria > Planctomycetota > Planctomycetia > Pirellulales > Pirellulaceae > UBA721. The sequence continues at coordinate 3,292 of PAPJ01000016.1, read as the reverse complement.
ACTTTCATGTGGTAAACATTTTCAAGCGCATACAAGGCATGGCGTATTCCGATCGGTCGTTTATTCTTTGGGTGCAGTAGAATGGCGTCTCCCGTGTCAATGGAAACGACCAGTCCTATATTGGGCATTTCCCTGCTGGCCAAACGCATCGCCTCACGGTTAACAACCCATGGTGCTTCCAAGTCTTCGATGGGCTTGTTTTGTGGTGCATGCCAACTCGGTAGCTGAGTCAGAATAAACGGAAAATCTGCGGGAACACTTCCACCCGACTGCTCGTGCCAGGTAGATCGGTAATGGCTAATTAACTTTTTGATTTGCTCGTAATAGTGTTCTGCCTGCGGAACATTCTTTGAATTCCTTTCACCCTGATACCAGATCGCACCTCGGATACCGTAAGGCCGAATAGGATGAATCATGGCGTTGTAGATATGGCCCGGATATTGATGGCCCAGATTGGCCGGCTTTGTAATAAAGGGTGGTTGTAGTTGTCTCCACTGATTCTTCATCGTTTCACCCGCAGCAATCTTTTGCTTGTAGGTGATGTGTTCCTGCTCCCACGTCTTCAACGCATCATCACGGCTATAACGCCGTGATGTTTTGTTCAACTGAGCTATGTGTTGCTGTGTGCGTTTTTCGCCGGCTTGAATATCTGTGGGCATCCAGCCTTCAATAGGTGTTCCAGCGTAAGCCTGAACGATGATTCCAACGGGAATCCCAAGAGCTTCCTGAAGCGTCTTGCCAAAGTAGTAGGAAACCGCTGAAGTCATAGCAGCAGTTTCGGGTGTGCAGGAAACCCATTTGGCGAGTAGATCACGTGATTCATCGAGTGGTTCATGCCAGTGCTCACGCGATGATTTGAAAATCCTCAGATTTGGTACATTCGCACGTACCGTTTCGCGATCAGCGTCAAAGCAATTACCCAGTGCCCATCCCATGTTGGATTGGCCAGCACATAACCAAACCTCACCAATCGCAATGTCCTTTAGTGAAATCGTATTATTTCCACGGATCGTGATTGAATGACCAGTTCCGTGCCAAGGCGTTTTCAGTGGGACTCGCCACTTACCTACAGCATTGGCTGTCGTCCTGGCAGTATTACCCCAGCTCGCTTCAACGGAGACTTTTTCACCCGGAGACGCAAATCCCCAAACCATATTTTCAGTCTTTTGTTGCAGCACCATCCGGTCACTGAAAAGACTTGGCATACGTACATCAGCAATGACGATGAGTTGAGCGCTGAAAAGCAATACGAGTGCTGTAAATGATCTCATAAAAAATGTTCGACGGTCAAAGAATGATACGAAGGTCTGAAAGTCACCGTAACAACAAATTAGAAATAAACAAAAAGACCAAAACCAACAACCTTTGCAGAGATAGGATAATAATCCCCTGAACAGTCTGACCTGCCTATTCTATCGCCCAAGCAACTTGGGGAAAATCTGGCGACGAGGGGCTAGTTTAATAGGATTCAAACGCCTCAGTGTTTCCTCCCATGCTTCACCACCACTCTCTTTTTGATTAACTTGCTTCTTCTCATTAGCTGAAACATTAGTAGCCTGCTGCTTGTATTTGGTTGTTTTGCCCTGACTATTCTCTGTATAAATCCATTTGATGGTTTTTTTATCTGCATCGATGCTTTTTAGTTCCGATGACCCTGTAAACAGCTTACCCTGATCAAAACCGGAATAACTGGATAACACAGTGTTGGTTCGTGCATCCCAATACTGGATACCCACACCGACTGAAATGACATCACCATTTTCAGTTTCCATGCGGTGCGACGCTTGAATAGATTTTCCGTCTTCAGCCAGTTGGTAGATTTGCGTCGCAACGTACTTTTGCCCGGCTTGAATACCTTCCCACAAATCCTTTGTCTCACCTTCGGTCGTAAACGTTCCAAAAGCACCCGTGGATTGATTGAATTGAACAAATTCCTGCCATGATGCCGGCTTTTTCTCCTCAGCCAAAGAATGTTGCTGCCCGAAGAATATGATCTGAATAGCCAAACACAAAAACATAAGGGGCTTGAGTTTCATCTCGTTTTCAATCCTGGAAAAAATAAAAGAATCATTGCTAACCTGAACGACTGTCGGAAACTGAGGCAACGCTCAATCAACTCCACCCTGCCGATTGCAGCTCAAAAAAGAATCGAGTCAAAGCATCCGAAGAGGCTCTTATATCCGCCCGACACAAGGAGTATAGCAAAGTTTTATTTCCATCGTATTCAATTGGTCAGGAATTCCACTGTTGATCGGCACCGAAGCACTTAGAGTATGTCGAATTAAGTAGGGGCAACCTCAACACTGCCTCTGTCCCAACTCACGGTTTCCTCAGCTCAATCTAACCTATTAAACGGACTCTAACCCGCCGCTGAAGATAACGTAGGTTGCAAACAGAAGTAGTAAGAGACCAAACACTGCATGAATTAGAAAAATCCTACACACAAAACGCAGCCTCTTTGTAGGCCTGGCCATATAAACCTGCTTTGTCGCCATAAAGAATATTGCAGAAAAGACCATGACCACAGCTACATAGCTGAGGAAATTAAAGTACCAGTTGTATGCATCCTGTACGATGATTACTGGAGGCACAATGATCACCACAGAATAGATGACAACAAATGCGATCCAAAAGGCAAAGCCGACTATCCGCGAGGTTGGTTGCTCATCTCCCGCAATGCTGGAAGAAGGTGCTGACTGTTGATCGGTTTGCTCTATGAGACTTTTATCATCAAACCTCCACGCAATCACTCCCACGATCAATATAAAGATAACCATGATGCAAACAAAACCAGGCTCATCTCCCCAAAATCCAAAGAAACGAATTGAATTTAAAATGTCAAATACCATTGGTAATCTCTTATTGGATCAAAAATAGTCTTCGTACATTCTTTAACTTACCATTCTAAAGTTTGCTCTCCAGTCGTTATTCTCGCTACAAGATTTGGCTTATGTACAAGATGTACGACAGTAGGAGTAAGACATCTCAAATAAATCTGGGACTCGACTTCCAACCGGCTTAGAGAACGCGTGTGAGCAATATAAAGTCAGACCAAGAACAATCGTCAAACTTTGAAGAAATACTCGACATACTCCTCCGTGCCAATACAGGCACAGAGGAGCGTCGAATAGAGTACATCCGGAGGGATTCGAACCCCCAACCCTCGGTTCCGAAGACCGATGCTCTATCCAATTGAGCTACGCGCGCTCCGTAAGCGGGGAATTCTACTTCAATCCGAGGCGATTCACAGAGATCGCCGCTCCCGGCATCCGCCAACCTCCCAATCAGGCCA
>PAPJ01000015.1 GCA_002709045.1 Planctomycetaceae bacterium | reverse complement strand
CTATTAACCTAAAAATAGAGCATAAGTAGCTCGAACAGGGGTCGAACCTGCACTCCCGAAGGAACTGGATCCTAAATCCAGCGCGTCTGCCAATTCCGCCATCGAGCCATAAAAAAACAACTGTACCTGCGACGCCTTTCATTCTTTGCAGAATTTAATTTTGCGTCAAGACGCGAACCTTCCAACAATGTGCCTTCGTCGTAAAGAATTAAGTACAATGGTGTTTTATTTAATGGGAATAAGTTAATAACAAGGTTCATCATGTACAAGCAGTACGTCGCTCTGTGTACTCTGGTAATTATTTCGTTGATCTCAGGATGCTCAGACAACGATCATACTGATAACGCTAAGCATTACCCTACTAAAAATCTCCAAATTATCTGCCCTTGGGGTGCGGGCGGCGGGACCGATCGAATCTCTCGCTTTTTTGCAGAACAGCTAAAGCAACAACTTGGAAAGAACTGTGTCGTCGTAAACCGGACCGGTGGAAGCGGGGCAGTAGGTCACAAAGCGGGAGCCAATGCGAACGCTGACGGTCATACAATCGCGATGATTACCGCCGAGCTTTCTACGATGCATCAGTTGGACATTACTGATATTACCTATCAGGATTATCGCCCGCTTTTGCAAATAAACGGCGATCCGGCTGCGATCCTTATTGGCAAAAATAGTCCTTACCGTACACTGGTTGACTTTTTGGATGCTGTACGCGAATCGCCAGGTAAGTTGAAAATGTCTGGTACCGCCGCCGGTGGTACCTGGGATTTGGCGCGGGCTGGCTTGTTCAAGGAAGTTGGGCTAAGCAAGGATGATGTAATATGGGTACCGACAAAGGGCTCTGCGGAATCTGTGCAAAACCTGTTAGGTGGTCATCTTGATGCAGTTTGCTGTAGCCTACCAGAAGCCGCGTTGCAATTACGCGCCGGAGATATCCGGGGATTAGCAGTGATGGCTGATCACCGAGATACGATGTTTCCGGAGATACCCACAGCCTTAGAACAGGACGTTAACTGGACCTCCGTGGGATGGCGCGGTTTTGCTACACAAAAAGAAGTACCGTCAGAAATTGCCACGATCCTTCAAAAACACTTACTTCAAATAGCTGAAAGTGAGGATTACAAACAGTTTATGGCGGACCAGGGATTCACTATCGATATAAAAAGTGGCGAAGAATTCAGGGAATTCCTCCAGCAACAGGATCAACAATGGAAGTCTGTATTGGAATATTATGTCACCCAGTGAGAAAATGACGGAAAGCAATCAATCGAATCGCGTTTCCAGTTCCCAAATTTGGCTAATAGCCGGTTGCTATTTCGTGTTATTATCGTTTAACATCCAAACGCCACTGACATTAAACAAGTCTGATCCGGGACCTTCCTTCCTGCCTGTGATTTGTGGTGGCATTATGGTTTGCGGCGGAGTTTATATGCTCACCGTCAGACTAGTTAGCGGGCAACAAATATCTTATCGCAAACCGTTAAGCAGTACATATTCGCGCACAATGCTCGTCTTTAGTTATTTAGTGCTCTTGCCACTAATGGGCTTTTATTTCTCAACATTTCTTTTCGGCGTCTTATCGATGCGGCAAATGAAGGTGAAGATGATTCCTACGCTTGTAAGCGCGCTGGCAGTTGTCGTGCTGGTCCATTTTGTATTTATTGTACTTTTTGGTATTCAATTACCGTCGCCTCCAAATCTAACTCCTTACCTATAAGCCGTGTACGATCTTATCAACCAAATGTCGGTCATTCTTGAAATGGATGTCTTGATACCATGGATTCTGGCAATGACGTTTGGTGTCTTTGTTGGTTCGACTCCAGGGCTAACGGCGACAATGGCAGTAGCTCTTATTATTCCGTTTTCGTTCCAACTCGAGAAAGAAGCCGCCTTGGCGATGGTTATCGGCGTTAGCTTTACCGCCATTTTTGCTGGCGATATACCGGCGACGTTTCTTCGTATACCGGGTACGCCTGCATCTGCCGCCGCCACCCTTGATGCCCATCGGCTGGCTCTCAACGGGAAAGGAAAACAAACGCTGTTGGTCAATCTCCTGTGTTCGTCTCTCGGAGGAATACTAGGCGTTGCGATGTTGATTCTGATAGCTCCAGAACTTGCCGCGTTTGCTTTGAAATTTGGACCCTATGAATATTTTTGGTTATGCCTGGTGGGATTGAGTTTGGGAGTAACGGTGTCTAGCAACGGAAGACCAATGCTAGGTGTACTAGCAGCCGTGATCGGTTGTGCATTTGCCTACGTTGGAGTTGACCCGCTTACTAATAAGAGTCGCTTTATTTTCGGCTTTGAGGAGCTATCTGAGGGCCTAAATTTTATTCCTGCAATGATTGGTCTTTTTGGTATGTCAGAAGTACTGAAGGCAGTTGTAGGTCAGAGCGGAACCCTATCATCACAGCCGACAGCGGGCCCCTTCCGATGGCGTAATAGCGTTGTAAAAATCATGAGGCATTTTCCGACGGTGCTTCAGTCTGTATTAACCGGTACCGCCATCGGAGCACTACCCGGTGCCGGTGCCGATATTGCGGCCTGGGGAGCCTACGGGATTTCAGAGAAAACTACGAGGAATGCGAAGCCAGTATTCGGTGAAGGAAACTGGCGCGGGGTTATTGCACCGACTAGTGCGAATAATTCCGCGGTTGCTGCGGCGTGGATTCCGGCATTGGTATTCGGAATACCGGGCGATGCGGTTACGGCCATAGTACTTGGCGCGTTTCTGGTATATGACATTACCCCCGGCCCAGCTCTGTTCGAAACCGGTAATGCGGATTTTATTTTTTCAATAGCTATCGTCACACAACTCTTGCTAATACCTGCCGGTTTATTAGGAATTATGATTTTTAGTCAAATCGCAAAGCTGCCACGCGGGATCGTCCTTACCGCCGTTGTGATTTTTTCGGTTGTCGGGTCGTATGCAATGAATAATTCAATGGTCGATGTTTGGGTGATGTTTGGATTTGGTTTGTTCGGTTTAATACTGGAACAACATCGGGTGCCGTTAGCGCCACTTATTTTAGGTATGATCTTGGGACCGAAGATTGAGGTCTATCTGCGAACCGGATTGATTAGTTCAAGTGGTGACGTGCAAATCGCATTCAGCTCAGTCATCAGTAAATGGTTTGTACTAATGCTAGTCCTCATTTCCGTATACCCACTAATAAATCGCATTCGAACTAAGTTAGGAAATAATCATGACGCGAGACGTCAATACTGATCGACTTGAATTAGTGTGGGACCGACTTAATCATTGGCATCATCACGACGGCGTAAGAGCGATTTCTGCTGAGACTGGTAGTGCAGACGGAGTCGCTGGAGATTATTACTGCGGCTTCGACGATATTAGCGGAAAGATACTCGTTAATCGTGATAGTCGCTTTTTGATAGCATCTCCAACAAAACCGTTCATTGCCTGCGCCGTTATGATGCTGGTGGAGCAGGGGGAATTGAAAGTAAGTGATCGGGTGTCACGCTATTTACCTGAATTTGGTAAAGGTGACAAATCCCATATTCGAATAGCTCACTTACTTACTCATACATCAGGTCTGCCGGATATGCTCCCGAATAATCTGGAATTACGTAAAGAGAGGGCTCCGTTATCAGAGTATCAGAAATATGCCAACAAAGTCGATTTGGTTTGTCCTCCGGGAACGCGGGTCCATTACCAAAGTATGGGGATCCTCACACTCAGTACAATTATCGAGGCGATAATATCCAATCCGACTAGCGAGTTCCTTGCCGAACGCATTTTCGAGCCGCTTAAAATGAACGCCACCATGCTAGGCGCAACAGACGAATGCCTTTTGTCACATAAACCTCCGGTCGATTCCATGGTTGAAGAAACGGAAGGCCATGATCAATGGGGGTGGAATAGTCGTTATTGGCGAATGCTGGGAGCTCCGTGGGGCGGACTAATTTCTACCTCAGCTGACCTTGGAACCTTTTGCCGCCATCTTTTAGGGATACATCAGGGTCATCGCGGTATCATTTCTCCGGCAACACTACTTTCAATGACAACCAATCAACTTGGAACATTTCCAAAAGTACCTATTGCAATAGCCAATTCTTTACCGTGGGGTTATGGTTGGCAGTTAAATTGGCCCAATCATCCAAGAGGATTTGGGTCGATTTTGCCGCCTGAGTCATACGGTCACTGGGGCGCTACCGGTACTCTCATATGGATCGATCCGACATGTAAGGCATACGGTGTCGTATTGACAAATGAACCCATGGAATTAGAGGGACGACGTCAGATCGAATTTGCAAATCTTAGTAGAATCTTTTGGGACTAATCTTTGAATCGAGATTTGAAGTTATTCTTGACTGTATCCACACCCAATTTTAGTGCGATTGTTTCATTACTCATCGACACTAGCTGACAGTTGAGTTCGACAGCCCTGTCTGCCCATTGAGGGTCAGGTGTTACGGCTCCCCAACTCTTGCCATGCTTTTCACAGGCCTGACTCACTTTCGCGACCGCATCCCAAAGGGCATCGTCATGAAAATCGGGATAATTTCCCAGAGCGATAGAAAGATCCGAAGGACCAACGAACAAATGATCAACATTAGGTAACGCTGCGATTTCCTCTACGGCCTCAAGAGCGCCAACCGTTTCAATCTGGATCGCTACAAAGACGTCCTGATTCGAGTTTTGATAAAAATCAGCGGAAGCACGTGTGGTAAATTTGCCATCGACACCGCTCATATTCATTCCCCGGACCCCTGCGGGCGGGAATTTCGCCCAACTAGCGAATTCTGCCGCCTGATTTACTGAATGGATTTGGGCCGCCATAACTCCGCCAGCCCCGAGTTCCAGATATTGACCAACTTCCTGATAGCCCGTCGGAGCCATACGCACGAACTGCTGCAACCCGACAGCGCGGGCAGTTACGAAGGCGGCTCTAATTTGATCAACCGTCGCTAACCCATGTTCAAGATCCAACCAGAATCCGCAAAACCCACCGCGTAAAGCGTACATTTCTATCGACACCGGGTTTATTAAGCGCGATAGCGCAAAGAAATTAAGCCGGGCGCCATTTGCCAACTGCTGTCTTAATGTACTCATCGAAGTTGTGCCTCGCATTGCAATGAAATGAGTTAGACTATTTATTATACCTATTTACGAGACATACTAAACGCGTTTGAGCGCGCAGCATAGGAAAATGCACATGGCTGAATATAGTATCCCACGCTGCCAGGTCGTGCCGCAGGCGGATCAGCAAACCGCCGTTACGATCGATGGGCGAGAAATATTCCGTTGGAATTTTGGACACCATTATCCCCGCCCCTTTTTTCATCCAGTTATTGGGCCGTCCGGAGCAAATCTCGTCAGAATGGGACACCCCGGGGCGCCCGATCATGACCACCACTCAGGTATTTGGTTTGCCCATAACATGATCGAAGGATTTGATTTTTGGGCAAATGGTACCGGAACCCAAATTCGGCAACGGCAGTGGCTTGATTACATCGACGGCGACACCAATGCCGGTATGGCTTTTCTGTTGGATTATTACGATGGTCATGAACCGGACCCCATTCTTAAGCAGACGACGATTGTTATCGTACATCCGCTGGAACGACAGGAATATCTCCTAGAGCTCAATCTACGATTGGAACCCATGAAAGGCAGGGTTACTTTACGACAGACGAATTTCGGAATTGTTGCGGTTCGAGTTAACGCAACCATCGCAGAGTTTTTTGGAGGCGGAAGCATTACAAATGACATAGGTCAACAACACGAGTCAAACCTTTTTGGTAAGGAATCTACTTATATGGATTACAGTGGGCCGGTTCGATCAAATAACGGTCAAACCATTGAAAATGGCTTGACGTTGTTCGATCATCCGGGCAACCCGAACTATCCTTCTAAGTGGCATGTCAGAGAGGACGGTTGGATAGGACCATCCCTCAATCGTGATAAGGCAATTTCCATGGATCCACAAACGCCTCTCATACTACGATATCAGATCCATGTTCATGATGGCATGTTAAATCTAAAGAAGGCGGCCAGTTTGCACGAAGGGTTTAAGACTCGTCCGGGATGGCTGGTCGAACGGTCTAATCAAAAACATCGTAGCTGGGAAATCAAACAAGCCAAGTCGTGAACTATTGCTTTAGATGGCGGTCAAAGAAGTCCTTCGTTAATCTCCACATCTCTGCACTAAGTACATGGTCGGCGCCATCTTCAATGTAATACGAGAAGTTTTCATCGGCGTGCATTGATTCATAAACGCGTTTTATTTCCGGCATAGCCCTGCGTACGTGTTTGATGGGACTGCCACCATCAAGTTCACCGAAATTCATATGCAACGGACGTGGGGCAATTAATGACACGATATCAGGGGTGTCGGCGTCGGGATAAATCCCAGTTACGAAATTTGGAAAACAATGCAGAATTTCATTTTCCTCGATTGCTTCATATGTTGGAAGGCAACAATTACAAACCGTCGCCTTTATACGAGGTTCCCAAGGTCCCAGCATATAGGCATGAGTCGATCCCATGGAGTGCCCATAACAACCGATGTTTCCTGCGTCCACTTCAGGCAGGCCGGCGAGATAATCCACGGCCCGGCGCATATCAACAACGTTTTTCCATGCCATAGTCTTGCCCCGCACAACATATTTCAAATAAAGCAGACGTTCAAGGTTGGCACCAGATAATTTATATCCTTTCGCACGTTCTTCAAATCCGATGGCATCAGGACACAAGACCACGTATCCTAATTTTACCAGGGCGAGTCCCGTATGATGCATAGGGTTTCCGGCGAGGCCAGCCGGTTCGGATTTGCCGAGGTGCCATTGTCCGTTATGCTGATGCCAAACGCAGACCGCGGGCGACGGATTCTCCCCGCTGACTCCCTCTGGTACTAGCAATATCGCGGGAACGCGGTCATTGAGTTCGCTCTGATACGTAATTCGTTGCAGTTCATAACCGTCATGTAATTCTCGTGTAAGCAATACCGGATTGAGTTCACAGGGTTCCGGAAATGGGCCCCCGAGGCCTTTAAGCAAACGTTCCTTAAAATCTATGGGTGCCATGCAATGTGCTCCAATCCAATAAACAGCTAGTCTTTTGTTTGCTATTTGGAATTACTAACTCAATAGGTTTCTTAATATATATCGGGTAAAACGAACGGTACGCTGATTTCTAACAAGTGACCGGAGAGGATTCGTAATTTTTGGTGGCTCGGCCTTCCTTACACTGTAACACGAAAGAACGTGGTCATTAGCGTCGCTTGCTATTTATATCAGTCAGCCGCCATGCGAAGCGTATAAGATAATAAAATAACGAGTTTATCACTCGATCGTAGTTGACGCGAGTTCGTTGTTTTGTGAACATTCCAACGAACTATTTAGTATGAGGGTAATTATGAAATCGGTGATATGTTTGATAATCGTATTATTGACCGGGTTGTCAGGATGCGCATCCAATAATGACAAAGAATCAGCAACGGCAAGTGGGGCAATTATAGGAGCAGCTACAGGCGCATTCGTCGGTGAACATAACAATAATCCGCTTGGTGGTGCAATACTTGGAGCCACCGCCGGAGCCGTTACCGGCAATCTTATCGGCGAAACGGTTGCACAGAGAAACGCCGCGTATGAAGCTAAATTTCATGCAGATCAGAGAGTACTGCGAGAACAGGCCCAACAACTTAAACTAAATTCCATCACCATTGAACAACTGACGAGAATGGCATCAGCCAATGTATCCGAGGACGTGATCATAGCTGAAATCACGAAGCGAGGTGCCGCCCAACAACTGTCGATCGATGATATTATCCAATTAACCAAAGATGACATGTCGCCTGCTTTGATTAAAGCTTATCAATCCGCGTCAACGCCGCGCGCCATCGCGACCTCCGGTGGGGAAGGGCATCATTCAGGCGTCGTCGATCCCGTTGTTGTGCAGCGACACTATCATCATCGTTATTCGCCGAGGTATTATGAACCGCCTGTTGCACCTCGTGGCAGTGGTGTTTTTATCGGTATTGGCAATCAATAAATCGCGACAATGACTAAGCGGAATGATTAGCGATTGCTCTTTGTAGCGCCGCGCCCATATCCGCGGGACTCTCAGCGACCTCAATTCCCGCTTCCTCCAATGCTTTAATCTTCTCAGCGGCCGTACCTTTTCCACCGGATATTATCGCGCCAGCGTGCCCCATTCGCTTACCAGGGGGCGCTGTTCGACCGGCTATAAATGCGGCGACCGGTTTAGTGACGTGTTCGGCAACATAAGCAGCCGCCTCTTCTTCAGCGGTTCCTCCGATTTCACCGATCATCATAATGGCTTCGGTATCATCGTCAGCCTGATAGAGCTTAAATAGATCGATAAACGACGTGCCCACAATAGGGTCGCCGCCGAGGCCAACACAGGTTGACTGACCCAATCCAACATTACTCGTTTGCCACACCGCTTCATAGGTAAGGGTTCCTGACCGACTCATAATCCCAACAGTTCCGGGCGTATGAATATAACCGGGCATAATGCCGATTTTACATTCTCCGGGTGTTATCAATCCAGGACAGTTTGGTCCAATGAGTGTTGAGTTAGTATCCTGAATTATCTCATAAACACGTACCATATCGAGTACCGGCACTCCTTCGGTAATAGCCGCAATTGTCGAGATTCCAGCGTCAACGGCTTCGAGGATTGCATCCGCCGTAAAAGGCGCCGGTACGAAGATCATTGTCGCGTTTGCTCCGGTAGATTCGACGGCGTCCATGACGGTATCAAATACGGGAATTCCATCTACGTCCTGACCTCCCTTGCCGGGCGTTACCCCACCCACCATTTGACTACCATAATCGCGGCATCCGCGAGTGTGAAAGGTGCCAGCGCCGCCCGTAATTCCCTGGCAGATAACTTTCGTGTCTTTGTTAATAAGTATGCTCATTAAATTTACTTAAAATAAAAAAATGTTTTCAATTAGGCACTGATCGCTGCGCACACCTTGGTTGCAGCATCGGTAAGATCGGTAGCAGTTATAATGTCGACATCGCTTTCTTCTAGTATCCGACGACCTTCATCAACTTCAGTGCCTTCCAGTCGAACAACAAGTGGCACTTCAAATCCCACTTCTTTCGATGCGGCAACGATAGCCTCGGCAATAGTGGAACATCTTGCGATCCCGCCAAAAATATTAACAAGGACCGCTTTAACATTGGAATCTGATAACAGTATCCGAAAAGCTTCGGTAACCTGATCTTTGTTAGCTCCGCCACCGACATCCAGAAAGTTGGCCGGTTCACCGCCGTGTAGCTTAATAATATCCATTGTCGACATTGCCAGACCAGCTCCGTTGACGAGACAGGCAATATTGCCATCAAGTTTGATATAACTCAAATCGGCTTCAGCAGCCCGAATTTCGGTCGGTTCTTCCTCTGAGAGGTCACGATAATTTCCGATAGCGTGTTGTCTAAAAATTGCGTTGGAATCGAAAGACATTTTTGCATCAAGGGCAATCAGATCGCCGCCACCTGTCACCACCAAGGGATTTATTTCAGCTAAACTACAATCCAACTGCACATATAGTTTACAGAGTGTTCGCATGAATTTATCTGCTGAACGAATGCTGGATCCGGTGATGCCCAACTTACTACAAAGTTTACGCACCTGATAACCCTGCAGACCAAAATAAGGATCGAAGTGTTCTTTAAATATCAGTTCCGGAGTTTCTTCCGCAACCTTCTCGATTTCCATACCACCTTCAGTGGAACACATCATTACCGGCATTTTAGTAGCCCGGTCTAAAACAATGCCCAGATACAATTCTCTTGCGATATCACACCCTTCCTCCACCAGTAGCTGGTTAACCAGCTTGCCCTCTGGACCGGTTTGTATGGTGACCAGGGTATTTCCTAGTAACGCCTCCGCTACTTCCTGCGCCTGCTCTGCGCTGTGAACGAGTTGAACCCCGTGTTGCTCAGGTCGCTCCTTTGTCGTTCCTTTTCCACGACCGCCTGCGTGTATTTGGGCCTTCACAACAGCGATATTCCCGCCTAGTTCGGTAAAGGCGGCGGCTGCCTGCTCGGGCGTCGTTACTACCCGGTTCGCCAGTACGGCGACGCCCGCCTGGGCGAACAGTTCTTTCGCCTGAAATTCATGTATTTTCATTAGTGTTCGTCCTGCAAATGAAAGAGCTTTGGATAGGTCGAAGAAATATCTTCTACCTACAGCGTACCGAATCCAGGAATGATTTTGAAGCAGGGGTAAATACGGGGAATATAAGTTCCTTTCAACGACAACGTTTGTACCTCTGGAGCAGTATTCGTTGCGGATAACGGACTGATAAGCGATTCAAATAGGACATCTTAACAACTTCAAAACAAACTTAAATCATCATTTATGCCCATACCGTTCTGAGACCGATATTTTTAGCGTAGGTAGTGAAACTAGTTTTATCGTGACGAATTATGACTAACAATATAAATCTATTAGCTCTGGTTAAAGGTGAAGAAAAATACATCTTTTTGTTTAATGATCAAAACAGGAAGAAAACGCTACGGCAATTAGGTCGCTTTGCATCTGATCCAGAACTTAGCTTTACGTGGTACGATGCTGCCGTCATGAGTCAGAATGTACGCAAGTTAACAAAAATCGAGCAAGCTATGCAGTCAAGGTACAAGGCCATTACTGCCAACGAATAGAGCTACTATGAAAACAGCAATCGATCGCTTTATTAGTTATCTGGAGTCGGAGCGAAATGCCTCTGATTTAACGATCAAAAGCTATCGCGAGGATCTTCGCTCCTTCTGTTATTTTTTCGAATATGAGGACGGCAGCCTACCGCTCCCGGGAGAATTGACCCCGGCGGATTTAAGGGAATTTGTCTCAGAGATGGGTGAGGCTGGATATGCCCGATCAAGTATATCGAGGCGTCTCGCCTCATTAAGGAGTTTTTTCACTTTTTGTCAACGAGAAAACCTGGTTACGGAAAACCCGGCGAAACCTTTACGCAATCCTCGGAAGATTCGTCGCCTACCACATTTTCTTTCGAATGATGAAATTGCGACGTTGCTCGATGCGCCGGATGCTTCGACTCGACTAGGACTGCGAGATCGTGCGATTTTTGAGACGATGTATTCCGGCGGATTAAGAGTAAGTGAACTAGTGACTCTCAACGACGGCGACTTGTATATAGAAGAGGGGCTTGTACGAGTGCGTGGTAAAGGCAAGAAAGAGCGGCTATGCCCCTTGGGCAGTTTCGCCGTGAATGCGATAAACGCCTGGTTGCGTCAACGTTTGTTAGGCGTTGGACAAACCGTCAACCAGCTTTCACCATTGTTTACAAATAAGTTTGGAAACCGGATTTCCGATCGAAGTGTTCGTCGAATGATGGATAAATATATCCGAATTACGGGTCTGGATAGCCGAACGTCACCCCATACACTGCGACACAGTTTTGCTACACACCTGTTAGATCGAGGAGCAGATATTCGTAGTGTGCAGGAACTTCTGGGGCATAAGAGTCTGGTAACAACGCAAATTTACACTCATCTTTCAACGGCGAAACTTAAAGATGTTTATGAACGCTCTCACCCATTAGCCGGCAGATGAACGTTAGTCGAAACATGTGTTTATTATATTAATCGTTCCCGAACCGCCCAAACCGCTGCCTGGGTACGGTCAGAGGCATTTGTTTTGCGCAAGATGTTTTGCACGTGTTCCTTAACGGTTTCGATGCTGATTCCTAGGGAAGTGGAAATTTCCGCGTTGCTTAAACCTAAGCCAAGGTGCCTTAATACTTGTACTTCCCGATTCGTCAATTTGAAGCTGGTGACGTGTTTGTCTTTTCGCCGGGCCATCAATCGCTTTACACGGTTGAATATACCGTGTTCCTGCGCCGGCTGGTCCTGATGCACTCGCGAAATAACGTTTAATAATTCTGCGCGACCAGCTCCTTTAATCAAATACTCAGATGCCCCACGTATGATAGAGCGAGCCACGTAAGTAGGATTATCATAGGTTGATAGCATCACAACTTTGGTATTCGGCGATTGCGTTTGTAATTCGCCTAAGGTTTCTATGCCAGACATACCGGGCATCAAAACATCTAAAAGAACCAAATTGGGGTTTAACTTTTGCACGAGTTCAATGGCCTCTACGCCACTATATGCATGCCCTATAATGCGCGCAGACGTTTCTAGCAGCATTGATTCGATGCCGTAATGTATTAATTCATGATCGTCGACAATAATTACAGTGATTGACATCTAATAAATCTACTTACGTATCGGCAGGTCCGGGCTCTTTTGTCGCTCACAGGCCGGAAATCCCGGTGGGGACATTATCGTGGCGATATGTAAAAAGGGGGGGGAGGAAAGGGGAGGGAATGCAAAACCTAATAGCATCACACTATTGCATCATAACAATACATCTACGGCAGTTTCAAACGTTTTATCGAAATGTCATTCTCTATTACATTTCGTACCAAAGGGTTAGGTGGCTTACGTCAGGCGCGAGTGCCAGCAATGTTTAGTTGCAAGGTGTTGATTAAAAACTCGACTTTATTGCCTGCTAACGCAGGTAACATTGGAATACAAGAATCCAATTAAAATTTCGAAAAGACATATCGTCCATCGCCGTGCTTCGGTAAATCGCCGAGTTGATAAGTAAATGATCATCGGTGAGGTAAGAAGATTGCTCAGACTCTACCGAAACAAACTGCCGAAGTAATTCAATTATGGATTACTAAGAAGATACGATTGGCTTCTCGTTTCAGTGTATTAGCCTGACAGGCCCCCTCCTCTGTTACTGGAATGTTGTTAATATAATCATGGGCGTTTTGTGATGCTGGATAAGATAAGCACGTCAACGAGTACAACCAGAGAGAGATAACGTGGGTTGTTATAGAGGTTAAAAAAAGTTATTCATGAAATTGGTGCCACCGGAACTTGACGTACTCGTTATTGCTCCTCATCCGGACGATGCGGAATTAGGCATGGGCGGATCCATCTTACGGTTTCTAGAAGAAGGCAAGCGTGTCGGTATCCTAGAT
This sequence comes from Planctomycetaceae bacterium, assembly GCA_002709045.1. Taxonomy (GTDB): domain Bacteria; phylum Planctomycetota; class Planctomycetia; order Pirellulales; family Pirellulaceae; genus UBA721. The sequence goes on along the minus strand of PAPJ01000015.1, from coordinate 24,839 downwards.
TTGACTGATGGCGAACCTACACCCTATGGAACAGTAGAAACGCGGGCTCTGGAAACGGCAGAAGCCACTAGAATATTAGGAATATCATGGCGAGGTAATCTTGGTTTGCCTAATCGTAGTCTACAGGCCACACTCGAAGCGCGAAAAGCCCTTGCAAGTATTATTCGTCTTTGTCGTGCGCCCTGGCTTTTTGCACCTTATTGGTTAGATGCGCACCCGGATCATATGGCGGCGACCCAGCTGGTAGAAGAAGCGAGATTCTGGGCTAAATTATCGAAGACCGATATGGCGGGTGAGCCGTTTCATCCCAATCGAATCTACCATTATTATTGTGTGCATCTTAAGCACGCCGTTCAACCTGCATTTATTTTAGACATCTCCGAACATTTCGATCGAAAAATGCTGGCCGTTAATAGTTTCGAAAGTCAATTCATCACCGGCCGATCGACGAACCCTCCAACTTTCCTAGATAGGGTAACCAGTAACGCGGAATACTGCGGGCAGTTAATCGGAGTCCGGTATGGCGAAGCGTTTCAATGCAAAGAACCTATCGGAATCAATTCGATGGATTGCTTAATCTGAAGTATTACCGGACGACACGCGACTTTTAACGACCTGAAACACGCCCTTGTCCTTATCGGTATGATACTTGGCAATAAATTCATTGCCTTTGTATGTTACATCATAATGGTAAATACCTAATGCTCGTCCCAAATCATGTTTGCCTTTGAGTTTGGTAACACCTTCTTTTTGGGAGACTACATCGAGTGTGACGATAAACTTGAATGGTATTAACTTAAAGAAACGGCCGTTGAATCGCGCCTGTACCTGCTTTTCGTTGAGTACAGTAAACTTTGCCTTTAAAGTCCCTTTGTGGTTAGAAATATCGCTACTCCATTGACCGGACCAATTACCACTAAGATTATTTAATTCGCCTGCGTTAGCCTGAATTGGAAGGCTCATAATTAATGCAAGTATTAGAAAAAATATCAGCTTTGAATGTTGTCCAAGCATCTATGAACTCCTGATTTGTACCGCTCCTGTAATATCAATATCACTATAATAGACTACCAAATTAATAATACCGGACGAAAGACGTCTTTTCCTTTAGCTTGAAAGAGTAGTTGATGCAACAGATCAAAATATTTAAGAGTATTGAAAGCGAACTTACAACTATGGAGGACGAGATTAATCAGTGGATTGCAGAGAACGATATCAATGTGGTAAATATTCTTGGTAACATCGCACCGCAGACGCCGACTGGGCCCGGTATGGGTACGTTTTCGTCGTCGGATGTGTTACTAGTTGTGCTATACAACAAGTAATACGGTTATTAGTCTACAAAGAATATGGGCACTAAATCAGGTTGATAGGATGAAGATTGATCGAATAGATATCTTCCATGTTGCGATGCCACTGCTATATCCATGGAAGACGGCATACGGCGAGGACGCTGAAATACACAGTGTTCTTTGCCGTATGGATAGCGGCAGTGTGAGTTCCTGGGGTGAATCCGCACCGTTAGCGGCTCCATGTTACAGTAGCGAATGGGGGGAGGGTATCTTTAATGTGGTCAAAAGCTGGCTAGCCCCGGCCATTATTGGTCGGGATATTAAGTCTGGCAAGCAATTACAGCAATGCTTATCGCTATACAAAGGCAATCCCTTTGCAAAAGCGGTACTCGATAATACTTGGTGGTCGTTACAAGCGGCGATTAACAATCAGCCATTACACCGTTTACTTGGGGCGCAGCGTGATGCGGTCCCTGTGGGTGCGGATTTTGGTGTTATGGACTCAATTGATGATTTGATTTCTTCAATTCACGAAGCCCGAATGGCAGGATTCCGTAGGATTAAACTTAAGTACCGACCAGGCTGGGACCTGCCAATGCTCGCAGCTGTGCGTGATGAATATCCGGACGACACGTTCCACATCGATTGTAATTCCGGTTACAGGCTTCAGGATAGGAATATGTTTAAACAAATAGATCACTATCATTTAGCGATGATTGAACAGCCGCTCAATCATGATGACCTATTAGACCATGCGCACCTCGCCTCTTTTATTGATACGCCGATCTGCCTAGATGAATCTGTGGCAAGTTACCATTTAGCAAAACAGGCGTTGGAACTTGGTGCCTGTACTTATGTAAATATTAAACCTGGAAGGGTTGGTGGACTCACCGTTGCCAAAGAAATCCATGATATATGCCAGGACGCCGGCGTCCCCTGCTGGGTGGGAGGCATGCTGGAAAGTGCAACCGGCAGTGCGATCTGTACGGCATTGGCAACATTACCTAACTTTACCTATCCGGCGGATATCTTCCCAAGTGACCGTTACTATCAGTGTGATCTTAGCAACGAACGCGTTGAGTTAATGCAAGATGAGGACCAGCGACCTGCCATTTCTGCATTTGATAGCATTCCCGAGCCAAATACAGATAGATTAAAAGAATGGTGTCTTCAGTCCGCCACAATTAAACCCTAATGTACTATGGCCGATCTTCCTGAATTTCAGCACTGTGGCGGCCACTAAACGGATAGGCGTCGTCCTGGAACCCGAATCCGCTGTGTTCACCTGGGGGGACGATAGAATCAACAAATTTTTCGTCTTCTGACGTAAGTTTATAATTTAGCGCATCCATATTATCATCGAATTGTTCCATTGTGCGCGGACCAATAATAACCGATGTGACGATAGGATTTGCCAAAGCCCATGCCAACGCAAATTGGCTGGTTCTCACGCCTTTGGCTTCACAATATTCATTTAACTTCTCACCTACAAGAATACTTTCGTCGCGTAATTCAGCCTGCAGCATACGCCGATCACCACGTGACGCCCGACTTCCATCCGGGTAAGTTTGGCCAACACGATATTTCCCGGTTAGTATGCCACGCGCTAGTGGGCTATAACAGACGACACCTATTTCATGTTCGCGACATAATGGAAATAACTCCACTTCGACATCGCGGTTTACAATATTATAAAGGGGCTGAACACACGCAAATCTATTTAGATTATGTTGTTGGCTCTTCCATAAAGCTTCACAAACTCGCCATGCGCGGAAATTGGAACAAGCGATATAACGCACCTTTCCACTGCGTACCATGTCGTCCATGGCCCGCAGGGTGTCTTCGATCGGCACCTTGTAGTCGGGTGTATGTGTGTAATAAATGTCAATATGATCGATATCTAACCGCTTAAGGCTGGCATCAAGTTCATTCATTAAATGATATCGACTTGCTCCTTGCTGATTAGGTCCGTCGCCCATCTTCTGACGCCCTTTAGTGGCGATCACGAGTTGATCACGATATCCTTTAATACCCTTACCGACGACTTCTTCAGAAGCACCAAGACTGTACATATTAGCGGTGTCAACGAAGTTTATTCCTAGATCGAAAGCTTTATGCATGATGCCGATAGAGTCGATTTCATTGGTTTGTCCGCCGAACATCATCGTGCCAAGACAGATTCCGGATACTTTGACACCGGTATTGCCCATAAATCTATAGTCCATAATATTTGCCCTTGTTATTGCTAAGCGAAATCTACGGTTTTATCGCCGACACTAGAAATTTCGGCGTTAAAGCATCAAAACTTAGTCGTTCAAGTTGATAATTGCCGCGAGAGATATTTACCATCAGGATATTAACATCGCCGGTTTCCTTACGAAGGACAGCCTGCACGTCATAAAGATTATCAATACTTGCCATATCCGCTACGATTCGTCCGCCGGATTTCAGTCGATTTAATGCATGTGAAACAATCGTAACTAATTGACGACCGGTTCCGCCAATAAAAATTGCATCAGGTGCCGGTAAGTCGCTCCAGGCGTCAGGCGCCTGCCCGAGAACCGCTGTGACATTTTCCAGGCCAAAACGAATTGAATTTTCTCGGATCAATTCATAGTCGCCGGTATCCATTTCAACAGCGTATACATGACCTCCAGGTGCAAGGAGAGCTGCTTCGATTGCAACACTGCCGCTACCCGCTCCTATATCCCAAATAATGCTGGTGGGCCCTAGGTCGAGTTCCGCCAAAGCCATGACCCGGATTTCAGAATTTGTTAGCAAACCACGTTTTGGTTTCGACTGTAAGAATATTTCATCTGGGTTGCCGAAGACTCGTCGCCCCTGCATTTCCGTTGGACGATCGGGCACATCTGGATTTCGGAGAAGTATCATTACATTAAGTAGGCTAAATTCGGTATCGACGAAGTCTTTGAGGTCACCCGACGTAACGCGTTCATCCGGGGACCCCAGGTTTTCGCAAACGTACGCTGTGAAGTAATCAATTCTTGCTTGAAGTAGGGCCACGGCCAGATCTGAGGGGGTGGTGTCAGCCGAAGTAAAAACACCAACGCGTTCGGCGCTACGAATTTTACTTATAACTCGTTCGAGTGGTTGTGTTGCAAGATTAGTTAGATACGCCTCATCCCAACTTTCTTTGACCCTTGCAAAGGCCAGTTGCATGGTACTTACATGAGGGATCACTTCAAATCGTTCTTTCCCTAAGCGATCACAAAGATAACGAGCGGTTCCATAGAACAACGGATCGCCCGCGGCAAGAATCACAATTTGTTGATTCGTTGAATTTTCAAGCCGTAATGCTATGTCATCAAATGACGGCCCGGCATCCCAACACTCCGGTACCGATTCGGCAAATAGACTTGTCAAAAATGTAGGGCCTATCAGTAAATCGGCGCTTTCAATCAATTTAGTCGCCCGACTTGTCATGCCATCGGCGCCGTCATCACCCACGCCGATGATGTAAAAACTGTTTAGTTTCGTCACTACTAAATCCTGTTAGTAATTAGTAATACCACGTACTATTGAGAATACCTTTTGGCACATAAAAAAACCCCCGCCAAAAAGGCGAGTGTTGATAATTAATCGTGTCTGTGATTACTAGGCCTGAAAGGAACTACCGCATCCGCAGGATTTAACGGCATTTGGGTTTTCAAAGGTGAAACCGCGACGGTCCAAACCATCGTACCAGTCAATGACGGTGCCATCGAGATACAAGGCGCTTTTCTTATCTACGATCACACCCACGCCGTGATAATCATATTTACTATCTGCTCCTGAATCGTAATCGCTCTCAAACTTTAATGAGTAGCTAAAGCCACTGCATCCACCACCTACAACACCAACACGTAGGCACGTGTCTTCACCCATTTTTTGTTCTTCGAGAACCCGCTTAACTTCAACAGCAGCCTTTTCGGTCAATTGGATAGCCATAATCGCTTCAACTCCAAGTTCAATAATAATTGCGAATGTGTAATTTATTAGTCATTCGATTAGACACTAATTTAATGTACTGTACCCGAGTTAAATTTTTGGTCTAACTACCTATTAGGATACCTAAACAGATAAGTATTGGAAAGGTCTGTCGAGCCAACGCTCGAAATACTTGGGCCGACGACGTCCTGTGCGTGGTCCGGTTTAACTATATAATCATTGCATATTAGATTCCCTTAGGCCCAAACGATTGTATACGTATTGCGAAAAAGAAAAGGATTTCCATGAACACCGAAGACGTAGAACATATATTGGTAGTTCCAACCGAATTATTTCATTCGCTTGGCTATTTTCAGGGTTTTAGTGATGAAGTTGATCGTTATCTTGATACCCTGTTTTCTCCCAGCAATATCAGTTACCGCCCCAGGCCGGAAATGGAAGAGGATGCGAAATTTAAGCAATTGATCCCGTATGTCATCTTTCGTTATCGAGATGAGTTGGGAAATGTAAGCATTTACCAATATTCTCGGGGTGGCGGCTCTGGCGAGAAGCGTCTGGTAGCAAAGAAATCAGTTGGTATCGGCGGGCATATTTCACAGGAAGACGGAGCGTCAGTCGATGCCGATCCGTATCATGATGGTATGGCACGAGAATTAGAGGAAGAAGTCATCATCGACACTCCACATGAAATTAAGTTGGTCGGTTTAATTAACGATGACGAAACTGAAGTTGGTAAGGTTCACCTGGGGATCGTTCATATATGCGACGTCGCATTACCCAATGTCAGATCTAATGAAGATGAAATTGAGGGTAACGGATTTCAACCGGTTGCCGAGCTGTTAAATGACCTTGACGGATTTGAGACCTGGTCCGCAATTTGCCTGAAAGCGCTTTTCACGTAACGTGAGTTTTTAAAGAACGACGCAATGGTTGTAAAACCGGTATACATGGACAATCATGCCACGACACGTGTCGATCCACGTGTCCTAGAACGGATGTTGCCCTTATTTAACGAGTTCTATGGTAATCCCGGAAGCGTAAACCATGTGTTTGGATGGGATGCGCAGGAACAAGTCAAATTGGCACGCGAATCCATTGCTACGCTACTAAATGCTAATCCCAACGAGATTGTATTTACCAGTGGGGCAACGGAAAGTAATAATCTTGCTATTCGTGGTGTTGCTGAACGTAAGCGACGAAAAGGCAATCATGTTATTAGCGTGAAAACCGAACACCACGCAATCTTAGACCCGCTGGAAAGACTGAGACGTGGATCCTATGAAGTAACCCTTTTGACAGTGGATCAAAAAGGAACTCCTACAGCCGGCAGACTCGATCCTAATTTATTAAACGACGCGATTAGGCCCGACACATGTTTAGTCAGCGTGATGTTGGCGAATAACGAAATCGGCGTGATTCACGACTTAAGGGTAATTGGCGATATATGTCGACAGGCACAAGTGTTGCTGCATTGCGATGCCACGCAGGCTCTAGGGCGTGTAGCATTGGATGTGGAAGCAATGAAAATCGATTTACTAAGCCTTTCTGCGCATAAATTCTATGGGCCCAAGGGAATCGGCGCATTATACGTCAGAAAAACTAGGCCAGGTGTTCGATTGGAACCCCTAATGACCGGAGGTGGACAGGAACAGGGTATTCGCAGTGGTACACTTAATCCTCCAGCAATCGTGGGTATGGCGTCCGCGTTGGAAATTGCTGTGCATGAGATGGAGTCGGAGAACAATCGCCTTAGGACAATGAGGGATCTCCTATATTCGAGATTGTCATCCGAGATAGACGATGTGATATTAAATGGGCCCGGACTCGAAATGAAAGAACTCCGACTTCCTAACAATCTCAATGTGTCGTTCTCTAACGTTGATGGTGAAGCACTTATGATGAGCATGCGTGAACTTGCCGTTTCCAGCGGAAGTGCATGTAGTTCCACGAACCCCGAACCAAGTCATGTCTTACGAGCATTGGGTATTGCCGATGATACTATTCGCGCCAGTCTCCGATTCGGATTGGGAAGATTTAATACGCTCGACGAAGTGGATTTTGCCGTCGACATAGTTAAACGCAGTGTCAAGCGATTGCGTGCGTTTAAGGAACGTTGACTAGAGTATCAGCATAGCATCACCATAACTGTAGAATCTATACTTCCATTCGATCGCTTTTGCATACGCTTCCTTCATTAAAGCATCACCGCCAAAGGTTCGAACCAACACCAGCAGTGTGGACTTTGGTAAATGAAAGTTAGTCAGTAAGCCGTCAATCGCTTTGAACCTATATCCGGGCTTAATAAATAGATCCGTAGTTCCTTGCCATTCAGAGATGGTGCCACTGGTAGCACATGTTTCAAGGACACGCACGGAGGTCGTGCCCACGCTAATAATTCGGCCCCCATTTGTTTTGACAGCAGAAAGGCGATTCGCCGTGTTGCGATCAATTTCACCCCATTCACAATGCATGGCATGTTTGTCGATGTCATCATGTACAATTGGCCGAAAGGTACCTATACCCACGTGTAGTGTTACCTTGGCAATGTCTACACCCCGCCTATTAACCGATGATAATAGGGCGTCGTCAAAATGGAGACCAGCCGTTGGGGCAGCGACCGCTCCGGGCTTCTCGGCATACACCGTTTGATAGTCGTTAATATCCTCTGTGCTCATAACACCCTTACGAATATAAGGCGGTAGCGGCACCTCCCCAAATCGATTAAGGAGTTCCAGATAACCGACGGTGTCCATTGGCCGGACTATCCATATGCCCCCATCACGTTTATCGATAAATTCCAATAAACAGCGGTCGCTGCTTAAATTTCCACTAAGTACGACCTGTTCGCCTATTTGTATCTTGCCACGTGTTTTGCTTAATATTTTCCAATCCCCGTCTTGGTCAGCACTAATAAATAGCCCTTCCCACCTACCTCCCGTTGATAATCTAGTTCCTCTGAGCCGCGCAGGAATGACCTGGGTGTTATTGAGAACTATGGCATCAGATGGCTCTAGTATATCAGGTAAATCCGCGATCCTCATATCCTTAAGTTTACCAGTACTCCTATCTATAAGCAGAAGTCGCGAATCGCCGCGCTTTTGCGTGGGACGTTGCGCAATAAGCTCAGGTGGTAATGCGTAATCGTAATCTTCTAAAAGGGCCATGGCATACTATGAGGACTTTATTTCCTCGATATTCAAATGTCCATCTACTAATTAAAATGTGACTTTTGAGTGTTCGGTTTATCAGTTGCTATAAAATATATCGTAGTTGAATCTCTGTTGGGGTGGTTTAGTCCGGTGAAGGTATTATTGGTTATCACTGAATTAGAACCTGGCGGTGCAGAACGCAATTTAGTTAAACTTGCGATTGGGCTGGCGGAAAGAGGTAAGTTGGTAACTGTGGTTACCCTTTCTTCCGCACCCTCGAATGACTTATTGACGCAAGAGTTGAGTAAAACGGGGATTTCCGTACATCATCTCGGTTGCGATTCAATCTGGTCGTTGCTGAAAGCAGGCATCAAACTTGCGAGGATTATAAAACAAATTGATCCCGATATCATTCAGTCATTCCTTTATCACGCCAATTTGTTAACAAGTATTTGCAATCATCGTAAAATACCTCATTACATAGGTTTACGCGTTAAGGATCCACGCGTGCGCAGATATCGTCGTCTAGCACGCCATCAACATAAATGGGTTGGTATTATCTGTGTTTCCGAGGACGTACGACGACATATCTCCACTTATTTTAGTAAGTCTTCGGGCGTTATCTCTACAATTCCGAATGGTGTTGATCTACAGCAAATAGCTCAGTTATCCGCGGGAAGTTGGCCTGATGATGTTATCAAAGGCAACTCTAGACTCGTGTTTGTTGGCAGGCTAGATGAACAAAAAGGAATCGATCTATTGATTGGTCAGATCCCGTGTTTATTGGCAAATAATAAAGATCGTCATCTTTATATTATCGGTGATGGGCCGCTTCGAAATGCTTTAGCAAAATCGGTTGCCAAGCTTCCCTCAAACAAACAGGTTCACTTGCTGGGATATCGAGAGGATGCACTTGTTTTAGTTTCCCAAGCTAATTTATTTTTATTTCCCAGTCGGTGGGAAGGAATGCCAAATGCCGTAATGGAGGCGATGGCCCTCTCTAGACCAGTTTGCTCAACGCCTGTAGACGGAATTCGGGAATTGCTTGGACACAATGAATCGCAAATAGCTGAGCCTGATAACTGGGGAAGTGCTGCATTGGCTTTACTCAGGAGGTCGGATAATGAGTTAAAAAATATTGGTGGGGAAAACTATAAGCGGATATCAGAAAAATATTTGGCCGAAAGGATGATTAATAGTTATCTAATGCTATATGAAACGAAACACTGCAATGACTGAAAATCAACATTTGGAATCGTTGCATATTCCCGTATTAACAGACGAAGTCCTTGAGGGTCTGCAATTAAAGTCCGGAGATACGGTAATAGATGGCACATTGGGCGGCGGCGGTCACACACGAGCTATCGCTAAACTTATCGGTGGAAATGGGTTAGTGATTAGCCTCGATCGCGATTCACACGCAATCGAACGAGCAGAAACGTTACTTAAAGGGCTGCCGGTCGTATTGGCGCATAGCAACTTTACCGATGCACCTGAGGTCATGGAGCAAATAGGTATTTCAAAGGCCAACGGGATTATTCTCGATCTAGGCCTATCTTCGGACCAATTGGGTGACCATGAACGAGGGTTCAGTTTCATGTCCGACGGGCCCCTAGACCTGCGTTTCGACAAACAAAATGGTGAACCGGCATATCGACTTGTTCAACGACTGAAACAGGACCATCTCGCAAATCTTATCTATGAATACGGAGAGGAAAGGCTTTCTAGGCGAATTGCTCGTAAACTAATATCCATGCGAAATAAACGAAAAGTATTTTCAGCTAAGCAAATTGCGGACGCTGTATACGGTTGTTATCCGAATCCGCGGAAGCAAAAGATACACCCAGCTACCAGGACATTTCAGGCGTTAAGAATAGCCGTAAATGATGAACTTAAATCGTTAGAAATCGCTCTAAAACGCTTACCGGAGTTTTTAGTCCCGAATGGCCGCCTAGCAATCATTAGCTTTCATTCACTTGAAGATAGGCGGGTAAAAAATGCATTTAGTCGGGATATTCGATTGGAACCAATTAACCGCAAGCCAATCGTTGCAAGCGACGTCGAATTAGACGATAATCCCCGCAGTCGTAGTGCGAAGTTACGAATCGCTCGCCGTATTTAATCCATTTCATCCGAAAGATGTTCAAATCGTATATCTCTAGTGGACTCTGTTTGTGCAAGCGGCCGGGTGAGAGGATCATATAACTCTGGCCTACGCGCACGCAACCAGCGGGCTCCGGTACTCTGTTGTTGAATTGAAAAATCCAACTCGCCGGTGACTAAGGTATCCTGTGCCAGCCATGTTTCATTGATTATGCGACCGTACGGGTCTAATATCATCGCGTTACCTGTTCGCACTTCATTATCATCTATACCTACTCCATTACTAAAAAGCACGAACAGCCCATTATCGTGTGCCCTGGATGGTAGCCACCTCATCAACCACCCGCGTCCCTTATCCCCCTTAAACTCCTTCTCGATCAACCCCGGAGATTCGATTCGGCGGTTCCAGAGATCAGTTGGAATCATACCCATCGCAAAGGGACTACCAGAATTACAGCCGCCGGTTTGATGAGGAGCTAATAAGATTTCCGCACCACACAGAGCTGTAGCACGTACATTTTCCACGATATTGTTGTCATAGCAGATAAGCACACCGCATTTGCGCCCGTTAGGTAAAGTAAATACCGTGTAGTCTTTACCGCTCTGCATATGTTCACTAATAAAACAATGTAATTTACGATGAGTTGCTAAGATGCCATCCGCCGAAACAACTGAATAGGAGTTATATAAATGTCCGGAAGTATCGTCTAATTCGACGTATCCAATGCCGATAACGATATTCTTATCTTTAGAAATTGATGTTAGTTTTGTCACGTATCCTGCGGTCTGGATTAGTTTTGCTAACTCTAATAAATCACTTCGATCCATGTTTCGCAAATGCCAGTAACCAGTTAAACAACATTCCGGAAATATAATTAATTCACAGTCTGAATTTGCCGCTTCAGAAACGAAGTTCTGCACAATTCCGAAGTTATATTCCGGATCATTAGGCCGATGCTGAAACTGTACCGTTGCAACTTTCATTGATCATAAAACCCATAAAAAAACGTTGACCCAATTCACACCCGCTCGGGAATNAGATCAACGTATTATGTTTGNAATACGATGGATTAACTAAATTGGTTACTCGCCAATCCCGATTTCCACGGTCTCGACATCTTCGTCAAAAGGCAAGAACTCGTCACCAAAATCAATTTCAAGATCAGATACTTCAGTATCCACCTCTGGCGGAGGATCCGTTTTCCTAGTGCCACAACCAAAAACCGTTAAAGAAGCGGTCAAAACAATTAGAGTCAAAATCTTCATATTAAAAATCCTGCTAAGTCAAAATTGCAGATTAAAGACAGCGAAACAGCGTATTCATCTAATCGCTGAAGATGGAACACCATCACTACTCACGTTTGAAAGCGTAGTTCGGATTGTCAGGATCAAAATCCAGGTCCGTTAAACCCACGTTAATCTTAAGATTGAGATAAGTGTATTCCTCAATCAATTCAGGACGAGCGCCTTCCGCTTTGGGCCAATTATAGGATGCGTATCGAATAGGCATACCAAGTTGGTCATCTACAAATATTTGAGCAATATGGAAGTCGTAAGGCACTCGTTTTTCTGGATGCGTTACCTGTATTAAGGTACACAGCCGACCGTTTATTTTTGCACCCTTACGAAATTGCACCTTACAAGTACCAGCCGCACGATCACGTTGTCCGCGCTGTACAAGCTGCTTCATTAGGTTTTCGATACCGACTTCCGTCAACGGATAACGTTGCCCCTTCATAGCGAGGAACCCTTTAGGATCTAATTCAAGATTAGGAAGAGCACCTTTTAAGCCCCCGCCGCCTTCGTGAACTAACATTTTGTTTTGGTTAAGACCGTCAACGTATATAACTTCCCGTCCCTTTGCTTCAACCGGCTTCAAGAAATACATATACACGGAAAACGGCACTTGAGGCTTAGCATTACGCACTTTGAGGAAAATGTACTCAGACGGTTGCAAGACGCCGTCTACATTTTCTCGTTTAACTAACGTCGCACTATAGTCACGTACAGTCTTTGTTGAAAAAGCAAGCCCTTTAGAGGCCATTGTTAAAGCCGGGTCTAACGGATGGGCTTTTGAGCTATTATCCTTACCCTCAACAACGGCAACTTTTAAGGGTAAAACTTGTTGGCCAAAAGCAGTTTGACCTATTAAGAAGAGGCTAATCATAAGAGCCCCCAAACTTAGTCTACGAAACATGTGAATCTCCCTTTCACCGAACACGTTCCTGCCAAAGCGTGCTCACAACTATCTTCCCTGAATAGTCCAAATGCCATACACTAATTTGCAATACAGATGATATCGTGTTGACATGCTAAAAATATCGCCAACGTACCCCACTAAAAATCACTGTTTAACGATAGCTCCTCACGGTTTTAATCTTTTAAAAATTGCCGGTTTTTACCGAACTAGAACATCCGTCACGCGCACCCCAGACTACCTCTCTTAACATTATCGCCACATGCAATCACAATTAACAATCAACGAACAGTTTTCACTTGAAATAACAATCGTGGTCTCTGAGATGTTTGGACAAAATGCCTATATTTTGCGACGTACAGATCAGGATCGTTGTATCGTGGTTGACCCTGGTTTTGAGATTCAACAAATAGTTGACTATTTGGAAGGCAATGCTTACCAACTCGATGCTATTTTCAATACACATGGTCACATAGATCATATCGCAGGAAACAAACCCCTTAAAACACTTTATCCTTCATCACCTCTGATAATAGGAGCACGTGACGCACATAAACTTAGTGATCCAGAAGCAAATCTATCTTTAGGCTATGGAATGGAAGTGATCAGTCCGGTTGCCGATATTACCGTCGAAGATGGGGAATTGATTAGGTTTGCGGAACTCGCATTTGAAACCCGACTCACGCCAGGACACAGTCCCGGCCATGTCGTCTGGCTATTTCGCGATACTGAGATACCGTTGGTAATCAACGGGGATGTTCTTTTTAAAGAGAGTGTCGGGCGTACCGACTTTCCTGACGGAAGTTTTAAGCAATTAGAAAAAGCAATTCGCGAGCAATTGTATACCTTGCCTGACGAGACACTTGTGCTGACTGGTCATGGAAACTCGACCACAATCGGTCATGAAAAACAGCATAACCCCTTCGTGCAACCCGTAAACGCTTAATATAAGGATTAAATAATTCGATTTTGATCTGAGACACTACTGTCCCGCAATTGTTCTGCTCGCTCGGTTGGAGAAACCGATGGCCATTGCAGCTTAAAGGACGAACCGCAAATTCCGTCAGAGTTAATTGTGATATCACCGTCATGCTCGCGAATAATCTTACGGCTAACGGCTAATCCCAAACCTGTGCCCTGCCCACCCTTGCCAGAAGTAAAGGCATGGAATATCTGTTCTTGCATTTGTTCAGGAATACCAGGTCCGTTATCAGTGACAACTACCAGCAAACTTCTGCTCGTTAGGTCGTGATCCACTAAAATTGACACTCGACCGTCAGGCTGGTCTGTGACGGCATCCATAGCATTGCTAACAATATTAAGTAACGCTCTATGAATGCCATTAGGATCAAACATGTATTGATGAATACCGGGTACTGGCTGAAATACAAGTTCCGTTCGCTCTAGTTGTGCACGCGGTCGTAAAATGTCTAAGACATCTTCGGCGACGCGATTGAGATTGGCTGATGTAACCTCTGGTCGACGTTCCTTGCTGAACGTTAACATATCCAGAACCAATTCGGAGATCCGTTTTTGGTTTCTTTGTACAATATCCCAACCTTTAAAAAGTGTACTAAAGTCTTTTGACTTCAAACCCTCTTCTACTAAATAGCTACCTCCGTTAACACCCTGAATGATGTTTTTTATGTGGTGCGAGATGGCGGTCACCGTTTGGCCCATAGCAGCCAGTCTTTCAGCCTGCAGCATCGACGAGTAGTAACGCGTATCTTCGATTGCCAGAGCAGCCTGATGCGCGATTGCCACCATTAGTTTTAGTTGCTGGTGGCTAAAATGTTGTTCTTCGTTACCTACAATACGATCACTATCATTTAATGATGTATCTACATAGATCACGCCGACTACGCCATAACGCCCGGTCAGTGGTACGCAGATCGCCTCTTTGATTCGTTTGCCGACAATACTTCCCGCAGCTTCCCATCGCTCGTCTTCCCGCGCATCGCTAGTCAGTACACCCTCCTGATGTTCAATGACATATTCCAGAATGCGTTTGCTGATTATCATTCCGTCGCCTTCAGCTGCGACATTTTTATAACGACTAACCTTTGGTATCATTCGTTCCGTTTGGCCGTCTAACAGGATGATACAACCTCGGTCTGCCTCGACCCAACTAAAGATGAGGTCAATCAGACGCTCTAGTAATTGGTCGATATCAAGGGTTTGGCTCACCGCCATGGTCGTTTGATACATTACCTGTAGATGCCTGATAGCGTCCTCGTAATCGAGTAGACCACTTTCAATTTCAAACGGATCCTGCATTGGAATCCGTGGCCGGGCAGATTCTAAAATACGGGATGCGCCTTTTTCGTTCATATCAAGTTGGATTTCAGAACTTAAATCGGCATGCTTTCCCTGACTACGTGTTGTAAATATCAGATGCGTACGTCCAAATTGTAAATGATCACCGGTATTAAGAGTGAATCGCTCCTGCAGTTCACCGTTCCTGAAGATTCCGTTGGAACTTTTTAGATCTCGTATTTCGAACTGATCACCAATGGCATGAATTTCAGCATGAAAGCGCGAGACCTCTGAGTCATGCAGTTGCAGATGGTTGGTGGAATCACGTCCGATGGTAAAGACGTTTCCGGCAATATCCTTTCGGACACCCTGGTCGAATCCCTGAATTACATAAACAAATGCCATACTTCTAACAGAATGCTAGGAAAAAGTGAATTGTTACCGCTTAGATCTAGCGTTAATAAGCGTTATCGATATTGTATTCGGTGACTCACGAATTCGCCGTGTTAAAATTATCTTTTTTCACGGGGAACTGTGGGTTCTCATACACTTATAAGCAAAGCCGCTTTCGTAACGGTTGACTTGCGGATAAATACCATTGAGAATCATAGGAAATCACAACTCTAGTCGAAAAACAGAATTCTCGTTTGGATATCAATATGCGACGCTCGATAATTTCCATATTTGTTCCTGCCATCCTTGTCCTCGCCACGGTAGTTGGTTTAGCCGAAAAGAAAACATTAAAAAATGAGAAACTGGTCAAAAGGATCTCTGATAGCGTCAAATTCCTGGCCTCTGATGAACTGGAAGGACGGGGGGTGGAGACCGACGGTATTAATAAAGCGGCCGATTACATAGCCGAACACTTTAAATCAATCGGATTAAAAACGGATAGCTTTAATGGAAGTCCATTTCAGCATTTTGAGATCTCCACGGATGTCAAATTGGGTGATGAAAAGGACAATTATTTAACGTTGGTCGGTCCAGCTAAAGACGGTGCGTTAGACGTTGTAACAGAATTGACGATGGGTTTTGAATTTAATCCACTCGCTATCGGAGCAACTGGTGCATTTGATGCAGGCGTGGTGTTCGTGGGATATGGAATTGAAGCGCCTGATCTCAATTACAACGAATACGACGGAATCGATGTTAAGGGCAAGGTCGTTGTAATTGTTCGTAAAGAGCCACAGCAAACGAATCCGGACAGCGTTTTTGACGGTTTGAAATCGTCCAGACATGCTACTTTCCAATCAAAGGTATCCAATGCCTATCAAAAAGGTGCCGCCGCCGTCGTAATGGTCAACGACTCGGGCGAAGCGAGTAAATATATGTCCGGACTTAAACATGCATTATCGCAATATTCCGCGCAACTCAAATCGCTAACCAGCACGTTCGAGGAGCTAGAAGAACCAAGTCAGCAAGAGGTGGTAAAACACAAGCTGGCTCTTCGGCAAGCCGTTAACAATATTAGTGATACTGTAAGTGAACTTAATGGCGACGGGGATGTTGTCCTAGAGTTTGATGAAGCGGGTGCTCCAAGTAATCGCAAAAGCATGCCGGTTTTTTTTGCTCGACGATCCGTGGTTTCTTCAATGGTGGAAGATGCACTGGGACAAACACTTGAGGAAATAGAGGCACAAGTTGATGAAACGATGGAGCCGGTCGTCGGAGAACTTAAAGGATGGCGAATCAAGGGTAGCGCGTCATTGATTCGCGAACGGGCTAAAGTAAAAAATGTCGTTGGTGTCTTGGAAGGTAAAGGGGCTTTGAAAGACGAAACCGTGGTTGTGGGCGCACATTACGATCATCTGGGGTACGGGGGTCGCGGATCATTAGCACCGTGGACAATGGATATCCATAATGGGGCGGATGACAACAGTAGCGGCACTACCGGAATGATGGAAATAGCCGCTATTCTTGCTAGGTCTGATCAAAGTAACCGCCGACGAGTCGTGTTTATCGCTTTTTCCGCCGAAGAACGAGGGCTTATCGGTAGTGCTTACTATGTTGATAATCCATTGTTCAATATCGACAATACCGTCGCGATGATAAACCTAGATATGATCGGACGGTTAAGTGATAACAAACTGATCGTTACTGGTACCGGAACTTCTGATATATGGCCCGAATTATTAGATCGTGTCAATAAGACCAGTGGATTTGAAATTACGCGTCAACCCGAAGGAACCGGCCCGAGCGATCACCAGTCATTTTATCTCAAGAAAGTTCCTGTATTGCATTTGTTCACCGGTTTACACGAATACTATCATCGGCCCAGTGATGACCACGGGATCGTAAATTTTGATGGTCTGGCCGAGATTGTTAAATTTGGCGCTGAAATTACTCAATACTTGCAAATTGTTGAGGAACGTCCAAATTTTAAAAAATCGGAAAAGAAACGTAACGTCGAAAATACTGGTGGCGAACGCCCCTATTTTGGCAGCATCCCGGATTATGCGGATAATGTCGACGGATTGCCGCTGACTGGCGTCTCGGCCAATGGTCCTGCTGATAAGGCTGGCATTAAGCCTAAAGATGTAATCGTTGGAATCAACGATTACAAAATTGGTGGAATAGAGGATTTTGACAGCGCCCTGCGAAAATTTAAGGCTGGTAATAAAATTAAAGTAACAGTCTTGCGCGGAACTAAGAAAATTGTTGTTGAACTTACACTTGGCGAGCCTCGTTAAATACGTCTCAACTCAATGCATTTTTAGCGCGAAATGTCCGCAAATTGGCCTAGACGCATTTCTTAAAACCATGCAAAATACCTCGGCATTCTTTAATTAGCATGCAAAAGCAAGGATTTGAACCGTCAGTGCAGGGAAGTATTAGCTATTTCTAGATAGATAGACTTTAGGAATCCTGTTTGGTCGGCGATTAACGTGCTGAATAACTGATTACATGGACGTAATCGGAAAATTTAGAGGATTACATAACAGCAAGGAGTGCTGAACGTGAAGACCCATTTACTATTGGCGACGGTCGTCGCCATGATGTTTAGCTTGTTTCCAAGCCCATCCACCGCTCAAAATCCTACGGCGGGTACGCGTGTCGTTGTTGTTGATATCGCGGTTGTGATGGAAAACAATAAAAAATTTAAAGCCAAGTTAGAGGGTATCCAAACGGAAATTGACGCGTTTGACGATACGCTCGATGCAAAACGCGAAGAAGTGAAGGCTAAGGTTGAGGAGTTGCGTGGTTACAAAGCCGGATCGGCCGCATATTCATCGCTTGAACAGGAGATTGCACAGATACAGTCTGATGTATCTGTACAAATGCAAATTAAACGCAAGAGTGTCCTAATGAAGGAGGCTCAGGTGTTCTACGACTCATACAACGAAGTCATTAGTCATATCAAGTCATTTAGTGAACGTAACGGGATCAGTTTGGTATTGAATTTTGATAGCAAGGCAATTGATCCGACCAGTCGTGAATCAGTTCTCAAGGGTGTAAATAAAGACATCGTTTATCAGCGAAGTCTAAATATTACGTCTTATATCGTTAAATCGATTAATGGTGAAAGTGCCGCCAATGTGGGTTCTAATCCACCAACGACAGGAACTCGCTAACACTGACTGATTGGCTAGTCGGCGCGCTGTAAGAGGAACCTGGTTTACTATGCTCCATTGCCAGAAAATACTTCGCTGCCGCTAGCTTATTACAGGCAACTTGATTTTAGACCACTTATGTCAGCTGAACTGAAATCCACGAGAAAACAACATACGATCGCGGGACCCGTACGGGTATCTGGGTTCGGCTACTGGTCTGGAATTGATAGTACGGTTGAGTTTAGGCCCGCAAAAGTCAATAGCGGAATTACGTTTTACCGAATTGGGTCTTCGGGAGAAACGTCTATTCAGGCTAACGTGTTTAATCGAATTGACGTGCCACGTCGGACTAATCTGAAAACATCGCATGCTCAAGTAGATATGGTTGAACATATCCTTGCGTCTCTATCTGGACTGCAAATTGATAATTGTGATATCTACTGTACTTCGCAGGAAATGCCTGGCTGCGACGGTTCTAGTCGAAGCTTTGTCGACGCTTTAGTTGGGGTGGGTATTATTGAGCAGCAAGCAGCCCGCTTAGGACTTGTGATCGCGAGACCTGTAAAGGTCGGTACAGCGGACTCATGGGTGGTCGCGCGACCTCTACCCGATGCGGGACGGCAAGCCCGAACCGTATTACATTACCATCTTGATTACGGTGATCACTGCGTGATCACCGCTCAGCAATTTCGCACTACACTAACGCCTGATAGCTTTGTGCGCGATTTGAGCCCAGCGAGGACATTTGTTCTTGAACGTGAAGCCGACGAGATGCGAGCCAATGGCTTAGGTTTGAAAGTTAGCACCTCAGATCTTATCGTGTTTGGCGAACAGGGTCCCATTGACACACAATTACGATTTCCTGATGAATGCGCCCGCCACAAAGTGTTGGATATGGTCGGTGATTTTGCACTGGCGGGTTTCGATTTAATTGGTGAATTCGAAGCCTATAAAGCCGGTCATCGTCTTAATGCAGAGTTAATTAGGGAAGTTCTAGCCGTTCATAATCTGTCAACCTTTCAACTGAGATGTGCCTAAAGTAAGAAGGACC
Source organism: Planctomycetaceae bacterium (assembly GCA_002709045.1). GTDB lineage: Bacteria > Planctomycetota > Planctomycetia > Pirellulales > Pirellulaceae > UBA721. The sequence goes on along the minus strand of PAPJ01000015.1, from coordinate 5,292 downwards.
GACAATGGAGATCGAACTCGGAAACTATACATCATGATTAATAATATCTCTGATCTTGCTGAAGTACATGCAGATGCACAGATCTCGAATAGAGCGAAGATAGGACCCTTTTGCAGGGTCGGTCCTAACGTAACTATAGGCGAGGATACGGTGCTTGACAGTAACGTAACTATTGTCGGCCATACAGTTCTTGGTAGAGGAAACCGCTGTTTTCCAGGTGTTGTAATTGGAGCAGATCCACAGGATGTAAGTTATCGGGGTAGTCCAACGGAAGTGCGCATCGGTGACAATAATGTATTTCGCGAATGTGTTACGGTTAATAGAGCCACGGAAAAAGAAGATGGGGTTACCTCCGTCGGCGACGGAGGGTATTTTATGGCCTGTTCACACATTGCTCATGATTGCAAAGTCGGCAATCACGTTCATATGGCCAACAATGTACTTTTAGGCGGTCACGTACATGTTGGTGATCACGTCAACCTTTCCGGTAGTGTCGCGATTCATCATTTTTCTACGATTGGTAGCTATGCATTCGTAGGGGGGTTGAGCAGGGTAGTGCAGGATGTTCCACCTTATCTGATCGCTGAAGGGAGCCCGGCGCGGCCCAGAGCGATAAATATAGTCGCGCTCAAGCGAAATGGATTTCAACAGGATGAAATCGATGCACTACGTAAGGCCTACAAGTTAATCTTTCGACAAAAGGTGGAACATCCAATTGTCAGGGATACGCTATTAGCACATGGTGAACTCATACCAAGCGTCAATCAAATACTTAATTTCCTCGATAAAAAGGAACAAGGGCGTAACGGTCGGGCACGCCAGAAACGGGTCGCTGCATGAATCCTCTTAAAGTCGCTGTTGTCGGTTACGGAAAACTCGATAGCATTCATGCCCGTCTTATTAGTGAGTCTGTTGAATTTGATCTATTGGGTATCGTTGATCCCAATCCCGATTGTCGCAAACTTGCAAGCGACACGTTACAGATTCCGACTGATGCCAATATAGAACCGTTACTTTCCAAGATAGATTGCGCAATTGTCGCTACCCCTACGATCCATCATTATGCTGTTTGTAAAACGCTTCTGGAAAATCGTAAACATGTCTTAGTTGAAAAACCGATCACTGCAACAATTGACCAGGCTGCCGAACTAGTCGCGCTTGCTAAGGCGCACAACGTAACACTTCAAGTAGGACACGTTGTACGGTTTGATCATAGATTTCAGGCAGCTGAGAAAATCATTAACGCTCCTTGTTTTATCGAGTGTACTCGCACTAGTGGATACACGTTCCGCTCTATGGATGTTGGCGTAACGCTCGATCTGATGATTCATGATATTGATCTTGTGTTGTCACTTATCGATAGTCCGCTAACTTCACTTCAGGCTCTTGGCGTTCCCGTGATTGGGCCCCATGAAGACATCGCACACGCTCGGTTGACATTTGAGAATGGCGCTATGGCGAACCTTACGGCTTCGCGCACAAGTTACGAACAAATAAGAAAACTACAAGTGACCGGCGCTTCGGGATTTGTAGCTATCGATTTTATGAATGACGAGTCGATTACATCTGTAAGCGTTGGTGAAGAGTTGAGAGGTTTGAATCTCGATCCGACTAACGCAAGTATAGAAATGCAACAGGATATTGCAGCCCGTTATTTCCTTGATTTATTACCACGCGAAGAAATATCAGTAACACCAGGCAATGCTATCAAAGAAGAGCATACAGATTTTTGCGCGGCCGTTAATACGGGCCGGAAACCGCGCGTTTGCGGAGAAACCGGGATGCATGTTCTCGAAGTCGCAACGCAGATTGTCGATGCAATCCATACCAATACCGCCAATAGTCTCCCCGTCACGGGAGGCCCCCATTTCAATCCTGATGGTGTCTTTAATAAGTCTGGTAATATCCACAAATCAAGGATGCGAGGACTCTAATATTATTGACCCGAAATTGATACGGTACATTATGCTAGGTCGCGATCTTCAAACATAATCAGCGCTAATAACATCGCGATAATACTATAAACCGCGCAATAACTAAATGCCCAACCCAGATAGGCAAACGGGACATCAGTTCCTGCACTAATCGCGGCCTGAATATTGAACAATTCCAGATTGGGAAAGACAGTTGCGATTAATTGAGCAAAAAACCGAATGATCCCAAAACCGGCTCCGTCAACCGAACTCTCCACCACTAAGGGTGTCAAATGACCAAGCGCATAAATCACCAGACAGATCGTCATGTTTGCCAGCAATGGCAAGCGAGTTGATATGGCCACGCTGAGCGCGGTAAATATAAGTGCCTCCATGAAGGCCAGCACGAGACCAGGGGCAAGTCGAATCATTTCCAGATAACAGGTTTGCCAGTCGGGGGTGCCGAGTGATGCTTCTTTTGCGTCGTAGATAGGCTTATAAGCCACGGCAGCCATAAAAACGATGCTGAAAATTAAATAAACCAGTAAGAGTGTCCAGACTATACCGGCATATTTTCCAATGACAAATGAGCGTCGGTTTAAAGGTTTTGAGAGGACTGTTAAGGCGGTTCGTCCCTCAATCTCGTCTGCGACGGAAGTACTCGCCGACCACAGGGCTAACACAATACTTAATACAAGGATCAAAGTTAGACCTGTATCCTTAAGCATTTTGATATCTTCACCAAAGGTGTTGTACGGGATCCAGATAAATGCGATTAACGCGGCTACTCCACCTGCCACAATCAGGACAAACAGAGGTTGGGCAACTTCAGATTTGAATGTTGAAAGAGCAACAGCAAACATCCGCGGAGCGGCCATGCGCTGCACAATATATATCAAGAAGATAAAAACTATTCCGAACGCTGTTACCGGGATGCAAGCAACCTGAGAGTATTGAGGTACATAGGCAATAAACAGCTCGACGTTCGCCTCATCCGGGCCCAGATTACGAAAATAAATTTCCGAGATCACTGAATTCGCGGTGTCCTCAGCGTCCCCTTTTGAAGTAATTGTCTGTAAGATTCCCGGCTCATAAGGACTTACCCGATATATGGATTCATCAGTAATCGTATCCAAGGTTATTTGTTCCGAAAGTTCACTAAACTCTGTGAAGGACGCATTAATTGTGCCAGTGCTTATGATTTCCATTCCACCAACATCGCCAATCCTAATGTCTACCTTCCCGGGAAAAGAAGAAGATTCCGCCGGAACGATATAACTGAATCGAGTTACACCTGACCCTGGGAGTTTCAGCAGGGACGTTAAAATACCGGATGTATCAGGAGCAACGAGAGTCCCCAGTAACCCCAGCGTCCCCATAGTAGCGACCAACGCGAACATGGGCATCAACATCCCCTCGCGAACGATCAATGGAAATTCACGCGCCGTTCGTTTCCAAGCGATCACGATCACGCTGTAAACGATAATCCAGCAGAATGCATAAAGGGCCATCAACTGAGCGACATAGGTAAGCACGGTTTCTTGTGCAGCACCACTCGATGGCATCGACGCAACAGAAGTCCTAAAGGGTATTAAAATCGCAGTCAGTACCGCAGCGAACCCGGTAGTGATCAGTAAAGCTCGTTTTGGTTCTTCCATTATTTGATTAAGTTGTCGAATCTTACAAAGAAGTTGGCTTGCTAACCAGATCAAGGTGATTAATACAAGTCCGACCATACATCCGATTGCGATAAGCCATAGCGGCGTAAACCAGGCCTCTACTCCGGGCGTTAATTCGAGTGCAAATAATGTGCTTGTCATAGCTTATAATTCTGCCTTCGGCATATAGTGATAAATAAAGTGACTCAACGAAATACGAATAACGATTACTATTTGTTCACTTAATAAAGAACGTGGAAACCGTTATACGCACCACTTGAAACTCGCTCGTGAATAATAATGTCTTTGATATTACCGGCCATTCTTCCGGCAATTGCATTCATGAATACTTCCACTTCTTGCAAGTTGCCTTCAACAGACAAAAATACGGTCCCGTCTTCCCTATTTTCAACTGTGCCAACAACGTTATAGGTTTTTGCTAAATCATTCGTAGTCCAGCGAAAACCGACACCCTGTACACGGCCTTTATAGATAACGTCTCGTCCTATCATGATTGCCAAATGATTCTTAACCCGGGAATGAAAAAGATAGTTCTAGTTATATTTTCACTTCTGGACCAAGTGATGCGGGCCCGACAACGCTTTCTAATTGTTGTTTATCGTTTATCTCCGTCTACAGAAACCTATTTTGCGGGGTGTAGTGATATTGACGGCATGTAAGTACGTTTCGTAACCTGCCGCAATGAACGTTTTAACCAATCGACGATGGTATAATGGCATAAGTGAACGAATGCCTAGCACAGCGCATATTGTAATCATTGGCATAACCTCGCTGTTGCTTTTACCAACTCTAGACACTAAGCTATCTGCTCAAAACACGACAATCCAGCAAAATAGACAGACTGGAGTATTGCTACTACGCAACGGACAATTGTTAGGCGGTAGTTATATTAACAGTCGCTTCGGATATGAGATATTACTTCAGGGTGGGGGGCTCATACGGCTAAAACATGACGACGTTGAATTTGTAAGCGACTCAATCGACGAGATATATTCGTTTCGACGCGCTAGTAAAGTGAATAACACTGCGATAGCTCATCTGGATATGGCGACCTGGTGTTTGAAGAACAAGCTCTATGACTACGCGGCCTATCATCTGCAACAGGCAATTAAAATTAATCCGCGTGAGTCGGGAATCATTCCTGTTCAGACGCGACTTGCAATTGCTCAACGAGGTCACAAACAGAGTCGCCTTGAGGCCACTGTTGTACGATCCGGAACTGTCGTATCGAACGATACTGTCGTCGAGCGCATCAACCAATTAGAAAACACCACGATCCATTCATTCGTGACGAAAATTCAACCTCTACTTCTAAATAAATGTGCGGTCGCAGCCTGCCATGGACCCAACTCGCGTTCCAGCTACCAACTAATCAACTCCCGCTGGACTAAAACAACGCCTCGCAACATTAGCTATCGGAACCTTTATAACACGTTGCGATACATTGATTTTGATAGCCCCGAACGCAGTCGTCTTTTACTCAAAGGAACATCGCATCATGGCGGTATGAAATCCGACTCCTTTGTATTTACGCAAGGAGAACAATTAGGGCAACTCCTGAATTTAGTCCGAACGCTTACCGTTCCGGTTAAACCTGTTGTAAAGCCCGAAGCCGTCCATATTCCAAATCATTCGCCGATTATGTTTAGAAGCGTAGAGATAGATTCCAATTCCCCTGAATTAATTAAAAAAGTGGAATT
>PAPJ01000014.1 GCA_002709045.1 Planctomycetaceae bacterium | reverse complement strand
AGCAGAACGTGGCGAGTCTCTGTCATGACTCGTCTAGCCAACGAAATCGGATTCTTCACCGTCGTCACACCACCTACTGCCCCACAAGCTCTGGTGCGACCATCCATAATCGTCGCATCCAGTTCATTCGTACCTTTAGCTGTTAAGACACCGCCGCGGCCTGCGTTAAAGAGCGGGGAATCTTCCAGAATTCGAATCACGCTCTCCACCGCGTCGAGGCTTGTCCCACCATCCTCCAGAATGGAAACGCCTGTCTTTAAAGCCTTCTCCAATATTTCTTCCCGATTTGCGAGCACCACCGGGTCGGTCGTAGCGCTGCCCGCGCCTCCATGAATCACAATGGCATATTCCGGTTGCTTCTCATTGGCCATCAGCATGACTCCATAAAACATGGACAGGAATAAAACAAAAATGGATCTGCACCTTTTCATTACCATCTACCTTTTTAATGGTTAACCTTGTTTACTCGTAGTCGCAATACGTTCGACCTGTCTGATGACGCGCATCATATTTCCGCTCATGATCTTATCGATGTCCCGTCTGGAATAACCACGTTCAAGTAGCAGTTGGGTGATACGGGGATACGTCGAAACATCCTCCAAACCCAATGGTAGTTTAGAGACGCCGTCATAATCTGAGCCGATGCCAACATGATCCACTCCTGCCACTTTAACCAGATGGTCAATGTGATCGACAACATCGTAAATCGTTCCGGGCGGGTAAGGATTAGCAGTGCGCCAGCGAGCCATGGCAGTATTATATTCATTGTCGTCCTGATGCTTTTTACGCAATTCGCGTGACACATCAAACATGTTCGACATAATCTTTGCGGCCTGAGGGTCCACAAAGCCCGAGAAAAAATTAACCATCACAATTCCGCCGTTTTGTCTCATACGTTTCAATACGGTATCAGGCACATTACGAACATGATTGGCAATGCTACGGGCAGACGAATGGGAAAACATGATCGGAGCGATGGATATGTCCAAAGCATCATGCATTGTTGCCTCAGATACATGCGATAAATCGACGATCATCCCGATCTTATTCATTTCACGGACCACGGCTTCTCCGAAGTCGTTCAACCCGTCGTGTTTTGTTTCATCGGTGGCCGAATCGGCCCAGGCCAAAGTGTCAGAATGAGTCAACGTCATATAGCGCGCCCCCAAATTAAATAGTCGATGCAAATTGGCCATGGAATCCTCGATGGAATGTCCACCTTCAACTCCAATAAGCGAGGCAATTTTTCCCTGCCGACGAGCAGCGACGATTTGCTGATAATTACGTGTGAAAGCAAATGTCTGCGGATACTTTTCAACCATCGCGTGCACGATATCAATTTGTTCAAGTGTCTGACTTAAAGCTTCACCGCGATAAGCTGTCGCAGCGGGCACATAAACCGACCAGTACTGGGCTCCGACATTACCCTTACGCAAACGCGGAATATCTGTGTGAATAGAGGGCTGTGGCTGAGCAATATCCATTTTTGTGAATGATGAGGACGCTTCCTTCCGCAAGGTGTAGGGAAGGTCATTATGTCCATCAAATACAAAGGTACTGTTATGAATCCGCCAGGCACGCTGAGAAACCGGAACGTCGACCGTCTGTTGACCTGATACGATAAGTTGTGCCGTCAGAAAAACGGCGAACGACAAAAGAAGTCTGTTTATTAAATTCATTTAGCTGTCCTAGCAAAGCCGGATAATTCATGCTTCCTGTAATGCAGAAAGTGGCGCATGACGGGCCGCTACCCAGGCCGGTACTGTACCGGCAGCAACCGCTCCTATCATTGAAATTAAAATCGCCTTTAAACTCAACTGCCAAGAGGCTACAAAAGCGATGGTGACAGCTTCCGCACTCAACGACAGTGGACTAAGGGTGACCAGCAGCGCAGCGGTTATCACTCCGATCAGACCTCCCAGAAATCCAACAACCGTCGTCTCAGCAACAATATTCTGAAAGATTGCGATACGCGAAAATCCCAGAACCTTCATTACTGCAAGCTCTTTCATCCGATCCTGAATACCCATCAGGCTGGTCGTAGCTAAAAGGACAAATAACAATCCAACACAGGCATAACCCAATATCGACGAAAATTGGATCACGTGGGCCAGGTCACCCAGACTTTTCTGTTGAAACGCTCCCTTGGTGCGCGTATCGGTTGCAATTTGGGCAGAGGAAAACAAGTCATCAATCTCTTCCTGTAAGGCTAATGCATCTGCCGAAGAGTTCAAAACAACTTCAAATTGGGTTACCATTCCCTGTCCATTGGTAAGGCTGCCGTATTGCAGATAGTCCAAATGTGTATAGAAGTAACTTTCTTCAGCCGGATTATCGGATTTAAAGACTCCGGCGATCTTGACGGTATAAGAGCCAATAGAAAATGTGTCGCCGACACTAATTCCCCTTCGCCGGGCAACATCTGAACCAATCACTGCCGAATCACCATACTGCAGAAACTCATCCCAGTTTCCCTGCTGCAATTCGAGATTTCTGATTTGTTGAAGTTTATTAGCCGGTAAACCTATAAATACAACAACATCTAAACTCGCTCGACAATTGTTTGTGAACACCTGAATTGGAATCGCATCAACAACCTCGTCCATTTTCTTCAATTCCTCGGCATAAATTTCCGGAAGTTGACTTGTGGCTGGGCAGAACTTGTTTTCCTGAAAAACGACAAGGCGCCGATTGGCCTCTTTTTGACCGAGCAATGAGTCTAACCCAGCCTGAATACTACCAATTACACAAAACAGGAATATTGACATAGCTGCTCCCAAAATGATCAGCGCCGAACGTAAACGTCGTCGTGCTATTGCTTTGAGAGCAAGTTGTAACTTATCCATGCAAAACGCCTTCGCTGACTTGCTGTGACTCAATTTTTCCGTGTGACAGCCGAAGTCTCCGTGAGGCAATTCTCGTGGCTTCTAAATCATGAGTCACCATAAGTAACGTTGTTCCTAACTGTCGATTCAACTCAGACAACAACTCAAGAATCTGACCTGACGTCTCAGCATCTAAATCACCGGTAGGCTCGTCTGCCACAATTACCTTTGGATCTGTAACAATGGCCCGACCGATCCCCACGCGTTGTTCCTGCCCGCCTGAAAGCTGTTTCGGAAAGTGATCTGCTCTATCTGTGAGTCCGACAGCTTCCAAGGCTATTGCCACCCGCTGTTGCCGCTGCTTTCGACTTAGCGGCAGCAATAAAAGAGGCAATTCAATATTTTCATAAGCCGTTAGCACAGGAATAAGGTTGTGCGTTTGAAAAATATAGCCCACATTATCTGCCCGCCAGCGTGTCAGAGCCGAGTTGGACAAAGATGTTATCGGGGTTGAGTCAACGACAATTGTACCCACGTCAGGATGATCGATACCTGCAATTAGATTCAGCAGCGTTGACTTACCAGTTCCGCTGGCCCCCATCAACGTCACCAATTCTCCCTGCTCAATTTCCAATGAAACCTTGTCAAGTGGAACAATCACGCTGTCGCCTTTGCGATATGTTTTAGTTAACTCAGTAATTTGGATTAATGACACGACAAACCTCTAATTCCCCTCAAACTCAGAGACAGAAACACGAGCTTGATCTACCAATGGCTCGGAACTGGACTTGATGACCTGAGAACTCACATTTAACCCTTTCACCACTTCAACCCAGCCATCCAGCACAAGCGAATCAACGACGATAGCTTGTTTTTTGGCTTTTTTGTTTCCGCCATCGAGAATCCATACATAGGTCGATTCGGCTTCACGCCTGACCACTGAATCCGGAACATACACTCGGGAATCCGCAGAATTCGCCTGCGTTGTATCTTCATCGCTGGGTATTGAAAGAAACGTTATATTCATCAACATTTCAGGTTTTAGTGTTTGATTGGCTTCATCCACACTAACCTTCACTTCCAATGTATTCTTTTGAATATCAGCCACAGGATTCATCCGCAGCACAACGCCCTTTACCGGCATCTCCAAGGCCGGTGACTCAATGATCACAGGTTGTCCCAAACTGACTCGTTTAACATCTTCAAATCTTACATCTACCCGGGTCTGTAGGGACGCGGGGTTATACAACATTACAGCTACGCCACCAACATGACTCCCTTGATGCCCCGGGCCTCCGGACAGATGACCGCCGGGACTTGTCATCAACTTCATGACCTTGCCGTCAGCAGGACTTACAATCTTCGTCCGCTCAAGTTCCAACTTAGCCTCGTCCACTTTAACGGCAGCCAATTCGACCTGAGCCTGAGCGACTTTTTCACCAGCCCGGGCCTGCCCCAGTTCATTTGCCGCGTCATTGTTTAAGTCAAGATCCTGTATTGTGGAAGCCAACTCCGCCATCACCGTTTTCTGCTGATTCCCGAGTCCAGCCTTACGGATTTGTAATTCACGCTGTTTAGCTGCTGCTGAGGCTTGGGCAGCAGTTGCTTTTTCGACTTCGATGCGTGAAATCGCTGTCCCGGCTTCTTTCTTGGAAGCCAGATCTTCAATAGCAAATGTAAGCTCGGCTTCGGCCTGAATAATTTGCTGAGGAAGTTCATTCAAAAATGTGTTGATTGAAGCTAGATTATGCTCCGCACGGGCGATTGCCAGTTGTTTTTGCACAGGCTGTTGATAGTCTATCTCGGCTGATTTAAGACGAATCTGAGCCTGTTCCAACAACGCCTGTTTATTAAGATAATCAGCTTGGGCAGCACGTAACTTGAGCTGCGCATCATCATCTATTAATGTCGCGACGAGTTCACCTTTGTGCACCGTCTGGTCTTCCACCACCAAAAGCGACTCAACCGTACCACTTATTAACGACGACACATAGACCGGAGTAGGCCTCGGCTCCACCCATCCGGACGCCCGAAACAAGGGTGTTCCTGCAGTGGAGGCCGTTCCATTTTCCACTCGGACTTTAACAACCGTCACATCAATTCCGGTTATCAGATTAGGCAAAACCGCCCAATAAATAAGCGCACCAAAACCTGAGAGAATTAATACCGGTACCAACCATCTTGAAAACAAACTTGTTGCCGAACGCTGGTTGCGTAGTCCAGATGCTACTGGTTCTCGGTCCAATGCCAACTCTGAAAGATCGATTTTTGCGTCACTCATGGTACTGTCCTAAGAAGCCTTTTTGAGATACAGGGTTTTAGCTGCCAGAGTAATATTGCCCGACGCGTCTTGTTCTATTTCACCTTCAACCACGACCGTATCTAATTCACTAACACCCAAAAGCTGTCTAGCGCCCTCGTTAATCAAATCACCCTGAGCAGACATCATCTGGACTAGTAATATATTTTTTGATAACTCCGGATCACAGCAAAAATCCCAGGGGGTTTCACAATGATCTTCATCAATTTCAATGCAGGAAGTCAGCGACAAATCGGTCAGGGTAAATGCCGCCAGACCGTCCACCCATGGATTCCGACTACCACCGATTCGTCCCACGACGACCACCGAGTTGGCGTTGGAACCCAATTGTAGTACTTCACTGACATCCATCGCATTGGAAGGTTCGATGTTAAGCAACAGCGACTTACCCAACTCCGACGGACCGGTATGGACCTGCATGGTTTCGCTGTTTTCACCACAACCCAATATTGTGAGAACCATGCCTATAAAAACCATGCCCCTAATCCGACGCAAACTGTCATTATCTTTTTTCATTTTTCACTCCTAATCGTGTTTTAAGCCTGAGGTGATATCTTTTCTTAATGCCTGTAATGTAGGTGCAAAAGCACCAAAAGCACCGACGATCATTCCGGTCAGACAGCCACAGGCAACTGTCCAGCCATCTAATACCAAACCAAAGGCACCCATGGTGAACCTGACCGAAACACCGTGCACAAACTGTCTGCAAAGCAAAAACCCAAGTACTGCCCCAGCCATACCCAGCAGGATTCCTTCCTGAATCAAACTACTCGTAATGGATTTATTTCCAAAGCCAATCGTTCTCAACATTGCAATTTCTCTGGTTCTTCCAATCACTGCTCCATACATCGTGTTCAATCCGGCAAATAATCCGCTGGCTGTAATAAGCGCAACCATCAGCCAACCAAGTTTGCGAATAGGCCCATAGTCTTTATTTAATGATTGAAAATAATCCTGTTCGGCCATCGATTGAATCTCGAGATCGTAACGCCGCTTACAAAATAAATTAATCGCTGAGAATCCGGACTGATTGCTACAGGAAACAGCGACAAGACTAAGATCGTCTCTGCGCGTTGCCTGTTGCAAATCAGTCAAGCGACACCAAATTTCCGAATCAAAAACACCACCACCAGAATCAATGATTCCGGCAATCCGCCACTGCTGTCCTTCAAATTCCAGTTCATTGCCGAGACTAAGCTGTTCCGGGTCAATCCCCAACTTGACGGCAGTCAGTCGACCCACCAGAATTTCTCCGGGCTTGATCCAGTTACCTTCAACAATCTGCACACCGTGGCGCACCTGGAACACCTGCTGTGTTACACCACGCAACAAACCAAAAGAATCAGATTGATCCGCGATCGTCATTTGTGTTCCCAGAAATAATTCCGGGGAAATATCAGTGACACCATGTGTCCTGCTAATACCGTCGACACTTCCCTGAATCAAACCGGCAGTACTCATCGCAATCGATGAATATTCGAGGTTGTCGCCCATATTAATTGAAAACACGATCGCAGTATTAGGGTTTGCACTAACAGCGAGCATTCTGGTCAATCCCTGCAGAAAACCGATCGTGCAATAGATTAACGTTGTCACCAAAGTCAGAGCGATCATTGTTAGCAAACTTCGCATCGGACGTCGAAGCAAATTCCTAATACCGTATTCAAACGGTAGCATACGCAGACGCATTTTTTACCCGGGTTAAGGGAAGAAAAAAGGGGATTCAAAACCAACCTTTAAACGCGGTTGATTTATAAACAAAGCAGCCAATAGAGCTGACTAGCAAAGCCAGGATTGCATGCGCATACGAATACAACGCCCGTCCAGAGCCAAGAAATAACGCCCTGAAAAATCAAGCGAAAAAAGCGGCGTGTTCTGCAACGGTAATTTAGTAAAACCAAATGCTAATTCAGAGATTCCAACAGACTCGAAAGCCGATTCGGTGCCCATAAAAACTTTAGTTGTACTTTGCTCACCACAGCAGGGGCGATTCGAGTCGGTCGGCAACTGTTCTTTTTGACAGATATCCCCCGAACAGCAGGAAGAAACCGTTACTTCCGGGCCACTACAAGAGACCTTTTGGATACCACAACACTGAGAGGGTATTGAAAAAGTAAGACAAATAAGTATTACTAGAAGTTTTTGCATTGGTCTAACGGTCAAATTAGGTCAAAAAAAGAACTGTTCCACCTAACTTTATTCTAGGGTCCTTAAATCAAAAATGACAAGTAGTTTTGACCGAACTTCTCTTTTTTATACACAGCTAATGTAGTAAATGTTCTTTTAGTAGTAAGCCGTTCAATTCAGATACTGCCTGAAAAAGGTTCTCCGAGGCTGTCAAATAACTGAGATTAATACTCAAATAGGTACGCTGAGCTGTCAGAAATGTAAGATAACTCAATTGCTTTTTCTCAAAACCTGTCTGAACCAGACGCAGATTCTTCTCGGCCAACGGCAACATCATTTCCCGATACCGTTGTTCAGCAATTCTGGCATTCTCATAATCTCGATACACCTCTCCGGCGCGGACTCTAAGTTTAATTTTCATGAGGCTCAATTCATTATCTAATGATTTCAATTCCGCCTGTGCACTAGCGATATTTCCTCGATTGTCATCAAAAACCGGAATCGGCAATCCTATCTGGATATTGGCGATATCATCATCGGTCAGACTATGATGTCGAAAACTCAACATAAATTCGACATCCGGAGCATTATCAACTTCCTGACGTTTTAAGATCAAACGTTGTTCTTCAATTCGATGTCTCAGCAATGCCACCTGCGGGTTTTGTTGAATCGCCGAAGCAACAATAAAGTCCCAGGAGACCGGTTCGACAATCTTATACAACTCACCGACCACTCTGGTAATCTGATTATCCTCAATTCCGCAGATGCTTCTCAAAATCAACCAGGCGGTTTTCAAATCCTGTTGTGCCTGAATCATCTGTAACTGAGCCTGCTCATTTTCCAATTGCGATTGCAGCAAAATATGTTGGCCGGCCTGTCCAGCTTCCAGCAACTGTTGCGTACTTTGCACGGATTTCAGAGTGCTCTGTTGCAAATGCTGTAACGTCTCCAGCCGCCTCTGAGCAATCAGCAGTCGTCCAAATGCAATAGCCACGTCCGTCTTTAGACGTTTCTGGATAATCGAGAGTTCAAACTGAAATTGTGACCACCGCGACTTAGCGATATCGATTTCGAGATTTCTTTTTTTGGAAGCAGGAATCTTCTGGCGAACGAATACGCCATGAGCTCCGCCCGAATCCTGCATTCCAATTTCATTGGCATGATAGCCCACCACCGGATTAGGGTAGAGTCCGGCCTGAACTTCCTGTCCCTTTGCCACAGCGATTTGATGACGTACCACATGGACTGCCGGATTTTTCTCAATCGCCAGCTGCTGGAAATGTTGCAAGTCGGCGGCCAAAGGAACTGAAGCAGCGGATTGATAAGCGTATAACGGGTTACAGAATGCTCCTATCAAAAAGATCAAACTCAAAACCAACTGCTTATACCGACTGCGCATAACGTTCCCCAGTTTCTACAACTCAAGATGTAAATCGCCTGTTCTAACATCAAACTCCAGTAATTTTCCGGAGTTAAGAACGGGATTTAATTAATAGCAAACTGCTAGCCGCCGGGATTATAGGCTGCATCTAACTCGCCTGCTTCAGCCATCTTACGAAATGCGATTAGAGAAATCCTTATTCCGTCTTCGATTGATGTAAGGCTCATCTTTGGAAAGGCCGTGAGTGCAGTTTCAGCATCCAATTCATTTACAAATGGCATCCCCTGCGCCCCGGGTTCAACACCCACGTCCACGCCATGCCATCCTAATTCGGATGCAACGCGCTGAATCTTCTCAATAAATTCTTCTGTGTGTATTGTGATGCCACGAAGATTAAAAGCACCGTATCCTTCAAATGGTGCAATCGCAGCTTCTGCAAATCCTGCACCAACGTCATCAACAAAATGAAAGTGTTCACGGCCCTGATACGGCATACGAAAAGGCTGTCCGGCTGCGGCACACTTGAGCATCGTCGTAGGTGCCGACGTCATTCCCAGATCACGGCCTGGTCCATAACAGGTCGAAAGTCTAATACAAACGGTGGGAATACCGGTTTCGCGATAAAAAGCCTGTCCCATTGCTTCATTACAGATCTTCCAAAATCCATAAAGATTTGGGGGAAGAAAAGGAACATCGGTGGTCACCGTTTCATCAGGGTACATCTCACGGGGACCGTAAACTGCTGAACTACTTGCTAGCACCAGGCGTTGTAACCTATCGCCAAGCTGGTAGGCAGCCTGAACAACATTACGTGTGCCAATGACGTTGACCTCCATACCCTGCAGCGGGTGAGCCATGCAGGCCGGAGTCTGAAAAGCGGCAAGATGAATTATCCGTTCGGGCCGCACCGTTAATACGGCGTTCTGCACCTGCTCCAGTACCGTAATATCTCCCTCAATGAATTCCAACCGATCATGATACTCAGGGTTCAGACGACTAAAGTCTTTTTTACGACTCATACCCACTACCCGCTGCACACCATGATCGAGTAAATACTGTACCGTGGCAGCACCAATACATCCGGTTGGTCCAGTTACAAATGCCGTTGTCGTCACAAGCTCTCTCCTATTAATTTCTCAAAAATAACCTGCCGGATGAAACTATTGATAGCGTGGTTTGGAGCCGTCGATTTCCTGACTCCACACATCAATACCACCGGCCATACTTTGAGCCTCAGCAAATCCCTGCTGGCGTAACCACTGTGCGACCTGCAGGCTTCGGCCACCATGATGACAATGAATCACAATGTGTCTCTGCTTCTGTGGCTCAAGTTCGCTAAGGCGTTGCTGAATTTCACTCATCGGCAATAATTCAGCACCTTCGATATGCACGTAGTCCCACTCACTTTGTTCACGACAATCCATGAAATAAAAGTCCGCCCCTGAATCCAGAAGCTCTTTTGTTTCGGTGACAGAAATCTCCAATCCTAATTCACTCATTGCGGCATCCTCACTTTTCAATCATTCGACGACTACATAAATTCACTCAAACTGTTATGTTCTATCTATGACCAACACGCAATCCATTGACGCCGAAAAAGCTCGTGAGTTTGCTGTGAAAACAGTGGAACAGCTACGCGCCGCAGACTTCATTTCGTTTTGGGCCGGTGGATGTGTGCGCGATCATCACCTGCAGGTGAGGCCACAAGACTACGATGTGGCTACCAATGCGGTTCCGGATGAAATACGCAAGCTCTTTGGTAAGCAGCGCACATTGGCAATTGGGGCGTCTTTCGGCGTGATTACGCTGATTGGTTCCAAAGAGCAGGGTAATATTGAGATCGCAACGTTTCGTGAAGATGATTCATATACCGATGGACGCCGACCCGACAAAATTACCTTTAGTACTCCTGCAGCAGATGCTCAACGCCGCGACTTCACCATTAATGGCATGTTCCTTGATCCTGTAACGATGGAAACCATCGACTATGTAGGAGGCTTAGACGATCTGAACGCTCGGCAAATCCGAGCCATCGGTTCTCCGGCAGAAAGATTTGAAGAAGACAAGCTGAGAATCTTTCGAGCGATTCGCTTTGCAACCACACTGGACTTTCAAATCGAACAAAACACACTCGATGCAGTCTGTCGCTATGTTGCGCAACTTCATCAGGTTTCGCGTGAACGTATTCTTGTTGAATTGGTAAAAATGCTTTCTTCGGAACATCGACAACGAGGTGTTGAGCTGTTGTACAAAACAGGCATCCTGCCCCATGTATTACCGAAAACTAATTTAGATGGCGATGCGGTCAACCACTTAAAACTATTGCTTGGTAAACTGCCCCTGAACAATACCGCACTTACACTGGCAGCCAGCTACAAAACACTAACGCCAGGGTTGTCAGCCAAAGATGTGAGACGCACAATTAAATCCATGAAGACTTCGAATGAAGTGGCCGAGAATGCCTTCTGGATTCTAAAGCATGTGGATCAACTAATCGAAGCCAATACTCAATACTGGCCAACGATTCAACGGACACTGATCCACCCGCTTTTGGAAGATACTCTGGCACTAGCTACAGCGTTGGTCAGTACCAATAAAACGAATCCGGCAGGTATTCAATTCTGTGAAGAAAAACTCACCTCTGCCGAGCAAGACTTAAATCCACCTGAATTGTTGAGTGGAACAGATCTGATTGAATTGGGTATGAAGCCGGGACCCGCATTCTCTAAAGTTCTGAAGGAAGTAAGAGACCAGCAACTACTAGGTAAAATCGATTCAACCGAGCAGGCTGTTGACCTTGCTAAAATAACCTATCAATCCATTGAACCCTAAGCGTTGTTACTATGGAATCTACCGATTACATCAAACTTCTTTCGCGATGGGCTCATATTGTGCCGGCAATCATTTTGGTTGGGGGATCGATTTTTATGAATTTGGTTTTAATCCCGGCTTTAGGGGAAAGCGATGATGCCAGGGAAATTAAAAATCGCGTCAAACGAAAATGGGCGAAAGCCATTATGATCTCGGCCGGTCTGATTATGATCAGCGGGTTTTACAATGCTTTTCTGGCCTATAAAGGTGATCTTCATCCGCTCTACACCGGTGCATTTGTTATAAAACTCGTTTTAGTGGCAGTTGTCTTTTATCTCAGTTCCCTACTCACAGGACGCAGTGAAGAAGCCCTTAAATTCCAGCAACATGAAGTGCTATGGGGAAAAATCAACATGTTTGCAGCGATTATGGTTGTTCTCTGTGCGGGACTAATGAAAGTCGCTCCACGTAACGTACCCGCCCAGACCAATACACCCGGCGTAACAAGCCCACAAACGAAATCTCAACCTCCGCTGCGGCTTTATCTACCAACAAAGAAGGAACATTAACAATGAACAAAAAAGCTAAGAAGCGTCTCGCAGTGATTCGCAAAAAACAGAAAGATCTGCAACACAAGATCATGTGTGTTAAGCAGCAAAATGACGAGCCCGGCGAACTGGAAGCACTAGAAGCAGAGTTGGCGAAGATCACCGCCGAAGCCGACGAGTTAAAAAGCTCATAAGCCTTTCAGTAAGCCGTTTTTATCCGGCTTTGTTAACCCGGTAAACCGCAATATCATCGACACCATCGCCATCAAAGTCTCCGCTGACCGGCAAATCTCCGGGAGCTCCGTGCTGGAAAACTTCATCGACCGCATTAACATCCCGGTCACCGTTCAGGTCAATCTTCCAGATACCATTACGATAGATCCCCAAATCATCGATACCATCACCATCGAAATCTCCAACAATCGGCAGATCTTCCGAGCTTCCTAACTGAACAACCTCATCTCCTGCGGAGATGCGACCATCACCATTTAGATCCAGTCTCCAGGTACCGTCCCGATAAGTACCGATATTTACGACACCGTCACCATTCCAGTCTCCGGATATGGCAATTTCTTTCTGACGGCCATACTTGAAGACATGATCCACCACGTCAGCACGTACCTGACCCTGTGATGATTTCTGCAACAAGCGACGGCGTGATGCTGCCGCTTCTTTCGGTGGTATGTTTTTAGGCAGTGTCTTTTGAATCTTATTAGCCGCATCCGGCAATCCCGGATCCTGCTCAGCGATCGCATCATCATCAGGCCATTGCAACCCGAAAATACCAATATCGTCTTTACCATCGCCATCCCAGTCACCAACAACCGGCTGATCTTCCTGGTTACCCATTCGTGCCCACAGATCTTCTTCGTCCCACTTGCCATTGCTATTGATATCGATAAACCAATAGCCATCAACAAAGATTGCCACGTCAGTCAGGCCATCACCGTTGAAGTCGCCGGCCAATGGCCGGGCATTGGTATCACCAAGTACGACATGTTGTAAATCAATTGGGTCACCCCAAATAGATACCGCTTCCCATTGCCCTGCATCCAACGTTTCCGGATTCCAGCGAGCCTCGACATCCATCGTCAATCTCGAAACCATACTTAGCTGCCCTGCATTCGCCGCCCTGAGTTCACCACGCGGATTTCCACCATCAATTACACTTAAATGCCATGTATTGGAACGCAGTTGTGTCGTGTTCTGTGCCGAGTAAATTGGAATCTGGCGGCCTTGATTGAGATCCAGACGGGCGGAGTTCTCGACGGCTACGGTAACGCCTACAGGTGCCTTTACGGTTCCAACTCCGAGGTTCGGGAATGTTCCCCGATCGATATTCTCCGGAGTGACGCCTGCAGGAACTGACAACGGCACAATTTCAGCCTGATATTCGCTAAAGAGGTAATTTGTTGCCACTTGTCCGGCAATCATACCAATGTTGTAAATCGTATCCGCAGCTGAGTCCACACGGCCCTGATGGCTCCCGACGTAGTCCGGTCCATCATAATATCCTTCCGGCTGAATTTGGCGAAGTGTATATTGTCCGGGTTCCAGATTCCTAAAGGTAAATTCACCCCGGTAATTCGTAGTAATAATTTTTTCTTCACCACTGTGCTGATTTATCAGAACCACCTTTACGCCTGAGATTCTCAAATCATCACTATCAAGTTTTCCGTTGCCTCGGAATCGAACATCCTCCTGAGTATGGACGACGTACGAGTCACCATCACGAAAAACCACACCTGAAAGTGCAGCCGGCAATATTTCTGTGAAATTGTATTCTATTGCTTTGTCACCGGCGACCAACTCAATCGGTCCCAGACTATCCATTCCATCAGAGTCTCCCTGAGAGACACCACTAACTGTTCCCGGATAGTCGGGACCATCCAGGAATCCTGCGGGAGTCGTTTCATGGATCCAACAAATCCCGGGAAGAACTTCTTTAAATACATAACCCCCGGACTTATCCGTGGTGGTTGTCTTGGCTAATTCGCCATCGTTACAGACAAGTTGCACGGTTACGTTTTTCAGCGGCCCTTCCGTATCGGAAGAGACAACTCCACGGATCTCTGCCCAATCGGTTTCGGCAAAGTCAACACCGGTGACGTCGCTACCACCGGCAGATAATACGATTCCGGAAACAACATTAGGGCTAAGTACCATTCCCACCGATTGTCCGTGTAATTTTCCTGCAAATGCAGCACTATCAATCAACCCGATTGGCTGGACTTGCCTGATTTGGTAGGTTCCGACTTCGAGGCCTCCAAAACCATACGCACCACTCGCATCAGTCTTTGAGATTCTCTCGGTGGGAACGTAGCTGTCTGATTCGAATTTCCAGAGTTCGATTTGTACATTTTCAAGAGTATAATCCTGTTGGTCTTGTTGCTGGTTATTCTCGATATCCATATAAACCGAACCGGAAATACTAACCGGCAACGGTGTTTGCATAACGGATAAGAAAGCGGCTGCCGTACGGTCCCGCATTCCGTTTGCATCATCTGCCGGCAGATCCAATCCGGACATCTGCAAGGCTGCGTCATAACTATTACGGAATACCGTCATGGCTCCGGAATCCAGATAATTTTCTGCCGCAAACTCAGCCACTATCCGCACACCCTGGAATTCTATCCCTGAAGTAATCGGATCAATTCCCTCGTTCTTCTCTGCATCCGAACCGTTTACGGCAATTTCTACTTCGTCAACATCAAGTTCTAAGAGGACTCGATCTCCAGCCACAAAATTCTGAAAATTAAGAATCAGCGCACTACTGCCGTCGTTGACCGCAGCAGTAACATTGGCCTCAGGATGTCTCGCGGTTAGCTGAGCAATCGTAAAAGGAAATCCCTGATCAGCTCCGATACCCTGATTTTGCACATCAAAGATGATATCTCCGGCATCAAAACCAATCTTATTGTGATCACCATGAATAATCATTCTTGTGAGTTCAGTACTGGGTGCTCCCCGCTCAAAGGTGATTTCCAGCGTATCGCTACTGGCATCCGAACCAAGATCATTTTCTGTATAAACAACGCCGAGTTGTAGCACGTCTGAGGCAAGTAAACATCGGTCTTCAAGCAGTTCATATCCACCAAGTTGCGCAGCAATTTCATGACGCCGTTGTTTGGCGTTTCGGCTTAGCATCTTTCTCAGCATCGTGGAAAATTTTTTCATTGGTCGTTTACTTGGTGGAAGCAGGTGACTGCTCGCTAACGCGTACTCTTACTGGACTGACCGGACCCAATGGCCAGGTTCTTACTGAAGTATCGAAACTCCCGGACACAACAATTCCTCCCAGACCGCCGGGGCGGGAGATATAGTCAAGCGATGTTACACTTCCGGTATGTCCCTGAAAAACCTTGCGAACGGTCTGTTGTTTGAGATTCCAAATTGAAATCCGGTTGTCTGTGCCACCGACGGCAACTTCAGAATTACCGCAATCTGCCAACGCAAAGGGAATCATTGCTCCCAGCGCAATACGATAGCCGGCCTCAGCATCGTTCAGATTGGCAATAAACATAGTTCTGTCTTCTGAGATGCTAACGAGCATCGAATCATCGGCAACAAACCGCAGGTCTCGTATACGACGGCGATGTGCGGTTAACTCACCCACTTGCCGCCCGGTATCCACCGACCACAATCTGACACATCCATCACGGCCACCGGCTGCGACAACTTTACCTGAACTGGAAAAATCAATCGCTCGAACATCGTCGGTCTGAGTATCTATCGTATGAAGTACCTTGCCGGATTTGGTTTGCAGCAGAATCAAATTTCGTGAAAACCCGGCAATTGCAATAACTCCGCCATCCGCTGAGACTGCCAGACGGGAAATTGAGAAATCTATCGCAGTGACTTTGCGGGGAGGGTTTACCTGCAAAACATCGAACAGCCAGAGATTACCGTCATCGCCAGCAGTCAAAACCAGAGTTGAGTTTGGAATAAAGGCTGAACTTCGTATCCAGCCTGTGTGTCCTTTGAGTTGGCTGATCTGTAAACCACTGGCAAGATCCCAGACACGAACAACGTGATCATCGCCGGCGGTAACGAGTAGCTTACCGGCCGGGTGCAGACTAACGGTGCTAACAACCGGTTGATCACTATCAACCGGAATCGCCTTTGAAAAATCATCATTGGCGCTGGCAGAAAGCACCAACAGCAACAACGTCGCGATATATAGTAACGTTCGTATTTTCTTCACTTTGATCGCTTCCGTGCGGCAACATAAAGCGAGGCAAACGGTACCTCTGTTTACCTATCGACGTTATTCGATCAAGGTGGCGAATATTCACGTAACCGCTAGGAAAGTAGCAGTTAGCCGGTTGTAATGATTAGGCAGTTTATAATGCCTGCAAGAACAAATTCGGGAAGCGATGCAAACCGCTCACCCCAGTAACTAGATCTGGCGGAGTTCCGGCCCGGTATAAACCTGACGTGGACGGCAGATCCGCTTCGTCGGCGATGCATGTAATTCCTGCCAGTGAGCGATCCAGCCAGGAAGTCGTCCCATTGCGAATAGGACTGTAAAAAGCTCAACCGGAATACCAATCGCGCGATAAATCACGCCCGAATAGAAATCGACATTCGGATAAAGCTTACGAGCAACAAAATACTCGTCCTCCAGTGCAACTTTCTCAAGTGCCTGAGCAATCTCAAAGAGCGGATCATCCAGATCCAACTTTTCCAGAAGGACGTCACAAGCACTCTTAATAATCCGGGCACGCGGATCGTAATTTTTGTATACCCGGTGACCAAATCCCATCAAACGAAAGCCGTTCTGTTTGTCCTTGGCCATCTCAACATATTTAGCAACGTCACCACCATCAGCAGCAATTTCCGCTAGCATATTGACGCACGCTTCGTTCGCGCCACCATGGAGCGGACCCCATAAAGCACAAATACCTGCCGCAATCGAAGCGTAAAGATTTGTGTTGGCCGAACCCACAACTCGTACTGTTGAAGTACTACAGTTTTGCTCGTGATCCAGATGCACAATTAACAGCAAATTCAAGGCAGCGACAAAGTCAGAATCGATTTCGTAGTTCCCCTGCTCATCGGCAAACATCATCGTAAGAAAGTTTTCAACATATCCCAATTCAGGATTAGGTGGCACAAATGCCTGACCAGACCTATGACGATGAATAGAAGCGGCAATTGTCGGCAAAGTTGCAATCAGACGTTGAATGGAATTCTGAACCTGAGCACTATCAAGTGGATCGACTTGATCCTGATGATGCGTCGACAACGCATTCACGCAAGCAGCCAGCATCGCCATAGGATGTGCTTCCCGGGGAAATGCACCGATCAATTCAATCATACCTGCAGGTAACTGCATATCCGCAATTACAGACTGACGAAAAGCGGTTCTATCCTGGTGCGATGGCAACTCACCATTTAGCAACAGCAGCGTAGAATCGATGAAGTCACAGTTTTTACAGATATCTTCAATGGCGTAACCACGATAACGAAGAATACCCTGCTCTCCATCAAGGAAAGTAATAGCACTCAGAGTCGATCCGGTATTCACGAAACCTTCATCAAGTGTGATCATTCCCGTAAGACCACGCAATTTACTAATATCAAGACCTAGTTCATTTTCAGTCCCGACAACTACGGGTAATTCGAGTTCGTGTTCACCGACCGAAAGTTTTGCAGCATCCGACATACAGTGCATTCCTTGGCGTATTAACAATGGCAGATCGGTTCGATCTGGTAGCAGATATGTTAACTATTCATTCAATATAACATTCTGAAACCATTTTAATAGCAGACGCCTAAGCATGTTTTGCATTGGGCTAAAAAAAGCCTCATCATAAGATCGAATGATCGTAAGGCTTTGCTTGGTCGGTTTTCTTAGAAGTTCAGCTTCGAACTAGGTTTTTTTTCTTCCAGACGATTCCAGACTGGTACGTGGTTCTTCACTGTTTTAATATAGCTTTGAATCGCTTCATTACGACGTTGGTTCTTGATCATCTGTTCGATATCTCCCTGAACCTCGGTGAACTTTTCTCTACCAGCCTGACGATGCGAATTCACCCGGATGATATAAAACCCCTTTTCATCCTCGACAATCGGACTCATGCGATTCACTGGTATTTCAAAAGCAACCTTTTCAACTTTTTCACTAACTAAATCACCCTTCTCAATATTCTGATATCTGCCACCGGTCTTTGCTTTCGGCCCTTCGGAATGAGAAACGGCCACTTTATCAAACGAAGCTCCCTGCAATATGCTGTTACCGAGTGCACAAATCTTCTGATAGGCCTGCTGTTTGGTTTTGTGGTTTTTTAGCTGTACCATCAACTGCTCAAAACTCACCGCCTGATTAATCTGATAATCCTCAATATGCTCACGATAGTAATCGAGCATATCCTGATGAGTAATTTCGTAATTCAGTTTGACGTCTGTCGAAATTGCCTGTCGCCCAAAATTAGTTTCAGCAAATGTCTGTTTTGCGTGCTCCAGAGAACTACCAAACTTTCTCAAAATTCCGTCCAGTTCCCTTAATGTCTCAGCGTTATGCTCAACCATCAAAGTACAGAGCTGCGAAATCTGCATATCCATGGATTGCAGGCGCTTCAATTCCTGTTTATCAGCATTTTTAATCTTTGGCAGTGTTTCATCAATCGATGAAACAAAGGCGTCAGTAACGACTTCCGTCGCTCGCTCTTGAAACTGTTCTAGTTCCTCCGGTTTCATTGATCGTTTAAATGCCAGATAGAGCAACTTGGAATCAATTGCCTGTGAGAGGAGACTTCGCAGCAGTACTTGTTTTTGAGCAGCAATCTGGTTTTTGTGTTTTGCCAATTCTTCGGGATCCATGTCCTTGAACATCAGCCACATAACAATTTCAATTTGCGGAATTAAATCGCCTGCCAAAATGTATTCAGGACCGACAGTCGCTAAAACTGTTGTCGGTTCATAGACATTGTCTATCACCGCACTCTGCCGGTCGGTTTGAGCATTTGTGGTAATACGGTTTGCAGGTAAATTCGCTACGCGAGGCGTAACAAATGACGGAGCAAGATTAGAATTCTGAGCAGCCGGCTTGTTGAAGTTTTGAGTGTTATTTGCCGGCTGTGCTACAGCACGTCCATTATTCGCAGATAAAACAGGTGCCAAAGGCTGAGCTTTCAATCGATGCCTATCCGCGACAGAAACAAATACCACGACCGTAGTAATCAAAATGATCAGAGACTTCATTATCTTAGGATAAAACCTGTAATTGACGATTTACGTTTTGCAAGGCATACCGATTCCGGGAGCCTATAAGTCGTGCAATTCTAGGAACTAAACCCTGCTGGATGCAACACCGATTTCACAAAGGTTATCATGCCGTGATCGCTATTTAATCCGGCAGGAAGGGTCAGATAAGCACTTTTATTATCAACAATCCGAAAGGCACCATCAGTATTTCGCGCCAATTGTTCGATACGTTGTCGGTTAACATACTGGATTCGCAGAAATCTGTCTTCCAGGCTGATCGATGTGATCTGCCAAATCGCGGCTTCCAATCTGACTTCCGCTAGTTGAAGAAGTTGCTCAACACTCTGAGGCGGTCGACCAAAACGATCTATTAACTCTTCTTTGAGTTGGTGGATTTCCTCGAAATCCTCAAGTTTTGAAAGTCGGCGATAGAAGTCAATCTTTGCGCGGATATCGGTAACGTAATCTTCCGGAAGAAATGCATCGACCGGCAAATCGATCTCTACATCGATGGCCAGTTTCGGAGGTTGCTTTTTAATCTGCCGCACAGCATTCTCAAGCAACGAGCAATAGAATTCGTATCCAACCGTTGCGATATGTCCGGACTGTTGAGATCCCAGCAGATTTCCAGCACCACGAATCTCCAGATCTCGCATCGCAATCGCAAAACCAGCTCCCATTTCGGAATACTCTTCGATTGATCGCAACCGCCTGGCAGCATCCGGAGTGATATGTTTGTGCTGATCAACCAGCAAATAACAATAGGCCCGATGCTTATACCGACCTACACGACCTCGAAGTTGATGTAGGTCTGCCAATCCGTAAAGATCGGCCTGATCGATAAAGATCGTATTGGCATTCGGAATATCCAATCCGCTTTCCACAATAGTTGTAGCCAGCAAGATATCGAATTCATGGTTAATAAAGCCTACCATCACTCGTTCCAATTCGGACTCTTTCATCTGTCCATGACCGACTTCAATCCGGGCTTCGGGGACTAGCTCACGCAACTTAGCAGCGATACGGTGAATATCGTTGACTCGGTTATGGACAAAATAAATCTGCCCGCCACGGTTCATTTCCCGATGAATCGCTGCCTTAATAATCTCATCCTGCGAGCGCAACACACGCGTCTCCACAGGCAACCGTTCTTCCGGGGCAGTTAGCAGATTAGAAATATCACGCACGCCGACCAGTGACATATGCAATGTTCGCGGAATCGGTGTTGCTGACAATGTGAGAACATCCACGTTGTTACTAACATTCTTCAATCGTTCCTTGATCTCAACGCCAAATCTTTGCTCTTCATCAATAATGACAAGGCCGAGATTTTGAAATTTCACATCTTTGGAAGCAATACGATGAGTGCCAATAACGACGTCTATTCTTCCACTGTGGATTCCTGCTACCGTCTCACGCTGTTGGGTCGCAGAAACAAACCGACTCAAACGCGCAACGTCAATCGGAAACTGTGCCATCCTGGTCTTAAAAGTCTGATAATGCTGTTCGGCTAATACCGTAGTCGGTACCAGAACGGCAACCTGATAGCCACTATCAACAGCCTTAAAGGCTGCACGCATCGCCACTTCTGTCTTTCCAAAACCAACATCACCACAGAGCAGACGATCCATTGGCCGAGTGCTTTGCATATCATCTTTGATTTGTGAGATACTATCGAGCTGATCTGCGGTTTCATCATAAGGAAAGGAGGCATCAAATTCATTCTGCCATAATGAGTCTAACTGGAAGGTGATACCCGGCCGCGCCATTCGTGTCGCCTGTAACTCAACTAACTCGGCTGCCATATCCTCAACAGCTTTGGCCGCTGCCTGTTTTTGGTTTTGCCAGGTCTTACCACCGATCCTTGCAAGTGCCGGACGCACTTTACGGCCTCCGATATACTTCTGGACAAGATCGATTCGAGTGGCCGGAACGAATATTCTGGTGTTGCCGTAAAATTCAACCACCAGATGTTCTTCCAGATAACCTTCTTTCTCCAGCAATTCAATACCACGATAACGACCAATCCCATGAGCCAGATGAACAACCAACTCACCATTCTTCAACTCTGTAAAACTATTGAGAGGTTTCCCTTTTTGACGTAATTGCCGACGACGCAATTGGGTTCGCCGGAATAATTCACCAACCGAAAGTACTACCGTCTTTTCTGAAACCCAATGGAAGCCCTGCTTTAGATAGCCCAATTCATAGCGTATACGATCACGGTCTGCGGCCCGCGTGTCCTGCAGGATTTCCTGCATACGTCGAATCTCGGCCTGAGTCGGACAGACGATCACAACCTGGCGATCGTTTCCAATGCGTTCCACCTGTAATGCAATGCTGTCGACGTCTCCTGAAAATCGATCCACCGATTCAAATGCCAGCTTCAAATCATGCTGCAGTTCTCCTACCGCTAATGCACTGAGCAGCACATATCCGCCCTCAGTAAGGCTTTGAATCACTTCACCAATTTGATGACAGCGCTGAAAATCACTGGCAAGTTTAAGATATTCACGAGCCTGAATATCGAGATCGGCCATCTCTGCAATCGTGACACTACTCCCCTGAGGTAAATAGTTAGCTAAATGATCCTCACCGCGGTAGTAAGACTGAATCGACGTTAGTTCGATACGTGTCAGAGATTCAATCGAACGTTGGGTTCGAACGTCAAATCGTCGAATCGATTCAAGCTCTTGATCCCAGAATTCGAGTCTTGCCGGCTGTTCCCATTCCGGTGCATAGATATCCAGAATTCCACCTCGTCTGGAAAACTCACCCGGCAACTCGACGGCAGAAGTTGCATGAAATCCATTTTCCACTAACCAGGTCTGCAGGCTAGCGAGTTCCAGAACATCGCCGACCTGCAGACTGCGGGTGGCTGCCACCAGCGACTCTCTTGTCGGAACCGGCTGCAACAATGCCTGAATACTGGTCACAATTGAGCATGGCTTAACTTCGCGTTGGTCGTATTCAAGCAACCGTTTGAGAATACGGATACGTTCACCGTGCTGGTCATCATTACCATAGGATTCTCGCGACGAACCACTTTCTAAAACCGGGAATGCGAAGACTTCCTGTTCAGTAAATAACCTCAGGTCATCACAAAAATCATCAATTTGCTTTCCGCGCGGAAGCACAATTAGGTTAACAGGAAAACCTGCGGCACTTATGGCTGCTGAAACCAGCGCGCAGGAGGACCCCCAAACTCCATCAATACTGGCACCCATTCCCTCCTGTATCGTGGCAACCGTATCCATGAAGTCTGTCTGACTTGCTAACGAACGAGTCAAATCAAGCATCAAACTTAGGTCAGTATTTTCCGGATCGCTAGTGACTGCACATTACTATCCGGGGTTGGTTAATCCACCGTCAAATCGAGACAGCATCCGATGCCGCTAACTCTGATTCGGTGTCCTTTTCAATTCCTTGAGCCTACCAGCTTCTTCCTTTTGCTTGTAGTAAGGGTCCAAAGGAAAACATCCAGAAATCATCCCGTTACGCGGCGCAGTAGTGCAATCACTAAAAGTACGGCAAATCACTTTACGATTCATCACGCCCTTTTCGAGAGTATCAGTCGGAAGATTCCAATAAGACAACACCATGCGGCCCAGCCCGACGATATCAACCCAACCATTGCGTACGACTGCCTGAGCAACGTGCGGAAGATAGTCCTGCAAATAGCTATAACCTGTGCCAACTAGTGGAATATCGGCAACAGCTTGTTTACATTGTCTGACAGCATCAATCTGGCGAAAAACGCCGACCAGCGGATCTTCCGGAGGAAGATAACCGTCGCTGGGAGGAAAAGAAGCCGGACGCATAAAGTGCGGATTGTAATAGGGGCTGGCACACGACAAATTAATTGACGCCACTCCCATATCCCGCAGTTCGGTAACCAGACGAATCGGTTCGGTTAAATCTATTTTCAATGGATTATCTTCCCTACACCCAAAACCGAATTGATAAGGCAGTAAGTGTTCAAACTCCATCGGGACACCTACACTCCGGCTTGTCACAAACGGTGGTGCATCAAAGAAACTAAGACGGACGAGTACCATTAGGTTGGGACACTGCCGTTGAATTTGCTCAATGATCGTCTTCAACAGACGCGTACGACCTTCATAGTCACCACCAAATCTGCCGGGGCGCGTTCGTGCACTGAGAAACTCATGGAGCAGATAACCATGACAACATTTCACGTCGACAAATTTATAACCAGCCTGTTGAGCCAATTCAGCAGCATTTACGTAAGACTGAATCAGACCCTCTAATTGCTCATCGGTCCAGACACTGTCATCGTCTTCAGGATGAATCCCAAACCTGGCATCCAATAGCGGGTGATGATAGGCAATCCGAGGTTCCAATTGGTCACCGTTAGGCCGGCAGAATCTCCCGGAGTGCGTGAGTTGCAGGCCAACCAGTAAATCCTCAGTCGTCCCGAATTTCTCCTGATGCGCAGTCAGTAATTCGTCAAGCAGGGCTTTGATGCCGGCAGCATTTTCAGCGACAGCCATTGTTTGGCTAGGATTTGCACGACCATCGGGTTGGACGGCTGCCGCTTCACCACCCCAAATCAACTTCGCCCCACTTAAACCGAAATTACGCCAGCGACGTAAGGTGCGTTCGCTAGGCGAACCATCCGTGTTTGCATCCCAACCTTCCATAGGATGAATACACCAGCGATTTCCAACAGTAAATCCTCCAATATCGATTGGTGCCGCCAAAGGCGAACCATCGGTGGCTTTCTGTATTTGATCATCACAGGGCAACTCCAAACCCAATTCGGTAAAACGTTCTCGCAATGCAGCCGGTTCTTTGTACTGAACGATACGTCGATAACGTTTGTTTTCAGCCATTGTTTTAATCGGGGGGGGGTATTTTAGTTTAACTGTTGTTTAATCGTCGCCTGAATCATTAACAGGCGTCAACGGCGCAAATGCTAAGCGAAACTTTCGCTCTTGATGATTGGCAAACTTCACCGTCGCCGTACGTTTGGCACCTTTACCGGTAATCGCCAGAATCAGACCTATACCATAGTCATTATGCAGTACCTGCATACCGGAATGAAAACTGGCAGCATCCCTTTTAGCAGCTCTCTTTTTACCTACCAACTGAGCAGCCGTCTGTAATTGAGCAGCGATATCCTCGAGAGGGACAGGTATCTGGCTCTCCGGATTATCATCCTCCCGGTTGTTAACAAGCGTCTGATCCACATCGAAATCTGAATTTAGATTCTCGATAAAATCAGCTTCCAGTTCATACTGACTTCCCAGTCCGCCAAGACTTACCGCGGAAAGACCACCTGCAGGAATGTGACATTCCATTTCATCTCTTGGCAACTCGTATAAAAACTGACTTGGGGAAGCAATTCGAGTCTGTCCGCGATAGGTCCGTCGCTGGCAATAACTGAGTTGCAACTGCTGCTCAGCTCGCGTGATCCCCACGAATAATAAACGACGTTCCTCTTCTTCAGCAGCGGCGTCCTCCAGGCTGCGTTCGTGTGGTATTATTCCATGTTCAACTCCCACGACAAACACACTTGGAAACTCCAATCCCTTGGCGGCGTGCATGGTCATCAGTGTTACCCGATCTGGATCGATATCAAGATCATCGACGTCACTAACAAGTGCCACATGTTCTAAAAAGGCCTCGAGCGTCGATTCATTCATTTCCCGTTCAAACTCACGGGCAGCATTAATCAGTTCGTCAACATTTCCGCGACGGTCTTCATCTGCTTTGGCATCCTGAGCATCAACAAAATCACCGTAGCCTGTTTGTTCCACTACGTCGACAAGCAACTCGGAGACCGGCATATGAATGGATACCGTAAGGACATCAATCAAAGTCACGAATTTATTGATTGCTGTGGCAGCCCGTTTAGACAAAGACTCGATCAATCCTGCTTCGCGACATGCTTCGAGCATCGTTAATTGATAACGCTGAGCATGGTTGATAATGTGCTGAAGAGATGTCTTACCAATTCCACGGGCCGGTAAATTGACCACTCTCTGGAAGGCAACATCATTGGAAGGATTATTGATCAACTGAAGATACGAAAGCAAATCTTTCACTTCTTTGCGCTGAAAGAATTCCAAACCGCGAACCACCTGGTAAGGAATTCCCTGCTTCATCATGGCATGTTCCAAAGGGCGTGAGAAAGCATTCACCCGATAAAAAACTGCGTAATCCCGAAGCGACCGACTACCACGTTCGACTTCACTAGCGATCCTTGCTGCGATGGCATCCGCTTCATCGTTGGGGTGCGGAAAGCAGACCAGCTTTACTGGTTCACCTTCGCCGTTATTGGTAAACAATTCCTTCTGTTTACGCTGCTTATTGTTGGCAATCAAATCATCGGCGGCACGTAGAATTCTTTTCGTACTACGATAGTTTTGCTCGAGACGCACTACCCTCGCTTCCGGATAGTCTTTTTCGAACTCCAAAATATTCGAAATACTAGCTCCTCGCCAGGCATAAATCGACTGGTCTGGGTCACCGGTTACGGACAGATTTTGGTTGGACAACGAGAGTGCCCGTACGATAGCGTACTGAGCCAGATTCGTATCCTGATATTCATCAACCATAATGTACTTATAGCGTTGGTCAAGATCATGACGCAATTGCTGATTGTCTCGCAACATAACCGCCACATGTAATAGCAGATCATCGAAATCGACAGCATTGGAACGCAACAAGAAACGCTCATAGACTGGGTATATCTGACGGGTAACTTCAGAGACTCCACTAAATTTACTAGCACTTTCCCGTTCATATTCCTGCGATGTACGAAGATTGCTCTTGGCGTTACTAATTTCCCAGAGAACCGTATCAATCGATGTATGAGACAGATCGATTCGCGCTTCATCAGTTGCTGACTGTAATGCCTTCTTGGAGTCCTTGGTATCAAGAATGGAAAAATTGTCAGCTAGGCCTACAAGATTTCCATACTGTCGCAAAAGCCTTGCACAAAAACTGTGGAAAGTTCCCATCCACAGGTTTTGTCCGGGAATAAGACGGTCAATACGCAGCTTCATTTCTTCAGCGGCTTTATTGGTGAACGTTAACGCCAGGATATTACGTGCCTGAATGCCCTCTTTCAGCATATAAGCAATCCGATGTGTCACCACCCGAGTCTTACCACTTCCGGGCCCTGCCAACATCAACAGCGGGCCGTCAATATGCGTTGCTGCTTCCCGCTGTGCAGCGGTCAGCGAAGACAAAATATCAACTTGCATTGTTACAGGCTTCTCTTCCAGGAAGGCACATTAACGTCACTGGCAACATTATAAAGGTATCCTTGCAACGGGGCGAGTCAACAATTCCCCAAACAAACATCAGTAGATGCTAGCAACTTAATGAAAATTTTCAAAAATTGATTGGTAATTGCTAACCTGTTTCGAGTATATTTTGTCTTTCCGATTCACCGTAATAATTGAATGTGGAAAAAACAACAGTGTTAATCAAGGATGATTAATCAGGTCAAAACAGGGAGGTATCAATGACTCGTATTCCGCTTAGTGCTGCCGACGAACAACGTCGCTTAATGAAACAACGGTTGGAACTTAGTACAGCTGAAATTGGTTTAACCGTTCGCACCACAAACTGTCTGGAAGAAAAAGGAATCTTCACAGTTCGTGAATTGCTCCATGCGACGCCGGCTGACTTGCTGAGCATTTCAAACTTCGGTGGTAAGACCTTGGAAGAGGTTTATACGGCCTTAGAGGAAATAGGATTTTTCCGAACCGCCGCAAAACGTCAGGCAGCTGAAGTCGCAGCTTAGAAAAGCATTCCAACTAAGTTTACGGCTGTGATGTCCCGACATCATAGCCGTTTTTTGTTGCAAACGACAACATGCGTTACACTGAAAGCATTCAATCTTTCGGAGAAAACCTCAGTATGCGTATCACCGTTTTTGCTCTTCTGTTTAGTTATGCTCTGGTTGCTCAAGCAGGCGACTGGCCTCAGGGACTTGGTCCCCTTCGTTCCGGCGTTGCTGTAGATGAATCCGGCGTTAAAGCCTGGCCCGATTCAGGCCCCGGGAAAAAGTGGGACCATGAACTTGGGATGGGATACGCCGGTCCGGTTATCGCTGGTGAGACGGTGGTTATCTTCCACCGCATTAATAATGCTGAACGCCTCGAAGCACTCCACCGTCAAACTGGTAAAGTCATTTGGGCACACGACTTCAAAGCGTTCTACAGCGGTGGATATAACTCGGATCAAGGTCCACGAAGCACACCTGTGATCTCAGACGGTAACGTCTATGTATATGGAGCGGCCGGTGACCTGCACTGTGTCAAACTGGAAACGGGAAAGGTTATATGGAGCCGGGCTATCAATGACGATTATCAGGCTCCCGACGGTTACTTCGGAGCCGGTAGCAGCCCAATTATTCTGGGCGACAAACTATTAGTAAATGTGGGAGCCGATGATGCCGGAATTGTTGCCGTCGACACAAAAACCGGAAAGACGCTTTGGAAGGCGACCGATGAGAAAGCAAGCTACTCATCACCATCTACGATAAAAATTAATAACAATGTCAAAGCGCTGTTTATTACCCGTATGAAAGCCTTAATATTAGAACCCGAATCAGGTGCGATCCTGTTTGAAACTCCGTTTGGAAAACAAGGCCCAACCGTCAACGGCGCAACACCATTGGCGTTCGGTGATAAAATCTTTCTTTCCGCCAGTTACGGTATCGGCGCAGAACTATTACAAGTTTCCGGTGACGGAAAAAGAGTGACTCGTAAGTGGGAGGGTGATGACATCCTTTCCAGTCAGTATTCCACCTGTCTATTCCATCAAAATCACCTGTTTGGTACTCACGGCCGGGAAGACATCGGACAGGCAGCATTGCGATGCGTCTCTGCCGACAACGGCAAGGTCGTCTGGGAAAAAAGCGGCTTTGGAGTTGCTCATTGCATCCTCATTAAGGACAACATCCTTGCTTTGAATACCGAAGGAGAATTAGTTCTGTTAAAAGCAGAGAGTAAATCGTATCAGGAATTAAGTCGCAGCACCGTCGCCAGCGGCACCACCAGAAGTTTCCCGGCTTTTTCCAATGGTCAGTTATTCTTTCGCAGTAATACTGGACGGACAGGAACACTGACTGCACTGGACTTAAAATAATTCCGGCCCAAAATTATTTCTTTCATTAGCCCTCTCAGGGAGTCACCAAATCTTGGCTCGTCCACTTATCCGTCTAATTGGAAAGAAACGTGGTAGTCACCACAGTGTTTCACATCGAGTTGGAATGTGGGGAGATATTGTTTTCAGCCTGACACTGCTGCTCTTAGGAATTCTGGCCGGTATCGCGCTGATTTCGAAAGCACTCGGTTCCGGTCCGGAAATCTCCGTCGACATCTGGCTGATGGCTTTGGTGGTGCTTACATTTATCATCTTTGGAGCTCAGGGGCTAATTCGTAGTTTATTGCAAAGTCGTATGGGTGACGGACTAAAATTTTCATTTCAAAGAAACGTCACTAAGCTTGACTTCGCACAAAAAATGCGCGGACGATTCAAACTACCTAATGTTCCTGTCTTCGACACTATTCTGACCAGTCGCGGAACCGTACAAAAGTGGCGTCTGCCGATGACCACCGGTCAGCCCGTTAAAACTCTGGCGGTAATTATTTTCTTTTCGATTTGGGTCTGTATCTCTGTCGTGCTCATTTACTATTCCATTTCGCAATACTTCAGTCAGAAAGACCCGTTACACTTCAGTTGGTGGCTGCCCATTCTTTGCTTACCCCCTTCAATCGGGCTTTCGGTTTGGGCCGGTAAATTTCTCCAAACTCAATTACAGGGTCGTATTACAATCGACCCACTAAAACTGGAAATCTCCGAGCAGCCTCTGTATCCCGGCCATAGTTACGATGTCACAGCAATTCAGGGAGGTCTGCTGCATGTAAGGTCTCTGCGTATCTTTTTGGTTTGTGAAGAAGTGACCAGTTACCATCAGGGTACTGATGTACGCACCGAAACACATGAAGTTATCCGTGAAAGAGTTTTCCAGCAAAGACGCTTTGAAATCAAACCCCATGCCGGTCTCAAAGAAACATTCCCCATTAAAATTCCTACTAATGCGATGCATAGTTTTCAGGGGCACTATAACAGCCTGCAATGGAAGCTGGTTTCAATCGGACGTTACCGTGATATGCCTGAAATTCAACGCAGCTACGCCTTGATCGTACATCCACCATCACCTCGCAGTCTTGCAGAAGGCAATACACCGTGAAATTCGATCCTCTTATCAGCATCAAACTCAATCACGCCAGTCGTGAATACCAACCCGGAGATCTGTTGGAATGCGAATATCAGGTCGATGCGGTGGAACGTGAGGAGTTAAGGAGTATTGAGGTGGCAACCATGTGGTACACCACAGGTAAAGGAGATGAAGAAGAAGCGATTCATTACTATGAAAGACAAACCGTTCGTAATACATACGGAGAAACCGATCTGCGTGAACTGTCTCATTTCGCCACTGAATTGCCTCTCAGTCCCCTTAGCTACGCTGGTATAAATCTTAGCATTATCTGGTGTGTCAAAGTACAAATTGTTGTTCAGTACGGCGAACAGCCGCCGAAAGAATTCAAATACTCTCAGCCATTTCAGTTACATGCCTATCAAACCAGCTAGCAATGACCCGACGCTGAATCCGTTTGAAACGCGATGGATACGGCCTGATTCGCTTGGGTACAAAACGGCCGACGATAAATCTGTCCCCGAATTACTCGATCTGGTACTTGCTAGTAAAAAACCAATGGAGGTTGTCGGGACACACGGCATTGGTAAGACAACCCTTGCCTACTCGCTATGCAGAGAAGCAGCAAATCGGGGAATTGACGCTCAGTTAATTCGCTGTGGACAAGAATCTTTTGCACAAGTCCTCCAATCACTCCAACAGGAGGGGAAAATCACCATCCTGGATGAATACGAGCGGCTATCGCGTTGGCAGCGATTTCTAATCAAAAGAGGTGCCCGGACTATTGCGGGACAATTAGTTGTCGTGGCCCATCAAACTCAAGGCTATACTCGTCTGGCCTTTATGAAACCTAATCTACAGGCGATCAAATCCGTCATCCGACATTTGCAGCTCACTCATAACTTACCGGAAGTTATCCAGGGGTCCGATGTGGAAAGACTGATGAAAGAATATCACAATGATTGTCGCGAAGTTCTATTTGCATGTTACGATCTGTTCCACCAAAGAAAAAAAAACCGGTAGTGAATGGCTAATTCACTACCGGTTAACGCGAATCCTCGTCAGTCTGATTGAGACAGCTGACAGAGAGATATATTATTTAACAGGCACCCAACCTTCGTCATCGATAACAAGAAAACGTGGGGCTGTCATCACCGATGCAGGTACAACGTAACGCTGACCGATAACTGGCACTGTGGTTCGAGCCGTCTTATCCAAAGGGTTGATTAACTTCGGTGTGTCACCAGTTTCCTTGGATTCTTCCGCATCAGGATCGGGAATTGGAGCATTGGGATCCTTGCTTGGAGCAGCATCCTCTTGGCCGGCACCCTCTTTCGGTTCTTCCGGGTTAACGATCGGTTTTTTCAATACTGATTCGTCTTGCTCTGTGGTCGACGGTGTTTCCACCTTCTGAACTTCGGTAGGTTGGTCTTCAGCCGTTTCCGGTTGATTCAGAGATTCCGAATCAAGTTGCGGACGAGTATCTGCCGGCTCAATATTCTGCAGTGTGTTATCAGCCGGCTTAACCTGCTGGTTATCGTAGTAGGCATCATCCTTAGTGGGAGAATTATCAACAGGTTCCGGACAACGTGGAAAAATTGGTTCCAGAATATCGCCCAAGCGCGGCACATAGACGCGATTGATCAGATTCTTTTCTGAAGCTTCGAGAACTGGTCGATAATTTTCAACCGGCACCTGACGCAACTGCCAGGTATAGGTTTCCACTGGCTTAAGCAGAACAGACTGGCCCGGTTTGGCACCCAGATCCAATGCTGGACGATAAAGGGTCGTGGGAACTTTGACCCATTTCGTTTGATAACGGGTTTCTTTCTTGTAATCGACAACAACCTGACGTGGATAAAGCAGGTTCAGCGGATTGAGAACTTCAGTTCCCACCGAATCAGGCTTACGAACCTCGACTTTATCTTCCTGTTGTTCGGGATTATAAACTTTTAGAATCGGCTTCTTGCCGGTGAAATAATCTAAAATCTGAGCATCAGCGGGGCGAGTCGCCAGCAACGCTAATGCGATGGCACCTACCATCATATAATTTAAACTTTGCATATTACTACTTCTCTCTCTCTTCGCGTTGAGCTTCAATCGGGCACCTCTCACAGTGCCGCCCTAACAATTAGTTTGACTAGCGGCTCTCACCTCTGACAAGAAGCAATTTTGATTTGCCAGCCAATTAATGGAATATTAGGATTGTGCCGAATATTCCGCCGATAATTGCTTGCTAACAGGTACTCTCACATACATGTTAGCCGGATATTCGTGAGGCCTTGAAAAACCGACTCCCGCGCCAGTTTTTCAAGGGATCGACTCAGTTGCCGTTACTGCGTTCTCTCACGTTATGTAGAAAAGGTAGGTTACTGTTTTCAAACAGAGCGGGATAAAATTTATTTATTCATAAATTATCTTTAAGCAAGCTCCCACCAGGTTTTGAAGGTTCGACAGTAATTGGAAGGATTTTCTATATAATTGACTTTCAGACAGCAACCGACTGGTCGCCTACCGTTAGAAGGGATGTCATGGAAAACGGAAAGATTTCAGCTCAGATCACAAAACTGGCGGACTTGTTAGAGTTTCAGGGAGCAAACTCATTCAAGATCCGTGCTTATCGCCGAGGTGCCCGAGTAATCAAGGACTCCACTGATTCGTTTGCCACACTGGTGACCAATGATCCTTCACAACTACTGGAAATTGATGGTATTGGAAAAGGTGTAGCCGAAAAGATTAGGCAATTGCTGCAAACAGGAGAGATCGCTGAAATCAATGAAATTCTGGAAACGGTGCCTTCCACCGTGCTGGATATCCTGCGTATTCCCGGACTGGGTCCTAAAAAAGCAGCGGCACTCTATCAGGAACTTAATATTCAAACGCTTGACCAACTTCAGGCAGCCTGTGAAGCTAACGAAGTACAGCAACTCAAAGGATTTGCTGCCAAGACCGAAGAGAGCATCCTAGATGGAATCACAATTGCCGCCGCGGCCAACCAACGCATCTACTGGTCGGATGCTGATGACTTGGTGCAGTCGCTAAGAACTCACCTGCAAACATGTCAGGCAGTCAGACAACTTGAGTTTGCCGGGAGTTATCGTCGCGGTCGTGAAACTGTCGGAGATCTGGATATCCTTGTTGACTCGGCCGATGCCGATACCGTAATGGCCCACTTCTGCGACTATCCAGATCTCCAACAAGTAATCGTGCAGGGCGATACGAAGATGTCAATCCGCGTTGGCAACAGTTTTCAGGTCGATCTGCGTGTTGTTGAAACAGATGCCTTCGGGGCGGCACTGCAATACTTCACCGGGTCAAAGGATCATAACGTTGAACTTCGCGGGCGGGCTAAACAGTTGGGTCTGAAGATTAATGAATATGGTGTCTTTAGAATCAACGGGGACAATGAAACATATCTCGCCGGTGCCACGGAAGCAGACGTTTACACGACATTAAACCTCCCCTGCTTTGCTCCCGAAATCCGCGAATCCCGGAATGAGTTTGCTTGGGCAGAAGACAATTCGATTCCGGAGTTGATTACTATCGACCAGATTCAAGGTGATCTGCATATGCACACGACGGCCACTGACGGAAAAGCTTCTATCGAAGAAATGGCCGCAGCAGCGAAAGGGCGGGGGCTAAAGTACATTGCCATTACCGATCACTCACAACGAGTTAGCGTTGCCAACGGCCTGGATGCCGAACGACTTTTACAACAATGGAAAGAGATCGATCGAATCAACGCTAGGCAGAGTGATGACTTCATCATTCTTAAAGGTATCGAATGCGATATTCTTGAGAATGGTTCTATGGATCTTCCCGATCAGGTGCTCGCACAAGCCGACTGGGTTATCGCCTCTATACATTTCGGCCAAAAGCAACCCGGACAGCAAATCACCGATCGGATTACCGGCGCTCTGGAGAACCCTCATATCGATATCATCGCTCACCCCACCGGACGTTTGATTAATCGCCGCGAAGCTTATGCCGTGGATATGGAAGCAGTATTCCAGGCAGCCAAAGAAAACAGCAAACTGCTGGAGCTAAATGCCAATCCGGTAAGGCTTGACCTGCACGATATCCACTGTGCGATGGCGCGTGAAAGGGGCATTCCGATCGTTATCAATAGCGATGCTCATAAAATCACAGGACTCGATGTCATGAAATACGGGATCAAACAGGCTCGCCGCGGCGGACTGACTGCTGACCACATCGCCAACACCAAAAGCTGGGCCGGAATACAAAGTCTGCTTTCAAGCTGACAATTCGTTACACTGAAAACTCCTGAGTATTACAAATCATTAAGCTAAACCTATTATCCTGAGACTCTCAATCATGAAACCCGAGCTTTCAAATCTCAACCGCAGAAGATTTCTCACTACCTCCACGGCAATGCTTGGCACAGCCACGCTACCTTCAGTGACATCAGCGATTGATCCCATTCAGCGAAACGGAACACACAAATTTAAATATTCGCTTGCTGCTTACAGCTACCGCAAATTACTGCAGGGTGACCCGGCAGAAATGTCATTGCACGACTTTATCGATGATTGTGCTTCCTTCGGGCTGGAAGGTGCAGAACTGACTTCCTACTACTTCCCTGAAGAACTAACTAACGAGTATCTACTGTCCTTAAAGGAACATTGTTTTCGACTTGGGCTTTCCATTTCCGGCACAGCTGTCGGGAATGACTTTGGTCATCCCGAAGGTGACCCCAAACGTCAGGAACAAATCGATTACGTCAAAACATGGGTTGACCACGCCGCAGTAATGGGCGCCCCGACGATTCGTATTTTTGCAGGCCATCCCAAGAAAGATCAGACCAAAGAAAATTCACACAAACTGATGGTATCGGCAATTGAAGAGTGTTGTGAATATGCCGGTCAAAAGGGAATTGTACTGGCACTTGAAAATCACGGCGGCCCAACGGCAACTGCAGAAGGATTAATGAATTTTGTTAACGATGTGAAGAGTCCATGGTTTGCAGTGAATCTCGATACCGGGAATTTCTCCAGTGACGACATCTATACGGAATTGGAAACCGTGACTCCCTACGCCATGAATGTTCAGGTCAAAGTAGTCACTCGTAATACCGAAAAAGAAAAGTCTCCCACAGACTTCAAACGTCTAGGAAAGATCCTCAAGGACAACAGTTATCGTGGTTTTGTTGTTTTGGAATACGAGGAATCAGGTGATCCTCGTAAAGAGTCGTCGCACTACTTAGACATTCTGCGCGAAGCACTGGCATAACATTTGTGCCAACGAACTGCGGCTAGGTAATTAAAAAGGCTATGTCCAATAAACAGACACAGCCTTTTTTTAAGGTCCGTCAGATTGAAAAGTTGTTATTTCCTGATCTTCCCAATCACCTTTTCGGTGCGTTCACGAAGTTTACCAACAGTTTCTTTCGCTTTCTCTGCACCATCTTTAACAACGTTACCCGCTTTACCGGCAAGCTTTTTGGCAGCTTTGTCACAATCTTCACTGGATTCTTTCTTGGCATTGCAAACGGGGCAATCTTCTTCACCAGTGCATTCAGTCTTCTTAAAAAGACTCTTTGCACGACTGAACAATTTACTACCTACTGAACAACATCCTTCTTTGTCGTCGCAGCATTCAGATTTTTTCAAACTGATCTTTGGCAAATTCAAATTTAATAGTTTCTTTGAGTCTTCATCAGCTCGAACTGTAGTTGTGACAACAAGCGCCACCAACATCAGCAGAGCTAATCCGTATACGCTTAAACGCCTCATCGCAGGATCCTCGCCTTGGAAAACATGTGGGGTAATTCTTCGCGCAGCCCAGCCATTGGTAGACCACGCACCATTATCATTCTCGGCAGTCTCAAGGATTCCTCTTTACATGAATGTGTATTTTTTCGAAGATATTCGCACGAAAAAATGTCTCTACATTAGTTGCAAGGCAAAATTCCATGCGTTTTTCAGACATGTTTAAATTCACCGGTGTCCTGTTTATCATCACAATTTGTAGCCTCGGCTGCTCTGAATCAGCAGATAATAGTGAATCTGCTGACAACCGTGGCACATTACAGAATCCTGATGTGACACTCACTACGGATGTAAATGATGCGGAAACNACGCCAACGGCAATTGCTGAGCAATCGACCGAGCAAGCAAGTCCGCAACTGATCGTGCAAAATTTCCTCACCGCTTTGCAGTTAGGTAACGACAGTCAAATCTCAAGTCTCCTAACAACCCGAGCTAAAGAAGAAACCGAAAAGCATGATCTTGTGGTTCGCAGCCCAGGCTCGCCCAATGCTGTATTTGAAGTCGGAGGCGTTGAAACGGTTTCCGGTGGTGCCTACGTTACAAGCCTGTGGAAAGAACCGGGCAACGACGGACTCGTGCATCAGTTCGACATCATCTGGATTCTTCGTCAACAGAATAACGGCTGGCGAATTGCCGGAATGGCAACTCGCGTTGCTGCCAACGAAGCACCGACTTACCTCAACTTTGAAGAACCGGAAGAAATGATCCGTATCTGGAAAGATGCTGATCGTCGATTGGCCACCCAACAGGAAGAAGGAACCGGTACAGCCGGCAACTAAATCCGCCATCGAGTAGCACAAAAGAGCACTCTTTATGAGAGCCATGAACGAAGTTGACTGTTAGCTATTTACAAAAAACGTTATTCGTCGTTCGCTCTAAGTTGGGCAATCACAGAATAATCCTCTAGCGTTGTGGTGTCACCGACGGCTTCTTTACCTTCGGCAATATCACGTAACAACCGTCGCATGATCTTACCACTACGAGTTTTTGGCAATGCGCCCGTAAAGCGAATATCATCGGGTTGTGCCAGAGCTCCGATTTCCTTGCGAACATGCATCTTCAGTTCCTGTTTCATCTCCGCTGATGCTTCAGCATCAACAAGCGTCACAAACACGGCGACTGCCTGGCCTTTGATATCATCCTTACGGCCAACGGCGGCTGCTTCAGCAACATTCGGATGGCTGACCAAAGCACTTTCAACCTCAATCGTACTCAAACGATGCCCGGAAACATTGATGACGTCATCGATACGTCCCATAATCCAGTAGTAACCATCTTCATCGCAGCGAGCATTGTCTCCTGCCAGATACTTACCGGTAAACTTCGACCAGTACTGTTCTTTGTATCGTTGATTATCACCCCAAATACCACGTAACATACCGGGCCAGGGATGAGTCATCACGAGCATACCTCCCTGATTTTCGCCGACAATCTGACCGGTTTCATCGAGAATTTCGGGGAGGATACCGGGCAATGGCTTAGTGCAACTACCAGGCTTTGTAGGAACAGCTCCGGGTAAAGGGCTCATCATGATTCCGCCGGTTTCTGTCTGCCACCAGGTGTCAACAATAGGGCATCGTTGACCACCAATCTTCTCGTGATACCACATCCAAGCTTCAGGATTGATTCCTTCGCCAACGGTACCCAACAGTCGAAGGCTGCTTAAATCGTGCTTTTCTACGTGTTCGTCACCCCATTTAATGAAGGCTCGAATCGCTGTTGGTGCGGTATAGAGAATCGTTATCTTGTGCTTTTCGACCAAATCCCAGAAGCGATCTTCCGCAGGATAGTTAGGAGCACCTTCGAACATAACGCAGGTAGCGCCAGCACTCAAAGGTCCGTAAACAATATAGCTATGACCGGTAATCCAACCACAATCAGCGGTACACCAATAAATATCTTCTTCACGAATATCAAAGACCCACTCAAACGTCTTCTTGGTATAGAGGTTGTAACCGGCGGTTGTATGTTTAATACCCTTTGGTTTACCGGTAGATCCACTAGTGTAAAGGATGAACAGCGGGCTTTCCGAATCAAGTGGTTCGGCAGGACAGTTATCATCAACCGATGCAACTAATTCGTGCCACCATATGTCGCGCCCCTCTTTCATCGAAACTTCTGAATCGGTGCGATTAAGTACGATACAAGTTTCAACACTTGGGGATTTTTCCAAAGCTTCGTCAACAATTTCCTTCAATGCCAGTACTTTACCACGACGATATCCACCGTCTGCTGTCAGTTGTACTTTGGCACTGGCATCATTATTTCTGTCTGCAATCGACTCCGCTGAAAAACCTGCAAAGATAACACTGTGAACAGCTCCGATTCGCGCACACGCCAGCATGGCAAATGCCAGTTCGGGAACCATTGGCATGTAGATGGAAACAACATCCCCCTTCTCCACGCCTGCTTTTTTGAAAGCGTTTGCCAATCGGGAAACCTCGCTATGTAACTCTTTGTACGTAAACGTACGAATATCGCCCGGTTCACCTTCCCAAATGATAGCTGTCTTATCACCTTTGGCCGCCAGATTACGATCGAGACAGTTATAAGAAACATTTGTCTTTCCACCCACGAACCATTCAGCGTACGGCTCATTCCACTCGAGTGTTTTATCGAAGTCTTCAAACCAGTGCAGTTCTTCTCTGGCTAAATCTCCCCAGAATTTTACCGGATCAGCAGCAGCACGATCATACAGTTGCTGATAGACTTCCATCGAATTAATCTGGCAACCATTAAGAAACTCATCGGAAGGGGGAAACAACCGGCTTTCCTGCATCACATTATCAATGGAGCCACCCGTGTTTTCAGACATATTATCTACCTCTATAGAGATGGTTTTTGTATTTAGATACAAATTTTAGATTGCATCGCATGCTGTTGCAATCATTGAAGTTATTAGGTTTTACTTCTGGGTCACCGCTGGTGGAGTCACAAAATCAGAACTATGTTTATCAATCCCCTGAACAGTCATCTCTTCATATTGCAGCCAAATTCGGTAATTCAGATTAAGAGGCTGGTCTTCCTGCAGAGTGTATTCAAAGTACGACCCGAAGCGGCCATAATTACGTTCACTAAACCGGGCTTCTTTGGGATTCTGTGGATGATCCAGATAACAACAGGTGAGCCGCTGGTCAGCAAGCACAAAGCAAAGTCCGTTCCATTTCAAGTTCACATGGTCTTTGTTATTTGGCCAATTGCGAAATACTCCAGGTTCTCCTTTACCGTCGGGGCGGACATAGTATGTTTGGGCAGCCGTTTTATCGGGAATTTCCTGAGAACCGCGGAACTGAAAGCCGGCGTGCTGCGGGTCACCGGCCAGCTTGATTTCACCAACAAGTGTTTTCAAAGTGGAGGCGAATTCAATCATAACTCCATCCTCAACATTGTATGCAGAGAGTTCTCTTAATTCCGTTGCGAATGGTTTGCCATCCTTCCCCTTCCAGTCAATTTTTAACAAATGACGACCGAGCACGTTTCCGGTCACTTCGGAACAAACTTCCACGTGTGCCTGCGACTCACCGCTTCGACAATGCCAGATATCAGCAGTCATTGCCTGACCATCGACCGAATAACTAATTTTATTGAAACCATAGAAGAGTCCGCGATGATGTGGAAATAAGCCGCCTGCACCCTTTGTAACGAATCGTTTCCCGTGAGGATCATAAACGTGGTGATAAACTTTGTAAGTCTCACCAATACGCTCTTTACTGGAAGTGTCGAGGGCTTCATACATATAACGCATTACCGGTCGATCACCCAGAATCAAGTCCGTATAGAGACCTTTTTTATCCTCAAAATGAAAACCCTGTTTATCAGTTTTAGCTGACACACCGAACGTTACCGTGCCTTTAACTTTTTTACCAGCTGGCAAATTCGGAAGAATAAAGTGCAGTTCGCATTGTTTCGCAGGATCCGCCGCAACTCCCAGGTCACGTAATGACTCCAGCCCCAGTTCACAAATCTGTCCAGTAACTTCGCTGCCGTTAAAATCAATTTTGACCGGGCCTGACTCGATTCCCTTACCCATTTCTATTATGAGTTTCACCGGAGTAGCGGTACGGTCATGTTCTCCAGCCTGAATCTCAATAGTTACATCTGCCTGAACTGAAGTAACACTGAAGAAAAAGAGAAGACAAAAAAACAGCGGACATCGTGCAAACTTCATGTGCACCCTTTCAGCGATAACAGAGTGATAATTTTTTAGCCTTTGACTGACCGGTGTGTTGCTCGGACTGGGTAGCGAT
The DNA here is from genome assembly GCA_002709045.1 of Planctomycetaceae bacterium. GTDB lineage: Bacteria > Planctomycetota > Planctomycetia > Pirellulales > Pirellulaceae > UBA721. The sequence continues at coordinate 38,507 of PAPJ01000014.1, read as the reverse complement.
CCCGGTCAGATTATTTACTATTTTAACTCAAAATCACTCGAGTCGCAGCCAGTTGCGAATGCCCAGTTTGAACATCATCCATAAGGAGTGAACGGCCTCCTTACGATTTAATTTAGATTGCCCATATTCACGATCAGCGAAGATGATCGGAACTTCGACAATCCTCGCTCCTAATCGCTTCAAACGCCAAAGAAATTCTTCAAAGAAGGAATAACCTGTCGAGCGAATTGCCGAAAAATCCAATTCTTCGAGCATCGCGATACGGCAACACCGATACGCTCCGGAACAGTCTTTCGGGGATAATCCCATAAGGATTCGTGCATAGAGATTAACACAGCGACTCATAATCCGCCGCTTAAGCGGCCATCCTGAAACTCCACCTTCCGGGCAATATCGGGAACCTATAACAACATCTGCAACAGGTTCAGTCGGAGTACCGATCGCTTCGATTAGTGCCGGCAACCTCTCCGGAGGATGACTAAAGTCTGCATCCATCCCTATCCAGAGGTCAAATTCATGTTCAATAGCATACTGCATTCCACAAATCGTAGCCGTACCCAAGCCTTGTTTGCTGCCACGCTGGACATAATGAAACCAATCATGCACCCGCTCAAACTGCTCACACCAGTCCCCTGTTCCATCCGGGCTTGCATCATCAATAACTAACACGTGGATACCATCAACGATTTCTCGAATCGCTGCGACCAGACGTTGTATATTTTCGCGTTCGTTATAGGTTGCTACGGAAACAAGCGTTTTCCATTCATTCATCATGTATCACCAAGAAATGCTTTTACCGTCAATTCCAAACCCGTTTCTATACTTACGCCCGGAACATATCCCAATATTTCATAAGCCTTGGTGATATTTGCACAACTATGAAGAATGTCACCTTCACGAGCCTCTGCGAATTCGGGCTTAACTTCACATTGAAGATACTCACCTAATAACCGCACTAGTTCAAGCAGGGAGATACTGCGCCCGTTAGCAATGTTAATGCTATGACCCGATATCCCCTGCGCTTCGGCTGCCAGCAGATTAGCTTCCACTATATTTCGAACAAAGGTAAAATCCCGTGATTGCGTCCCGTCGCCAAAAATCGTCGGCTGCTGTCCGGCCATCATCAGGGAAATAAATCTGGGGATCACTGCGGAATAAGGACTCGCAGGATCCTGCCGGGGACCAAACACATTAAAATACCGCAGGACTACCGTTTCAAGCTCCCCAGAGAGAGCACGGATACGGCAAGATTGCTCTCCCTGATATTTAGAGATCCCGTATGGTGAGATAGGATCGATCTTATCAGATTCGGTCTGTATCGAATTGGTGACATTGCCATAGCAACTACTTGACCCTGCATATATTACGCGACGACAACCTGCCTCAGTAGCAGCTTGCAGAACCCGTTCAGTTCCTGCTCCATTAATTTCCAACGTATGCCGCGGATGCCTGATTGAGTAGGGAACTGAAACCTGAGCGGCCTGATGAAAGACTAACTCGGAACTGTTCACAGCTCGAGTCAACAAACTGTCATCCAAAATGGAACCTTCCACCAGATCGATGTGTTCTAAGACGCCCTGCAGATTGGAAAGGCGGCCAGTGGAAAAATCATCCAACACACAAACATCGTACCCTTTGGTGAGTAGTGCCCGGACCAGGTGAGATCCGATAAAGCCGGCACCGCCCGTGACAGTAACTGTAGGCATCAGTAAATACTCGTAGTGTTAATCAGACAATAGTCCAAATTCAATAGCACTGGAAGCCGGCGCCGCAGTTTGAGCAAGCTCTTTTTGTGTTTTGGGTTCAGGAAGCTGCTGCAGATCCGCCCACGCCAATTCTATGTCAAATGAATCCAATATCGGTTGCTCTCGCTGCATTCCAAGCAACATCGCCCGGTCTGCTAATTGCACAGCGATTCGAGGCACGCCTTCAGTGTACTCATAGATTTTTCGCAATGCATCCCGGGTAAACAACTCCGCTGGTTCGCCTCCTGCCTTTAAAAGGCAATCACCAATCATAGAACGCGTTTCGATCGAGGATAATGCCGAGAGATAGCAACGATGAACCACCCGTTGATTCAGAGATGCGAAAGTGGGCTGTGCCAAAGAGTCTTCAAGTTTAAGTAAACCGGCTAATACCAAATGGACTCGCGTGGTACCACCGTAAACAAGGCTGATAAGCTGACGACACTCTTCCAGCACATCCACTGACATTTGATGAGCGTCATCAATGATCAGCAATAAGGAGCGCGGATATTCATCGAGATTAAACAAATGTTCACGAATCGCTGCCCGATTCTTAGCTTCTGAATTTCTAGCGTTAGAAATTCCCAAAGCAAGTACGACACTTTCCAAAAATGCATGACGACTTGAAAACAGCCCATGCTGAAAGTAGATGACCTGATGGCTAAATTGAAAGTGCTCCACTAACAGCTGACAAACCGATGACTTCCCGGTTCCGGTAGGCCCTGTCACCAAGGAGACCCCTTCACCACGCGTCACAATACGTACAAGTTGCGAAAGTGATTCGCGAACATAGTCACCGGCAAAGAAACACTCTGTATTGGGTGAGTGATTAAACGGGCGACCGCTCAGTTGATAATATGATTCATACATGACTTGTGGCTTTCCGCCCATGAACTAATCTGAAAGGTCAGGTAATTAAAAACGACTGGCTTATCTTTCTTTTCGGCTAACTGCGATTAACAGCTGAAAAATGATGATTCCCAGTTTGCAAGTCTCGCTATTTCCTCCATCTTCTAACTCGAAGCGTTAAAATATGAGGGTTCGTTAAAAAGTAACGACAAAAAGAATCAACTCCGGTGCCATGACACAACTATTTCAAACTAAAGTCTGTGGAATTACATCCATAAAAGATGCCCAAATGTGTGTATCTGCTGGCGTAGATGCCATCGGATTAAACTTCTACTCGCCCAGCCCTCGCAGTATTTCCAGACAGCTGGCTGTAGAAATCGCCAAAACAGTAGGCGCTAAAATTAAACTCGTTGGTCTCTTTGTAAACGAGGATCCGGATACCATTCGTGAACTGCAGGAAACTGTTCAGCTCGATTATATTCAATTGCATGGCGATGAAGATCCTTACTATCTGAAGATTCTCTCACCTTTGCCAATGATCAAGGCATTTCGCTGTGATTCCAATGACCCTGTTCAAATCATTGACTATCTCGGAGCCTGTACAACTTTCGAGGTATCACTTAAAGCGATACTATTAGATGCCTATCAACCAGGATCTTACGGTGGAACAGGTCAAAAACTAGACTGGAAATCATTAAACTTCGATAGTAGCTATTTTGGGGGGTTTCCAATAATCCTTGCCGGTGGAATCACAGACGAGAACGTGAGTCAGGCTATCGGCTTAACACGGCCACAGGCGGTGGACACAGCCAGCGGTGTCGAGTCTGAACCGGGACAAAAAGATCAGCAGAAAGTGCAGCGTTTTATTAAGCAGGCGGGACTAGCCTTTGGTACACAGGGATCGGCCTGAATTTTCTCTACTCCAGACTATTAATAACCAGTCCGCTAACAAGCTTGGGATAAAAGTAAGTACTCTTTGCTGGCATTCTTTCACCGTTTTTACTTATGTTCCTTATATGTTCAAGCGTGGCAGGCATCACCAGAGCCGCCAATCCAAAAACTTCTCCGTCATCATCAGTGCCGGCATTGAGACTATCGACAACTTCCGTAATCAGGTGAACATACTTTGGTTTAGGAAGCGATTGGCAACCCAGAGATGTTTCAACAAGCAAGCGATGCAAAATCGAAACACCTAAGCCTTGCCAATCATCCGTTCGGTCATTCGCCACACTGGCTAGCTTTTCCAGACCGTTAATATTAAGTGTTGCTATCACCCAGGTTTCATCAACCGGACAATAAAGTCCTATCGTATCCTGAGCATCCTGAAGTGAAATCTGCTCCCAAACAGATTCTGCCAGTCCAACACCAGTACCTGCAATCCGGGTATCAAAGTCTGATTCAATTTTAGAGATAAGTGTTGCAGAGTCATAAGCGGACAAACCTTTGAACAAACGATGCGTTGGGAGAACGATCATGCCTTCGTCATTCATACTGACGCACATTGTCATCACGTAGTTAGCCGGATGAGTATCCGTAAGTTGACCAGAATCTAGAATTTGCTGTTGATAATTACAGGCGGTTTCGTAGCGATGGTGACCATCAGCAATGAATATCGCCTTATCTGACATACTAAGCTGCAACTCAATGATTGTTCGTAAATCATCAACCACCCATAACCGGTGAATAACTCCCAGGTGATCGGTTGCTTCCAGCGGCGTCTTACCCAAAATGACGCGTTCCAGAATAGCTTGTGCCTGATTATCTTCATCCTGATAGATACCGAAGATCTGGCTAAGATTAGCTTTCGTCGCATTAAATAATTTCAAGCGATCTACTTTGGCTGCTGAATGAGTTTCTTCGTGGGGATAGACATTACCCTCTCCTAATTTCTCCAGTTGCATCCGGCACATAAATCCCTTGCGAACAAACTTGCTACCGGCATAGGTAAACTCCTGATGATATACATAGACCGACGCATGAGACTCGGTAGATAACACACCATCACGTTGCCACTGCTTAAGAGCACGCGCCGCTCTCTCATACTTTTCCTCTCCGGAATCATCACCTGGTTCCTCGCGGTTAAGAATAAGACGGATAACATTGGCCGGGTGCGCTTGATAAAGCTGTTTCTGCAATTCCGGATCAATCACATCGTAGGGAGGTGCGATCACATCACTCAAAGAACCCACATGTGCCAGATCATAACGCAATCCCTGAAACGCTTCTATTTGGACCATCGTAATTCCCGATTACTTGAAAAGAAAAGGAAGTGCCAATAAAGACGATTGAAATGTTCCACGTGAAACATTCAGCCGAATCAATATTGGACGATATCAAACCATTAATCAAAAACGTTTCACGTGGAACGTTCTATTGACGGATATTAATAACGATAATGATCCGGCTTGAACGGACCCTCAACAGGAACACCAATGTAGTCTGCCTGCTGCTGAGTAAGCACCGTCAGTTTCGCGCCCAACTGGTCGAGATGCAGACGGGCAACTTCTTCGTCCAGTTGCTTTGGCAGGAAGTGAACACCAATGTCATACTTCTCTGACTCAGTCCACAGAGCAAGTTGAGCCAGCACCTGATTACAGAACGAGTTAGACATGACAAACGACGGGTGACCAGTGGCACAACCAAGATTGACCAAACGACCTTCTGCCAAAAGAATGACAGAGTGTCCGTCCTGGAACGTATACCGATCAACTTGCGGTTTAATCTCTTCTTTGATTAATGAAGCATTAGCATTTAGCCAGGCAACATCAATCTCCGTATCAAAGTGACCAATATTACAAACGATGGCATCGTTTGGCATAACTTCCATGTGCTCACCACGAATCACATCTTTATTACCTGTTGTGGTAACAAAGATATTGCCAATTGCTGCAGCTTCTTCCATTGTCATTACCTGGAAACCTTCCATACAGGCTTGCAGTGCGTTAATCGGATCAATCTCGGTCACGATAACGCGTGCACCATACCGCTGCAGCGAGTGTGCGCAACCTTTACCAACATCACCATAGCCGCAAACAACTGCGGTCTTACCGGCAATCATCACATCAGTGGCCCGTTTGATACCATCAACCAATGACTCGCGGCAGCCGTAGAGGTTATCAAACTTACTCTTAGTAACAGAGTCATTGACATTAATCGTTGGGACTTTTAATTCACCATTAGCGAACATCTGATAAAGACGATGAACACCTGTGGTTGTCTCTTCCGAAATACCGCGAATATCTCCCAGATATTCCGGGAAGCGGTCATGAACCATTGCCGTCAGATCACCACCATCATCAAGAATCAGATTTAAAGGCTGCCCGTCCGGAAAAACTAAAGTCTGTTCGATACACCAATCAAATTCCTCTTCTGTCATACCTTTCCACGCATAAACCGGAATACCGGCTTCAGCAATCGCCGCAGCGGCATGATCCTGAGTGGAAAAGATATTGCAGCTTGACCAGGTAACAGCTGCTCCGAGCTCAACCAGAGTTTCAATCAGCACGGCTGTCTGAATTGTCATGTGCAGGCAACCTGCAATGCGTGCTCCTGTGAGAGGCTTGGATTCACCATACTTCTTACGTAACGCCATTAAGCCGGGCATTTCGTTTTCCGCCAGAATAATCTCCCGGCGTCCCCAAGCTGCCAATGAAAGATCTTTAACTTTGTAGGTTAGTCGTTCTACTTGAGACACAATGTGAACTCCTTGGTTGCATCCTCGTCATAAGTTCCGGCCTAAAATGCCAGAACCAGCATCTGTTATATGCTTTATTGTAGAGATGTAGAGAAATACGGGAAGTGGTTAGGACAAATCAAAAGAACGAATTAAATATTTCCCCCCATTCATCACGGTATTCCAGCTGTTTCACGTGAAACAGACTTCTCAGGCACTCAGGCCTGTTACCACTTCCATTGCAGTCATTGATGTTTCACGTGAAACAACTCTAACATCGCAGGCAGACTGGCGGCTTGATAATCTGCTATTCTCTTAAAACCCCCGTCCCGATTAGAATCCTGATGTAAATTCAATTAGCATAATTACTACTAATAGAGAGGCTGTTAGGTGACACGCGTCTTGTGCGTTGCAAACCAAAAAGGAGGTGTCGGTAAGACCACAACCTCCATTAACCTCGCCGCCGGGCTTGGGCAAGCCGGGTGCGCTACGCTTCTAATTGATCTCGATCCACAATGTAATGCAACCACGGGACTGGGGCATCATCCCACCGATCGACACCCTTTGGTAAATGACGAGAAAATTGCAGATTCCATTGAAAAAACGCACTACGAGAATCTGGATGTACTTCCAGGTAGCCGTAGCTTCCAGGATGTCTCGGTGCTGGCTAATGGAGAGTACGTGGAGAGTAACGAACTGCAAACTCATATCCGTACTGAAACAGCTCATTATGATTTTGTCATTATTGATTGTCCGCCAAGTGTTGGACCTCTAACTCAGTCCGCACTGGCAGCATCCACCGAAGTCTTTATGCCTATTCAATGTGAATATTTTGCCATGGAAGGCCTCACCCAAATGATTCATGTCATTCGTGATGTCATGCAACAGCAAGAAAGCCTGCTGGAGTTTGGAGGAATCGTTTTGACGATGTATGACTCACAACTGGAATTAACCGGTGAAATTGATCAGGAAGTTCGAGAGTTCTTTGGTGAGATCGTTTTTGACACCGTTATTCCCAGAGATTCATTACTTGCTGAATCACCAAGTTACAACAAACCTATATTAGAATATGCTCCTCGTAGTCGGGGAGCACGAGCATACACAGAATTGAGTATAGAGGTATTAGAACGTGAGTAAGAATCGCCGACTGGGCAAGGGCCTGGCTGATCTGCTGGGACAACCGCCGCAGAAATCTGAACCATCTTCTGTCACCCCGTCGACTACCAAGGCTGTCGTTGCCGGGACAGCAACGGAGGCTCCGGACGGTTATAGCATGCTACCGCTTGGCAGCATCGATGAAAATCCTTACCAGCCGCGTACTCAATTCGATCAGGTACAACTTGAAGCACTGGCAGCAAGCTTGAAACAACATGACCTGCTGCAGGCGATCGTTGTCCGGCAGGTGGGTAACCGCTATCAACTCATCTCAGGTGAAAGGCGATTCAAAGCTGCCACACTGCTGGGTTGGAAGACCATTCCCGCTCGCATTCGCAAAGCTTCTGATCGAGAAGCAGCGGAGCTGGCAATCATTGAAAACCTACAGCGTAAAGATTTAGGACCACTAGAAAAGGCTGTCTCCTTTAAGCAGTATCTGAAACAACACCATTGCACTCAGGCTGAACTGGCCACGCGCCTGAATGTAGACCGCTCCACCGTCTCGAATCTAATCCGACTACTTGAACTGCCTGAACAAGTTCAGGATGCTCTCCGCCACCAACTCATTACTGCCGGCCATGCACGCGCCATGCTCCCTTTGAAGGCTCTGGAACAAATCGACCTTTGTGAGAGAATCGTTCGCGAGTCTCTAAGCGTACGCAACATCGAACAACACGTACAGCGAAAATTGACGAATGATCAGACTGGAAAACAAACACCAGCCAAACCTGCAAAAACAAAATCAGCTCAGATTGAGTTGCTCGAGAAGCAACTTAAAATCGCATTGGGAACCCACGTCAAGATTGCCGAGAAAGACAAAGGCTCCGGCAAAATCGTAATCAATTTCAGCAGTTCCAAAGAGTTCTCTCGATTGATGAACCTGTTAACCGGAAGCTCTGTCCAGAAAGACAGGGCTGCTTAAAAACATCGGCTTTCAGGGGTTGTCGAACTGATGGTCGCTGGGTAAATTAAATCTCACATTTCCCGGGGCGTAGCGCAGCCTGGTTAGCGCGTCTGGTTTGGGACCAGAAGGTCGTGAGTTCGAATCCCACCGCCCCGACTTATAAGAAACGCGACTTAATCAGATTTGGTAAGTTGCGTTTTTTTATACACCTTATCGGATAGTGTACACTTGTATACTATCTATATTCGCTAATCTCAATTCGATTGATTTGCAAAGTGTGCAGCCGGTTGCTGGCCTGCAGATTCGAAAGTCCCAATTCCAACTTCTGGCCTGTCCGTATGACGCCCATTTCCACCAATGATAGCGATCCCTGTTGCTGTCCTTTGGTGGCACCGAGCAGGATGAATTCCTGCGGATCCCCAAAAGACTTACCATCAGCACTAAGACGCGCAATCGCCCGTCCCTCTGCGGGCCTAATAATTTCCAATGCAATTATCTGGCTCTCGGTATAAAGCTTCAATTGAGTCTTCGCTGTCAAACTATAAAAGTCAATTTGTTTGACTGAACGATTCGGAGGCTCACTTGCAAGCGCGACAATTGCTCCCACCAGGAATGCAATCAGGCACAAAGCGAACCGGGTAATACTTCGGTTCATAATTCTACTTCTCTCGCCTCTCTCACAAGGCGAACTAAAATTTAGTTTCTCTCTCACCAAACAATAGGTTTCCTACAGGTGGCTGCGGTAACCATTTTGGAATAATTCGTTATCTTTTTAGTAACTGACAGGGTGAATCCGGTATCTGTAATCGTTACGATTAGACTATTAGGCATAATCGCCGGGGCGTTCAGGATTTCAGTCCTGAAACATTCCTCTCCTAATTAATTTCCTTGCGAGTGCATTGATGATTCGAATTCTACTGCTAATAACCGCTTCTATTTGTGTCTTGTGTCAGGAACAGGCAGACGCTCAGGAGAATACGGCACAATGGACAACGGTCGATATACCCGCTGATTGGACTAGGCCTCGAAACGGTTCCAGTGAGAACGGTTTCCGTTGGTATCGTTGTATTGTCAAATTACCTTCAGACTGGGAGGGCAAAGAACTTAGTCTCTATATCGAGCCGGTCGACGACGCGCGCGAAGTTTATCTCAATGGAGTCAAAGTGGCCAGCGTGGGAGCTATGCCCCCCAAATTCCGCAGTGGTCTGGGGGAAGATGAGAAGCATACTGTTACAAAAAACCATTTTGTGGCGGGACAGGACAACGTCCTTGCCATACGTGTTTACCGTAAGTATCCCCGTGGCGGATTCAATGTCGGGGCGCCGATCCTCACCAACGGCAAGCTGGCGATTACCACCAAAGGTAAATGGCAGCACATCATTGGTGACAATCAGGATTATGCACTCTGGAAAGACGGTGGCCGAGATGACTTTCGATATGCTGAACTTGCCGAGGCAGAAACAGTTCTTGAGTCCTTTAAGCAACTGGCTGATGACCGCGGACCACAGACTGCGGCCGAGGCATTAAAACAATTCGAAATCGGCGATGGACTTGCTGTCGATGCAGTACTTACCGACCCCGACATCGCTCAGCCTCTTTCATTCAAATTCGACCAGCGTGGTCGGATCTGGGTCATGGAGTACAAGCAATACCCCAACCCTGCCGGCCTAAAAGCTGTCAGTCGGGATAAATATCTGCGAACAGTCTATGACAAGACCCCTCTTCCGCCACCACACGGGGATAAAGGCCTGGATCAAATTTCGATTCACGAAGACACCAATGGTGACGGCAACTTTGACAAACACTCGGTATTCGTGGATGGCCTGAGCATCGCTACATCTTTTGCCATGGGCGACGGTGGAGTTTATGTCATGAACCCTCCCTATTTATTGTTCTACGAAGACAGGAATCAGGATGACAAGGCGGATGGTGACCCTAAAGTCATCCTCGAAGGATTCGGAATCGAAGATTCACACTCATGTGCCAACAACCTGCGATGGGGTCCGGATGGATGGCTCTACGCAGCTCAGGGTTCCACCGTTTCAGGCAATATCAAACACTTTGGCAGCAAGGAGGCACCGATACGATCTATGGGTCAATGTATCTGGCGGTACCACCCTCAACTGAAGAAGTATGAAGTCTTTGCCGAAGGTGGAGGTAACACTTTTGGGGTTGAATTCGACTCTCATGGCCGCGTCTATTCAGGTTATAACGGTGGAAATACCCGTGGCTTCCACTACATTCAGGGGGGCTATTACCTCAAAGGTTTCTCCAAACACGGACAACTCTCAAATCCATACGCATTTGGCTATTTCCCTGCTATGACGCACAGCCAGGTACCTCGATTCACACACACCTTTATTATCTATCAGGACAACATCTTACCTGAAAAGTATCAAAACAAACTTTTCGGTATTGAACCGATTCAAGGACGCGTCGTCTACAGCGATGTTGCCGGCGAAGGTTCCACGTTCAAAACAGAAGACCTTGGATTTCCACTGAAAACAAACGACACGTGGTTCCGTCCGGTCGACATCCAGGTAGGTCACGATGGTGCAATCTACGTCGCTGACCTTTATGAACAACGAATTGATCATGCTTCTCATTATCAGGGTCGCGTCGACAATACCAACGGTCGTATCTATCGAATTCGCCCAGAAGCAGACTGGAAACCGTATACATTTAACGTAAGCGACTGGAGTAATCAGGAATTGTTTGATCTATTCAAATCAGATATTCGCATTCATCGTCAGATTGCCATTCGGCTTTTAAAAAACAGAACGTTATCTATAGCAGACAAGCAGACTCTTAATAAATTAATACACTCAGAGAAGCAACTGGTTGCTCTTAATGCGCTTTGGGCTTATCAGGTTACCGGTCACTTTAATCTCGAAATTGCAGCGACCGCCCTCAACAGTCCTCACGATATCGTTCGCAGTTGGTCCATTCGTCTGGCAGCTGACCACCTGGAGCTAACTGACACATATAAAGCATCTCTTGTTCGTTCAATCGCCACCGAATCGAGTGTTCATGTCCGCAGTCAAATGGCTGCGACTGCACGTCGAGTCAATCCTGAATTGTTCGCAGAGATTACCAAAAACCTGCTATACCACGGTGAAGATGTGGGGGACAAACATGTTCCACTGATGATCTGGTGGGCGGTTGAAGCGAATGCTAATGAATATGATGCTCTCAAAGTTCTACTGGCTGATACCAGTGTCTGGAATCAGGAGATTACTCGGGACTTTCTCATCGAGCGACTTGCAAAACGGTACGCCATGTCCGGCAAACGTGATGAGTTGGAAATGTTAACCTGGCTGTTTGAAAAAGCTCCGGATGATGACTCAAGAAGTCTGCTGCTCAAGGGTTTTGAAGAGTCTTTTCAAGGACGCTCTCTGGCCTCTCTTCCTGAACCATTGCTTAACGGTATTCGTGAAGCCGGAGGTGGATCTCCAATTCTGCGAGTACGTCTGGGACAGCAAGAGGCGATCACAAAAGCACTGGCCGACATCGCAAACACCGAAGGTGAAGTTACTTCTCGAACCGGACTCATTAATGTCCTTGGCCAAATCAAAAATCAGGATGCTATCCCGATCATGATCGATCTTTTGAAGAACGATCCCTCCGATACCATTATTCAGGCTTCTCTGCTGGCATTGCAGTCTTTTGAAGATGACCAAATCGCGCTGGCTACACTGGATTCATACGATCGTTTTAACGAAACAACACAAGCGGTCGCTCAATCTCTACTGGTGAGTCGTGAATCCTGGCTAGAAATCCTATTTGATGCCATTGAAACAGGCATGATCAAAGCAGAAACCATCCAACAGGAATCTGTCTTAAAGATAGTACTTTATGACAATAAAGTACTACAAACCAAAGCCGAAAAGTACTTTGGCAAGGTATCCGCGGCATCTTCTGCAGAACTCCAGAAACGCATTGATCAACTCGTGTCGGTGATCGCGGAAGCATCCGGCAACCCTTATGACGGAAAACAGCTTTACTTAAAACATTGCGGTAAGTGCCATCAGTTATTCACTGATGGAGGAAATATCGGTCCTAACCTGACTTCCTACAAACGCGATGACCTACAGTATATGCTGCTGAATGTCGTAAATCCGAGTATTGCTGTTCGTGAAGGTTTTGAGAATTATGCGGTCTTCACGCTGGATGGCCGCACGCTAACCGGATTCATCGACGACCAGGATAATCGGGTCGTCGTATTACGTAGTAATGACGGACAACGTACTGTGATCAATCGTGATGATATCGATGAGATGCAGGCCATCCCACGATCAATTATGCCTGAAGGAATCCTGAAGACTCTCAAAGATCAGCAGATTCGGGATCTGTTCGCCTATCTGCGAGCCACACAACCGCTGCCGTAGCGAGAGAAACTTGTTTCTACTTCAGGCAGGCCTTCATTTGACGAATTCCCTGACGCAAACGGTTTTCGTTTTCAACCAAAGCCATGCGCAGATAGCCTTCTCCGGTTGTCCCAAACCCGGTTCCCGGACTGACAGCGACATTACCTTCTTCCAGTAATTTCATAGCAAAGTCCATGGTCGACATCTGATCCTGCCATTGCTGAGGAAACCGGGCCCAGACAAACATGCCTGCTTTAGGGGTTTCAAAATCCCACCCCAGTCGACTCAGTCCCTCGCAGAGAACGTCTCGACGGCTCTGATAAATCCGGGATTGGGCCAGCACAGCCTCTTCGGTCTCTCGCAACGCCATGATGGCGGCAACCTGAACTGCCTGAAACATACCATAGTCGTAATAACCTTTAATGGTCGCCAAAGCTTTGATCATATCGCGATTTCCGGAGCAAAATCCGACACGCCAGCCGGCCATGTTATAGCCTTTACTCATCGTCGTGAACTCAACGCCTACATCAGAGGCTCCCTGTGAAGTCAGAAAACTTGGTGGCTGATAACCGTCAAAGGCCACATCAGCATAAGCAAAATCGCTAATCACCATAAAGCCATATCGTCTGGCAAGTTTTACTACCTCGTCATAGAACCCCTGCTCGACTGTCACTGTTGACGGATTATGCGGGTAGTTAATGATTAACAGTTTTGGTTTGGGGTACAGATGCTGGCAAGTATATGCCACGTTCTGCAGGAATTTCTCGCTATCATTTACTTCCAAAGAGATAACATTTCCGCCGGCCAGTGCAACAGCGTATGTATGCACTGGAAAATAAGGAGCCGGAACAATCGCTGTATCTCCCGGGCCCATCAATGCTAAACACATGTGGCTAAAGCCTTCTTTACTACCCAGACAGGTAATCACTTCTTCATCCGGATCCAGTCTGACACCGTATTTACGGGAGTACTTTGCAGCAACTTCCTTTCGCAGGTTTTGAATCCCGTTGGATTTACTGTATCCATGCACCCGGGGATTCGCGGCGGCTTCGGCCAGTTTGTCAACAACCAGTTGTTCGGGGGGATCTGAAGGATTTCCCATTCCCATGTCGATAACGTCTTCGCCAGCGCGCCGTTTCTGATAAAGCAGATTATTAATACGACCAAACATATAGGGCGGAAGCCGCTTTACACGTTGAGCCGTATCCACTTTAAATTCGACCGAATCGAGTTGCTGTCCGGAATGGTCCGGAACATCATCAGCCAATGGCATTGAATCTTCAGACGATACATCATTCGCCCCCGCATTCAAACCCTGCAGTGGTTGCAATTGGGAATCTTCTTCCGGGAATATATTCTTCTCGTGAGCCATTGATTTCGGAAATAAACAGATTGTTGAAATGAGGGAGTTACGTACGACAAACTTCCTATTCAACAATAACCCGACAATTACGTTTTGAAAACGCTAGAACATCGTATACTGCCGAATACTACACAATAAGCAGCTGTGGCTCGCAACGGTTGTAGCGATGAAAAGGCATTATTTAACAAACAGACCTACCGCCAGTCCTAGTCCACAAATCATCCCAGACATCAGTTTAACGACAAACGGAGCCTGATGATTCCTTAACCGGGTGGTCAAAAAATTGGCTATGAGGCCAATAAAACCCGTAATTGCTCCGACCATAACGAACCACTGCGGCAACATCCCTAAGGCCGATATTTGCTCTTCCTGTTGACCGACTGCCGCATTGATAATGGCAAAGGTTAATGTTCCTATTAACGATGCGAAAGTAGCCAGCGTGCTAAGTACCCACAGTGTCGTGACTGCTTCCGCAGCGCGTGTTTCTGCGCCAATCATCAATGAGGAATCCTGCTCGGCAGAGTCCGGATTCTTCGAAACTGGCGGCGACCCCGCCGGTACACGCTGCTGATGAACGTCACGAGTACTACCGGGCCGGAGCTTCTTTTTACCAATCTTCCGGTTAGACTTCTTGCTCATATCAACTACAACTTCTTAGCTCCGCTGAAGCCACTTAGGAAGTTTTTGATGCAGCAATACTGTCATAAAACTGCTGGAACAGATAGCGACTGTCGTGAGGCCCCGAAGAGGACTCAGGATGATACTGTACTCCAAAAGCATTATGCGTTTTATGCCGAATTCCGGCGATTGTGTTATCGTTAAGATTCCGATGTGTGATCTCAAGATGATCTGGAAGAGATTCCTCTTCCACGGCAAAACCATGGTTCTGAGCTGTAATTTCAACAGTGCCTGCAGCCAGATTCTCAACCGGTTGATTCGCACCACGGTGGCCAAACTTCAACTTAAAAGTTTTTGCTCCACAAGCCAGCGAAAGCAGCTGATGGCCCAGACAAATCCCAAAAACCGGTACCTGTGGAACCAACTCAGAAATCGTCTTAATCGCATATTCCAGCGGTTCCGGATCACCAGGTCCATTCGAAAGAAAAACGCCATCAGGATTCATTGCCAGCACTTCTTCCGAACTGGCTGTTCCCGGAAGAATTGTAACCTGACAGCCAAGCTCTTTAAGATGGCGGGCAATATTCCACTTCATCCCAAAATCAAGTGCCACAATATGATAGGACTCATCGCCACCAGCAGGTGCTTCGTCGGGAAGTTTAGCCCATTTACTGAGCATTTCCTCCCACTGGCAACTATCAGAGGGAATCACTTCCTGAACTAAATCACGACCAACAAGCCCTTCTGAACTACGAGCTTTTTCCACCAGACTGGCATCATCCAGATCTTCTGTCGAGAGAACACCTTTCAATGCTCCCTGCGTACGAATCCGACGAACCAAAGCTCGGGTATCGATTCCTTCCAGAGCGATAATTTGGTTTTCCTTCAGATAATCTTCCAGAGAGGATTCACTGCGGAAATTACTGGCGATACGACTATTCTCACGAACGATGAAACCGGCCAGATGCGGTTTACTACTTTCCACATCTTCCTGGTTAACACCATAGTTTCCGATTTCCGGATAGGTCATGGTGACGATCTGTCCGCGATAACTGGGGTCTGTCAGGATTTCCTGATAACCGGTCATAGAGGTATTAAAAACGACCTCACCATCAATCTCACCAGATGCTCCGAATGCTTCACCTGTGAATACCGTTCCATCTTCGAGGGCAAGTTTTGCAATCTGTGTCATTACTTTATCAGCTTTGTAAATAAAACAAACGTGAAAACAGTTCCTAATTCGTTCAGAACAATGTGTGTGCTAAAGCCTGAACATTTGTTTTCCCGATATTTACTTCGTGGCTGTGGGTCTATCGTGCACGGCAGGAGGCCAGCACTTTATCAGCCCGAAATCGGTGGGTTCTTGTTTCGGCGAACAAGGACCCGCTTTTTTTGTGTCTTCCACGGTTCGGGATTCCGTAGCGTTCACACACTGGAAAGCGATTATAGCGATTTCAGAATAAAACGGGTAGTATTCCACCGCACTTTAAAATTCCGCATTACCCGGTGTTCTGGGAAACGGAATCACATCACGAATATTCTGCATTCCGGTTACGAATTGCACAGCCCGTTCCAGTCCTAATCCAAATCCGGCATGCGGCACCGTGCCATAACGTCGCAGGTCGACATACCACCAGTATTCTTCCGGCTCCAGATCCTGATCCCGCATTCGGCTTTCCAGTACCTGCAGTCGATCTTCCCGCTGGCTGCCACCGATAATTTCCCCCACTTTAGGTACCAGTACGTCCATCGCCCGAACCGTCTTCCCATCATCATTGACATACATATAGAACGGTTTGATCGTACTTGGATAATCATAAAGGATTACCGGACCATCAAAATGCTGTTCGGTGAGATAACGTTCATGTTCACTCTGCAGATCACATCCCCACTCCACCGGGAATTGGAATGCATGACCGCTGGCAAGCAGGATTTCAATTGCTTCGGTGTAGGGCAACCGCACAAACTCGGAATCCACAATCTTCTGCAATGTCTCGATTACTGTCTCATCGATCCGTAAATTAAAAAACTCCATGTCCTGAGGACATTTTTGCAAAGCATCACTAAAAATCCGTTTAAGAAATGCTTCTGCCAGATCCATATTGTCATTTAAATCATTAAATGCCACTTCGGGTTCAATCATCCAGAATTCCGCCAGATGTCGTGACGTATTTGAATTCTCTGCTCTAAAAGTCGGCCCAAACGTGTAGACCTTACCCAAAGCTGTGGCATAGATTTCTGCTTCCAACTGTCCGCTGACAGTAAGATAACTGGGGCGATCAAAGAAGTCCTGGGTGTAATCCACCTCACCATTATCAGCCTTTGGCGGACTTGCCGGGTCAATCGTTGAAACCCGAAACATCTCTCCGGCCCCTTCACAATCACTGGCCGTTATTACCGGCGTGTGAACATAGAGGAATCCCCGTTCCTGATAGAAATCATGAATCGACTGACAGATACAGTTGCGTACCCGTGCCACCGCTCCAAACGCATTGGTACGCGGACGAAGATGTGCCCATTCACGCAGTTTCTCAAAGGAATGACGTTTCTTTTGCAAGGGGTACTCTTCAGGGTCTGCCCAACCATGCACAATCACATTGGAGGCCAGTAATTCCGTAGCCTGCTTACCTCCGGACTCTTTAACTTGACCTTCAATGCTGACACTACATCCAGCCGTCAGACGCTTGATTTCGTCTTCATAATTACCTAGCGTGTTATCAGCAATAATCTGCAGATTAGCCAGGCAGGTTCCGTCATTAACTTCGATAAAGCTAAATCCACCTTTGCTGTCACGACGAGTTCGCACCCACCCCTGAATTACGGCATTAACGCCAATCGTTTCAGGATTCCTGGCATCGCTAATTGATAGTTTTTCCAAGGCTCCCTCCTTGTTTCTTTCAAGCTAATATTTTTTTACGGCGAGAGAATAATTATTCTTCCACTATTTCAGCAACGGTCTCAATCTGCGCCGGCTTCTTCATGATAAATCCAAGAATCACAGCAATCACATAAACAACAACCATACCCAGTACCAGACTGCCAGTAGTTTTATCACTGACTTTCTGTTGAATCGTAGCTGCCACTGCAACAATTACAACAATACAGGAAACTCCCATCAACAGATTCCAAATCAAACGACGGCCGCCTTGGGGACGTTCCGCTCCCATAATCTTCTTATTGTTCATCATCATAAAGAATGTCGAATAGGCTATTGGCAGCAGAATAAATCCAAAACTGGATACTGCGATCGCCAGCCAAAGCTTCGCTGGCCCATCCCAAACCAATGGCCAGATTGCACCGCATACTCCGGAGACGAGACAACCGAGCATATGCATGCTACTTCCCTGTTTGACGTTGAACATCTCACAAAAAGCATAACCGTTGATCAGCATCAGAATAATAATCGTAGAGAATCCCATCCCCAACACTCCGACACCAAAAATCAGGCTGGCTTTATCTTTGCCTGCGTCTCCCTCACCAAAAATCGGGGCTAAAGCACTCGACAGCTGGAAAGCATCTCGCTTGACCAATGAAGATGCGAGTTGTTTCTCAGCCAAGGGCATGGCAGCAATCTTTGCATACAATTCTTCTTCACTCAGCTCATCTGCAGCCTTACCCAAGCGATCGGTTAATGTCGGTACAACAGCTTTGAAATACTCACTCTCACTCATTACGGCAATGTCAGAACTTGCAAGCTGAGTCTTCTCAAAATCCTTACCACCGGCATGGAACATCGTGGCTGAAGCAATCACAACACATGTAGTCACGAGCAAATAAGGAATCACCATACCTGTTGATAGGTCGAATTTCGCCATCCCACGGAACGGTTTATCCCACCCACGGGCAAGCATCGAATAAGGCAACAGAAATGTCATATTGATTCCAACGGCCGTTGCAGCTGCACCGATAATCACTTCACGCTGTTGGGAAACAATCTTGCCATTCCAAAAATCTGCCGCATCGCCTCCTAATCCCGTAATCAAAGCTGCCAACTCACCGGTAGGCTGTGACCACTGACTCAAATCCGGAATAAAGCCGGCAAAGACTCCTCCCCAATCGACGCTACCATTGCCAGACATGATCATCACGGCAGCAAAGAACGAGATTACCACAATCGCGACCATTCCTTTCAGAATAATGTCAAACGCCTTCGCAGCCCGACCTTCTTTGTTGTTCAGATACAAGACACAAATCGCTGCAACTAATAAGACGGCGGATACTATCAATTTGTCCTGCATTGTGTCTTCCACCAACGTGGGAGCAAGATTTTTATGTAAAGCGGCAAAACTGAGGCTGAACTGCGGCATACACCACAACATGTTCGCCGCACAGGTAGCAATTAACCACCCCCATCCCAAAACTGGATTCACATGATTGTTGATTTCCTGAAAAGGCTTCTTTCCNGTCGACAGAGTAACATGACTAATCGCCGACAGCATAATCACACCCATGATGATCATAATCAACTGCACCCACAGAAGATTGGTTCCGGTTAGAATCCCTAGAAACAATGCTCCGGACAATGAACCCCCGCCAAGTGTAATAGCACTTTGAAGCCATCCAGGACCGGAAAGCTTCGTATAAGCAAAAAGGGTTGAGCCAAGTCCTTCTTCTTGAGCCTTGATGATCATCTCTCTGTTTTTAGCGACTTGGTCACTCATTTTATTCACTCCGAAGTTGGATATTCAAAACTGACGAAATCAGTTTTGGGTATTTTGTTCGCCTGATTACAGTCCCTGGCTTGCCAAATAGCGTTCGGCATCCAGAGCTGCCTGACAACCGGTACCTGCAGCCGTAACAGCCTGTCGATAGTAGTCATCTGCCACATCACCGGCAGCGAAGACGCCTTCCACGCTGGTATTGGTACGGTGAGACTTGGTCCATACGATATAACCTTTTTCATTCGTCTCCAAGGCACCATTAAGGAAATTGGTATTAGGTGTATGTCCAATAGCAACAAAGAATCCTGTTGCTTCAACTTCCTGAACTGAATCATCCACCGTACTTTGCAAACGCGCTCCGGTCACACCAGTCGCATCATCACCAAGTACTTCCACACACTGGGAATTCCAAATAATATCAATCTTTGAATTATCGATAGCCCGCTGAGCCATAATCTTTGAAGCTCGTAACTCATCACGTCGGTGGACCAGCATGACTTTCGATGAAAACTTCGCCAGATAATCTGCTTCTTCAACTGCTGAGTCACCGCCACCGATCACAATGACCGGCTTATCACGAAAGCGAGGAAGAGCGCCGTCACAGACGGCACAGGCACTAACCCCACGATTCTTAAAGTTCTCTTCTGATTCCAGCCCCAGATAATTAGCCCGGGCTCCGGTTGCGATAATCAGGGTGTGAGCTTCAACAACGTCGCCGCCACGAGAGGTTAATTTGAAGGGACGCACATCAAAATCAATTTCGACAATATCGTCAGTCACAACACGCGTGCCGAAATTCAGAGCCTGCTGTCGCATCAACTCCATCAATTCCGGACCACTAACCCCCTCCTTCATATGAGGAGCCATGTACTGACGACGTGTTTTCTCAATCGAGTCATCCAGATAAGACTCGAGATTGCCCGACGGAAAACCAGGATAGTTCTCAACCTCTGTGGTCAATGCAAGCTGACCAAGTGGAAGTGTACCTTGCAGTCTGTTTTCTTCAGTTACCGCTCCTTCAAAAACCAACGGGTTTAAGCTCGCGCGGGAGGCATAAATTGCAGACGTCCATCCTGCTGGACCGCTTCCAATAATGACAACGTGTTCGGCCAATGTAAGAATCCTTCTGTGGGCTATAAAACACACCTGCGGGCAAATCAACGAATTACCTTGTATGCGTGCATAATAATATTATGGATATTGAAGAGCTCATTATAGGAGGTTTAAAGGGTAAGAGTGAAGTATCTCGACCGCACAGAACTTTAGATTCTGCTAAAATGCCTGCGATAGGCCGCTAAGGTAAAAGAACGCAAATAACCTCAAACGAGCCTGAATTCTCACCACAAAAACTCTGTCCCAATATCTTATCTGCAGCTCACCAAAATCTAATGGAAACACTCCTTATTGCCGTCGGTTCATTCGTTGGCTTCATCGTGGCTTACCACACCTATGGAAAATGGCTGGCTACCAAAATATTTGGCCTCGATCCGCAAGCAAAGGTACCGTCGGCGGAACTGGAAGACGGCGTGGACTATGTTCCCACGAAGAAAGAAGTCATTTTTGGCCATCACTTCACATCAATTGCAGGCACAGGGCCCATTGTCGGACCGGCGATTGCCGTTTTTTGGGGCTGGCTGCCAGCACTGATCTGGGTCGTACTGGGATCAATTTTTATCGGAGCAGTTCATGATTTTGGAGCCTTGGTCGTATCGCTGAGAAATCGCGGGCAAACTGTGGGAGAAGTTGCAGGGCGTCTGATTAGTCCCCGAGCCAGATTACTGTTTCTGCTAATTCTGTTTGCAGCACTAACCGTGGTCTTAGCAATCTTCGGATTGGTAATTGCCGTTATCTTCGCTAAATATCCGGAAGCTGTCTTATCAGTCTGGATTGAAATTCCTGTCGCAGTCCTGATTGGCTACTATGTTTACAAAAAGGGTGGCAAGCTTTTAGTGCCTTCACTGGTCGCCTTAGCCGTTTTGTACCTCTGCATCTACATTGGTGTTTATCATCTTCCAATCGCACCCTTTGGTGAAAATGCCGTGGTCATTTGGACATGCATCCTCATGATCTATTGCTTTATTGCATCGATCCTTCCGGTATGGACTTTGTTACAACCTCGCGACTACATCAACAGCCATCAGCTCATTCTTGCTCTGGCGTTACTGGTAATGGGACTCCTGTTTGCCTCGGTAACCGGCAAAGCAGACATTCTTGAAAGCGCACCGGCGGTGGCAGAGAACCTACCTGCTGGAGCCCCTCCTATCTGGCCATTCCTTTTTATCACCATTGCCTGCGGCGCGATCAGTGGATTTCACTGTCTGGTAAGTAGTGGAACGTCGAGCAAACAACTAGAGTCCGAATCGGATGCTCAGTATGTTGGCTATGGCGCCATGCTACTCGAGGGTGCACTGGCTGTGATTGTTATTCTTGCCTGCTGTGCCGGAGTGGGTATGGGTGTGGAATCTGACGGCAACATGCTGACAGGAATCGATGCCTGGCATACTAAATACGATGCCAACGGTTCGTGGTCCGGATTCGGATTACCTCAAAAAGTGGCTGCATTTGTTGATGGAGGAGCTAATTTCATCAACATGCTGGGCATTCCATTAGAACTCGCAATTGGTATCGTCGCTGTCCTCGTAGCCAGCTTTGCTGCTACCACGCTGGATACAGCAACACGTTTACAACGCTATGTTGTTCAGGAAATTGGAACCACGATCCGCATTTCACAATTGAAAAACAAATTCTGTGCAACCGGACTGGCCGTCGTTCTAGGAGGTGCTATGGCGATGGTACCTGGCCCGAAGGGACCTGGTTCCGGAGGCCTGCTGTTATGGCCACTGTTTGGCGCTACGAATCAGTTATTAGCCGGACTAGCCTTTATGGTGATCGTCTTTTACCTATGGAGACGTAATAAACCAATTTGGTTCGCTGCGATTCCAATGGCGATTATGCTGATCATGCCCGCCTGGGCTCTTATCTGGCAACTATTCAATAGTGAAAACGGATGGCTGGCTACAGGCAACGAAAGCCCAAATTATCTGCTCGGTTCAATCGGCATTGGCACACTATGTCTACAAATCTGGATGATTATCGAAGGATTGCTGATCTTACCGCGTAGTCGCGGAGTTTTGGAAGAGATGCTTCCTCCGCTAGAATCATCTCAGGCTCTAGGCGAACAGTCTGAATTCTACTCAACCACCTGAATGGCTTTCATACCTTCTTTGGCTCCCAACCTGACCTGATGCAAGTCACCGTTTGAAAGTTCCAGCGTAAGCGGGTTATCCAGTGAATGTCCGGTTTCAAGCACTTCACCAACCTGAAGATCCGCCAGATTGACCGCTTCCACCTCTAGCTGCACTGTGGCTTGATAATGAGGCTCTAACGGCAATTCACCATAGTGATGCTGCACTAATTTCTTCGACCAGGCCAGGATAAAATTCACCGGCAGACAGAGGCTCAACTGAGACTGATGCTTTCCGATCGTAAGTCGCCACTTTAAACAAACCACATCAACGTCAAGCAATTCCTGGAGATCAGCTTCAATCTCAGACAATTCATGATGCCATTGGAACACCGACAAGTCCAATTCCGTAACAGGCCTCCACTGCATCTCCAGCGACTGATTAACCTGAGCCAGAAGTGACATCAGCAGTTCCGTTTCGATACTGTTAAGCGAGCGGTCGAGCGGATCCCAGTCTGCATGCATCGAACCTAATAATAAATCCAGCAGTGCCGACGCTGAAGATGACGGAATAGCTAACCACCAGTTGGTGTGATCCGTACGATTTCGTATCTGCACCAGATTAAAAGGTGGTTGCTGCGCATAAGCAAACTGACGAAAGGATCTCACTTTACCCGGTTCTAATCCCAGATCGACATCCACACCAAATTGTTCAGTCCAAAGAGCAGATAACATTTCAGCCGTTTCAGCAAAGATACGGCTAATTCCACCGGAAATTTCGTAATTCAGTGGCGTATCGTTTGGTCTCACTGCATCCTGCATATGAATCCATCCCTCGTTAAACGAAGCTTGGCAAACGATCAACCTCGAATCTGACCATTGCCGGTCACAATGTATTTATAACTGGTTAACTCTTCCAAGCCGCAGGGCCCGCGAGCATGGAATTTATCCGTGCTGATTCCAATCTCAGCTCCCAGTCCAAATTCGCCGCCATCATTAAATCGAGTACTGGCATTAATCATGACAGCTGAACTATCGATAGCGGAGACAAACTTCCGCGCTGTGACAATATTTGATGTCACTATCGCTTCCGTATGACCGGAACTATAACGATTTATGTGTTCAATTGCACTATCAACATCATCAACCACTTTAACCGAGATTGCCGGCCCCAGATATTCGGTCCCGTAATCGTTATCCGATGCCACCACAGCACTCTCAATCAGGCTGCAAACCGTCTCATCCCCATGAATAGCAATCCCCTGTTGAACCAAAGCACCAACTACCTGAGCAATCGCCTGTTGAGCAATTCCGCGATGAATCACCAGTGATTCACAGGCATTACAGACACCCATTCGCTGGCATTTAGAATTCACTACGATTCTGGTAGCCATATCTAAACAGGCTTGCTGATCGATGTAGACATGACAATTACCATCAAAGTGCTTGATCACAGGCATCGTCGCTTCTGCCGAGACTCGTCGAATCAGGCCTTCTCCTCCGCGAGGAATTGCCACGTCTATAAACTCATTAAGACTAAGAAATTGTCCTACGGCTTCGCGATCTGTGGTATTAACCAGTTGAACCGAGTTTTCCGGAATGCCCACCGTGGCAGCCACGTCCATCAGGATGTCCACGATAGCACGACTCGAATGAGTTGCTTCCTTACCCCCTCGCAAGATCACCGCATTGCCACTTTTAAGACAAATAGCCGCCGCGTCAGCAGTCACGTTTGGTCTGGATTCATAAATGAAAAATACGACTCCCAGCGGCACGCGAACCTTATTAATTTCCAGACCATTGGGGCGAACAGATCCCTGAATGGTCTGACCTACCGGATCTGCGAGCATGGCAATTTGCTGGAGCGCCGTCGCAATACCATCGATCCGGTCATCGTTCAAAACTAACCGGTCAATCTGCGCATCGGTCAGGCCATATCCCGGAGCTGCTTCAATATCTTTCGCATTTGCTTCCAGGATGACGGAAACAGAATCACGCAATGCTTTGGCGCTATCATTTAGCCAACGATTCTTCAATTCGCCAGAGCAGAGCTGTAGTTGGGAAGACGCCTTATGAGCGTTTTCAGCCACCGTACGACAATATTGAGCCAAGTCCTGTTCGGGAGTGGACATGTGGTTTTGCCTTCTACAAGGATTGTTATTTTCATTGAACTCGAATACGAGAACAGAAGAAGCAACCTCGTTCAAACCTAAAATCGATCAACAAAGCTTCTCTTCGAATTCTCATTAAAAACTAGCAGAGCGTCAACGGCTCAAATTTCCCTGCGGATAAGTCTGCTGAAACAAAATGAGTGCTCGATGTAATTCGGCAACATCATGAACACGAATAATCTGGATACCCTGCGTAGCAAGCCCCAAGGCCG
This sequence comes from Planctomycetaceae bacterium, assembly GCA_002709045.1. Classification (GTDB taxonomy): domain Bacteria; phylum Planctomycetota; class Planctomycetia; order Pirellulales; family Pirellulaceae; genus UBA721. The sequence goes on along the minus strand of PAPJ01000014.1, from coordinate 13,605 downwards.
CGCCGACCGTGCCACTTGTTCGTTCACACTGGCGATCGTCCAGTACATGCGCGATAAACCCTTTTCTGGAATGTCCCACCAAAACCGGACAACCTAAAAGGTGAAAGCGGTCACAAGCTTTCAACAATTGCAGATTGTGACTATGTGTCTTACCAAAGCCAATTCCCGGATCCAGACAAATACGTTGCCGATCGATCCCCGCATCGAGCAGAGCATCCCGTCGAATTCGCAGGTACCGCAAAATATCTTCCACAACATCTTCGTAAGTCGGGTCATCCTGCATTGTCTGGGGTGTACCCTGCATATGCATGGCACAAATGCCTGCTGCCGTATTTTTTGCCACCATAATCATTTCCGGATCACCTTCCAATCCGGTAACATCGTTAATAATTTCAGCACCGGCAGTGATAGCTTCGCGGGCCACGATCGCCTTAGAAGTATCAATCGAAATTGGAATGTCGGTCAAGCTGACCAGTTTTTCAATAACCGGTATCACTCGCTCAAGCTCTTGTTCAACCGTTACGGGCTCGGAATAGGGTCGCGTACTTTCACCACCTATATCGAGAATGCCTGCTCCGTCTTTAACAAGCTGCATTGCCTGACCAACAGCAGCAGCGGGATCAAAAAATTTACCGCCATCTGAAAAGCTGTCGGGCGTTACATTCACGATTCCCATAATTACAGGCAGGGATTGAAAGGAAAGACGTTTCGTACGCAGAGTCCAGCCGTCGCTTCTAGTAATATCAGTCATACTCGCCATTATGACCAGAGAAGTGGTAGAGCCCAAGAGGCACCATCCTCATCAGCAGGGTTCTATTACCAGGGCAGTTCCATTTGAGCAACGATTTGGGAAGCAAGTTTCTGCATAACTTCCTGCTGTGCAGTCACCAGTGACTGACCACCTTCCGGAACAAACGAGGCGGACTGGGCAATATAAATCCCCTCATCAACCGGAATCTCTGTGCGTTGGATTAGCTGTTGCCCCTGACGATCAAGCCAGGAGACCTCGACGATCATCTGAGCTTCAATATCGCGAGCCTCATCGAACTGATTCTCAGCAATCACCCGCTTGTGCTCATCCACAATTCGAGCCTGAAAAATGCTATCCGCCTGACTGGCATCCACAACTTTGTAGGGAGTCCGCAATTCGATTTCTTTCACTATCGATTCGGTTAGACGTTCACCCAATCCACGTCGAAAGCTTTCTGAATGCACAACAGGTACATGAACCGTACGAATGTCTGGACGAAAAAGATTTTTGTTACCCAGTTGGTACCCTGTGCAGCCAATAAGAAACATCGGCAGCAGGCAAGCAGTTAAGATTGATAATCGAATTTTAATTATCATGATTCTGCCCTCCTTCTCTTACCAATTGTGAGTGACTGAAAAACCTATCTGAGATTACCACCCATCTCATTGGCGATGAGTGGTTTGACCTTGTCGTTTTCAGGGAATAAGTCTACCAACCACTGAACTGGAGTCTCCGGTCTGACCGGATAATCCTTGAGATTGTTAAAGCGAATAAATGCGCGATTGGCAAACGGCGTGTCCGGGAAATTCTGAGCAACTTTTTGATAGTAGTATCTGGCAGCTCCGTATTCATCTTTGCCTTCGTAGAACTGAGCTACCCACCACTGACGTTCCGCCTGCATGTAGCGAAATTGTCGGGCGAACTTATCCAGTTGTTCTGAATACTGCTGAGACTCTAACGGAAATTGACGATGAATGTCACGAATCTGTTGCTCACCTTCGTCCAGATAAATTCCGGAATAATCCGGGCCGCGATAAAGCAGGAATTTACACTGCACCATCATATAGTTAGCGATGAATTGATGCTCACTTTCCGGGAAGACTGTAATAAGGTCATTGAGAGTAATATGAGCCCGTTCATATTGCTCACGCTTATAGTATGAATCGGCAACTAACATCGTGGCATCGTCAGCCATTTCACTCGTTGGATCATCATGACGAAGTTTATCCAGAATAGCGATTGCTTCTGTGAAACGTGAGTTAAAAGGCATCGACTTATCCGTAAAGTTAAAGTCAAAGAACCCTTGATTGTCTTTGAAGTCCTCTTCGATCCAGTACTTCGCAATTTGGAAGCGCTTCTCTTGGATTTGATCTAGATGACGCGTATTGGGATATTCTTTGAGCATTGCTTTGTAAAGCAAGTTGGCATGCTTGTAATAGTCAATGTAGAAGAAGCATTCGGCAGCCATAAACTGAGCATCTTCGTGTAAAGCAGAGTCCGGCCAGTATTCACCAGCCTGCTGGTAGCGACGACCGGACTGGAGAAACAACTCACCGGCTTTTCGCATTTGAGATTTACTGCCCTTGGCCGTTTGTCTAAGTCTTACTGCGTCGTTATAGATATTTTCGGCTTCGAAGAAAACCTGTTTTGCCTTTTGAATTTCAGGGTCGGACTTTATGAGTTGATCAATAAAGCGTTCTTCAACAGTCTCTCGTTTTCCTGTCGGCGTGGAGGCGACCACCTTTGGCTTCAAGTGTCGAACTTTACCGTATTCTTCCTGACTACCACTCCAACTGGCACCATACTGGTTACCGGGACCGAGCAATTGGTCGCCTGAAACTTTTTCACCAGACTTACAACCAACGGTCATGAGCAGAATCATGGCACCTACGGCTGTCAGTGTGGTAGACAGATTAGTTGTTGCGAGAAAACGTTGAATCATTCAGGACGTCCTTGTCCGTATCGTCAGTCGTTGTTGTATCTTTCATTAGGGATACCCGAGTTTCAGTTTTGCGTAACAAACTCAGAGCATCATCTCTGATAGTCGCAGGACGCCCTAACATGCCCAGTAGTTTTTGCATGCGCGGACGCCGGCCCATCATATTCGCCATGTAGTTATTAAGGACTCCGCGAAGTTCTCCCAGCACCAGTGGATCAACCTCTGGCAGAGCAGTATCGCAAACCGAAAATAAGTTCATAGCTTCCAGAACTCCCCATGACATGCTGATCACACGCGACTGCCCCACACGACACTTACCACAAAGAACACCACCGGACAGTTGTCCGAATGAAACTCGTGGCTGTTGTGAAATCTCTCCACCACACAGCGTACATTTTTCAAATGATGGTTTTTGACCAATCATTCGAAGCAGGTTTAATTCAAAGCGAATCACCAGACTGAGTGGGTCCTGTAATTCATCCAATTGAATCAAAGTCTCACGGGCCAACTCAAAAAGATCCGGGTGCGGATCTCCTGTCTGAGTAAGCGTATCCAGTAATTCCGCTATGTAATAACCTGCATATAAGTGAGGCAAACTACGTGTCGCTGCTCGAAAACGACGCTGTAGCTTTGCTTCAGTCAGTAAATCCAGGGAATCCGAGGATTTGTGGATGAAGACTATTCGAGATATGGTTAGCAGGTCAATAGCAGACTCAAAGGAGCTTTTAGGTCGTCTGGCTCCCTTCACCATTGCTCCGATTTTTCCAAAATCGCGTGTAAACAGGGTGGCAATACAGCTTGATTCACTAAAATCAACAATGCGAATCGTAATCGCATCAGTCTTCTCACTTGCCATCGTCGATATTACCCCAAACCTGTGGAAAATCAGGTCTCGCTGATCAGTGTCAAACGCACCAGTTCAATACGTCGTTTTGTGGCTTTCATTACCTCAATACAGGTACCGGCCACCTCAATTTTCTCGCCAACTTCCGGTATATAGCCTAACTGATGAATGACTAAACCGGCGACAGTATCAACTTCATCACTTTCAGGCAACTGCATTCCCAGCATCCCGTTAATGCCATCAATATGTGCCTTACCTAAAGCTTCGATGCAGTTATTTGGCAAAATGAATACCTCCTGAGGCAAATCATCATCTTCATCGATAATTTCGCCTACGATTTCCTCTAACGCATCTTCAATCGTGACCAGACCAACAACCGCGTTAAATTCGTCGACAACCAATGCCAGGTGAATCCGATTCTTTTGAAATCCCCGCAGTAGTTCATCCACTGCTTTCGACGCGGGTACAAATTCGGCCGGCCGCAAAAGCTCTTCTACAGAGGTTACTTCTGCAAATCCCGGTTTGGCAAATACGGTCAGTAAATCTTTGACATACAGAATGCCGACACAATTATCGAGGGACTGATCGTAGACAGGAATTCTGGTTCGACGCACTCGCTCAAATAACTCAAGGACATCCGACCATTCTGAATTCAGTGGCAACGCGTCAATTTCGCTGCGAGGTGTCATAATGTTTCGAACATCAACATCGTCAAGTTCCATTACACCTTCGATCATATCCCACTCATTTTCTTCAAGCAGACCGTCACGCATGCCGGCTGTTACGATCGACCGAATTTCGTCTTCCAATGCTTCTTCTTCATCATCGCGTTTACGTTCTCGACCGGATAACCGCCAGGCCAGACCACCAACAAATCTAACGCCGAGTGTAAAAGGAGTCATCAGCCATGTGACACCTAACCAAAACGGCCAGGTATGGTAAATAATCTGAGACGACCATACAGAGACCAGAGCCCGCGGAATCCAGACTCCCAACAACAATAAGCTGATTGCAATTGTCACAACAGATGTCCAAACCTGTGACGAAATCAACTGACCCTGGCTGTCCGGTGAGCCGACTTCGAGCAGCCTCTGAATCATTGCTCGCTGAGATCCTTCAGTCACAGATGCCGGGGTCACGATCACCGAGAGTGCCAGGCTTACGACTGCAATACTACCGGCAAGTGCCACTAATGTTTCGGCTGCCAGCGAAATATTCTGATACCGGTCACGTACCAGATTAAAGAACTCGATATTGCCATGTTGCCGACAATACTGTTTTAAATCCGAACGGGAATAATCGTCAAAGATTTTCGAACCTATAGCGCCAAGCGCAACGAGTGCGGTTGCCACCCAAGCCAAAAAAATTAATGTGCTTACAGAAAGCACGATGCCATACACCTTATAAGCTACTTATGGAAATTCAAACCATCCTCATTATAGGAAAGTTTTACAAAAAGAAGCTCTTATAAAGAGGTAATTATTCCGCCGGGTCAAGACGATGTTCAATTCCGAACATCAGCAGGTGACGTCGCTCTGCTTCCTGCATCACCGCTTTCGCTGCCGGATTCTTATCGTCGTATCCAACCAAATGCAGGCAACCGTGTATGACGTACAGCAGAAATTCGTTGTTCCAATCCCAGCCATAATCCTGAGCCAGTTCCGCAGCAGTATCAACGCTTACGATAATCTCGCCTTCGAGATGCTCGTCTTCACGTTCCAATAAAAAACTGATGACGTCGGTCGGATAATCATGGTTGAGGTATTGAATATTAAGCTCATGAATCGTGCGATCGTCAACCACGGCCACACTAACATCACCTGTAACAATTCCAGCTTCTTTCACGATCTGATTTACAGCCAACTCAATACGTTCTGTATCAAGCTGATATTTAGACTGTTCGTTGGTTATCAAAACAGAGAACAATGCGTCGATCCAATAACACTCCGCAGGTATCCGAATAAATACCGCGAATTAGTTATACTTTATCCTAGATTGGTCATTTTCTTCACTTCGGACTCTTCCGGATAGTCAACGCGTTTGTGCAACAATGCCAGTAAAGATTTAACCAGCGATTGCTGAATCGTCCGTAATTCAGACAAGGTCAATCCACATTCGTCAAACTCTCCATCGAGTAATCGTTTCATAGCAAGTTCATTCACCAGATTTTCAACTCGCGCGGGTGCCGGCTCATCGAGTGTTCGACTGGCACTTTCTACTGCATCGGCCAACATCATTACTGCTGCTTCACGAGACTGAGGTTTGGGTCCGGGATATCGGTAATCAGACTCTTCGACATCTATCTCTGAAGTCTTAGCCTGATGATAGAAATACTCAACAAGCGTTGTACCGTGATGTTGTTCAATTAAATCAATGAATGAAGAGGGTAAATGATGTTTACGGCCAAGGTCGGCTCCGTCTTTAACATGAGAAATGATCACCAGTCGACTCATCGAAGGAAGCAACTGTTCGTGCCTGTTCTCATCCTGATTCTCAGCAAAATACTCTGGCTTAAACATTTTTCCGATGTCGTGGAAGTAAGCTCCCACACGACACAGCAATCCGTTGGCTCCAATCGCATCGGCCGCCGGTTCCGATAACATGCCCACGTTAAGTGAGTGCGTAAATGTTCCGGGAGCACGATTCTTTAATTCCTGTAACAACGGGTGAGCAGGATCACCAAGTTCCAACAAACTGATGTCTGTTTGAACGCCAAAAATCCACTCAATAATCGGAAGCAGACCTGTCATAAAAAACCCGGCTAAAACAACACAGATTCCATACCATCCCGCTCCCTGAATCAGATTAGTAACATAATTCACATCGGAGGCATCACGATTGAGTAACTGATCCCAAAATTCAAGTCCTGTGGAGCCGAACGTCTGACCTGCCAAAGTACTGACACCCAAAGTCGTTGCCAGCGTAATAACACCTGCTCCGAGACCAACCGTAATCAAACGCACACGTGATCGGACACGTCCCATCAACAAACAGGAAACCGCCACTGCTGAGAAGACAATAATAAATCCTGGGAGTGAGTTTCCATTGGCAACAGCTACCACAATCGAAAGGGCTGACGCCACCAACAATGCTGTCTCGCGTCGGAATGCAATCGTCAGAATCATGGCATACATCGACAAGGGAATCAATTCAGCGCGCCACGTGTCATTTGCCGTAGCAGTTGCCAACAGCACAACGATCGTGGATAACACCAACAATCGAATCAAACTTGCAGTATCACTGACAATCTTTCGTTCATAGACAGCCAAATAAACACCGCACAACAGGAACACCGCAATGAACATACCAAAGCTGGCAACACCAAACCCAAGCAGTCGGCTGATTTCCAACATCTGCGTGTTATATCGTGCCTCATATTCTTTACGTAGCAATGTAATTTCGGCGGCTTGCAGCGGTTCACCAACGCCCGCTAGTTTCTGACCGGGTTGATAATTACGGAATTGCTGGGCGACACTTTCACGCTCGTTCTGTCGGCGTTTCATGCTTAGTGCTTTATCGATTGTCAGAGTTGCTGGAATACCCGCGTCACGAATCCAGTTTTCAACCATAACACTCAGAAACTCAGTATCCGTATCTTCCAGATTCATTCGCTCCAGCGCCCTATTAAGGACCACTGATAAGGTACGCACAATCTCGCTCTGCCTCACATCCGAGACGTCAACAATCACATCTGTCGCGTTGTATTCTCCGCTGATTTGGATGGAATCCAGGCGTCCCTCTTCTTCGGAGTGATCTAAAGTTTCCAGAATTCCCTTTTCATTCCATGGTCGGTAGACTTCATCGAGTGCATCTTTGAGATCTTCCCGGGTAGACTCTTCAGTAAGCAAGCGACAGAAGCGTTCAAAGTCATCTTTCGATTTTTCCAGAATTTCCGGATCGATTACCGTCGTTTCAACATCCGTCGATTCCTTCTGACCTGCCAAAAACTTCTGCCAGTCTTCAACCGGAGCTGTTTCCCATGATTCGGCGGCAACCAATTCATCAACCGCCAGAAGCAGATTTTCCTGTTGTTTACCGAGTTGATAGGTGTCGTTGTTATAGATACAAAGTGTTTCAGCTACGGCGCGGCGTTGCTGAACGACGGTCCCAATTTCATCCTCGACTTCAAACGAAACCGCCGCCACGATATCCCGTTCCGGAATGTAGCCAATACGATATTGAAACGGGGGTGTCCATCCCTGAGTAATACCCCACATCAACAGTGCCGCTACCAGACTCAGCAGGATATGTCCCCAGTTCTTCCCGTTACGCAGCGACTCGTACACGACTTCGCGCAGACGCCGGTTCGAAAGCTGAAAAGAATCAGCCCGGGTGGATCGTGATTTTTTAGGAGAACCGCTGGCCATCGTGCTCGTTTACCTTCCGTCTACTTTTCCGTCCCGATGATCCACGGGCTCATAGGCATCCACGATCTGCTGAACCAGACGATGACGCACAATATCAGAAGAATCCAGTTGTACTGCAGCTACACCTTTGATCTTTGCCAGTCGACAAGTCGCATCAATTAAACCACTCTTGACCTTATGCGGCAGATCAACTTGAGTCCCGTCACCGGAGACAACAATTTTCGACTTAGCACCCATACGCGTCAGAAACATCTTCATCTGACTAATCGTGGCATTCTGAGCTTCATCCAAAATAATGAATGCCTCATCAAGTGTACGACCACGCATGTATGCCAGCGGCACGACTTCAATAACATCATTCTCCATATACTGCTGTATAACATCGAAATCGATCATGCTATGTAACGAATCTAATAGCGGACGCAGATAAGGATTAATTTTGGCATGCATATCACCTGGTAAAAATCCGAGGCTTTCACCTGCTTCTACAGCCGGTCGCACCAAAACTATTTTGCGAATGAGGTTATGCTTGAGCGCTTCAACTGCCAAAGCAACCGCCAGAAAAGTCTTTCCTGTTCCGGCAGGACCAAGCGCGAAAACCAGATCATTCTCACGAATGGCATTAATATAGCGTGCCTGTCCTACTGTCCGAGGTACTATCGGCTGACTGGAAGTCATGACATCTATTTCGGTGTCCATGAAATTGCCAAACACACCAGTGACACGATCTACTACACGCTTAGCTTCATCAAATGACAACTCACCGCTGCGTTGAACAATATCTTTTAACTGCTCGAGGACATCCGTTGCCTTATTCACATTGTCTTCATCACCGCGAACAACCAGCGCCCCATCACCATGGATTACGTTCACGCGTAACTGGTCTCGCAAAAGACGAAGATTCTGATCTTTTGCACCGAATAAAACGAGCAGATCTTGTTGTCGAGGAAAAGGAAGAGTAGCTTCAATCATGGAATAGATTTGAAAAGTATTGTGAACGGGAACTTGTGGCAGACCGACAGTCCCTTCGCTTGTTAACTATACCCCAAGGTCGATACTTTTTGCATGAAATCTGCCTATGAAATATGGTCTGGAAGGCATGATAGGTACCGTTTATACCGATTATTCCAGTCTCTAATGCTGAAATCCAATGCTCATAAGAAAGTCCGGAAAACTCTGCAAAGATGACTTCGAAACTAAACTGTTAGCTTCCTGTGAGCCAAGTTGAAATCCAGAACAAATAAGCCGGAACAAGTGAGAATGTAATCGAGTCCATAATATCCAGAACTCCTCCCAGACCTGGAACCCAGGTGCTGGAATCCTTAACTTGCGAATCACGTTTAACCAATGACTCAGCCAGGTCACCAACCATTCCAGCCGCTGTAATTACCAAACCATAAATCGCCCATGCCCAGACCGGCCCGCCGGCTAATTCACCAGAAGCTCCACCTTCAGGCACCAGCGACAATATCGACGGTACTAACCACTGCCCAAAGGCCATCGCTGCTGCCGTACCGCAGACAAATGCTCCGAGAGCACCTTCGACTGTTTTCTTAGGACTGAGAATCGGTGACATCTTATGCTTACCAATCGACTTGCCGGTAAAATAAGCACCGCTATCACCGCATTTAGTAATCACAACTACAGAAAGAATCGCACACATCCCCCAGGCTGATTCGAAACCGTCATCTCCGATCTGCAGTGTGCGTAAGACGGTCAGAAAGCCCATAGCTGTACCGGTATAACCAACAACTAACATTCCGTTAGCCAAACGCTGGATGGCACTGCCGGGGGTCTTAAAGTGCTTCATTTCCACAAAGAACAACCAGCACATCGCCAGCACGCTGCCGACTGCGATCCAGCCAACTCTACCGATGGGACAATCTTCCGGATAGCCCGCTGAACTAAAGGCGTCCATCAGCGGGGGGATAAAGGTGAGCAGATGAACCAGAACAACGCCAAAGAAAACATGTTTTAAGCGCAAATCGAGTCCGCCTTGGATCAGCATTTCACCAAGCTCGGTTGTCGCCATCAAGGCAATGATCAGCAACAAAGGTAAAAGAAGTAAACCTCCGACTCCCATGATCGGATAATGGAAATCGAAATGCAGAAGAATTCCAAGAACCGTCAGAATAACAGCCGAAGCAGTAAGTCGTTTGGATAGCACTATTGTTTCCTCACTATATTTATGACGTAAGTCCGCCAAAACGACGATTACGTGTAGCGTATACTTGCATCGCCTGATGAAGGTCATCCTCTTCAAACTCAGGCCAATACTTATCTGTTACCCAGAGTTCCGAATAACTAATCTGCCATAGCAGAAAATTGCTAATACGCATCTCGCCACTAGTGCGAATCAGAAGATCAGGATCGGGCATTCCTGAGGTGTAAAGATTTTCAGCAATCAGTTGTTCATCGACCTGATCAGCCGTTAACCCCCCTTGTTCAATACGTCGGGCAATCTTTTGGACGGCATCTGAGATTTCACCACGTCCACCGTAATTAATCGCCAGACACAATATGGTCCCTCGGTTTTGTCCTGTGATCTCAATGGTCTTGTTGATTTCATTGAGAACACGCTCTGGAATTCCTTCACGCCGACCAATGACCTGTACACGAATTCCCTGTTCCATGAGCAGGCTTCGTTCTTCAATCATATACTGTTCAAGCAGATGCATAAGGAAATCAAGTTCGTGTGACGGACGTTTCCAGTTTTCACTGGATAGACAGAAGAGCGTTAACTGCTCGATTTCAAGCCGGGCACATTCCTCCACAGTACGGCGAACGCTACTGACGCCGTTTCGATGTCCTTCAATCCGCGGCAGTTCACGTTGCTGCGCCCAACGACCGTTACCATCCATAATGATCGCGATATGCCGAGGCATAGACTGCTTGGGATCACGAGCGGAATCGCTGGCCGGAGCAGAAAATCGTTCTGGAATACTAGTCGACATGAAGTTGAATTAAAGGACTGGAGTTCGGCGAATTAGTGAATGAATCGTTGGCAGCAGTACCAACATTATCCTTTAGAGTTGAAGGATAACTCAAGGGCATACCAGCGGATACGCTAAGAATGCATTAAAAGTTCGTAACCTCAAAGCGCAGCTAATGACACCTAGAAATCCATTAAGAGATGTGGCCGTATAGAGCGCCTATGCCAAACCTGCCAGATGTTTAAGTGAGTTGGCAAGTACGATCGTTTGAGCGCGATCAGGTCCTACCGAAGCAACTTCAACAGGAACTCCGATCAATTCACTGATACGGTTGATATAGGCTTTGGCAGCCTCCGGAAATTCATCATAGCTGGTTGCCGCAGTAAGATCCGTGTTCCAACCTTCAAAAGTCTCATAGATTGGCTGCACGCGTCGAAGATCATCCGCATCACTTGGAAAATGTGTAATTCTTTCACCATCGAGTTCATATGCCACACAGATTTTGACTTCAGGAAGCATGGAAACAACGTCCATCATCATCAGCGACAAAGCACTGACACCACTGAGTCGAGCAGTATATCGCACGGCTACGGCATCGAACCAACCACAACGGCGCGGACGACCGGTTGTAGTTCCGTATTCGTTACCCAAATCACGAATCTGTTGACCGATTTCATTTTCCTGTTCTGTAGGAAACGGGCCTCCGCCAACACGAGTACTATAGGCTTTAATTACTCCAATGATTTTATTAATTGATCGTGCCGGTACACCCGAACCTGACGAAATACCAACTCCCGATGAATTCGAGCTCGTAACAAATGGAAATGTTCCATGGTCGATATCAAGCAGGGAACCCTGAGCACCCTCAAACAGGATTGATTTGGAAGCATCTACAGCGTCGAGAAGATAATTGGTTGTATCTCCAACAAGCGGACCAAGAATTTCAGCGTAAGCAATGTACTCTTGGGTAATCGCGGCGGCATCCAAAGGCTCAAAATCATCCCCGCTAATCGGGGCAAGAATAGCATTTTTAGCTTCGACGATGGAAGTAACACGATCTCCAAAATCATCTCGTAGCATATCTGCCAGACGAATCGCAAACGAACGACCTACTTTATCACGGTAACAAGGGCCAATCCCCCGTAGTGTTGTCCCGATTGACTCACCTTTGACCTTCTTCGCATTTAATGCGCGGTCTTCAGCAATGTGCCAAGGAAAGACAACATGAACTCTTTCACTAATCATCAGATTGCCAGCTGCAATCCCCTTGGCATTAAGCCCTTCGAGTTCTTTGATGATCGTACCCGGATTAAGCACGACTCCGGGAGCGATGATGTTCATCGTATCCGGATTAAGAATTCCACTGGGAATAAGATGAAGTTTATATACCTGATCACCAGTTACTACAGTGTGACCAGCGTTGGACCCACCTTGATAACGGCAAACGATGTCGAAATTTGGAGTTAATAGGTCGACAAGCTTTCCTTTAGCTTCATCGCCCCACTGCAAACCAATCACACAGGTGCCCGGCACAGTGATTCTCCCTTTAGTACAAGCTTGATGAAAATTGGGATTGTGCACACCGAACCGTTTTTATGGTACGGATTTCCCTACGCTTTTTGCACAAAAAACCATTGTGAATTGATGGCTGGCCATGGTCAAGTATACAGCCTAATACTGCAGGTCTGTTTTCTGGCCACCAGAGAAATAAAAATTGCCCGCGAATGTTGGAATTAAAAAAATTAACGATACTATTTCGAATTCTGCTTCTTGTAATTCAGAATGCCTTATTTAAACAAATGGTTTACGAATTGGTCAATTGACCGAATAGCTGTGGGGGGGTAAATTTAGGGATTACTTAATTAGTCTTCTCCGGTTTATAGGAAATCGGAATTAATTGAGTAATTAATGCCTTATGGTTATCAGGCCAAGGGAACCCCTGTAATACGGTTCAGGTTTAGACCTGAAAGGTTGCAAAGCCATACACCGTCCGTATTATCGCCTGAATCCGCATATATGAAGGACATAAATATGGCTGAAAATCTAGTCAAAGACCTGATCACCGCTGGAGTACACTTCGGACACCGCACAAGTCGCTGGAATCCGAAAATGGCACCCTACATCTACGCGAAAAAAAATCAAATTCATGTAATGGATATTCGCGAAACCGTCCGCGGTTTACTGCGAGCTAAAAAATACCTTAAGCGAGTTGCTGAAGGTGGAAGCCTGATCCTTTTCGCTGGTACTAAACGTCAAGCTAGCGGTATCATCGAACGTGAAGCAATCCGCTGTGGAATGCCTTTCGTGTCTGAACGATGGCTCGGCGGCACGCTTACCAACTTCCGCACTATTCGTAACCGCCTCGGGCGTCTGGAAGAACTGGAAGCATTGCGAGCAAGTGATGAAATCAATCAGTACTCCAAAAAAATGCAGTCCTCGCTAAACCGTGAATTCCGGAAAATGTATCGCAATCTTAACGGCATCCGTACAATGAACCGCATACCTGAATGTGTTGTTGTCGTTGATCCAAATAAAGAAAAGAATGCGATTCGTGAAGCCAAGGCATTAGGTATCGCCACGATCGCCTTGATCGATACCGATTGCAATCCTGATTCGGTTGACCTACCAATCCCAGGTAACGATGATGGGCTACGAAGTATTGAATTAATTTTCAAGCATTTAGCGGATGCTGTGATCGAAGGCAAAACCGGAATGGCTCCTCCTGCTGAAGCACCAGCCATTGAAGTACCAGCCGCAGAACCTGTCGCCGC
>PAPJ01000013.1 GCA_002709045.1 Planctomycetaceae bacterium | reverse complement strand
GTTTCTGCAATAAGACGCTGTCCGGATGGAAACGTTAGTATCAAGATTGCTGGAAATCAGGAGGTACAGTACGACCACGTCATTATTGCGACCCATAGTGATCAGGCTCTTAAAATACTTGAAAATCCAACCATCGTAGAACGCGAGATTCTTGAATCTTTTCGATATGAACCGAATTTAGCCATTTTGCACACCGACACCTCAATTCTCCCTAAGACAAGGCGTGCCTGGGCTTCTTGGAACTATTTGCTTGAGGATGGGCAAGAGCCCAAAGCCTCTGTTACTTATTGGATGAATAAACTTCAGTCGATTGACGCAAAGCAGCAATACCTTGTTACTCTCAATGCTGAACACAAAATAGATCCAGAAAAAATTATTCGAAAAATTCAATACGCACATCCGCAGTTTGACCAGCGAAAATTTTCAGTTTCCCAGAGACACGATGAGCTTATTAATTTTGACGGTATATCGTATTGCGGAGCTTACTGGGGTGCCGGTTTTCATGAAGACGGTGTTAGAAGCAGCCTGCGAGTCATAAATGGTTTATTAGGTGATGCGACGACCGCTATTTTGGAAAACAGTCATGCTTAACAGCTGTTTTTATGAAGGCATCGTATATCATTCTCGCAAAATTCCCAGACGACACGGATTTCGTATGGGGTTATATATGGCGTTTATTGATCTTGATGAACTGGAAGATCTATTTTGCAAATGCCGCTTAATGGCAACGGAATGGCCTTGGTTTAACAGATTTCGTCGGCGTGATTATTTCGGAACGAAGAATTCTTTAAAGCAGACTTTACTAGAGTTCATAAATAATGAAACCGGCGATCAAACAATTACTAAGGTCCAGCTTTTAACTCAGGTAAGAACGTTTGGTTTCTTTATGAATCCTGTCGCGTTCTATTACTGTTTTGATAGGGATAATCAACTCAGGTATGTTGTTACAGAAGTTAATAACACTCCTTGGGGAGAAAAACATTTATATCTTCTTGATAATTCCCATTGGGAAGGTATTGCTAATAAACGCCATACCACAGAGAAAGAAATGCATGTTTCCCCTTTCATGTCGATGGATTATCGGTATTTCTGGTCGATTACCAAACCATCTGAAACACTACGGTTGTCGATTCGGTTGATGGCTGAAAATGAAAAATCGCCATTTGTTGCTGGGATTCGCTTAAAACGCAGAGAATTTAGTACTATTAACCTTTTACGATTAAATCTTAGGTATCCATTTATAACAATAAGAATTATGTTGGGCATTTACTTTCATGCATTTCGCTTGTGGTGTAAAAAAATCCCTTTTCATCCACACCCTAACAAGCTGAACTGATTCAGAACTTGATGAGATTTAACCCATGGCGACGTTAGAGGCCCCGCTGCCAAAAAAGATTATTCGTATTCCTGGCATTGTCTCCGCAGCGAGGAAATTACTTAGAAAAACCTTTGCTAAGCAAGAAGATGTGGGTATTACGTTTAATGATTGTGATGGAACCCACTTCATGGGAGCTCAGCAATCGACACAGCAGTTTACGATCAATATTAAATCCAAGCTTTTCTATCAACGTCTACTTCGTCGCGGTGATTTAGGTGTGGCAGAGTCTTACATTGCAGGTGAGTGGAATTGCTCGGATTTGAGTGGTCTGTTCAAGGCATTACTTGGGCAGACACAAAGTTTGAAAAGGTTGCTTCGAAAGTATTCCTGGTTAGGTAATTTACGTCCGCGCTTTCTACATTCGCGGCGGCATAATTCTTTAGCAAACAGCCGAAGTAATATCAGCAAACACTATGATCTCGGGAATGACTTCTACAAATTGTTTCTGGATGAAACTTTGTGTTACAGTTCAGGACTTTTCAATCGGGAAGACATGACGATGCGACAAGCCTCTCTCGAAAAGATGAGGGCAGCTTGTGATTCATTGAAGCTTACAGCAGACGATCACCTACTGGAAATTGGTACGGGATGGGGGGCATTGGCAATCTATGCTGCGGAAAAATATGGTTGTCGAGTGACTACCACAACGATTTCAAAGGAGCAGTTTGATTATGCCAGGCAAAGAGTTCGAGAAAATAGGCTTGAACATTTAGTGGAGGTTTTGGATCAGGATTACCGTGAACTACCAGGTAGTTACGACAAACTTGTTTCGATCGAAATGATTGAAGCGGTAGGCGATGAATATATGAATGTTTTCTTTAGGAAATGTCAGTCGCTTCTGAAGCCTGGAGGAATAATGCTTTTACAGTCCATTTTGATGAATGATCACGACTATCAGGATTACCTGGAATCCGTCGATTTTATTAGGTTCTATGTATTTCCTGGAGGTTGTTTGCCTTCGATGAAACGAATCGATGTGATTAATAATGAGGAGAATCTTTTCGATCGTGTTCACTCACTTGATATGACCGCCAGTTACGTACAAACACTGGGGTTTTGGATTGATAGCTTCAAAGCTAAAGCCAATGAATATGAGCATTTGGGTTACGACGCAAGTTTTCGGCGACTATGGGAATATTACCTCGAATATTGTAATGCTGGTTTTAGTAGTAAGCACATTAGCGTTTCTCAGCTATTATTCGAAAGACGGTAGATGGATTTGCTAATCGTTACCACGGCTTCTTTCCTGTTAGTGGTATTAGCTTTTGTTGTATTGGTGAACACTTCTCATACCAGCATTATTGATTTTGTCTGGTGTCTGGGAGTTACTGCGGCCGGTATTTTTTATGCGATTTACCCGGAAGGTGAAATTACAAGTCGGGGTTGGCACATTATCGTACTTCACCTACTGTGGTTTTCCCGACTCGGAGGCATGATTTTATATCGGACATTAGTACTCGAGAAGGAGGACGGCAGGTATCGTCGTCTGCGAGACAGTTGGGGAGATAAGTACCGCCAAAGGTTGTTTAGGTTTTACTTATTTCAGGGAGTTGGAATCACTCTGTTTTCTTTGCCCGCTTGGTCGGCATTGCAATTTCAGACTGAGCTATCGGCCTTTGGGATTTTTGGAGGAGCATTATGTTTAGTTGGCACGATTGGTGCCTTTGCCTCTGACTGGACATTGACTGCATTTCGGAATGCACAAGAAAATGCCGGGCAGGTTTGTAGAACCGGTCTCTGGCGTTACTCAAGACATCCTAATTTCTTCTTTGAATGGCTCTATTGGCTTGGTCTCGCAGTTCTCGGTTTCGATGGTTTACATTCAATTTGGATATTTGTTTTTCCGGTGATGGTATTAATTTTTCTGCTCTTTATTACGGGCGTTCCTACAGTCGAAGCTCAGGCATTACGATCCCGTGAGCAGGCTTATCGAGAGTACCAGCAAACGACGTCCGTATTTATCCCCTGGTTCCCCAAAACCCTTCCTGAAGATTCTGCGGAGTAGCAAGATGGTTTTCAACCAACTGAAGTTAAGCCTCGCCGAACAGGGCTATATTCCGGATAAGATTTTACGCTGGGGGATGCATCGACTTTGTCGCCAGCGGCTTGCGCAGGAAAGACAGAAGAGCCGACAGGGGCTAGTCAGAGATGAAACTGAGGCAATTGCTGTAGAGACAAAGGCTGCCAATCAGCAGCATTACGAGGTGCCAGCTAAATTCTATGAAATGGTTCTCGGGAGAAATCGGAAGTATAGTTGTTGTTGGTGGGATGCTGAAACAGGGGACTTGGATGCTGCAGAAGATTTGGCACTGGCCCGAACTGTGAATAATGCCGGAGTTCAGTCTGGGATGGAGATCCTTGATCTTGGATGCGGATGGGGATCTTTGACTGTTTGGCTGGCAGAAAATTTCCCTAACGTCGGTATTACAGCGGTGTCTAATTCAAATTCTCAGAGAGAATACATAGAATTCCGGCTGCGAGAGAAGGGGCTTGATGGTCGGGTTCGGGTGATTACCGAAGATATTAATGCGTTTGACCCCGGAAGAAAATTTGATCGAATCATCTCGATAGAAATGTTGGAGCATGTTCGAAATCATTCACGACTTTTTGCAAATCTTGCCGGATGGCTTGCTCCCCGAGGACAAATTCTGACTCATGTGTTTGCTCATTACGATCTAAGCTATGACTTTGAAACGGAGGGCGATAATGACTGGATGGGGCGTTATTTCTTTACAGGTGGGATGATGCCAAATCACTCAACGCTACCAAACGCTGCGCATGGCTTTGAGGTCTTGAAACAGGATTTATGGTGCGGTACTCATTACCAGAAAACGTCGCTCGCCTGGTTGAAAAATATGGATGCAAACAAACAGATGATTATGGAGATCTTTCAGCAGTGTTATCAGAAAGACGCCAGAATCTGGTGGAACCGATGGCGAATGTTTTTTCTTGCTGTTGCCGAACTTTTTGGTTTTGCGGCAGGCCGAGAGTGGGGCGTTATTCAGCAGAGTTTGAGTAAACAAGTCGTTGATTAGAGCAGTGCGATCAGCTAAGTCCGCCTATTTCATGATTCTCAGGAAGTTTGCTAAGTCGGTCATGCTATCACAGCAGGTCGTATAAGAGATGCTCGATTTAATATTATGCTCTAATGCGCGTCCTCCCAGAACAAGATGAATATCCTGAGCGGACAGAGCATCCCATAGTTGATTCACTTCAGCCGCAAAATAATGTTTCTCAGCAATATAAGAAACGCTCAGCCAGACCCACTTAGGCGAGTATTTGTCTACGGCCTGCAGTATTGTAGAAACAGGCAGGTTTCCTCCTAATGATTTAGTCCTGAAGCCTTGCTGTCTACCAACAAGCGATACCATTTGCGTTGGAATTTCATAGAAGTCTCCGGTAAGAGTACTCCCAATAGCTAACGGTGAAGATGGAGCAGGGGAAGGCAGGCTGTCCTCAAGGCCATGTAAAAGCTTACTACAGATTAAGCATGCTGTACGCTCCTGATAAATCTCGATTTGGCCACAGCCCCATCTTTGACCGATGTCAGCAAATGCCGGAGTAAGCACACTATCAAAAATCGTTTCAAGTGGAATGTCTTGTAGATATAAATCGAGTAGGATGCTCCTGCAGTCCGCCTCTTCGCCGGCAATCAGTGCCGCCGTTAAAAGTTCGCATGCTGTTGAAGCTTCGATTCGATGGTTGCTAACGTTGAGCGGCATGCCGATAGATTTGGGATCAACCAGACCATGATTCGAGCGTCGTATAAAATCCAGTGCCTCTGTAACCTTGATCTTCCGATGCCCACCTGGTGTATAGGTTGCCTGCAGACGTTCGTCATCGCACCAACGTTTTACGGATGATTCACTTACGCCAATTGCTTTGGCCAACTGTTTTGGGGAGACTAACGTCTTCAAGATTCTCGATTCCTGTAAGAAGGTGAGCANGNACTACTAGTATTACAAAACAAACACCAATGAACGTAATTATATTAAAAAACGTCCAGATAAAAGAAAAAAACTAATTTTNTGAACGATTTGGACGTTTTATNATTGACGATNAGCCGANTATTAGAATAATTGGAGATATNNAAAGAACGATTTGGACGTTTTTNANTTTTAGATTTTAATTATTTGGAACATGTCATGTCGNCAGCAATTAATTTTCANGAGATTTCCCATTCCGATTGTANGGTTTCTGTTNCCTCAGCAGCAGGACAGGATGACTTTCTTGCGAAGGCCAGTGNTTCAAAACTGTCCAAGCATTGTTCTCATATTCCGGAATTGTCGGAAGTCCTCAATTTTTTCGTGACACCTGAGATTGGTCTGGCTTATTCTTCTCCGGATGCTATTAATTCTGCTCCAGCTTACATAAAAAGACTCTGCGAGTATAAATTGCTTTCTGCGGAGATGGAAAAAACATTTTTTCAGCAGTTAGCCTACTGTCTTCATTACGGTAAGGAACTTGTCCACAAAACGAGTTCAGAGCATGATCTGGAAACTTTGAGTAAACAATATAAGACCCTCATTGAGGTGCTGACACGCTCTAATACACGAATGATTCTCTCAATCCTCAAGCCCTTCGTTCGGCAGGGTTGGGATTTTGACGAGCTTCTAAGTTTGGGAACGGAGTCGTTGTTAGAGAGTATTCACAAATTCGACGTTTTTTTGGGTTATCGGTTTTCTACATATTTTCATACGGTCTTTAGACGCAAGATCTATCGTTTTATGGATACGGAGAAAAATCGTAACCAGCGTTATGTGAAATATGAGCATTTTGATTCTCATGAGCAACAGGACAGTTCTTCAAGGGTTGTAGATCCTGATTCGGTGTGTGGTGCTTTAGATAAGCTTCTCGCTTTACTGGACAACCGCGAATGTTTTATCATCGAAAGGCGTTTCGGTATCAATCGCCAGGATAAGCTTTCACTGAAGCAACTTGCTGATCAAATGGAAATCTCGAAGGAACGAGTCCGTCAAATTGAGCAGAGAGCTTTGAAGAAGCTTAGCAAGCATGCAACAGCACTAAACCTCCAAGATGATATGCTACTGGCAATGATGTAAAAGAATGGAGAAACATTTTAGCTATGCATCCCGGTTCGATTGTGATCGTTCTGAACTATTTGATTGGCACGAAAAAAAGGGTGCCTTTGAGCGACTAATTCCACCGTGGAGGTCTGTCCGCATCATTGATTCAGATTTTCGTATCTCTGATGGTGCCAAGACGACTTTTTCGGTTGGTGTTGGTTTGTTTAAAGTGAAGTGGGAGGCCTGTCACGAGGGATATGAATATCCCAGTCAATTTGTAGATGTTCAGAACTCCGGTCCGTTTAAATTTTGGGAACATCGCCATTTGTTTTCTCAGCAATCTGAGTCTGTTGGTAGTATTCTGACCGATGATATTACTTATAGACTTCCGGCAGGACGTCTTGGTGACTGGTTATTATCAGAAAAAATTAGGAATGATATCGAACAAATGTTTAGATTTCGTCACAACAGAACAAAAAATGATTTATCTCGAATCGCTGAATTTTCCGGGCAGAAGCTAAGGATCGCTATTTCCGGCTGTTCTGGACTGATTGGTAGTCAGTTGAGAGCATTTTTGCTAGCTGCAGGGCATGAGGTGATTCGAATATCGCGTACACCGACCACGGCGCCGTCTGAGGCTTATTGGGATGCTGCTGGGGAAGGATTAGATACAACACACCTCGAAGGATTGGATGCATTTATCCATCTTGCTGGTGAGAATATAGCTCATAAACGATGGACTAAAAGACAGAAGGCACGGCTCTATAGCAGTAGAGTCGATGGAACACGAAAAATAGCAGAAGCTCTTGCAAAATGTGCTACGCCTCCAAAAGTATTCATCTGTGCCTCAGCAACCGGTATTTACGGAGATGCTGGTGAGCAATGGGTTCAGGAAGACAATACTGATACGGTCAACTCATTTCTGGCCTCGGTTTGTAGAGACTGGGAAGCCGCATGTGCTCCGTTGAATCCTTATTCCAGAGTTGTCAATTGCCGATTTGGGATTGTTATTTCCCCGAACGGCGGGGCTCTCAAGAATATGCTTTTTCCATTCAGCTTGGGACTTGGTGGTAAAGTTGGGAATGGCAAACAGTATTGGAGTTGGATTTCTCTGGATGACGCTGTTTATTCAATCGCACAAATCATCCGAGATGAGAGTTTTTACGGCCCGGTTAACATCGTTTCACCTCAGGTATTAACGAATTTAGAATTCACTAAGATTCTCGGCCGGGTTATGCGTCGCCCCACAATATTTCCGGTTCCCTCCTTGATGGCTCGGATCGTATTCGGAGAAATGGCCGATGCCTTACTTCTATGCAGCTGCCGCGTTAGATCTCACAAGCTCCAAGAGCGTGGATTTGATTTCGTATACCCTGAATTAGAAACTGTTTTGAAAGATTATTTGGGAAAAAACGAGCTGCTGAGTACTTCAGGAGAATCGATATGAGCTGGTGGGAAATCATGCATCTGATTAGCACCGCTTTTATGGTTGGCGTGATTTGGTATGTCCAACTGGTTCATTACCCGATGTTTGACGAGTATGAACAGTCGCGTTTCAGCAAAATTCACAACCGTCATCAGGTCTTAACTACATTTGTAGTAGGGCCAATGATGCTGCTTGAGGTTATATCCGGCTGTATTATTTTTGATTCAGAACTATTTCTAACGCAACCGCTCTGGCTAATATCGGCATTTTTACTGCTTGCTGTCTGGCTTTCGACAGCCTGTTTGCAAATGCCATGTCACTTCAAGCTCGAGAAAGATTTTTCCGCACGAGGACTTAAATTTCTAATTGGCTCCAATTGGGTTCGTACAATTGCCTGGACAGCTCGGCTGATATGTTTGGTTTTCATATTTAAGGGTGTGTCCGAATGATCGCATTTTCGGAAAAGCCGCGTCTTGTCGTGTCGGCATGTCTTTTGGGAAATCTTGTAAGATACAACGGACAGCACAGTCGTGACCGTTTCGTTAAAAGTTTGGAGGAGTTCTTTGAGCTTGATACAACTTGTCCGGAAGTAGAAGCAGGCATGGGGATCCCCAGAGAGCCGATCCGAATTGTACAAAATGGTACAGCTAGACTTCTCGGAGTTCAAACCTCTAAAGATTATACTGATGTACTTGAAGAATTCTCTTCTCGTAAGATTCGGACATTTCGTCATCAGCCTATCGATGGCTTTATTATGAAGCAGAAATCCCCTTCTTGCGGTCTTTTTTCGGTAAAGAACTATTTGCCCAACGGTCATCTCCAAGGACGGCGAGCAGGTCTTTTTGGTCAGCATCTGATGGATAATTTTCCGGAAATACCGATCGAAGAGGAAGGTAGACTTAATGATCCGGTACTTCGCGAATCATTCCTTAAGAGGGTTTATGCACATTACAGATTGAGAAAATTTTTCGCGACTGAACCAGGAGTTGGGGAAATTGTCGAGTTTCATTCTAAGGAGAAGTTATTGTTGTTGGCTCATTGCCAGGAATCCTATCGCTATTTGGGAAAGATGGTAAGTGATCCTAAAGCCTATGAACCCCAAGAATTTGAAGAAGAATATGTGCGTTGCTTTATGAAAGCACTGGATAAGAAATACTGCCATAAAAGCCACTTTAATGTCATCCAACACTGTTTCGGATATGTAAAATCTGATGTAACCTCGGATACGAAGATTCATTTTTTGGAAGTGCTTAATCAATATTACCAACAGGTGATTCCTTTGAGCACCATTTTGGGCGTTTTGGAATCACTGATTTCCCAACATCAGGTGGAATATCTCAAACAACAAACGTTCTTTTCACCCTATCCACGAGAGTTGAAACTTCGCAATTTCACTTTGGGCTAAGTATTATGATTAATCATTCAGATAGCGATCACATTCTATGTGACTGCCTCGTTATTGGAGGCGGCCCGGCCGGTTCAGTTTCGGCCTCGATTGTCGCTAGTGCTGGTCATGATGTCGTTCAGATAGAACGTGAGGTTCATCCCCGTCCTCACGTCGGTGAGTCGCTCATGCCCGCAACAAATGATGTTTTAGAGCGTCTGGGAATTCAGAAGAGAATCGAGCAGCTTAGATTTCCCCGTAAGGTCGGGGTTCAGTTTGTAAATGCTTCAGGGAAGGCTTCGATGCCTTTCTATTTTCGTAAACATGATGATCGTCCGGATTCAGAAACCTGGCATGTCGATCGTGCAAAATTAGATCACTGTTTATTTGACCTCGCCGCTGAGCATGGCACAAGAACTATGCAGTCAGTTCGTTTTCTGAGATTAGATCGCGACGAGCCTGGGAATCATGAAGTTGTGGTGGATGACAACGGTAAGATTCGCAGGATTAATGCAAAGGTTCTAATTGATGCATCAGGGCAACAGTCCGTTTTGGCTAAGCATTTTCGAATAAAAAATACCGAGCCGAATCGTAAAAATGTTGGTATCTGGACTTATTACCGTACGGAGAAAGAAGTTTTTGCAGACAAAACGATTACGATCATTGCAAAAACCAAAGAGGCCAACGGTTGGTATTGGTTAATTCCCGTTGATAGTAAAACTTTGAGTGTGGGATTAGTTGGTGATGTAAAAACTATTCAGTCATCGGCATCCACCAACGAGAAACGATTTTTACTATATGTTTCCAAAAACGAATTTGTTGATAACTATATAAAATCCCGGGAACTGACTCAGTTTGGCGAATTTATTGCCGCCAAGGATTTCAGTTATAGCGCGAGTCAACCGTCCGGAGATGGATGGGTTTTGACAGGTGATGCGCTGGGATTTATTGATCCGGTGTATTCCACGGGCGTATTACTTGCTTTGAAGACTGGTGAATTGGCAGGAGATGCAGTTGTTGCAGGTTTGGAGAAAGGCGATTTATCAAAGCAACAGCTTGGCAGCTGGTATCCAAAGTATTCAGAGAAGGTCGATCTTTTACGAAATCTGGTGGATCTCTTTTACGATCGTGAATTCAGTTTTGGAAAATTTATTTCAGATAATCCGGATTGTTCTTACCAACTCGCAGACTTATTAATGGGGCGTGTTTTTGGCAAACCAAGCACAGACTTTTTCGAAAAAGTTCTGGCCTGGAAAAAAACATTAACCCATTCAGATTATTCTAAGTGATCTTCACAATGCCCGCCTCCGTGTTTCCAATTGACCGTTTGCGTTTGCTCAATAAGAAACCACTTAATTCGGACGCTTCCTATGTTCTCTACTGGATGGTTGCGAACAGGCGTTTGGCATATAACTATTCACTTGATAGAGCGGTTGAATATGCCATGCGGCTTAACAAGCCACTTCTGGTAGTTGAACCTTTAGCTAAGAGTTATCGTTGGTCGAGTCCCCGATTGCATCACTTTGTTATGGAGGGTATGGAGCAAAATCTTTCCGCTTCCGGAAAGATGCCACTCACCTACTATCCGTTTGTTGAGTCAGATCAGTATCCCCAAAGTGATATGTTGAGAAGTTTCTCAGCTGATGCCTGCGTTGTCGTAACAGATGATTTTCCTTGTTTTTTCATTCCTAAGCTTTTAAAGAGCTTAGGTCGAACGGTTCCCTGTCAGGCAGAGGCCATTGATTCTAATGGTGTTTTACCGATGCGGGCAGAGTCTAGATTGTTTACGACGGCATATTCTTTCCGGCGTCATTGCCAGAAAGTTCTACCTATGTGGCTGCAGCAATCTCCCTCCCCCAATCCAACCCAAGATACTAAGCTGCCTCATCTTCAAGATCTTGATGAAAACCTAACCTCGAAATGGCCCTCTGCCGAGCTACTTTTAGTTGGAGAGAAAGGCAACTGGATGCAATCGGTTTCAACAAATCTTCAAACGCCTGTCACAAAATTAACAGGTGGCAGGCGGGCCGCACTTGAATGTTGGCGACTTTTCAAGAATCGAGGTCTTAGCGGTTATGATGTATTACGAAACCAAGTTGATCAAAAGGCAACAAGTTGCTTGTCACCTTACCTTCATTTTGGTCATATATCCACACATGAAATCGTTAAAGAGATATTTGACCACCAAGAGCAAACTCCCGATTATTTGAACTTATCCAAAGTTGATGGACGTCGGGAGGGATGGTGGAAGATGTCAGCTGCTGTAGAAGCATTTCTGGATCAATTAATCATCTGGCGTGAAATCGGTTTTAATCGCTGTGCAAATGATCCGAATTTCAAAAGCTTTAATACGCTTCCCCAATGGAGCTTGATTACGTTAAACGAACATCGCAATGATTTTCGTCCCTATCTGTATTCGCTCGAGGATTTTGAAGATTCCCTGACCCACGATTCTTTATGGAACGCCGCGCAAAATCAACTGAAAATGGAAGGCGTCATTCACAATTATTTAAGGATGCTATGGGGTAAGAAAATACTCCATTGGTCTGAATCCCCGGAACAAGCTTTAGATATCATGATTGAACTAAACAATAAGTATGCATTAGATGGTCGAAACCCTAATTCCTATTCAGGTATTTTTTGGTGTTTAGGTCGTTTTGACAGAGCCTGGGGACCGGAAAGGCCCATTTTTGGAAAAGTACGCTATATGACCAGTGAGAATACCGCACGCAAGTACAACGTTAAATCTTACATTGCCAATTACACCGATAAAGAGCAGGGTAATACAAATGCATGATGTCATAGTGATTGGTGCTGGAATAAGTGGGCTACGTTGTGCTTTAGATCTTGAAGCGGCTGGCGTGGACTACCTGATTATTGAAAAGAACTCATTTGTAGGTGGCAGATGCAGTAGTCTTAGATGCGATGGGTTTATCCTGGATCGTGGATTTCAGGTGTTGCTTGATTCATATGACGAGGTTTTCTCGGTGATGACCGAGAAGGATCTTGGTTACCAACGTTTTCTTTCCGGCGCTTTAATCGACACTGATCGGGGACTTCGCGAGCTATTCGATCCATTAAAGAGTCCGCAGAAATTAAGAACAGCAGTCAGCGTTTTATTCTCAGATATTGCTTCGTTTCGGGATAAGTGGAGGTTATGGAATCTATCCAAAGCAAAGTCTTTGTTGAAAGAATTTGACGTGCAATCTTCCACTGATAATTACTTCCAGGCCACTTTTACAGAACGTTTCCAAGAGGAGTTTCTACGCCCTTTTTGGGGATCCGTTTTTCTTGACTATGATCTTGGCATTCCTATGGGGCATTTCTTTGAGTTGATGAAATTCTTTTCCGCAGGTTTTGGCGGTTTGCCGGTTAATGGAATGCAGTCCCTGCCTGATCAGTTATTCAGCCAACTGACAAAAGATCGCGTCCGTTTGGAAACTTCTGTCGTTGCGATTAATGGTTCGCGTGTGGAATTATCATCCGGAGAAATATTGGAAGCTCGAAAGATAATTTTGGCATTACCACAGGAGGTGGTATGTAGGTTGATGGACTATCCCCAGCCTGTCCAATCCCGTTCTTCAGCCTGTGTTTATTTTGCTGCAAACAACTCACCTTTCGAACTGCCGGCATTAAGGCTCAATGCAAGAACAGATCATGAAATTGTTAAACTAATTTGCATACCTACCAGTATTCAGCCGAATTACGCTCCTAAAGAGAAGGTCTTAATTACGGTCAATCTGGATCCCCAATTTGATTATGCTAATCCCGAGGTTAGACAAACTACCCACACCGAACTCGTCGAATTATTTGGACGTCAGGTTGATCAATGGGAAGAGATCGAATACATGCGAATTCCAAATGCTTTACCGGATTACCAGCTTCATTCACATTTAGAGGACATGGATTACATAGCTTGCGGAGATTACAGTTCGACGCCGAGCATTAATAATGCTTTCGCAAGTGGCCGAATCGCAGCAACCAAGTGCTTAGAAGATTATTAGGAGATAAAAGATTTGAGTTTATTACAGAGCCTTATGGATTCGGCAATGACCGTGATTCCCTACACGTTGATTTTGCTTGTTGTTTTGATTTGGACGAGAAAAGCATTCCATCAGGCCGATTTTTCCCGGTTCCGCGTCATATTGCTACTTCTTATGACCCCCCACTTACTGGTTTGGCTACCAGACTATTTATACCAATGGTTATTGCTGGACCAAAACTATTCTTTTGCAGCATCAATAGGGTTGAGTTTTGTGATAGAGATTATTTTGATGCTGGCTTTTCTAACGGGACTCTTAAAACTCGTACGCTTGCTCAAAACAATTAATTACTACGCGACTGACCGCGCATAGGAGGTCTTTTGGGAGTGTACAAACAACAGTCAACAGGACAGACATCATGGCTTGGTCCGAAATTCCCGAGAGCTTTTTTCTCGATGTGCTCGGTTCGTTCACGGATCAGTTCAACTACCATTTTGATGAATTGAGGATGGGTTCCAACCGTTGGCACGCGAACCATTTTGATATCAAGTTCTTCACACATTTCCTGTGCCTCTATATCTAAATCAAACATCACTTCCATATGATCAGAGATAAAGCCGATTGGAACGATCGCTAGATGACTAGGTTTCTGCTGGGAATTTATTTGTTCGATAAAGTCACACACATCGGGTTCCAACCATGGTTGAGTCGGAGGACCACTACGACTCTGATAAACTAAATGCCAGGGGTTTTCTCCGATCTGTTGCATGACTAGCCGGGCCGTTTCGTTGAGTTGCGTTGCATATGAACAATTATCGGCCATGCCATTAGGAATGCTGTGAGCAGTAAAAAGAATGGTCGCTTCTGAACGAGCGGATTCTTCAAAGGTGGCGAGAGATTCAGATAATAAATCAGCGATTGTATTTACAAATCCTGGATGATTATAAAACATTCGAATTTTATCAGTCTCCGGAATTTCGCCAGCCAGGGTTGATTTCGCTTCCGCGATATTTTCTCGATACTGACGGCATCCGGAGTACGAACTGTAGGCTGAGGTGATAAATACAAGTGCTCTTTTGACCCCGTCATTTTGCATGTCCCGCAAAGTATCAGCAAGCATGGGATGCCAGTTGCGATTCCCCCAGTAAATGGGGAGTTCGATTTCCTGCTGTTGCAATTCAGATTTAACAGCAGCAATCAGTTCTCTGGTCTGCTGATTGATGGGGCTAATGCCATCGAAATGGTAATAGTGCTCGGCAACCTCAAGCATCCGTTCTCTGGGAACAGGTTTGCCGCGGAGGACATTCTCCAGAAATGGCATTACGTCTTCGCGACCTTCCGGTCCTCCAAAAGAGACGAATAGTAAGGCATCGTAACTAGGAATATTTTCAGCACTCATGAAAGCTAATAGAAAGGAAAAATTGAGTTTATCTGTTTTTGAGTATATGCTTGGCCGGTCAAATGACCAACCTCTCAGACTAGCAAAGAGGACAGACCGCCATCAACAGAGATTATTTGACCGGTCACCCAGTCAGCATCTTCCATCATGAGGAATCTGGCTACAGCAGAGATATCCTCAATACGCCCTAGACGTTTCAGAGGATATCTCTTGGAAAGTATATTTTCTTTCTCTTGATTCGTGATCAACGGTGCTGATAAATCGGTTTTGACCATAGCAGGAGCAATACAGTTTACACGGATGTTAGGGCTCAGTTCTGCTGCTAAAGATTTCGTCAGTCCTTCAACAGCAGCCTTACAGGCTGCTGTTGAGGCATGGAATGGAATTCCCATTTTTGCGGCGATGGTACTAAATAAAAGTATATTTTTGCTTCGAAACTCGCTACGTTTCAATCCAGGTAGGCAGGCCTTAATTAACTCTACGGCACCCAACAGATTAAGTTGCAGGTCCTTAGCAAAATCATCTAAATTCAAACGAGTGATTGGTTTTAAGTTGATCGAGCCTGGCAAATATACAACACAGTCTATCTGTTCAGGAATTTTGGTTTCGTTAAAACCACCTACCGAAAAGCCGTGTGGGATATGAGTGATATTTTGAATTTGACTTAAATCGCCTGAGTTTCGCGAGAACACGGTTACATCAGCCCCAGAACTGGCAAGCCACTCTGCGATGTGCTTGCCAATACCTCTGGAACCACCAGCAATAACACAGTTCAACCCGCGCAGCTTATTTTGCTTGGAATCTTGCAATTTATAATCCCTCCGTTTTCCGAACCATCGGTTCGGGAAGATCAGCCAATACGAT
>PAPJ01000012.1 GCA_002709045.1 Planctomycetaceae bacterium | reverse complement strand
AGTTGGTTAGAGCGCCACGTTGACATCGTGGAGGTCGTTGGTTCGAATCCAATATCGCCCACTACCACCCTTGGTAGTTACCCCTTAAAAGGTAGCTATCAAGGGTTTTTTCGTCGCTATATCAGTGTTTGCGTGAACTTCGTTGATCGTCATTGATCCTTATTGACCGTTACTATGCATCCTTGAGGCTGCAAATATTCCGTTACTCCCCAAGTAATTAGTTAACTCTTAAAGCTCAGAACTAAACAAATCCAAACGGTCATTTATTCTTTTACAAATGTTGGGGATTCAATAACAGCAAAGTCCCGTGAGGTCACATCCGTGAATACACTCTCTTCCTGGATCCCTTTGAAAATTTCACCGGCCTGGTAATCCTGCATGGCCTGACGATTCTCCCAGATATAAACACCACCATATGTGTTCCCCTCATCATCTGCGAGAAAATACTTTGCCTTGAGACCCGGAAGAGTCGGGAAAACCGACGAAACTTCAGTAAGAATCGCATCATATTCTATGCGCGAGATACCATTGAGTTTGAAATTAACAATCTGTAGATGCATCGGAGCCTCTATAAGTTCTAGGATGTAATGAATTCATGGCACACTGCCTCTGAATCGACAGGGTTGCAACTCCTTTTAGTATCCTCAGGGTGTATCCGCAGTTCAAGTTAAGTTGACACATCAACAACGAGAAACACTTCATCGCAAACATTACATCACACGAGCCTCTCACTATCCTCTGAGCAGGCTTACATTGGAGTTCCCATTCAGGGAAAGTGAGGTAATCGCAGAGGATTCTTCTATTGGTATACCAGTGTTTACGTTATCTTCGTTGATTGTTATTGATCCTTGTTGACCTTTACTATGCGTCAGTAAGGGATCTGTCAGAGTTAACTCAAACAAGAAATCTTTTTAATGATGAAAAACGATCGACTAGGTGAAAACATGGATAGCCGAAAGATAATGATGAACAGCACTAAGAATTGTCACCAGAAAATCCTGCCCCATTTTTTTGTCGACGATGTCATGCCGTGCGTTCATAAACAACTCATATAACATCATGTTTAACTTTTCCCGATCAGCAATCTGGGAGACATCCATAAGCTGCTCAAACACATATTGGATTTTCCCTTGTAATTTATGCTGCCTGGGAAGAGTGATTGTAAATCTCCCGCGATCCTGATTCATCAAATCAAAAGTGATATAGACATCATCAATTTCAGGATTTTCAAATGAAATACAAATCTGGCCTCCGGCACGACAATCATGACCTTCCGATAACTCGGAGCAATTATGCAAATCAACAAGAATTACAGATGCTTTTTCACACTTTAGCGAAGCGGTTAAATGATCCGAATAACAACTCTTAGAGGAGTTTTTAGAAACTGGTGTGTTTGAAGCTGTATGAACTACGCCATTTAGACGAATTAACCCACGCTGTTCCAAAAGCTGATTCATAACAGCTTGGGCCCTCATGGGTATTTCTAGCCTATGTTGCTCTATTAATTTAATTCGCTGATTCTCTTGAAAGAAATGATCGGTGTAAACACCGGCTAATACGATCAAGCAAAGTAGCAAGACACTAACTAGTCTGGATAGTGTAGATGACAAGACAATAACTCCCTGAGCAGAGGGGTACGGCAATTCCTCCAACCGTAAAAAAATTTGTTTAATTTAGAACTCATGTAGTACGTGCAAAGCTGAATTTTCTGCTGCGCTTCATCAAAACTGACGAATATAGTTTGAGTTATGATTAAAGACTATAGCTAATTACCCTCTTTAAAGAGAAATCATGGACAACTATCCGGGAAAAGATAATCTATTTTTCCGCCCAGCTTGTAATTTGCAGCGCATAAGAAGCGTATCTAAAAGTCATTTTCTGACAATCCTGAATTACCAAACAATTTTTTAGGACGAGTTTTTTTCACCAAAAGTTTTCCGGAAGTATCCAACAAACCGAAAGCGCTGGAAAAGTTGAGGAGGTGGAAATCCCGGAATTCGTCCCACCGCGGATCAACAAGTACAGGAATTAAACCCAGTCACAACGCATACCCCAGACAATCATTTCGCTTTGAGAAATTGGAAGTAAAATCTGAAGCTTACGAGGATATTGCAGGGCATGGTTGCTGACTTCTATAATGATTGAAGCAGAATTTATTGACAGAAGACAATCCAATCATTGTTTTCGTTCATCAATGTCTTGATAACGCTAGCTCTTACGGTGTAAAAAATGCACCTGAAGTATGTAAGGTTCTAGAGAAATTACAACAAGCATTTACTTCATTTCGAGCACGTCATCATCCAATCAAATATCAGGTGATTGGAGAAGTACATTATTATGCAACAGTCACTATAGTTGAGCGTTATTTTGAATCTGGTAATGGATGTAGTACAGCGTCCGTGTTTGCTGGCAAGACTATCCGCTCGACGGGATCTCACAAGCAAGCATCCTACCCTTGAGAATAAAATTAAATCATTAACTGAACGGAATTTAACATCTATGAAAAGCAAATTATCGCTAACGTTATTTTGTTTAAGTTTGATCGGTTTGTGTGGTTTTCTGACATCAACAGTAAATGCACATGAAGAAGATCACGAGAAAAAACCAGTTGCTGTAACACATAAGCAGCGCTATACGGCAACGGCGATGCCCGATCGGATTCTATTAAGTTGGCAACATAATCCGGCAACGTCCTTTTCGGTAACGTGGCGAACCGACACGACGGTCAATGTTGGCCTCGGCGAAATCGCCATCGCTACGGACGGACCTAAATTTACATCGAAAAAGACGACCGTCAAAGCGACGCGTGTAACTTATAAGCCTGAATTTGGTGAAGTACATCATTACACGGTAACGTTTATAGGTCTTAAGCCCGAAACACAATATGTATACCGCGTGGGCGACGGAGTGAATCACAGCGAGTGGATACAGGTGACAACCGCTGCAAACCAACCCAAACCGTTTCGCTTTGTGTACTTTGGCGATTCTCAGAACAGTGTCTTGTCTATGTGGAGCCGCGTAGTTCGGCAGTCCTACAAGGACGCTCCTAAGTCAGCATTCTTTTTGCATGCGGGAGATTTAGTCAACAATACCAACTCGGACGGCGAATGGGGTGAATGGTTTCAAGCGGGAGGATTTATCCACAGCAATACACCGGTGGTTGCCTGTCCCGGCAATCACGAATACGCCTCAAATAAGGTATCCAATCATTGGCGGCCGACATTCGCCTTTCCGGAAAATGGACCGGAGACGTTACAAGAGACGGCTTACTACATCGATTATCAGGGAATGCGCCTTGTAGTACTTAATAGTAACGAACAGTTGGATGAACAGGCTCAGTGGTTGGAATCGGTACTCAAGGACAACCCGCAAAAATGGACCGTTGTATGTCATCACCATCCGATTTATTCATCTTCAGAAGGACGTGACAATCCCGCACTGCGAGATACGTGGCAGCCCATTTACGACAAACATAAAGTTGATTTAGTATTACAGGGACATGATCACACCTATGCACGATCAGGGTTAATGACCTGGCAAAATGTACCTAAAGGAGTCACCACTCGAACAGACATCGGTACAGTTTATGTCGTGAGTGTGAGCGGTCCGAAAATGTATAACCTTGGGAGACGGCCGTTCATGAAACGTGGCGCAGAAGACACTCAGTTATTTCAGGTTATCGATGTAGATGGTGACGAAATTCATTATGAAGCACGAACAGCTCGGGGGCTCTTATACGACGCATTTACGCTTAAAAAACAAGCGGCGGACAAAGCCAACCTGTTAATTGAGCAGGTTCCGGATACGCCTGAGCGACTACGACCTGAGAAGTAAATGGCCCGGGACAACTGGACCGGCAGTAATTAACCGCTCTATGGTCACACATTTTTTCTATTGGCTCTCGAGTATTTATGTTGAGCCGCTAGGGTTGTTGCGAACTCAGAATTTCAAGTTCTGCAAAAACGGGGAGATGGTCTGATGCCACAGATTCATTGATCACCTTAGTGCTAAGCAGCCGAATACGATTAGCTGGTCGAAAGAAAATATAGTCAATTCGTGACTTGGGATTCGTTGATGGAGAGGATGGAAGCGGTATATCTTCGATGGCACAGGCCCACTTTGAAAATAAGATCTTGATAGGTTCTTCCGACGGTTTCGCGTTCATATCGCCTGCCAAAATCGTGGGGGTCGTATCTTTGTCATTAACAAATAGTCGGTTGATTGCCTTCGCTTCCGCGGTGCGATCTTCGGGCACATTATGCTGAAAATGAGTGCTGATAAAACGCAGGCGTTGGTTCTCGGATATACCAACGGTTACAGCAATCACACCACGCGGATAGGTCGTTTTATCCGACGTGCTCTCGGTATAGGGTAAAGGGTGAATCAAAACATCGAGTATCTTGTGACGCGTCAACACTGCGTTGCCAAAAAGACCTCCCTGATAGTGCTGTGTTGGTCCAAAACGCACGGCCATACCGGTGAGTTCGGCAAGCCGTCGCGCTTGATGCACTCGGCCTGAACGCTTAACTCCGACATCAACTTCCTGCAGGGCAACAAAATCCGGACGGGACTGATTAATCACTTTCGCCAAACGTTCAATATCATACATCCCATCCGTTCCCTGACCATAATGGATGTTGTAACAAAGAACACGGATCGTTTCGTTAGCGACGCAATCAGTAAGAGTTAAGGCAGAGGCGATAAGTGAAACCGTAAACAAGGCGATCCTTATTCGATGTCTTGATTGTTTCATATTACTCTGAGCTTTCTTTGATGCAGCTAGGATCAATAGGCTCCCTAAATTTATCAATAAATTCTGGGAGCTTGTATCTAAATCATAAACTAAATGACAAATGATAGTTCAAAAGATGCTGCAACTACTTCATTTGTACTTATCGCACTACCAGAAAGTGCTAATCTAATATGATCCACGAAAGGCCTTTTCTATAACGCCTTATTGTGATCTATGCTAACCACTTATTTTGTACTTACCTCAATAAGCCTCAAACTTACTGATAACACTGCCAATAACGTGCGTGAACTTCGCGACAGTAAAAACAATTCATAAAGCACTCGGGGCGATCCTCTGTTGGTTGAGTCTAATGACCGTTGCCCGGTCATGATCATTATCTTGCTCAGGAATTTCATCTGTGGAAGCTTCTTTTATCCTGAATCGCTAGAATGAAAACTAGTAATCATTTTTCACTTCAAACCCGCTTTGCTATTTATGATCAAAGACAGCCGACCCGGATTTTTTCCGATCCTACTACTAACTATCATTATTATCGGATTAGGCATTAGCCTATTGAGAACAAGTGCCTCATCAACTACTTCAGTCGAGTCAGATTTCTGGCTAATCTACCATGAGCAAGCCAACCGGCAACAACGAACCGAAGCTGTACTACGTCTGCTGGAGTCCAAAAACAATGTGTGGATGGGGGCTAACTTAACTGGAGTCACTCTTTCCGGGTTGGACTTACAGTCAGCTGAAATTCAAGATGCAACACTCAATGAAGCGTTATTGGTAGGTACAAATCTTAGTGGTGCCATTCTGAATCGTACGGATCTGGATGCCGCCGACCTTCAAAATGCCGATTTCTTAGGTGCGAATCTGCAGGAAGTTTCGCTGCTTAGAAGTAATCTGGATGGTGCCAATTTTGAGTTAACCAACCTCGGCAAAGCGAGTCTTGAACAAATCACTGCTCGTAAAGCGGATTTCTCCGGAGCCGACCTTTCTGAAAGCCATTGCCTGATGGCTAACTTTACCGATGCCGTACTGATCGATGTTAAATTCGATTACGCAAATCTGGAAGCAGTAATATTTCATCGCTCGAATCTGACCAACGTTAACTTCCAGGGAGCCTTACTGCTGGATACTGATTTCCAGGATTCGAACTGGTGGCGTGCTGTTGGTATCAATCTGGAATTACAAGCGGACTTTCAGGAACGATTCCCGCCATCTGAAAAAGCACCGCAAGCTTTCCGGGATGA
This sequence comes from Planctomycetaceae bacterium, assembly GCA_002709045.1. Classification (GTDB taxonomy): domain Bacteria; phylum Planctomycetota; class Planctomycetia; order Pirellulales; family Pirellulaceae; genus UBA721. Next base: position 443,357 of record PAPJ01000012.1, on the reverse strand, counting down.
TTTCAATGCCTGGCTTAATGAGAAGTAGTGCCTTGATAAAGTATTACTAAGGACGATTTCCCGAGACCAGTTCTGCAATCGTCAGTTTCATAAACATGATATGACTACGACTACCTTCAAACACAATACCAACGTGTTTATTATCGATCTGTACTAAGCTTGGATAACCAAAACCTGTATAGTCATCAAGTAAATAATAGTGGGTTTCCGGCCAAGTCATACCATCGTCAAAACTGACTTTGATCGTGTGTTTTTCACGGCGCTCGACCGAATTTGGGTTGGCAAACAACAGAGCGGTTTTAGTTTTACCGTTTTGCTCGTAGTGAATCCGGATAATGCTACCATTACATACCGGTTCAATAAGACTCTTATGATTGGTTGGATGCTCAGCCCACGTAGCTCCAAGGTCCGACGTAACCATGACGGACCGTCGCATCATTCTGGCATCGCGACTGGAACGCATATTGAGCATCACTCGTCCATCGGTTAGCTCAACTGCCTGACACTCACTGGAAACCATCCCGGTTGGCGTGCCTACCTTCCAACTACGACCATGATTCCGACTGGACATAATTGTTGAAAACGGCGTTCCCTCCGGATTGCGCCCCTGAACAGGCATAACCAAAGTTCCATTTTTGAGAGTGATTCCATTTTGCGGAGCAGGGGCAAACAATACCCACGCTTCCTGTTTCAAATCACGGGTAACATTTTTAAGATCCGACCAGGTCTCACCATTATCTTTTGAAACCGTCAGAAGCATCTGAGCGGCCTTACCAATTTCATACCCTGCTTCACTGCCATCACCATTCCATTGATGCTTCCCCGGCTTCCCGTACATCCAAACAGCCCAAACAAAAATCTTTCCCGTTCTAGGATCAACAATGACCCCCGGATCACTGATTCCATTTTGATCTTCCGGTAAGCCACCCCACTCTCCGCGATCCATGATCACCCTTGGACTGGACCAGCTCTGACCGCCATCAATGCTTTTACTCATCCCGATGTCAATGTCTTCCTGTAGATCCTTTGTTCGATTATGTCGCATATCATAAAAAGCCAGCAACGACCCATCTTTGGCTCGAGTTACTGCTGGGATGCGATAGGTATGAGTACCACCCTGACCTTGCTGGCAGAGAGCATAGCCAATTCGGACTCGACGCCCCGGCATATTATCTTGAGGTACTATCGTGCCTTCGGTTGTTTCAATCTGACTACATTCAACATCGATAGAATGCAGCAAACTGGCGGTTGGTTTTAGCTGACAGGATAACCAAAACCAATTGTCTCCTTTGCTCAGTGCAATGTTATGTTCAAAAATCAGTTCATCGGACGGCGTTTTAGCCGTGCCAATGGGCGACTTTGTTTCCAGTTGGCCTTCTGGGCCTCCGGCAAACAATATCATGCTTGCAATGTCATGAATATCGTCCGTCTCTTTAAAATCAAATCGCAATGAATGTATTTCGGTGCCTTCCTTTTCTGCAGTGACTTTGAGCTCAACAATATTATTCGTTTCACGACCAATCAAGGCCGGGTATAAACGTTGGAGCTGAATGGCGCGAACCGCTGGTGCTGCTTCCACCAATACAGGCAATGAAAAAAAGAAGGCCGTAATCAGCGAAAATCGATTTAAGTACATAACCAAACCCTTCTACTATCAAGATCGCTAGTTAGTTTACTTCGTTCGGTACCAGTCTTCGTCTGCAAATAGGTTGCTGTAGTCGTAAACCTATTGGTCTTTTGCGGTAAAACCAGAATCCGAAGTCGGTGTGGAATGAACAGATTTACCACTACTGCTTACTTGGCAACGTAACCATGTTCATTGAACCACTCCCACGCATCTTCGACCGTGCGTCTGGGATCAGTAATCTTGTAATCCAGTTCTTCAACTGCTCGCGAACAATCGTAGTAATGAAACAATGATCCCATTTTGATGGCCGCCGAATTGATATCAGATTCATGTCGTGACAACCTGGAAATAAAATCACCGACATAACCGGCAAGCACTGTGACCACTTTGCCCATTTTACGTTTTGGTGGGTTGTTACCAGCAACGTCTGCAAAAAGGCTCCAGGCATCCAGATACGACATCCGTGTGCCACCCAAAATATAGTTGCGCCCTGCAATACCTTTTTCCAGGGCAGCGACAATTCCCGCCGAGACATCGTCAATATGACAAATCATCATGCCGCCACTGGGGGCAATGAACGGTTTTTTTTGGGCAACTTCAAGTAACATTCTGCCAGAAGAAGGCTTCCAGTCATTTGGCCCCAGCATAAATCCGGGATTCACAATGACAGCATCCAGTCCATCATCAATAAACTTGTGCAATTCCTGTTCAGCTTCTGATTTGCTGACAACATACGAACACGGGATCTTGCCCGTTCGCGGGGTATCTTCATCAGCCGGCTGATCTTCTGTTCCGATACCTAACGCATCAACGCTGGAAACATAGACCATGCGAATATCGTTTGACAATGCTGCTTTGGCCAGATTAATCGTACCGCCAACATTCACTTCCCGCTGGCGTTCCAGTTGTGACCAGCCAATATGAACCATGGCAGCCGAATGAATTACCGCGTCCACTCCTTCACAAGCAAAAACGATGCTTTCGAAATCACAGATATCACCTTCCACGAATTTAACGTCGAGACCTTCGAAACATTGCTGGGGCTTTGCGTTACGTACCAACACGCGTACTTCATGCCCATTGTCTAAAAGCATTCGTACTACATTATTACCGACAAAGCCGGTGCCGCCTGTAACTAGAACTTGCATTTAAAATCCTTAAGATGCACACCACTGCATTCAGACCAGCGGCCAATCTCTAATAAGTCAATCTTACCGTTATTTGAGTTTCCGTCTCTAAGCAAATCACCAGAATTAACAAGAATTAAATTCAATGCGTCAAACTAGGAAAGATGGATGTGTTAAGGTTTCCAAAATTAGTGCCTATCTCACGCTAATACGAATCATTGCAGACGGTGCCGAATTAGAATTCTGGCCGTTATAATCAAGCCATACATAATCCCATTTGTTGATAAAGCCCTCTCGGAACCTACTAGCATGTTGAAAAACTTCCCCCTGGCACTTTTATTAATTTATTTAGCTTTCCTGCAAGGCCTGCATGCAGAAGATGCCAAAGAACTACCTAATCTCATCTATATCATGGTCGATGATATGGGGTATGGTGATCTCGGTTGCTACGGCCAAAAGACTCTGAAAACACCTCATATTGATCAAATTGCCAAAGAAGGAATGCGGTTTACCGATCATTACTCCGGACATACGGTTTGCCGGCCATCCAGATTAGTTTTATTAACTGGCAGACACAGCGGAAATACTCCGATCCATGGCAACGCTCCTTATACGTTACCGGAAAATGCAACAACCGTGACAACGCTCCTAAAAGAAGCGGGCTACAGGACAGGAGGTGTCGGTAAATGGGCATTAGGTTTACCAGAGACTGCTGGGGTCCCATCTAAACAGGGATTTGATTATTGGTTTGGTTATTTAAATCAGAGTCGCGCCCATAACTTCTACCCGGAGTACTTATGGGAAAATGAAGAGCAATACATTCTGTCCGGGAATGTGGAAGGACCCATGAAAAATGTTTCCACACAACGCGTGACATACTCCCACGATGTGATGCATATCAAAGCGCTCAACTTCATTCGTCAGAATTCCCGCGGACCGTTTTTTCTACAGGCTCACTACACCATTCCACATACGAATAATGAGGGTGGTCGGGCGACCGGTAATGGGCAGGAAGTGCCGAGCCACGGTGAATTTGCTACAAAAGACTGGCCCGATCCCGAAAAGGGTTTTGCTGCCATGATCACCCGTCTTGATGGCCATATCGGAGAAATGATGATATTGCTAAAAGACCTCGGAATCGACGACAACACATTAGTTATCTTTACCTCCGACAACGGGCCGCATCAGGAAGGTGGTCATAAAATGGAGTTTTTCAATTCCAATGGTGCACTCCGTGGTTACAAACGAGATCTTTATGATGGTGGAATTCGCGTTCCGATGATCGCACGCTGGCCAGGTCATATCCAATCCGGTTCCACCTCAAATCATCCATCCGCATTTTGGGATTTCCTGCCCACAGCCTGTGAATTGGCCGGCATTGATCCACCCAAAGATACTGACGGCATCTCTTATCTGCCGACCTTGCTCGACAAACAACAAGACAGGCATGACTATTTGTTCTGGCGGGCAGGACAAAAATTTGCTGTCCGAGAGGACAACTGGAAAGCAGTTCGAGTCAGTGACAAAGCCAGGACAGAGCTGTATGACCTGTCAAAAGATATTGGTGAACAAGAAAATCTGTCACAAAAACATCCGGAATTGATCTCTAAATTTGAAGCCATCATGGCCAAACATCGTCAATAATTAACGTATCTTCAGCAAACGAAACGTCGTCAGCAAAAGCGAATATTGTGAAATCAGGAACCTTTCAGCCCGGATATATACTAGACCGCCGCGGCGATATGATATGGTTTCTGGGACTTCCCTATATCGCAGTTCTGTTTGCCATTAGTTGTCAGATGTGGCTACCAGCAGTTGCTTTGGCTTCTATCAGTTTGTGGATTACAATTCCTCATCACTTTGCCACCTGGCTTCGTACATACGGCTTCAAAGAAGATCTCTCCCGCTGGACACAGCGACTAATTGTCGGGCCTGTCGTGATTTTCACACTGACAATACTCGGCGCCATCTACGTTCCACTCACTTTCTTCATGGTAAATATCCTTTGGGATCATCAACACAGCATTATGCAGCAGCATGGATTTAGTCGAATCTATGATTTCAAATCGGGAACCGGTACCCGTCGCAGCGGGCGTATTGACCTTGGATTTCACTGGGTGTTTTTCGGGAACATGCTGATCACCTCACCATTGTTCAGCACAATCTGGCTAGCTCAGTTCGCAGCTATGGGGCTGTTGCCGGAGGCAAGTACTGTGCACTCGATTCAATTGTGTAGCTGGGTTATCACCGGCTGTTACGGAAGTTACTACCTATTACAGTTGATTGGCGGGTTCCGACGAGGGGAAACAATCAATCCAATTAAGTATGTCTTTATCGGTTCCAGTTACTTCCTGTGGTACTTCTGTGCCTGGCATGCATCTTCGGTGCTCGTCTGGGGTGTCGCTCATAGAATTATGCACGGACTGCAATACATCATCATTGTTTATTGGTACCTACGGAGAAAAGCGGAAACGGGCAAACAGGCTGATATGCCTGTCGAAGGTCTTGGGTTTAAGATAGTTCGCTACATGATCGGTTCTAAACGCATCTGGGTCTTTATTGGCATCAGCTTAATCTATGCCGCTTTATTCCAACTCATATTAATGGAACCGCTCGAGGTTTTTGGGTTTGGCGTCTTCAGAATTTCTGAAGTTGACCGGACAATCGAATCTCTAAAGGCGATTGGCATGACCGATGCAATGTGGCAGGGGCTGTACGCGGAAATTCTGGTGGCGGGATTTGGGATGACCCATTTCTATTTTGATTCCTTCATCTGGAAGGTCCGTGATAAGAAGGTACAGAAGGGGCTGTAGAAGATGGAATTAATCCAAAAATACAGAATCCTGTGCATTGTCACACTCGCATTTGCCGGTGGTGCCTTCTATGAATTGAATTTTGTAGAGTCGGGTGCGGATTACATACCTGTCATGGCACCGCCCAACCCAGCGGCTGATCTGTTAATTGAACTTTATCCACAACGCCCCGGCTCGAAGTGCCTGGAGGCCGATCAGGCATTATATTTGCGTTATGATCTGCAGGCTGCAAAAGAAAACCTCGAGGCTGCACTCAGCCAAAATTATAAAGATGACGCCAGCTACTTCTATAACTATGCTTCTGTGCTAATGCTACTCAATGCTCCCAAAGACGAAATTGAACGGGCCGTCCGACAATGGCGTGTGCATGGAATCCCAGTACAGAACGAACTGGATCCTCGTCTAATTTATAAAGGAGTAACATTTCCACTGCCGCTGGAACCAGGAGCCACTCGTCTAATGGCAAAGTCACTCGATGGCCGACGTGTAGTAATTGCACCGGAGATGTCGCCGTCAAGCCCGGTGATGTTCGCACAAGTTCACCACCTGTCAGACCGTCAACTAAAATACCAAACAACCGATATTCAAGCAGCATCGCGATTTAGCGCAATAAATTTATCACATAATGGTTCACATTTTATTTCTGCCAACGAAAGTGGTGTTATCACCATTATTAATCTCGACACTCAAGAACTACTTCATCGTCTTAGCGTTAACTCCGGAGATATCTTTGCTGTCGCTGTAATCCCCAATCGGAATATCGCGATTACCGGAAATCGGTCAGGACTAGTACAAATCCGGAGTCTCACAGACGGCATAGTTATCCATTCTAAACAAGCATCAGGCCGCCCCGTTTCCGCCATTGCCGTGTCGCCTGATGAATCGCTTCTGGTAACTGGTGACTGGGATGGAAACGTGGCGGTTTGGAGTTTCACTGAGCAAAACGATATTCAAAAAGTCATTGGTAACAACACGACTCATCAGGGTGTCATCACGCGACTTGTTTTCGGATCAGATAATACAACAATTGCCAGTGCCAGCCGTGATCACACTGCTAGTATCTTTAAGGTTGGTGCCGGATTAGAGGCGACAACAATCGTCAAACACAAGGCGCCAGTCTATGGGCTGGATTTATCTCCATCCGGCACACAATTTGTGACAACCGGTGAAGATCAGGTGGTCGCCGTATGGTCGACAGCCGACGGTAAATTAACTCAAAAAGAGATCACCAAATTTCCTATTTATTCTGCTCTGTTTACCATGAAGTCTAATGAGTTAATGATCGTGAACGAAAAACAGAAGCTGTCATACAACAATGTATCCTTACCCTAAAAGATTCAGACCGTGAAGCCACTCGTAGTATCAAAAAAGATTCATGCGACTGCCGAAGAAATTTTCGAAATCATTGCTCATATTGAAGTCGCCGCCGGGATTAATCCGAAAATTAAACGGTTCCTAATTCTAACGGACCAGAAACGAGGAGTAGGTACAAAATTCATCGAAACCCGGAAACTGGGAAAAAGAGAGTTCACTATGGAATTTAAAGTGACCGAATATAACGCGGCTCAAGCCGTACGGTTAATTTCCATTGACCGGTCAGAAACCACCTGGGATTCGTTATATGAACTCGATGAGTCTGACGACATTACCAACATTACATTGACGATGCACTGTATTCCAATAACGTTCACCATGAAGCTAATGTGGCCGCTCATGAAAATATTAATGAGTCGGAGTATTAAGGCTGATCTCGATTGCTTCGCTGAACATCTTGCTGGCCGAACTGGCGCTGAATTTTAATTTCTTCCAAAATCGGAAGCAAAACCGGCTTTGCAATAACCTCAGCTCCGACTTGGCTTAGGTGGATTTGGTCTGCATAGTACGTTGCAGATTTATTACCAATACGCGACTTACCGGCTAGAAAACAAAACGGCGCGACATCCAATATTTTGATGTAAGGGTGATCCTGATACTTATCAAAGGCAATTGTGATGTCTCTTTGATTCTCATCATACTGTTGTTGAGTAACGCCAAAAGGTACCGGTTGAACCTGCTTTTTAGCATTTATTAATGCTCTGCTTATATCTAATTGTTGATCGGGTATTTGACGCATTACCCAAACGTTGATACCCAAACGTGCTAGTTGTTCCATTGTAAAATGAAACGCCTGGCGGAAGGTTTCACTTTGATAGTTAGACTCTTTGCCCAAGCGTGGCATTAAATTACTACGCCATCTGGAAACAATAATCACATTTTTGATCTGTTGTTGGCGAATAAACTGAAACACAGCATCATTCCACTGCTGTTGATCTGGCCGTCCATGCCTGCCTTTTTGCAGAAGTGGAGGCGTAGCATTGCGTGATGCTATATACCCACTTATCTCTAAGCTCTTAGCTGCCTCATTCACCATTTCCGAAATGGCTGCCGTATGCGAATCACCCCATAACAAAAATGACGGTTCTTCGGACGGCTCGCCTATCTTAGGCAGTCCCGATTCGCTAATTTCTCCTGCCGTGCCAACTTGGAACCGTTCTGAGACTTTTGCATAAACCAGCGGCCGAAGAGATCTGTCATATCTTTGAGGAAAGCCGTCCATGCTTGCAATCGCTAGTGAAATCAGGACAAACATCGTGCTAAGCAGAACCATTATGACTAAGAAATTTTTTTGGGATTTTAACCAAACACCCTTTCGGAATGGCTGTTCTATAAACCGCCACGACAGAAATGCCAATAGAAAACAGATCAACAACAGGAAACCTGAAAGGACTGCCGTGAATTCAGCGGTATAGGTAAGTTTTGTAAAAACAATGACAGGCCAATGCCACAAATAAAGCGAATAAGAAATAAGCCCGATTCCAACCATCGGTTGTAACTTTAAGAAACGGGTGATGAGATTTGTGGACCGTGTACCGTAAATTAGCCCGGCCGTTGCCAGACATGGAATCAATGCATTAAGTCCGGGAAACGATGTGGCTTCATTGTAACTGCAAAAGCAAAAAAATAGCGCCACTACTGACACATAACTGATCAACGCGTTCAGTACTTGTGCCCTGCTGGTCTGCGGGATTGAACCGGAATAGAGGGCCAGACAGCATCCGATTAACAACTCCCATGCTCTTGATGGCAGTAGATAAAATGCTAACTCCGGTTGATCAAAAATCTGCCAAATACTGAAAACCAATGAAAGGACCAACAGCACTAAAAGACTTACCCGAACCGTTCGCAATCCACGTTTGAATAACAGGCATAGAATTATAGGGAACAGCAAATAGAAGTGTTCTTCAACAGCCAGTGACCAGGCATGTAATAGCGGGTTCAAACCAGCAATCGGGTCAAAATAATCGACACGATAGGCAAAGTGGTAATTGGCAAACAATACAACTTGTGCGAGTTGAGATTTAGCCAAACTTATCAACTCTGCCGGGAGAAAAAAGAACCAGCCAGCAAGTAATGTACCAATAAGCATTACAAAACTTGCGGGGGCCAATCGCCGAAGTCGTTTCATCCAGAAAGACTTTAAGCTAAATGAGTTCGTCTTAAGATCAGCCATGATGATCGAGGTAATAAGGAAACCGGAGATGACAAAAAAGATATCAACACCAACAAATCCACCCGAAAATCCAATATCCAGATGGAATAGCATTACTGCCAACACGGCAATAGCTCTCAGGCCATCTATCTCCGGGCGGTATTGAATTCTAGCCAACGATTTTCCTCTTCAGGTACACGATTGGATATACCAGATTGAAATGGTGCTTTACCGCACATTCATCGTTCAAAAGGTATAACCGAGTAATTCGATCTCTTTACTAAATACGTCAGCCACCAATTGCATGCCATAAGGAGAATACTGAGTCTTGTAACTTTCTCTGTTTTTGCGAGTACCTGTCCCTTGAGATTGTCGCAAATCAATTTGAAAGCCTAATTTCGCTGAAAGTTCTTTCACTCCCTCTTGAAATTGTTCGTAGCGGAAGATTTTGTCGACAATGATGTTTCCTTCACCGTCTGTATACTTCCCAAAGGTGACTGGAAATCTTGTATATGCCCCTGGCAATTTACTTTTTAGCACTCGATATTTCAACCAGATATCAAAAGTCCAGGGGTACCCGCTAATCGCTCGCCAAAGACGTTCGACAATCGAGATCTGTTCGGTTTTTCCGCCTTTTCCGTGCAAATATCCTTTATAAGCCCAGTAATTAGATAAGACTTTATCCCAGGGATTTCTATCCACTGTAAATACATAGCATTGCTCAAAGAAATCTCTTCCGAGCCGGTCTCTAATACTTAATGCTGACTCATGACGATGCCAGCCCCGATGATTTTGGCCGGGAAGGTCTCCGATAGGAGTAATAATGTCATCTGACCCACAATGCTGCATTAAGCTTTCGGTTAGGCTGCGCCCACCGGTTCTGCCGAGATGCACAAATATAAATTTATGTTTGTAAGAGACTATCACAATTGTGAATCCTTATTTCACGAAAGCCGAAGACAGAGTTGTTTTAGGCTATCAGTGTCCTTTGGGAATCATCAAATGAATACTTAAAAAGGTCGATATCCCTCTCCCAATGCCGGGCGACCAGTTCTCGAGTTTCCAGATCGTAATACTCTTGATAGCTGCCTCGTGCTGATTTGTTTTGATGTTCCAGCCGAACACCTGTCAGACCAACCGATGAGCAGATTTTTTGGAAGTCTTCAGTCAGATTTTCAAATCGTCCTACAAAGTCGACCAGCATATTATCATGCTGATCATAAATAAACTTGCTCTGAGACACTTTAGCACGATCAATCTCATAGTACAGGTAGTTCTTAAAGCTATTCAGCTGATTGACTTGCCTGCTACGATGATGGTTCTTTCTAGACTTAATGTAATGATAATAAGAGACCATTAGATCCCACGGATTCCTTACAAACGCAAACTTAAAATATGAGTCCAGCATCGCTTTAGAATAAATTCGTCTGGCCTGGCCAAAGGTCGTATGCTTGCGGGGATTTCGAACTTTTAGCGGACCGTACCAATTCACATTAATCCCTACTCCGCTAAGCATTCGGTTGTACCAATGTCGCTCTGGGTTTTCGCAATAGGGTGCGAGCGCAGACGTGATACTAGAACCCGCCGTTTTAGGGATATGTATGAATAGAAACTTGTAAGAATGAGATAGCAACATTCGGGTAAAGTAAGTTAGATTTACTAATCGTCGCAACACCGATTTGATCACAAATGTACTTCAATTAGCATCCTCGGAGGTCCTGATGGTTATCATTTGTTTCAAAAAGAAAGTTCCCCATGTCCCTGCATCCGGCCCAGGTTATCGTAACGGATTTACATCGCCGAATTACCGGCGTTAGTGCCACGATCCGTAACCTCGTCCACCATCAACGTAACGAATTTAACCTTAAAGTCTGGTCCCAGTTGCCAATCGACGGTTTTGACAACCTAACATTTGTCAAACTGTATAAACTGCTCAGGAAATGTCCGTCAGATCAACCGTTTCATATCTGTCATGTCCGACGCAATAACGAGATGCAGTGGGCGCTTTTGTTCAAACATGTACTTCGCTGTCCGATCCGAATCGTTTTTACTTCTGCTGCGATTCGACATCATTCTGCCTGGCCCCGGTGGCTGATTAGTAAAATGGACAGAGTCATTGCTACGAGTGAAAAAGCAGCATCCTTTCTCGAGAATGTGTCAGCCGTTGTTCATCACGGCGTGGATTTTCAAAAATTTAAGCCTGCTGTATCACGGGAGGATGCTTTACAACGACTGGGGTTCCCATTTAAGTACGCTATCGGTCAATTCGGTCGGATCCGTCCGGAAAAGGGGGCGGATTATTTTGTCAAAGCAATGATCGAATTACTACCAAAATATCCGGACTTTGGAGCGGTATTGGTTGGTAAAGTCACTGCCGGCTTCGAAAAATTCAACAACGATCTGCAGATCAGGGTCAAAGCCGCGGGACTTGAAGAAAGAATTATTTGGCATGGGGAAGTACCATTCGATCACATCCCGGCGGTTTACAATGCCATGAGTTTTGTCGTTGCTCCTTCCCGATATGAAGGATTCGGGCTCACTCCGCTTGAAGCGATGGCAAGTGGCGCTCCCGTCATCGCAGCAGATACCGGTGCATATGACGCGATGATCGAACCTTCCATCAACGGATATATTTTTCCAGTCAATGATACAGGCATGTTCAGACAATATCTTGAAATCTTAATGAGTGACCCCAAATCCATCGAACGAATGTCTGATGATTGTCAACGTTGCGTCCGTGAACAATTCTCAATCGAAAATGAAGTTCAGGGTATTGCCAAGGTTTATCACCAGCTTTGGAATGCTGAATCCTAATTAGATTCACTTTAGTCAGTCAGGTTATCCATCAACTATTGGTCACAAGTGGTACACTATTCAGGGGTCAGAATGGTATAACCAAGCCATCTTTGCTAATCGGACAAAGCGAGTTACAGAACGGTTCTTTAATGGTATATATCGATAGTGTGAGAATACGGATACAGCTGTTCTGCTGGATACTATTGGCAATGATTTGCATGCCATCAATCAGTATTGGGGACGAGTTCCCGCTACAATTCTCCCGTCTTAAAGGCCCTGTTAAAATTTTCCTCGTCCATGGTAGTTTTGCCGGCAATGAAACCTGGCCGCTGATTGTCGAAGGTAAAGTTAGTTTTGCATCTGAATTAAAGCGCGCAGCGGGGAATAACTCGACAATACACCACTTTGTCTGGAGTGGGCAAAATAATCATCAGGCCCGCCTTAATGCGGCCGATAATCTAGCGCATGAGATCGAAGAGTTTACAGATACAGAAGACCGTGTTGCCATCATTGGTCATAGTCATGGTGGAAACGTTGCTTTGCTGGCAGCCTCTAAAATCAATCGCCCGGTCGATCTGGTGGTTTGTCTTTCCACACCACATTTATATTTGATAATGCAGGATCCAAATGGTGAGGAAGTCCCTCTGCCGGTATATTGTCCTCCTCAAAATCAAAAGCAAATTAAAGACATTGTTTGTATCAATCCTGATAACGATCGCGTTCCGGATTTTTGGGCCGAAGTGAACGGAGTTAATGATGACTCGGCAATTGGCTTAACGCGTTCATGGCGTCGGGCTCAACAACTGATCCTTCCAAAAGTGAGTAGTCCATTTCACGATCTTGCTGCTCGAGTGGGGCTAACAGATGAAATCGTCAATCTCGAAAGCCGGGACGAACTTATCGTTACTAAACACAATATTAAATACCGCTCGGACGTTAGTGGTGTTGATATGAAACATTCGGTCGTACACTCCTGCAGAATGGGGTTCATTCTGGGTAAGGTTGTGCGTCATGGCATGAGTGACCGGATGGCCGAATATCTGGGAACGATTTATCAACAATCACCTTCCGATGATGGTGCCACGGTGGAGGAAGAAGTCATAGAATTGGTTCGAAAACAACACTACAAGGATATCGAACATCCTCAGTCTCAAGTAGCGCTAAGAATTAAATCCGTCGAGATGGAAGTCAAAAAAGGCTCTGCATTAGCACTTGCCGACGAAGAGCTGCCAGACTTGTATTTCGTAATCACCGACCTCGAAGATAAAAAAGTATTTCGGGTCGACGAGGCTGATGACGGGCTCATTGCCAGTTGGGACTTCAACGCATTTGAAAAACTTTTACCCGTGCTGGGCACAGGCAAACTTCAGGTTTGGGATGACGATACATTCAGTGACGATCCGATTGGTGAACCGGTTATCTTTACATTGTCATTCAAACCCAATCAATTCGAGCGAAAGATGGAAGTCACGACCGAACACTATTCCATCACCATCCACTGGCAACGCCTTCACGAATAAATTCTTTAGATTTCAGCCAGACTCTGGCTGGAATTCAACTTATTTAGCTGATCTTAAAGTCCAACATTGTCGGCGATGCCTAATCTCACGCACTGATTCCTACGCAAAAATTGTCCGCCAACACCGACACAATAGACGTAAGAGATGGACTTGGGCAATTTAGCCAATCTAGCTTACAATCTGCTTGGAGTTTGGGGAATTTTTGCATGCCTAAGCAAGTCAAATCTGAATCAAATCCTCGGCTAAGAGGGGGAGAAAGACTGGAAGACCGGCGTTTGCTGGCCTTTGGCGGTGCTGCCTGTAAATTAATGTCCGATCCGGTCACTCCGAAAGAGGGTATTGCATTAGGCGAGTCCTTTATCGTTGGCGACGCCGAACCGGTTAAACGAAAACATTTACCGCGAATTGCCTTGTTTGACAGTCAACAGGATTTGCCTGACCGGTTTACAATCGAAGCAACGGTCAATTCATCGATCGATCCTTTGGCAACAGGATGCTCGCGACTCAGACAACGCGGCCTGCAAACCAACGGCATGCTCGTCTTTGATTATGAAAACGACCGCAACTACAAATTCGCCGGGTTTGATGCGCGAAGAAATCTCTGGCTTCTCGGTGGCAGATTCCGAAATCGCTTTTATGTACACGATCGTCTGCGAGAACCAATTCAGGCAAATCAAACTTTCGAACTCAAACTCAATATCGAAGGTAGCAGAGCTGAATTACTAGCCAATGGTGAGCTGAAAGTTTCCCACTCATTTATGGCTCTGGATAAAACCAATCCATTAGGTATTGGTGTGCTGATTCCCAGACCAACAGAATTTAAAGACCTCACAATTTCTGACTACTTTCCTTTAACTAAAACGTTTAGTGATCGTTTCCGTACTGTTCAGGGAATGACAGAGATTATCGACGTGTTAGCCAATGATCAGGTGGCATATGATGTGGATGCAACACTGGCATTGTCAGAAACGGAATTTGATTTAGGGCAGGCATCCGTTGTTAATAACCAACTACAATTTCAGGCTGATGATGCTCGATTTGGCGAACAACTTATTACCTACGATGTCGTAGATCAATTTGGACGCATTGTTTCCGGGGAACTCACACTGTCGATCAGTTCACAATTTCCAATCCAATATGAATGGAATCATGATGCACCCACCGATCTTGCGCTGTTGCAGGGCACTCATGACAATCTTTTAACCACGCACACTTCGCTACACAGGCTTACCGGACTGGAATTACTTGAAATTGGGATTCCTCCCGAGCAATTCACGATGACCACATCGGTTGTTCCGCATCCCAACAATCCACGTGCTAATGGCGGTGGTTATTTCGTCTTTGACTATGTTGATACAGAGAACTACAAATACGCCGGAATTCTTGGAGGTAAGAAGACCGCAATCATCGCTGAATTACGCAACGGACGAAATATCCCTTTAAAATCCCACTTCATTGGTAAGCTGGAAAATTATGAATATGACCTGAGACTGTTTGTCCATGGCAATCAGGTGCGATTACTCATCAACGACCAACAATACTTATCGCGGGAATTCCCCGATGACGTTTCTGCCGGTCATGTTGGACTTAAAGGTCACCGCCGCGGTTCAATCTTCAAACCGCTAACAATCGATAACATCAATCAACCTTCCGTCGGAATTAACAACTACCACAAAGTTGCTGTACACGAAGATGTGACTCTTAATCATTTCATTCAGCTTCCTGAAGATGCGGTCATCGCAAGTGCCTCAACACCTCATGGGACAATAAACGTTAAGGACAACGAACTAACTTACCGATCAGCTCCACACCACTGGGGGCCGACTAATATTGAATATGAAATTCAATTTGCAAATGGAGTTACTGCCAATAGAACCTTACCTATCGCGCCGGGCGTCAACTTCCCAGCTTCGGCAAAGCTAACTCCATTCGGATATCTAGAGTCGGATATCGTGATGAATGATTATGGATTTAAAATACAAGGTAAGGAATTTTTTCAGGAGAACCAATACCCACTTCCATTTGGCGGATTCGAAAGCATCACAAATTTCAATCTGCTCTTTCTAAATGATACGTTACCAAAAGATTTCGACATTGTTTTACAGTCGCAGGATGTGAATGAAGAGGACTTTGCGAAAGAACCTATAATATTCGACTACCATGACCAGTTAAATTACAAATTCGTTGGCATGACTCGCGTGATAGGTTCTTCACGATCCTCCACAATTATCGGCACGATCGTTAATTCAACCATGTATCCAGACCGTACGTTCTGGACGATTGGTGAAGTCGTCAATGGCGAAGAAAGAATTCTGCATCAGGCTCGTCGCAATGTGAACCTTCACAACAACCTTAGTGTCCGCGTGCGAGTCCGTGATAACAGGATCACTGTATTTGCAAACAGCTCGCGAATAACAAGCTATGAGTTCCCTGAAACGCTACGTTATGGGACTGTTGGAGTTTATTCACCCTATGCCGATCGCGCATATCACACACTTAGTATTCTTCCGGCAGAAGAACTCATTGAAGCAGCCAACTACAACCAACAGCTAAACGGCGAGATGTGGCATATTTCTGATAATGTCATTGAGGTCCAACCCGCCTCCGAAGGCCTGTCCGTGTACATGTTACCAAATACATTTGTCGGACAGCAGCAACTCACCAGTCATGTCACCAGCCTAAGTAACGCACCAGATGAATTCGCAAATGCATATATCGTCTTTGACCACATCGACAACGAGAACTTCAAGCTGGCCGGTATTCAAATTGGTACGCAATCGATCGTTATCGCCGAAGTTAAAGATGGCCACTTTCTGCCAGTTCGCACTAAAAACTACACTATGACCGTTGGCCAGGACATCCAGTTGAAAATAATTCTGCAGGGCAGCACAGTAACCCTAATAGCTGAAGAGCAGGAAGCACTGAGCTATACCTTTACCGACGACGAGCTACTCACTCACTTTGGCTACGCCACTCAAAAAAGCCCCGCGTATTTCAAGAATACACGACTCGATTGAAAATAGGTCACCGGGCTATTTCCTACCGCTCGTCCATTTTTCATCGGAATGTTTAACCGGCGGAAAAAAATACGAGCCTCTTATCCTATTCACTGACACATCATCACGCCGATAAATAGTACTAAGACTCTATTTTGATTTCTGGTACGATTAAACAATAGGGCAGCCATAAGAAAGATTTATAAATGTTATCTATCCGCAACAAGGGGACAATGCTTTGCGACGGGATTTCCCGTCGGGAGGCCTTGCGCGTTGGCGGTCTGGGGCTAGGCGGCCTCTCACTAGCGGATCTGTTAGAAAATCGTGCTCAAGCCAGTCCGGCTACCAACTCAAGCCTGCCCGGATTTGGTAAAGCTAAATCTGTTATTGTCTTCGGATTAATCGGCGGGCTGCCTCAACATGAAACATGGGATCCAAAACCAAATGCCCCGGAAGAAATCCGGGGAGAATTTGGGGTCATATCTTCTAAAACACCAGGATTTCATGTCGGAGAATTAATGCCGAAAACGGCGCGACTTACCGACAAAATGGCGGTTCTCAGAGCAGTCGCAACAAATGACAATGCCCATTCGTCTAGCGGTTATCAGATGCTCACCGGTATCGAACATAATCCGCTTAATCGTGAAAGTGCACTGCCTGGACCACCAAATGATCATCCCAGTCTGGCGGCTGTTATTAGAGCTTTAGGAGAAGATAAAGGCTTACCATCCTCTGTCGTACTTCCTGAACATATTTGGAATGATGGCAATAAACCATGGCCCGGACAGGATGCAGGATTCATTGGACGTGCTCATGATCCCTGGCTGATAAAATGCTATCCCAATGAAAACCGATTTGATGTTCCCGGTATGACGCTGGCTGAAGAACTCACCCAGCTACGAGTAAACAATCGACAATCATTGCTGACCCAAATTAACAATGCGCAGCAGTCATTAGCCGATTCTAAAGCAGTCTCAACCTTCAATATCCACGCTCAAAAAGCCTATAATCTACTTGGTTCCGGGACGGCACGTGATGCTTTTGATCTTTCTCAGGAATCAGAAAAAACTCGTGAACGCTATGGGGATGGTCGCTTCGCTCAAAGTTGCCTGTTAGCCCGTCGTTTGGTCGAGGCCGACGTTTCATTAGTACAAATTAACTGGACACGTGTTGTCGATGATCGGAAATTCGAAAATCAGGGTGGCTGGGACACTCACAAAAAACATAGCCAGTCACTCAAAGAACACTTGATGCCCAGTATGGATCAAACGTTCAGTGCTTTGGTTGAGGATCTCGATCAGCGAGGGATGCTCGATGAAACGCTGGTCATCATGTTCAGTGAGTTTGGGCATACCCCAAAATTTAACGGCAATGCAGGGCGCGACCACTGGGGTAGCGTATTCTCTATCGCCTTAGCCGGTGGCGGAGTTCATGGTGGTGCTGTTCACGGCGCCACCGACAAACATGCCGCTCATCCGATTGAAGGTGTGGTGCGGCCAAAAGATATTCTGGCAACGGTCTATCATCTGATGGGCTATCCCCCTCACACAGAAGTTTACGATCCGCTGAATCGCCCAATTCAAATTAGTCGTGGTGAGGTCATTAAAGAGATTCTCTAGCAACGAGCAAGCGGAGCGCATAAAAAACCGCTCTGGTTCACTTTAGCACAGTCAGAGCGGTCTTTTATTTTGCTGTCGATTAATATTCGAAGTCCGGATTCAAACCTGGCTGAGGCACCGGGTAATTGCCGTCATCAAACGGCAGAAGAACTGAATCCCCATCGAGTGTGAGGTTTTCTATCCCGTCCCCAAAATCAGCTTCATGATTCAGCATGTCATCTACCGTAACATCCTGTCCGGTATGAGCAGCCAAACGGCCCATCGACGTAACCAGACTGGCCATCGTACCGCGCGGAGCTTCGTTATATTCCAAGTCGTTACGAATAGCGTCAATATAGTGGTTCCATTCAAGTTGATACGGGTTCGGCTCAGCCTTATCCCATTGCCATGCCAGATTCTCCTTGGTCATCACATGGCCGTTATAGATCCGAGCTTTCGATGGTGCGTGACCGGATTGAGAAATCACAGCGATTCCTTTCGAACCATGAGCATAGCCGGCAAATTCGTTATGACACCCCGGGATCGTACGGCCATTCATAAATGCCTTCGTACCATCCTCAAAAGTATATTCGATTGCATAGGAATCAAAGTTCTGATCGATATTATCACCTCGGTAGTGACGTCCACCAGACGCCTTGGCTGAAACCGGCCAGGCGTCTTTCATCCAGCACATTTCATCAATATTGTGAATCAGGAAGTCAGATACTGCTCCGCCGCTTAACCACAAGAAACCGTGGAAATTTTTGATCTGATACATTAGGTCAGAAATACCTTCCGGCTTGGGAGGCACGGCAGCATAACCGGTAGGGCCTGCCATACGATAGGCCCGAAGCATGTTGACCTCACCAATTTCACCATTTTGGATGCGATCATACAGTTCGTTGCGGGCATCACAGTGACGGCACATCAAACCAACAGCCACTTTCAAATTCTTCTCTGTTGCTTTCTCAGCCAAATCGAACATCTTCTTGGATCCCGGACCGTCAACAGTAACCGGTTTTTCCATAAAGACATTCAGGCCTTTCTCAATCGCGTAGCCAAAATGGAGCCAGCGGAAAGCAGGAGGCGTTGTCAGGATGACAACATCGCCAGGATTCAGGCAATCCATTGCTTTCTTATATGCATCAAAACCGATAAATTTATTTTCATCCGGTACATCCACTGTCTTAGGAAATTTTCGTACCAAACTTTCATAGCTGGCCTTCTGACGATTTTCAAAAATATCGCCCATTGCAACCAACTTAATATTTTCTTCCGGAACGCTAAGAGCATTTAATGCTGCTCCCGTTCCACGACCACCACAACCGATCAAAGCAACCTGAATTGTTCCGTCTACTGCCGCATGAACCGGCTGCACCGCCGAGAGAATTCCCGTTGCTGCAGCAACGGCACTGGATTTTTTTAGAAAGTCACGTCGCGAATTATTACTCTCGCTCATCGTATAATTCCTTGCCTGATTAATTAAATAATTGATTTGATGAATTCCTCAATCTTAAACCAATGAAATACTCATTTCCACAAGAGACAAAAAGGGAACTCGCTTTATTCTTTAGGATTGTCTTTATCGAACTGAAGGGGCAGGGCTTTGTTCCAGATTTCATCAAGCTCCTGTTTGCCCGGCGATTCCAGCGGCCGTACGATACGCAACCCGACATGCAGGGCATCTGTGTGATACCAGATACTCTGAGGTTCCTGTGGATCCTGATCCTTCCATTCTCCGGTGGAACCAAAACGCGCTGCACTTCGCAAAAGCTCTGCGTCATCTAGCCAGCTACCACCGCGCACAACACGTGGATACAATTTCAATGGCACGTTGACCGGATTGAGAGCGCCGGATTTGGTTTGTCCATAAAACTCAGTGTCGTACTGATCAAGAACCCATTCAGCAACATTGCCATGCATATCATGCAGTCCCCAGGGATTTGGAAGTTTTTTGCCAACCTTCTGGTATTTGTCATTCGAGTTTTCATAGTACCAGGCGTAATCGGCAATCTTGGAAGCATCATCACCCCAGCTATAACGTGTAGTGGTTCCTGCCCGACATGCGTACTCCCATTCCGCTTCTGTTGGCAAACGATAATAACGACCGGTCTTGGCCGAAAGCCACTTACAAAAAGTCCGAGCGGCATGTTGTGTCATGCTAATCGCTGGATAGCCGCGCTTGCCCATACCAAAAGTCATATCAGTATAAGGTGCAGTAGGTTTTGAAATTGTTAACGGCTCGGCAAGCTTATCACGCTCATTAGCTGCACGACCATAAACCTTGCGAATCTGGATATCGATATCTGACATCCAAACTTCGTATACATCCCAGGTAATCTCCGTTTTACCCATCCAGAATGGTTTAATTTGAATTTCATGCCGAGGACCTTCATCCTCAACACGTCCTTCTTCATCATCCGGACTGCCCATGATGAATTTACCACTTGAAATCGGCAGCATCTCAATTTTATTGCGAGTATGCTCAACGACTTCCGAATATGGCTTCATCTCTTTTTCTGATGAAGCTTCACTTTCAGGAATCTTGATCGGAGCAGGGTGGTCTGGCTGAGCCTGAGCTACTGATGTAGCTAACAAACAGCCAAACACTAAACAACAAACGGGTTTCATATCTGTAGAACCAATTTTTATAGTTGAAAGAAACTTAAACGATCTATTCTGACCCTATCCATTATAGACGCGTATTCCAACTGTGCGAATTGGCCTAGACCTGTCTAGCTAGTCATTTCGTCCAGACCAGCGGAATTCTGATTTAACATGTTTACCAAAGCAACGAATTCGCCCGCATAAGCAATCAAACGCGCACCTTGCTGATATCGCTTCTTACCGGTTTCAACATTGCCGACCGGCATTCCCCAGGCTTTGCCGTACTGTTTGCAGAGGACGGCCACCTTTTCAATTGCTTCTTCCAGGGTGAAATCAAGTTCGTTTTTTGTGATACGCAGTTGCAAGTCTCCGGGACCTACAAAAACTCCGTCAACGCCATCGGTTGCTATGATCTGTTCAGCATTTTCGAGAGCTTCTGCGGTCTCAAGCTGACAAATTAGAAAGGTGTTATCATTGGCTTGAGAAGCATATTCAATCGAGTCAGAAAATTCAAATCCGTTATCCTGTCCAACCCCATCGATGCCCCGATCGCCCAAAGGTGGGAACTTTAAACAATCACGCAGATAAGTCGCTCGCTCAACATTATTCACATGAGGTACAAGCATGCCAGCGGCCCCGTCCTCCAGATGACGGTATAGGCTGACCTTATCAATGGAAGCCGGGCGTAACATGCAGTCAATATCATACTGATGGCAATAAGCCATGATGGCCTGCAGTTCGCGCGGGTTCCAGGCACGATGTTCAGAATCAAGCCAAATCGCATCAAATCCGGATTTAGCTGCATGTGCAACATAGAACGGAAGAAAGTGCCCCAACCCGCAGATTTTAATCAATTCATTGTTCTTTAATTTCTCTACTGTCTTACTTCGACGCACGTCAATTCACCTCTGATTTGGACTTAAATCGAGAACTTCATATCATTGAGGGATATCGTACCATGTAGGCTTACAAATAGTAGTAGGATAAACACACGATGCTAGCGCACTTTAGAAAACTGTCGTCTGTTCCATCAACTATAAGAAGCTTTAAATTCCCGCGGGAGAACACCCATGTTGCGTAGCGTAACGATCGACAACAAACTATTGAATTATCTGGTGAATGTAATCAATCAGGAATTTGAATCTGGCCGTGCAATAACTCGCAGTAAACTATCCAATGCCATCTGGGACTACGAGAAAGGTGCTATCGAACGGGATGAGGAAGAAGAGGAATGAACGTCTCAATGCGTAACCTCCTATTGGCTGTAATGACTCTGCTGACAACACTGGCTTTGCCCGGAATGCTACTGGCTGATGAAAGTCAGCGGGGTGGAGTGGGGGCTGTGGACTACGGAGTGCTTGGGATTTACATCTTAGGCACAATCTATCTCGGATACTTTATCTCTAAACGTCAAAAGAGTCGTGCCGACTATTTCACAGGCGGCGGAAATATGAACTCAATACTGATTGGGATTTCATTATTCGCGACCCTGCTAAGCACCATCTCCTATCTTGGCATGCCCGGGGAGGCTGCCGGCAAAGGGCCAGTGCACTTTGTCGGGCTGCTGGGGCATCCGCTTATCTTTATCATTTTCGGAATCATTATGCTTCCGAAATACATGAATTACCGTGTTACCAGCGCCTATGAACTACTGGAAGAAAAGTTGGGGCTGGGCTTTCGACTTAGTGGTGGAATCATGTTTATTACGCTCCGACTGATCTGGATGGCTGTTCTCTTAAAGGCAGCGGGAGATGCCATGATCACAATGCTTGACATTGATCAAGGCTGGAGCTTATTAGTAGTAGCGCTTATCGGGCTGGTGGCAATCATCTATACATCCTTAGGTGGCCTTCAGGCAGTCGTAATTACTGATGCGATGCAAACGATACTGCTCTATGGTGGCGCCGTCACCGTACTAATTATCATTACTATTGACTTCGGTGGATTCGGCTGGATCCCAACAGAATGGCCTGACGAATGGGATGACCAGCCAATCTTTCCTCCCAACCTCACGGAACGAGTGACGTGGTTTGGTTCGATATTGACCGGCGTTATTTGGTATGTTGCCACACTGGGAAGTGATCAAACCACCGTTCAGCGATTTATGGCAACTAAAGATGCCAAAGGAGCCCGTCAAGCTGTCATCTGGCAATTGGGAGTTAGTGTTATTGTCGGGATTACCCTCTGTTTTGTAGGTATTGCTCTTTTAGCACACTATAAAAAAACAGCGCCCGCTGTTCCTGAACTGGCATCCGGAACTATTGAAGAATTCCAGGATTTTGAAAAGGTGTTTATCGGTAATCATGGCAAAAAACCAACTACCCAGGACGCTCAGCACTTTCTAGGATGGTCTGATAAAGATGCTGAAGCCAGTATTAATTACAGCAATCGTCTGCAACTCAAGGCTGATCAGTATTTTCCACACTTCATTGCCCATGGACTGCCAGCGGGACTTACGGGGTTGGTGATTGCCGCGATGTTCGCAGCAGCTATGTCGAGTCTGGATTCCGGCGTTAACTCGATTACTGCTGTTATCTCAACAGACTTCGTTGAGCGAAAACGGGTCAACAAACTTTCAGAACAACAGCAACTGCTGATGGCCAGAATCATCGCCGTACTCGTAGGAATTCTCGTAGTATTTGGCAGTGCATTAACTGAATTTATTGACGGAAACATTATGGAAGTAACCGCCAGTGCTGTAAATCTACTTACCACCCCAATCTTTGGTTTATTCATATATGCACTCTATTTCAAAAAACCAAATCCCCTGGCTGTTGCGATTGCAACAATGGTTGGAATCTGTACAGCATTATATTTGGCCTTTGGTGACGAATTGGGTTACCACAATATCAGCTTTCAGTGGATTGGTCCGTTTGCTCTGACGGCAAACCTTTCAGTCGGGTATCTCCTTAACATATTTATCGACCGACAATCAACATCCAGAACAGATATACCGCAATAGCGATGATGCCTTACTTTGCAAGCTCCTGCTGATATTCATCACGAGCTTTAATTTGATCAAGTGTGCCCTGTACATTGTTCTTAATATTGCTGACTGCATCAGCCGGACTAGAAGCACTATTTGGTTGTCTTTCAATACCGGTCTGCACTTCTGCAGCTTCCTGACTGGTACACCCAAAAACGCCAAGCAGGGCAAATAATAAAAGAAACCTCTTCATAACTTATTTCCTTTAATTTGAATTCTGTGGATAGCTAAGACTTATTCCATGGCATTTTACTAAGCACTGCTCCCATGCCACATGTATCGGTAAGTCCGGAAAAAACTAAGCCTGCCCCGATCGCACCGGCTACTGCCTGTCCTACCCAAACTGGCTGCATGGTGGCTGAAAGAACAACACCTGCCACCACCAGCATTCCCGCTGAGATCCTGACCTGCCTGTCCAATGCCATGACTTTCTTTCCGCTGCGGGAAGCATCATATCCTGCCTGCACCCAGGCATCTGTTCCCCCGGTCACATTAATCACATTTTCAATGCCAACATCGATAAACTTTTGACATGCCTTGGCACTCCGGCCGCCCATCTTACAGATCACATAAAGCGGATGATCCGGTAACTGGCGTGCTTGTTGAATTGCATTAGCATCAAGCTCATCGAGTGGAACGTTTTCTGCAAAACGAACGTGGACTGCTGCGTATTCAGCCGGTGTGCGGACATCGATAAGCTGCAGGGCACTATCTACTTCCTGTTTTGATTTTAGTTCTTCCACGGTAATGGTTTTTAATGACATGTCTAAAGTCTCGGCCAGCAATCGATTTGATTATCGTTTCAGTATAGTCCATGGATCCTGTTTCGGGATTTGCCTATGGCAGCATAGAGAAGAACTTTTATACCCCGATGCAATAATCCCATTTTCGGTCTTCTGCTGTTTTGAAGCCGCTACTATACTTACCGCCATACGTTGAATTAAGGCTTAAATTGTAAGTTCATCCTTTGTAGCGATGAGCGTCTGATTCAGATAACTTCCACCTTAGATCGAGTAAAAATGGTAACCATAACACTTCCTGATGGTTCAACAAAAGAATATGAAAATGCAGTAACTCCGGGACAGGTCGCAGCTGATATTGGCCCTGGTTTAGCTAAAGCAGCGTTAGCGGCAGAAGTGGACGGACAGATCGTCGGCCTGGATCATGTTATCAATGATGGCATCCAAGCCGCTTTGAAACTCTTTACTAAAAAAGACCCCGAAGCACTTGGGGTGATGCGGCACTCAGCCGCTCATGTCATGGCTCGCGCCATCATGAAAATCTTTCCCGGGGTACAGTTGGCATTTGGCCCAACAATCGACGGCGGGTTTTATTACGACTTTGACTTAGACCATAAGTTGAGTGATGAGGACTTTGAAGCGATCGAAGCTGAGATGAAGAAAATCATCAAGGCTAACGAACCTTTTGAGCGGATTGAGACAGACCGTGAAGAAGCTCTCAATATCGTCAACGAACTCGGTCAGGAATATAAGGTCGAACACATCCGTGACGGTCTGACAGAACACCAACAACTCTCGTTTTACCGACAAGGGGAATTTATTGATCTTTGTCGCGGCCCTCATATTCCAGCGGTCGGTGCCATTGGTGCATACAAACTACTGAGTGTCGCCGGTGCCTATTGGAAAGGAAGCTCGGAAAACAGGCAGCTGCAACGAGTCTATGCGACAGCATTTTTTGATAAAGCCGGGCTGGAAGAACATTTAACGCGAATCGATGAAGCAAAACGGCGTGATCACAGAACTCTTGGTAAACAGCTTGGCCTTTTTCATATCGATGACATGGTGGGACAGGGCTTAATACTATGGACGCCCAAAGGTGCCTGTGTAAGACAGAAGCTTCAGGAGTTCATCGGAGCACACCTGCAGCGACAGGGCTACGACCAGGTTTTTACTCCTCATATCGGGAAACTCGATCTCTATAAGACCTCCGGCCACTTCCCTTATTACCAGGAAAGCCAGTATCCCGCCCTGATCAACCGTGACTACATGAAGAAGGTGGCGGATGAGGGTTGTAGTTGCAGTGATCTTTCCAACTCTCTGGCGGAAGGAGAAATCGACGGCTATCTATTAAAGCCAATGAACTGTCCCCACCATATAAAGATTTACGATTCGCAACAAAGAAGTTACAGAGATCTGCCAGTTCGTTTAGCTGAATTTGGAACTGTTTACCGCTGGGAGCAATCCGGTGAAATTGGCGGCCTCACCAGAGTGCGTGGATTTACACAGGATGATGCTCACCTTTTTATTACAGAAGACCAGCTTGCCGAAGAACTGGAAGGCTGTCTGGAGTTAGTAAAGATTGTCTTTGCCTCGGTCGGCATGGAGGATTACAGTGTTCGTGTCGGCCTGCGTGACAAAGACTCTGACAAATATGTAGGCGATCAGGAAAACTGGGATAAGGCCGAGGACGCTTGCCGTCGTGCCGCAGCCACTCTGGGAAAACCGTTTATCGAAGAAGAAGGTGAAGCGGCATTCTATGGCCCGAAGATCGATTTTGTTGTTAATGATTGTATCGGTAGAAAATGGCAGTTAGGGACGGTTCAGGTCGACTACAACTTACCAATCCGTTTCAACTTATCCTACATCGGTGCTGACAACCAGCCGCACCGGCCTGTGATGATTCACCGGGCTCCATTTGGCTCTATGGAAAGATTTATTGGAGTCTTAATCGAGCACTTTGCTGGGGCCTTCCCTCTCTGGCTGGCGCCTGAACAGGCTCGTATTGTCGTTGTCAGCCAGAAATTTGAAGAATACGGCCGTCAGGTTGAAGCTCAATTAAAGGCAGCTGGAATGCGGGTCAGCGGTGACTACCGGGCGGAAAAAATTGGTGCTAAGATTCGCGATGCACAGCTTGAATTGATTCCCTACATGCTAATTGTGGGTGGCCGGGAAATGGAAAATGGTGAAGTCAGCGTTCGCGACAGGATCGATGGTGATTTAGGAGCAATGCCTGTCACCGACGCTCTAGCCAAATTTCAGGATGAAATTGAAAACCGACTTGTTCGCAAGACATTCTCTGGCAGTGCCGGACTCGTTTCACGCGATGCTCAAAATGAATATTAATGTTCAGCATTCACACTAATGTAGATTGAACATTTTAAAGCGGTATATTTAGTGTTAGAACTTCCATTTCAGTTGCTCATCTATATAGAATTACGTTAATGGAAACAAAATTCGTTTCTACTAATTTCATCATCAAAACAAGGATATCAATCATCGACCGCGAAAGTACTCGTATTAATGATCAAATTCGAATTTCACCGATTCGAGTCATTAGCTATGACGGAGAACAACTTGGCATTATTGAAACAGACCAGGCAAAAGAAATTGCTAGCGAAGCAGGTTTAGATCTGGTGGAGGTGGCTCCTAGTGAACGGCCGCCGGTTTGTCGAATCATGGATTACGGCAAGTATAAGTATGAAAAAAAGAAGAAGGCTTCTCGCAATACATCGCATACGAAGACCAAAGAAGTTCGTCTTCGCCCAAAAACCGGTGATCATGATATCCAGTTCAAAGTGAATCAGGCCAAGAAGTTCCTGAAGCACAGAGATAAGGTTCAGGTTTCTGTACTTTTCCGAGGCCGTGAAATGGCACACATCGAAGAAGGGCGCCGGGTAATGAATGATGTATTGCAGGAGCTGGAGGAACTTGGCAAAGTAGAGCAGACACCACAACAGCATGGTCGACGCATGATCGCCATGGTCGTACCTCGATAACCTAAGCTGAGTCTGACCGGACAATCTGGTTAAGAACCTCAAGCGTTTTATTTGCCATTGTCTCGGCATCACGTCGCGAAAGTACAGCTTCACGACCCTGATTACCTAATTCACTTAATGCTGCTCGGTTTTGTAGCAGATCATACCAGCATTTAGCAAGCGCTTGCGGATCCCGGGGCGGTACCAATTCTCCGCCTCCAACGTCATTAATAACTTCCGGAAAGGCTCCGTGTTCAGGTAGTACAACTGGTACCCCATGAGCCAATGCCTCCAAAACAAATAAACCTTTAGGCTCTTTATAAATTGTTGGCACACACAATAGGTCTGAATTGTTAAGCAACGTGAATTTACCTTCACGGTCAACTGTACCATAGTCAACAAAACTTTCTTCCAGGCCGGCATCTTTCAGCCGCTGAATTTGCTCGTCTGCAAATTGCTGATTTGTTACACCCCGCCAGCCAGCCAAATGCAATTTTACATCTTCAGTCTCTGGCATTTGTTTCAATGCGATAAAAGCATCAACCAAAACATGCAGGCCTTTCTCCCGGGACATGCGTGCCAGGTATCCTATTGTCCGCGGGTGGGTCGAATCGCTTGCTACCGGAACCACGTCTTGCGTGTCAATTCCCAAAGGAACAACATAAATTTTCTCGGATGGGATTTGCAGCAACGACATCATGTAATCCCTGTAGTATTCACTGTGAACAAGAAAACCGGATACATCAGGAACGATTTGACGGAGGATATCAATCGCCTGAGTCTTAAACGGTTCAATTAGATCTTCGAGAAAGATGTCGTCTCCCTGAAGAGTTACGACAACCGGAATATCAAGACGTTTTAAATCTGAGATACAGCCGCCGATGAGTAAATTGCTAAGCAATACAACGTCAGGCTTAATATCATTGCGAAGCCAGTTACATAGTCGCTTTACTTCTTTACGCTGATTGCCGTGCCGCCCTTTGAGCATGGACACCGTTAGTGAACCGAGTGCTCGGGCACTGATTTCAAGACCTCGGGAAGTCGCTTTTCTTAACAACCATTTGCTATCAAGGAAACGATCCAGAAACGTGGGAAGATAGCGAAAAAAGAAAATCTTTTGTTGCAGGTAAACATTGATCCCGCCGAAGAAAACCTGATCGACACTTACGTCCTCTTCATCAGTTCGAATGGGGGTGTAAGTAGGAACCAGAAGAGCATCAATACCCTGCTTATTCCATGCTCTTGCGAGCGTATTATCATGCAAGCAGCTACCACAAAACATATTTGCCGCACCACTTGTAAGGTACGCAATCCGCTCAATAGCCTGTTGTTCTACCATGACCCCAGCTTAATCAATAAGTGGCACCCGCTCAATCAAAGTGATTGCCAGCTCAAATTAGTTAAATTTATTTACCTTAGCGTTGGTGAAGCGGGACAACGAAAAGACTAAATTGTCGCTCTGATGCGGGACGGTTTTACTCTGACCGATATCGATAGTAAACCAGAGCGAGAATCGCCAAAACAGCAAGTGCGATATAACGAATAAGTCCGTCTTCAAACACGACAGTAGCCGAAATGATGATGATCAGCATATAGATATGCACAAGACGGCTCCACCAAATGTTTGGTTCTTTGACAAAGCAGTCGATAGTCCAAACGAGCAAAAACAGGTAATTAAAGTAGATTCCATACTCGAATCGCAAACCGATAACCCGTTCTGTCTCGATAATTGTGTGTTTTACAGCGGCTTGATGATCCCAATCATGCACAAAATGAAATGCACAAAAGACATGAATCAGGGAGAAAATGCAGCCTAAGCTCCATAGAATTCGGTAAGTTTTATATTGTTTCCTGTCATCAACGACAAGAAACAAAACGGCGACAGCCGCTAGGTAGAAAACTAACGATATCCAGATTGTCAAATTGACCATTTGCTGACCTAGTAAAACCTCCTTATGGGTCTTTAATCTATTAGATTTACCCCCTTTTGTAAGAGCAAGAACGAGCTTAAAATATTTGATTCCCAGTGGATGTTTTACGTCACTTGATACGAAAGCAAAAATAGACGATGCCAAAGCAGAAAACCCACAAGGGAACTAAGAAACGATTCCGTTTGTCAGCCAAGGGCAAGGCCAAGCACCGTAGTGCCGGAACCAGCCATCTGGCTCAGGCTGTGTCAAACAAGCGTAGAAGAAACCTACGTGGCACAACAGTTCAAGCTTCCTGCGATGAAAAGAAAATTGCAAAAGCACTAAATGGATATAGCAACTAACGAGCTTTATCAACCAAATCATTCTTAGTATTTCCCTGAGATTTGAATTAACTGAGACAATACCAACCGCGTGGGCAAAAAACGTTTTCGAAAGAAAAGGCCTGACGAGGTAACAAGGAGCGAAAGCTATGAGAACTACATACGGTGCAGCTCGTGCCAAGGCAAAACGCCGTCTTTTCAAACGAGCCAAGGGAAATTGGGGCGGACGCGGAAATTTACTCCGTACCGTCAAAGAAACAGAGGTTCGTTCAGGTGCGTATTCATATCGTGACCGTAAAGTAAGGGCTCGTGATTTTAGGCGTCTGTGGATCACACGGCTAAACGCAGCTTGTCGTGCTTACGATCTGCGTTACAGTCAGTTCATCCACGGACTGAACAAGGCTGAGATCCAACTGGATCGTAAGTCACTCAGCGAAATGGCCATTCATGACCCCGCTGGCTTTGAAGCCGTTGTTAATATTGTCAAAGCTGCCCTTGCTGATTAACGCGAATCTTCGCACAATGCGGATGGAACCATGTTCAGGAGAGTAAGTCAGCTAGACTTTGCTCTCCTGTTCTTTTTTAACCCTTAAATTCCTTTCAGAGACTTAATTATGGCACTGCAGGAATTTCTCGATCAACTGGAACAACTTGTCTCGGAAGCAGAGTCCACTTTTAACTCTGCCGAAAACACGGACGCGCTAGAAGAAGCTCGGGTTGAGTTTCTGGGAGCCAAAAACGGAAAGCTTAAATCGGTTCAAAAACTCATGGGAACCGTCGGTAGCGAAGACAAGCCTGTTGCCGGAAAAACCTTTAACCAAACCAAGGGGCGAATTGAAAACGCTTTCGAATCTGCCAGTGCCCGCATCAAAGGCGGTGATGGTGATACTACGCGAGATACGAAGTTTGATTCTTCACTACCGGGCGATCGTTTTAAACTGGGGCGCATCCACCCCATCACACAAACGATTGAAGAACTCAAAGACATTATGGGGCGACTAGGTTTTTCCACCGCTGACGGTCCGGAGATCGAAGATGACTGGCACAATTTTGTTGCCTTGAATATCCCTGATGACCATCCGGCTCGTGACCCGCTGGAAAACTTTTATCTGGCAACAGCCGAAGCTAATTCAGGGGAAAAGAACCCTGTTAATTTGCTTCTGCGAAGTCAGACAAGTACCGTACAAATTCGAGTGATGGAAAAAACCAAGCCGCCTATCAGAATCATTTCACTCGGTCGCGTCTATCGCCCTGACACGGCGGATGCCACGCATTACCCTATGTTCCATCAAATCGAAGGGTTGATGATCGACACAAAGGTAACGATGGCCGATCTGAAAAGTGTACTTCGGTTATTCGCCACCAGCTATTTAGGTGACGACGTCACAATTCGTTTCCGACCATCCTTCTTCCCGTTTACCGAGCCCAGTGTAGAAGCTGACTACTACTGGAATAATCAATGGATTGAATTTGGTGGGGCCGGAATGGTCGATCCTAACGTACTACAAGCCGTTGGTTATGACCCGGAAGAAGTAACCGGATTTGCCTTTGGTCTCGGCGTTGAACGTCTCTGTATGCGGCGTCACGGAATCACCGACATTCGTGAGTTTTATAAAAACGATGTCCGTTTTCTAGCTCAATTTTAGTCCTTTCCCTTTTTATTCGTTTTATCAAAGCAAATTAGTATCATGCTTGTTTCCTGGAATTGGCTTACGCAATACGTCGCCCTCGACATGAATCGTGAAGAGCTGGAAAACCGGCTCGCGATGTCAGGGTTGAACCATGAAGGCACAGAAAGCGTCTTCGACGATCTGGCTATCGATCTGGAAGTAACCAGTAATCGTCCGGATTGTCTGGGGCACATTGGTGTTGCCCGCGAAATCGCTGTGCTTTATGACCTGCCAATTTCGTTTCCTAATCCAAATCCAACAGCAGCCGGCCCGCCTGCGGATTCAGAATTTACTGTCACTATTGAAACGCCCGAACTTTGCCCGCGTTATACTGCTCGAATTATCCGGGGCGTAAAAATCGGTGAAAGTCCCCAGTGGATGCAGGATCAGCTGAGAACCGTGTTCTTACCAGTCAGTAGAGATTGGAAACCTGTTAACAATATTGTGGACATCACCAACTACGTACTGATGGAGTGCGGCCAGCCTTTGCATGCATTCGATCTTGCCAAACTACAGGGACAGCAAATTAAGATCCGTGAAGCGGCAGATGGTGAGGAATTTGAAGCGATTGATCACCATGTCTACAAACTGTCACCTGGGATGTGTGTCATTGCGGATGCCAATCGCCCCGTTGCCATCGCCGGTATTATGGGCGGTGCGGACAGTGAGGTAGGTGATGATACCGTCGATATTTTGATTGAATCCGCCGCATTCTCATCAATGGCAACTCGAAGTACTTCACGTGCGCTTAACTTACACAGTCCTTCATCCTATCGATTTGAACGGGCATTAGACCCCGAAGGAATCGAGTGGGCAGCCAATCGCGCTTGCGAGCTGATTCTCGAACACGGTGGCGGCACACTTGACGAAGGCCTTATTGATGTCGGTGCAACCAACTGGAAACCCGAGCCGGTTGTCATGCGATTATCTCAGATAGAGCGAATTCTCGGAATCTCCATCAGCGTTGAAGAAGTGAAACGTATTCTGTTAGCACTGGGTAACACTGAGAATTCAAGTGATAAAAGCTCCATCACAATAACCCCGCCCACCTGGCGCCGTGACCTGATGCGGGAAGCGGATCTGCTGGAAGAAATTGCACGAATCCATGGTTACGAAAAAATTCCGGAAGATGTTGGCGTTCCTATGGCCGCTTCCTTCAAGAGTGACTGGGATCGTATCGCCGCCAAATTACGGACCACGATGACTGCCGTTGGCTTTGACGAATCGCTAACCGCCAGTGTGGTTCCAAACGCCTGGACGCAAACCTACAGCCCATGGTCTGACAAAGCACCTTTGCGAACAATTTCTCCAATGCTTAAAGGAGCGGATGCTTTAAGAACTAGTCTCGTACCCAGCCTTTTAGAGGTACGTCGAATCAATCAGTCACTTGCCAATCCGGATGTCGAGCTGTTTGAAACAGCTAAAATCTATCTCCCTCAGGAGCAAGGCCTGCCTCGGGAACAATGGACGCTGGGAATCACTAGTGGTCAGAGTTTTTATCATCTTAAAGGTGTTATCGAAACCATCCTGTCTTCGCTGAAAGTTAACGGTCGGTTTACTATTGAGTCAACTGAACAGGACTTGCTGCACACTGACTATAGTGCTTCACTTAGGTTAAACGGGGAGCACTTCGGATTCATCGGTGAAGTGGATGCCGCTGGGCTCAAGACCTTTTCTCTGCGCAGCCCTGCCAGTATTGCTGAAATCCGAATGGATTTACTCGTACAAAACTCAACTTTAATTCCTCAACATTCTCAACTCAGCAGTTTTCCAGCCATCACACGAGATCTAAATATTGTGGTGGCGGAATCAGTACGATGGGATGCTTTGGAAACAAGTGTACTAAGCGCCATGGATGCCGATATTCTGGAAGACATCACTTATCAGGAAACCTATCGAGATCCTGAACGGGACGGTACCGATATGAAACGAGTACTGTTCACCGTAAAGCTACGCCGTAATGACCAAACCATGACTAATGAAGAGGCGGATAAAGTACGTGAGAAAATCGTCTCTGCTATCGAATCTCAACTTGATGGCAAGCTTCTGGGTTAATAATAGGTTTTCAGACCATCATGAAAACGATCTCTTTTAATTAACAATGCGTATCGTCCAGATAAAGATCTAAACAAATAGTAACTGGGCTTGCCTGAAACAACAATCTCCATCAAATTACCCATCCGCTCGTCATTATTGTTGCAACCCTTTGCGTGGATGGTCTCAATCCGTGTCGCTTTACGCGTTACTTATAGGGCTTTTATTAGCCCCCGGTTCACAAGCTGAGTCACCCGTCGTAGTCCATTTTACGGCATCCTGGTGTCCGGCATGCCAGAAGATGAAACCTACTCTCACCCGCCTACAAAAGCAGGGATATGACATTCGTATTGTGGATGTAACACGAAATGAAGCATTGGCTAAACGTTACGGGATCAAAGACCTACCAGCCACTGTCGTGGTGCAAAAAGGAAAAATCCAAAGTCAACAAATCGGTTACCTGACTGAAGAGAAACTACGGGCACTGTTTCCGAGCTCCGAAACTATTGATAAGACACCGGGCCATGTTCATCCGGTTACCACTATTTCCAGGGTTAAAATTATAGCGGGCTCATTAGAACGAGATCCACAATCCCGCTGGATCAGCGTCAACCGCGCCGGCATCCAACCGCTCGTCCAGATATTACCAAATACCGCGGGACGACAGCTTCTGCGAGCAACTGTTCGGATAGAGTTACGCGACGATTCAGGAATCTCCTACGGCAGTGGGACCATCATTCACGCTCAACAAGGCCGGGCACTGATTGCGACATGCGGGCATCTTTTTCGGGGTTCAAAAGGCAAAACATCTGTCGCTGTCGATGTGTTTTATCCCGGCAACATGAAACGGGTTAACGGGCAAGTGCTAATTTACGACGCCGATAATCTCGACCTGGCATTAGTAACAATCCCGTTTGATGGTGAAATCGTACCTGTCAAACTAGCTTCGCAGACACCTCTTAATGCTGGCCAGCGTGTAATCTCTGCAGGCAGTAACCGGGGTGCCAAACCATCGCTGGAAAAGACGGTTATTAATTCCATTAATCGTTACGATGGTCCCGATAACATCCAAATTCAAGGAGCTCCGGCTGGTGGGCGAAGTGGAGGAGGACTGGTGGATCAGAATGGTTATCTGATCGGAATCTGTAATGCCGCAGACCTTCAGGACAACGAAGGTTTCTATGTAAGCTCCCGCTACATCAGAACATTGATGGAGCGCCTTGGAATCGATGATCTTGCTGGAAATTAATCCCCAGCTGCGGAATTAAAGGTCAACTCGCAATGGTCTTTCTGCAACACGACCAACTTCTTCCGGACCGCGACGCTGACCATATTGCGGCCAGGCTGCCAATCCCTCGAGTTCAGGCATAAGTTCAACCAGTTGGCTAACCAATGTTTCTGCCAACGCCGACATCTTCCCGGACTCGGCGGCATCATGAATACTCATCGCACTACGCATAATGCGCACCATCGCTGCTCGTTTCTTAACCGGGTTGTCAAGTGTGGACTCCGGCTCTTCAATCAGATTTGCCACGGGAACATCGAGAGCTTTGCTCCAATCTGCCAACTCTGTCAAAGTCAGGTTAGCCGTCGGCTTTTCTTGCTTGCGGAGGGTACGAACATCCACACCGGTATGACGGGCAACGCTTCGCAGTGTCATTTCCTGTTGTTCACGTACAAAAGCAATGCGGTTTACAGCACAATCAGCCTGTTCAACCGGTAATGAAAATTTTCGCGAACGGCTCTGTGGTGTGGCTTTCAGATTATTTCGCTTCCTAGAAGCAGGAGCCAGAGCATCTAAGAGATTAAATTGAAGATCGACTGTTGCCATGGGAAAAACACCCTCTTTACCTATAAGTCTGCGATGACCAGCCAGTTCACTTTGTGAACAAAGTATCTCTGCTCGTGGTACAGAGCAGGCTGGTTTCAAACAGGAAACTAGAATATCTACTTACTCCCGTTAGACGCGCTATCATTGTTGCGCGTTCCATAGAAAAATAAAAAAAACGTTAATTCTTTCCCAATCAATAAAAAGTCCGTATATCAGCCATTTTTACCGCGTGATTCGATTATTTTTAATCCTGCAAAAATCGAGCCTCTGGTTCAGTTTGATTCCTGTTAATCATGGTTACAAATCAGCCCGAACACTTCATAATAGACAGACCAAAACTATCAATCTTTTGAGAATCTAATGTCTTCCGATACAAATACTAACAGTCCGGACTTTTCTCGCAATAATGGCTTATTGCCAGCGATTGCGCAGGACGCCGACTCCGGAAAGGTTCTGATGATGGCATGGATGAATGCCGAAGCTTATGAGGAGACTATCCGAACAGGTCGTGCTGTTTACTTTAGTCGAAGCCGAAACAAACTCTGGTACAAAGGTGAGGAAAGTGGTCACATACAAACCGTCGAGCAACTGCTTGTTGACTGCGACCGCGATACAATCCTGATGCGCGTTCGCCAGAAAGGTGCCGCATGCCATCAAGGTTATGAATCGTGTTTTTTCCGGGAAGTAACAGACCACGGATTAAACATTATCGAAGAACGGTTAGTGAATCCAGATGACGTTTACAATAAATAATTTAATCCAAAGAAGGAAAATACAACAATGAGTGCCGATGCCAAAATCGCAGAACTAGGTCTGGAACTACCTCCTGCTCCCAAACCAGGTGGTGTCTACAAGCCAGTCGTTATCAGCGGTAATATGTGTTACGTATCCGGACATGGACCAATACGTTCGGATGGTAGCATGTTCACCGGCCGAGTGGGTGCTGACGTGGATCTGGAATACGGCTATCAGTCAGCCCGTCAAACCGGGCTAGCTATTCTGGCAACACTAAGGGCAAATTTAGGCAGCCTCGATCGGGTGAACAAAGTTGTCAAAACTCTTGGCATGGTGAACTGTAGCCCCGATTTTGGTGAACAACCTAAAGTCATCAACGGTTACAGCGATCTGATGGCTGAAGTATTTGGTCCTGACAATGGTGTTGGAGCTCGGAGTGCTGTTGGCATGGGAGCCTTACCGGGGAATATCACCACCGAAATCGAGGTTATTTTCGAATTGAATGACGAATAAGTCGTTTAGCTGCACACATCATAAACATCTTTGAGAACACTAATGGCAAACCCTCGTAAAATTCTCGTAACCTCCGCGTTGCCATATGCCAACGGTCCGATTCATATCGGGCATCTGGTGGAATACATCCAGACCGACATCTGGGTAAAATTCCAGAAGCTACGGGGCAACAAGTGTATCTATCTTTGTGCGGATGACACACACGGCACAGCGATTATGATGAGCGCTCAGCGCAAAGGATGTTCAGAAGAAGAGTGGATCGCAGCAGTCTCCGAAGAGCACCAGCGTGATTTTGCCGGCTTTGGGATAGAGTTTGACAATTACGGCAGCACAAACAGTCCTGAGAACTATGAACTCTGTAAACTGTTCTGGCAATCTTTTCGTAATGCCGGGCTAGTCAGAAAAGAAGCGGTAACCCAGCTCTTTGATGATGAAAAAGGAATCTTTTTAGCCGACCGTTTTGTTCGCGGAACCTGTCCAAAATGTGCGGCTGACGACCAATATGGTGATAGTTGCGATCAATGTGGTGCCACCTACAGTGCCCGTGAAATTATCAATCCTGTTAGTACACTTTCAGATACAACTCCGTCGGTAAAAACTGCGGATCACTTATTTATTCAGATCGAAAAGTTACACGACTTTCTTGACCAATGGACGCAATCAGGTGAACACCTCCAGAGCGAAATAGCCAATTACCTGAAAGGTCACTTCCTGAATGAGCCTCTACGAGACTGGGATGTATCAAGACCAGAACCATATTTCGGATTTGAAATCCCGGATGCTCCGGGACATTTCTGGTTCGTTTGGTTTGATGCTCCTATCGGATATATGGCTTCCACAAAACAATACTGTGACCGTACCGGTGAGGATTTCGAATCTTGGTGGAAAGATCCTTCGACCGAAATTTATCACTTTATCGGTAAGGATATCACATACTTCCATACGTTGTTCTGGCCGGCGATGCTGAAAGTCGCTGAATTCACACTTCCAAAGAAAATTCATATTCATGGCTTTCTAACCGTCGACGGAAGAAAGATGTCCAAACGTGACGGTACATTCGTGAAAGCTGAGACATTTCTAAAACACCTTAACCCCGCTGCACTCCGGTATTACTACGCCTCAAAGCTGAACAACCGGGTTGAAGATCTGGATCTAAACCTGAAGGAATTTACCACCAAAGTGAATACCGATCTGGTTGGCAAGGTTGTCAACTTAGCAAGTCGTACTGCAAAATTCGTTCAACAAACCGGGCTTTCACCCGAATACCCGGAGGACGGAGGACTGTTCCAAAAAGCTGCAGAAGCTGGGGATGCGATTGCTGCGGCCTATGAAGCCTGTGACTTCAATCGAGCAATACGGTTGATCATAGAATTAGCTGACCAGGCCAATCCCTATGTTGAAAGTCACCAGCCCTGGAACCTTCGTAAAGACCCTGAACGACAACAGGAGTTGCAGGATGTTTGTACCGTGGCACTCAATCTATTCCGTCAGATCGCAATTTACTTACAGCCGGTTCTACCGGAAATTGCCGAAAAAACAAACTCTCTGTTGGGAGACCCCATTGTCAAATGGGAGCAGGCCGCCAGTCCGTTAACCGGCACGCCTGTTAAACAATTCGAACACATGATGAAACGCATTGAAGAGAAAGACGTAAATAACATGATCGAAGAATCAAAAGACGAAAACGAAACGGTAGAAGCTGAAGAAAATACAACTCAATCCACCGACAGCGCTCAACCTTTAATCGACGAACCGCTGGCTGATGAAATCACGTTTGAAGAATTCGCAAAGGTTGACCTGCGGGTTGCCCGTGTGGTTAAAGCCGAACATGTAGAAGAAGCCAACAAACTATTGAAGTTAACTTTGAGTTTGGGTGGTGATGAAACCCGTCAGGTTTTTGCTGGTATAAAAAAAGCTTACAACCCCGAAGACCTCGATGGCCGTCTAGTCGTTATGGTAGCCAATCTGGCTCCCCGCAAAATGCGTTTTGGTATCAGTGAAGGAATGATCACTGCTGCCGGACCTGGTGGTGAAGAAGTCTTTATGCTGGCTATTGATGAAGGTGCACAACCAGGACAAAGGGTTCACTGATTTCTACCCATCTGCTTCGGCAGCGCCCAAACGCTTTCCACCGGTTATAGCTATAACCGGTGGAAACTCTTCTTTCGTAAGATGTCCTGTTACCGCAGACGCCGCACTCAGACCATGGTCGTGAGGGCTGTCAAATCGCAATGTCGCATAATCAGTATTGTTCTCTTCCTGAAACAAATGCAGCGTTTGTGTTGGAAAGGCAAATTGCACACCCAGCCGCTGAGCAACACGCATAATATCGGTTAGCAAACGATGACGCTCACGCAACTCGGTGGGCCAATCATTACATTCAAAAAACATATAAAGCAAAATATCGATACTGCTCGCTCCAAGATCATTTACATAAACCTGAAAATAATCTTTGCGCGTATAAGGATGTCTACGAACGATCTCACGAATGGCTTCACAAAATGCATCGAGCTGCTCCGGTGTCGTGTCATACTGCACGCCAAGTTTGGTGGTAAACCTACGGAACTCACGTTTCCCCATATTGTCAACAACAGCGGTGGTAAGGCGACTGTTGGGCAACACAATAACGGAGTTATAAAATGTCCGAACACGCGTACTTCGCATGCCGACGTTTTCCACAGTACCCTCTACTCCGTCCGAGACGATCCAGTCTCCGATTTCAAACGGCCGATCAGCAAGAACCGTCAAAGAACCGAACAGGTTACTAAGCGTATCCTGGGATGCGAAAGCAAGAGCTGCACCACCAATTCCAAGACCACCGATCAGAGCGGTGACATCAAGCTGGAAAACGTCGGCAAACATAACCAGTCCGATACATATAGCAAAAGCCTTCAGTGCCTTACGAACGAGCGGAATCAGGAGATCATCAAACTTCGTTTCCGTACCGGAGGCTTTGCGGGCGATGACATTTGAAATCCAGTCAATCAATCGGAACGCTGTCCACACAGAGGCAACCACTGTAAAGAATTTCAAAGCGACGGTAACAATCAGTAGCAAACTGAAAGGCAATCCAATACAAAACGCGCCCCAGTACCAAACAAAAGCCTGAACCAATAAACCAACCGGCTTCCAAACCTTCCGCTCTCGCTTATGATCGTCCGGCGTATCATCCTGTTTATAATCACGACGAAGCCAGCGAACGATCGTGGTCATCAGCTTTCTAACACTTAAGTCTGCCACAAATCCAAGAAAAATCAGGACGAAGCAGCCGATCCACTGATAGTCGGCTAAAAGAAATCGAGTCGTGTATAAGGACTCCGGAAAAACAGCCTTAAACTCTTCAGCCCAGGCTTCATGTAGTTCAATCGATGTACTCAATCCTAAATTGATATCGGACTCATCTTCTGCTCGCACTAAACAGGGAAAGGCAAACAATCCAAGTAAACTAATACTAAAAATCAATCGCTTAAAAAACAGCATGGCAAACCTCCCCGCATAGACGACTTGTAATCGTGCAAAGTATAACAATCCTACTTGCTTCAATAACAGGCTGATTAGCCTTGATGGAGCGTATAAGCCCAACGAGAGAGAAGCGTCCTGCCGATTAGTGCTGTCAGGCCGACCATAAAAATTCCGAGTAAAGTCGAAAGCAGGATGCTTGCATAAAGGACTTCTACCTGAAAATTCTGACTACTCATAAA
Organism: Planctomycetaceae bacterium; assembly: GCA_002709045.1. Lineage (GTDB taxonomy): Bacteria > Planctomycetota > Planctomycetia > Pirellulales > Pirellulaceae > UBA721. Next base: position 403,308 of record PAPJ01000012.1, on the reverse strand, counting down.
AATAAAGTATCCCAAACCACGATTATTAATATCATGTCCGGCCATGTATTCACCAACAACGGCTCCAACAATCGTTAATCCCGAGGAAATTCTTGCACCCGTCAAAAGATATGGAACAGCGTTGGGCAACTTCAACTTAAATAAAAACTCCGCTCGACTAGCCTTATAGAGCTTCATTAATTCCATTAATCCGGGGTCAACCGTAGTCAGACCCGTGGTAACATTGGTCACCACGGGGAAAACACTAATCACTGTTACGATCACAACAACACTACTCAATCCGCCGCCAAACCAAATGATCACCAAAGGAGCAATGGCAACAATTGGCACAGTTTGTAACAGGATCATGTACGGATAAATACTGAGCTTTGCCAGTTTTGAAGCGGAGAATAGTAATGCGAGAGCGACACCCAGACAAATCGAAATTGCAAACCCACTCAACGCAGCCAGTCCGGTAACAGCCGTTGCTTTCAATAAATCGTCAATCTTTTTCCAACTTTCCTCGGCGATTTCCAAAGGGCTCGGCAGAATAATACGTTTAATCTCGAATACATAGTCAGCCATCTGCCACAGGAACAATACAACGATCAAAAACAGCAGCGGAAGCAGAATTTTTCGAAGATTATCTCGCATCATTACATCGCCTCCTGCAGTCGTTTTGTGAATTCATTAACCTGAGCGATATACTCCGACGAGCCTCGTAAATCCAGTGTTCTCTGCTGAGGCAACGAGACGCCAACGTCGTTTACAATCACTCCTTCGCGATTCATAATCAGAATCCTGTCACTGAGATATACCGCTTCTGAAACGTTATGGGTCACAAACAGTGTGGTCAGTTTTTGTGTTTGGCAAATTTCATAAATAAGCTGGTTAAGTTGTTGCCGCAGCAGCTCATCAAGAGCCGCAAAGGGTTCGTCCATAAAGAGGATGTCAGGCTGCATCACTAAAGCCCGGGCCATTGACACTCGCATCCGCATACCACCGGATAGTTGACGGGGAAACTTTATCAGGTCTTCACTATCTAAGCCGACTTTTTCAATCGTTTGGTGAATAGCCGGCGAATCAACATACTGACCATTTTTTATACGTTGCCCGCTAAGCTCTAGCGGTAAACTCACGTTATCTCTGACCGTCCGCCAGGGCATCAACGTTGGATCCTGAAAGACGAATGCCGGCGTCTGAAAGTCGGTAACATATTTACTAGATTTACCGGGAATCAACCCCGCTATCGCTCGTAACAATGTCGACTTACCGCATCCCGACGGCCCGATGATAGAACACCATTGAGCATGTGGTATCTTTAAAGAAAGGTCGCTCAGGATTTCACTTCCACCTAAAGTGACGGTCAATGATGAAAGATCGATGATGTTTTTCACGAATTCGACAATCTGAAAAGTGTGACTGGAACTGATTTCATATCCACCTGCTTCTATAATAGACAACGTCGAACAATCATTGACAACCAATCACCTACGCAAACCAATTCATGGATAAACCCTGTATGACTGAAATTCCTAATCTTCCTAATCAAATCCCGGTTCAGGGTTCGATACCGGAATCCTATGATCGGAATTTACTAGGCGTCATCATCGTAGACCATGGGTCTAAACGATCCGAGGGCAATATTTATGTCAACGAAATGGCGCGGTTATTGCAACGACACACCGATATGGAAATCGTTGAACCGGCTCACATGGAGTTAGCAGCGCCCGATATTGATGCAGCCTATCAGTCCTGTGTAACACGAGGTGCTAAATACATTGTTGTCCATCCATATTTTCTGGCTCCTGGCCGTCACTGGCATCAGGACATCCCGGAATTAGTTCGCTTAGCCGCCCAAAAACATCCGGAAACAAGCTGTCTTGTTACTCCGCCTCTGGGAATCCATCGGTCTATGGTGGATATAATAGCAACACGCATAATGGACGCTTTACCTTCATAAGACAATCACCATGAATAAACACCTCTCACTATTACTTCTACTCATTTTGGCATTTATTAGCGGTTGTTCGTCAGATAAGACAAAAACTCCTGATGACCTTGTGGAAGACACTCCTGAATCATTAACTAAAGTTTCACTGCAGTTGAATTGGTTTCCGGAAGCTGAGCATGGAGGATACTACGCTGCGCTGATTCATGGACTATTTGAAGAGGAGGGGCTGGATGTAGAAATTATTGCTGGAGGACCCAACAGCCCAGTCATTCAAAAACTTGTCTCCGGTCAGGCTGACTTTATCATTGGGAATGCCGATCAAGTACTTACAAGTCGTGCCAAAGATTCCAACGCCGTCGCTTTATTTGCTCCACTTCAAACAAGCCCTCGCTGCATTATGGTTCACGAAAGCTCTGGTATCGAAACACTGGCAGACCTGAAAGATATGACACTGGGCATGAGTACCGGACGTGCCTTTGCTCTATTCATGCAGAAGCGACTGACCCTAGAAAACATCACGTTGGTAGGGTATCCCGGAAGTCCGGCTGTCTTCCTGAATGATAAAAACTATGGCCAGCAGGCTTATGTCTTCAGCGAACCTTTCGTTGCCAGACAGGCCGGAAGTGACCCAAAAGTCTTGATGGTTTCAGACTTAGGATACAACCCTTATTCCAGCCTGTTGATTGCAACACAAGAAACCATAGACTCTGATAAAGACCTTGTAGAGCGAATGTTGCGAGCCAGCAAAAAGGGATGGCTTCAGTATCTCAAAGACTCAACTAAAACAAATGCGCATATCCACTCACTCAATGAAGAAATGGGGTTGGATATTCTGGCGTTTGGTGCAAAAACGCTAGAGAACCTATGTTTACCCGATGGCATGCCCGCTGAACAACTTGGGAGCATGACCGTGAAACGGTGGCAAGAACTTGGTGACCAGCTAGTCGAAATCGAACTTATTGATGAAACCATCGATATTGGCGGTGCATTCCTTAAATAATCTTTATGCAACCTGTGTGACTGACTCAAATTGCTTGGATTCGCTAAGGATAATGGGTTATTATCATATCAATGAATAATCGTTTTTATGGAATACCTAAATGAATACTATTTATCTAATCCTTGCTGTCAAATTCGACATCACCGATATCACCATCATTGGTCCTATATTACTTGTCGTAGTGATGCTCGGGCTCGTATTTATCACCCTTAAGTACGGGTCATTGTGGTGGGAGGGCTATAACTGTGGTGCTCAGATCGGATTGATTGAGCTCGTAATGATGGGACTCCGTCAGGTTAATCAAAAGGCTATCATGAAGGCCAAGATTAAAGCCGTACAGGCACAGTTAAAAACCGAAAAGGATCTTAATAAAGACACCGATATCGACGGAAGCTTTGTAACAACAAAAAGGCTTGAAGCACACTATTTAGCTGGTGGAAATGTAGGCAATATTATCGAAGCTTTAGTTGCATCTAAAAATGCTGGTATCCTGCTCGAGTTCGATCAGGCGGCTGCTATCGATCTGGCCGGCCGTGACGTGGTGGAAGCCGTTCGCACCAGTGTTGACCCTAAGGTTATTAGCTGTCCGGATCCACAACGTAGTGGTAAAGAATACCTCAGTGCTGTCGCCAAGGACGGTGTTGAACTTAAAGTACACGCTCAGGTGACCGTTCGCACCAACCTTGAACAGTTAATTGGCGGAGCAACCGAAGAAACGATTATTGCCCGTGTTGGTGAGAGTATTATTTCGGCAATTGGTTCAGCTACGAAGCATTCGGATGTACTTCAAAATCCGGGGATGATTACCAAAGCCGTGCTTGAACGGGGACTTGATTCACAAACAGCATTTGAAATCGTCTCCATTGATATCGCCGGGGCGGTGGTGGGTGAAAACATTGGTTCTCGTTTGCAGGTGGATCAGGCCGAAGCAGACACCCGTGTGGCTCGTGCTCGTGCTGAACAACGTCGTGCCGAAGCGATCGCAGTAGAACAGGAACAAAAGGCTGAAGTTGTTGGTAATCAGGCGACTCTTATTCAGGCTGAAGCAGAAGTACCTAAGGCAATGGCGGAAGCTTTCCGCACAGGAAATATCCAAACTCAAGGTTAGAAACGTGTCCGCTAATAAACTTTTTATAATGACAGCTTGCTGTCTAATGCTTTTTACAACAATGACCAATGCCGAAGAGCTTACCGATACTCAAAAGAAACTGCTAAAAACATTTCATGACGAATTCGTCCTTATCACACCGGGAAAGGGAGATTTCCCCAAATCTTTTGAAATGGGTTCCGCTGCAGCAAACGAATCTCCGAAACATAAAGTCAGCTTTAATTATTCCTTCTATGTTGCAAAATACGAAGTCCCGCAAAACCTCTGGGAAGCGGTCACCGGCAGCAATCCCTCTCGCTGGAAAGGCGCGCGGAACTCTGTCGAAGAGCTTACCTTTAATGATGCTCAAAAGTTTTGCAAAACCGTAACTGATATGATGCGGAAAGCCAAACTGATAGATCAAAATCAGGAAATACGGCTGCCTTCTGAAGCGGAATGGGAATACTTTGCCCGCGCAGGAACAAAGACTGTTTACAGCTTTGGCGATGACGTAAAACTGTTGAGCGACTATGGCTGGTTTACCGGAAATGCCGCTGGAAATGATCCGCCTGTCGGAGTCAAAAAACCAAATGCCTGGGGACTCTACGACATTCACGGTTACTTATGGGAATGGTGTACAGATACCGGCAGCGATTCCTACAAAGCTGCTCCCAAAGATGGAAGTGCCCAAATCAACAATAAGTTAAAAACCCGCGTCCTGCGTGGTGGAAGTTGGAAGGACAAAGCCGAGAAGCTTACCAGTAGCTATCGTTTTATTGCCCCAGCTGACCTTACTGATGATGCTGTCGGTTTGCGTTGTATTCTTACAAAACAATAAGCACACAGATAATCCTAAGAAGGGAACTTACTGATGACGCATCAAACAAGACGATCATTCTTAGCCACAACTGGTGCGCTTGCGGCAACACCCTACATCTTCCAGAATGGCGATGCACTGGGACAGGAAAACAGTTCCGCAAATGACAAACTTGGTATTGGGTGCATTGGGTTAGGTGGCAGAGGTTCGGGTATTGCCCGACAGGCTCTCAAGCTTGGAACACCCGTGATTGCCTGCGACGTGGACAAGAGTCGTGCAGAAGGTTTTGCCAAAGGTTCTGCTAATAATGTTCCGGCCGTACAAGACTACCGCCACGTACTTGATAACAAAGATGTGGATATTGTGACAATTGGTACACCGGATCACTGGCATTCAAAAATTGCCATTGATGCAATGCGTGCAGGCAAGGACGTCTATTGTGAAAAGCCACTGACACTCACTGTGGATGAGGGTATCAGAATTTGTGAAGTCGTGAAGGAGACTGGTAAAGTCTTTCAGGTCGGAACTCAACAGCGTTCCGAATATGGCGGGTCTTTTCTGCAGGCAGTTGCTATCTGTCATCTGGGATGGCTCGGTGACAAGCTCAAAGCCCTCTCATCTGTTGGAACAGCCCGACAGGGCGGTCCATTCACGCCGGCAGAGCCTCCCGCCAATCTTGACTGGAACATGTGGCTGGGGCAGGCACCGGAAACTGAGTACATTAAAGAACGAACACACTATCAATTCAGATGGTGGTTGGAATATTCAGGCGGACAGGTTACCGACTGGGGTGTCCACCATACAGACATTGCCATGTGGGCACTAGGGCTACATGAGACCGGGCCCGTTTCAATTGAAGGTAAAGGTACTTTCGATAAACGACCTAATTGCTACAACGTCGCGCATACCTTCGACTCCTTAATGACATTTAAGAATGGAAGCTCAATTAACCTTACCAGCGGGAAAAACGAACTGATTATCGAAGGTTCAAAAGGTAAAATCCGGGTTAATCGTGGTGGCATTACCGGTCAAATCGTCGATGACATTAAAGCAGATAAAAACATGCAGGAACAGCTTAGCGCAAAGATCGAAGAAATCTATCGAGGTAAAGTAACACCTCATATGGTTAACTTCTTCAATTGTGTAAAGAGTCGTGAGTTACCAATTTCAGACGTATTTACACATCATCGCAGTGTAAGCGTCTGTCATTTAGCCAATATCGCTATGCAACTTGGCCGTAAGTTAAACTTCGATCCCAATGCACAAAAGTTCGAGGGTGATGATCAGGCGAATTCGATGTTAAGACGTAAACAACGTAAGGGATTTAAAATTACCTAAGAGCCTTCAACAACTAACACCGCGGCTTATACTTATAAGCCGCTTTTTTTGTGCGCAACTCCATTCCAAAACTAATCCGCTAGCACTCCCGCTTAACGAACCCTTTCCGAATATTTCATGGAAACCCTGAATGAATATTCAATTGCCATGATGTCAAAAAAATCTATTCACCGGGTAAAATGGCGGTTGCTATTTAAAGTTTGTGGCAAAATTTAAGATCCGAACTGCAGTTCCGCTGCTACGCGCATCAGTTCGTTGACTAATACGAATCGTCGCTGTGTGCTGACCGGACTCAAGTTGCTCTACCAGCATTACTGTTCGTGGATAATGTAAACCCTGACTATGACGGTGAAATAAATTAATACTATGCCATTTACCATCTCCATCGATCTTAACGTCCAGGATGCCGGCATCCGGACCTGCTAAAACCAATATCCCAAGGGATGCTCCTTGGAATGTGTAAGTCAATTGACTGTGGGGTGTTTCACCATGCAGTAGTTTTAACCCCGCGAACTGCTGTCTAAAACTTCCTTTGATATTCTTCCAGTCCGGCACTGAGAGCTCCCAGTGTTGATCATATTTCGCTGTGCCGGGATCCCTTAACCGGCCCCATGCATAACTATCTTGATCCATGAGTTTTGGTGGGGCGATGTGAGGTTCAATTTTTGTGCGCTTCGATGCCCAGCCCTGTTCTAACAATTTTCTGATCATCGCAGTACAAATCGCATTGCCATAGGTTCCAGGATGCACGCCGCCATACAGTTCCCAGGTAGTTTTCTTGTTATCAATCAGTTCCGTAAGTTCACTACAAAGATCATTTGTGGAAATCTGATAATATTCACAAACTCGATTATGTCCGGCGATTGAACTGGGCATGTCATCCTGACCAATTAATTGCATCATAGTCTTATTTGCAAAGTGCGTAACAATGATATCAGCATTCGGATTATGTCGTCGCACCTGAGCAATAATCCCTTCCATACCCCGAACTGCGTGGGCTTCATCATGGCCCGCATCCTGATTATCATTCACAGCAAATTCAATAAAGATTAGATCGACATTGCCCTGAGAAAGAACATCCCGGGTTAAGCGATGAGCACCGGTCATTGAACAGGTGGAGGAAATACCGGCATTGGTAAACTGGAATTCTGTCTGAGGAAAACGTTGTTGTAGAAAATCACTGACCATCGGACGATACCCGTTCATCTGAGTGATACTACCACCAATGAAGGCAACATGGCCTTTAGCGGACTGCTCAAACACCAGCTTACTATTGATAAGGCTACCGCGTAGATGAATATTGTCTGATGATATCTCCGGAATATCCTGAGCGGAACAAACTACGACGCTCGATATTAGAACGCAAATCGTTAGAAGTTTTTCGGGGAATCGCATTAGGCCAGAATATCTTCAACTACTTTAGCTTCCTGGTTGACGGTCAACTTTTTCTCCTGACCATTATGGAGATAGTAGAGCTCTTTGTGGTCAATTCCAAACAACTTAAAAATTGTGGCCTGATAGTCATTAGGTCTGACAATATTCTCCTCTGCCTTATGTCCAACCTCGTCGGATTGACCATAGGTAGTACCTGGCTTAATCCCGCCGCCGGCAAGCCAGGTGCTAAAGCCCTGGCCGTTATGATCGCGGCCACCGGTTTTCGGATTACCTTCGACAACTGGCAGGCGGCCGATTTCACCACCCCAGTGAACAAGTACTTCATCCAGCATGCCTCGCTGCTTAAGATCTTTGACCAGAGCAGCAGATGGCCTATCTGTCTTCAGACAGGCGGATGGCAAGGAGGTGTGGAGGGAATTGTGATTATCCCAGGGTTGGCCGGCATGAAACAATTGTACAAATCGAACTCCTCGTTCCACTAAACGCCTGGCAATCAAACAACGTGTTCCATACTCCCGCGTTGTTTCCTGATCAATTCCATATAGTTTATGGGTAGCTTCTGTTTCCTGTGAGATATCCAGCGCTTCGCGGGCGGCATCCTGCATTCGAGCAGCAAGCTCATAGCTTGCAATCCGGGCTTCCAATTCATGTTCACCGGGATGGTTTTCGGCATGGCGACGATTGAGTTTACCCAAAAAATTCAAATTCGACGCCTGGACACTGCCGCGAAGATATTCAGGAGCATCAAGATTTAGAATGCGTGGCTCTGTTGGCCGGAGTACGGTTCCCTGATAAATCGAGGGCATCCAGCCATTTGACCAGTTGTGCGTCGAATCAACAGGATGACCACCTGGATCAGTAAGAACCATATAAGCTGGCAGGTTCTGTGATTCACTTCCCAATGCATACGTAATCCAGCTGCCCAGAGCAGGGCGACCCGTCACACCAGCAATACCGGCATTCATGTACCGAATTGACACTTCGTGCCCATTGAAGCCAGTATGCATCGAACGGATCAGGCAAATATCGTCCGCTATCGATCCAATATGAGGAATCAATTCCGACATTTCCGTGCCGGCTTCACCATGTTTGCGAAATTTAAACGGCGAGCCTTTTAATACTTTGGATGCTTGCTTTAGATTGCTAAACCCAATATCGCCGTCGTACGTCTTGCCATCCAGTCTGGTTAGTTCCGGCTTAGGATCGAACAAGTCCATATGCGACGGACCGCCATGCTGGAAGAGCGAAATCATCGCTTTGGCTTTGGGCTGGAAATGGGGGTTCTTTGAAAGTAAATCAAATTTTTGAGGCTTAAGTTTCACATTACGAGGAACGCCTAACAGCTTTTCCTCCCGCATCAGCGTCGCCAGTGCTACCATGCCTAAGCCCATGGCATTCTCGCGTAAAAAACCCCGTCGGGTGAAACCGGTTTGATTACCTTGTTCGGTCATTATCTGATTCCATATAAAGGAACTGATTTGAGGTAAGCAATGCCTGATAATAATTCGTCATCGCCTACTCAAATGGTGATTCATTTTTAGGCGCAATCAGCAATACCACCTGTTGCTCAATAAACTCACCTGCCAGCCCATCCAGAACCTCCGGTTGTGTCGGCAATGATCCCAAATAATCAAATTATCCGGCCGTATCAACGATGGCCGAAGAAGTCAAAATAAGAATACAAATTACAAGTAATCGGCTCGAAAATCCCATCAGGCGATGATTTCTTCAACAACTTTAGCGTCTGCATTAACCGTCAATTTTTGCTCTTGTCCGTTATGTAGGTAGAACAATTCTTTATGATCAATGCCAAATAATCTAAAGATAGTTGCCTGATAATCATTAGGCCTCACGATCTTTTCAGCTGCCTTATGACCCACTTCGTCAGATTCACCATAAGTGACGCCGGGCTTAATTCCACCCCCGGCCAGCCAGGTGCTAAATCCCTGGCCATTATGATCGCGGCCTCCTGTATTAGGATCACCTTCCACGACCGGCAAGCGGCCAATTTCACCACCCCAGTGTACAAGCACTTCATCAAGCATGCCTCGCTGTTTAAGATCTTTCACGAGTCCCGCTGACGGTTTATCCGTCTTTTGACAGGCACTTGGCAATGCCGTGCGGAGTGAGTTATGGTTATCCCAAGGTTGCCCGGCATGGAATAACTGCACAAAACGCACTCCTCGTTCGACTAATCGCCGGGCAATCAAACAACGTGTTCCATACTCACGTGTTGTTTCCTGATCAATTCCATATAGTTTATGGGTTGCTTCTGTTTCTTTTGAGATGTCCAGAGCTTCACGACCGGCATCCTGCATGCGGGCTGCAAGTTCATAACTAGCAATGCGAGCTTCTAACTCATGTTCTCCGGGATGTTTTGCTGCATGACGGCGATTAAGTTTACTGAGAAAACTCAAATTCGAATCCTGAACTCCGCCTCGAAGATGTTCGGGAGCGTCAAGATTAAGAATACGTGGCTCCTTAGGTCGCAGTACGGTTCCCTGATAAATAGACGGCATCCAGCCATTAGACCAGTTGTGAGTTGAATCAACGGGATGGCCACCCGGATCAGTAAGCACCATATAAGCCGGCAGATTCCGGGTCTCACTTCCCAAAGCGTAGGTAACCCAGCTACCGAGTGCAGGGCGTCCGGTAATACCGGCAATCCCTGCATTCATATAGCGAATTGATACTTCGTGACCATTGTGGCCTGTATGCATCGAACGAATCAAACAAATGTCATCTGCTATGGATCCCATATGAGGGATCAGTTCTGACATTTCCGTACCGGCTTCACCGTGCTTATGAAATTTAAACGGCGTTCCCTTGAGAACCTTGGTCGCGCGTTTGATAAAGCTAAAACCAATATCTCCATCGTATGTCTTCCCATCCAGCCGCGTTAACTCCGGCTTCGGATCAAACAAGTCCATATGTGATGGACCCCCATGCTGAAACAGGGAAATCATTGCTTTGGCTTTTGGCTCAAAGTGGGGTTGTTTGGCAATAAGGTCAAACTTCTGAGGCTCCAGCTTCACATTCCGGGGAACACCCAGCAGCTTTTCATCCTGCAAAAGAGAGGCTAATGCAACCATGCCTAGGCCCATGGCGTTTTCCCGCAAAAAACCACGGCGGGTAAAATCTGGTTGTTTAGCATGCTTGGTCATTATTTTATTCCATATAAAGGAACTGATTTGAAGTAAGCAACGCCTGACAATAATTTGTCATTGCCTGCTCAAATGGCGATTCATTTTTAGAGGCAATCAGCAGTAATATCTGTCGTTGAATAAAATCTATTGAAAGTTGGACTTCATCACGGGTGGGAGCGCGCCCGTAAGCGAGCTGCCAGCCATACGCAATTTGCTCGGCAATCGTTGCATTCAATTCATAATCGCTTTGATCTAACGGTCCATGAAATTCTTTGATTGAATCCCACGCTACCGATGGATCAGATTCCAGCCGCGTGATTACATATGAATTGGAAAATGTGTCTGACGTATAGTTTTCAATCATGTCGACAATCGCATCAATCTTATCACCAACTTCCACCTCTACCGTTACGTCGTAGTCAACGCCACCCGTCTTGGCAGACCACTGACCAAGTTGCCCTAAACGACTACTGTAAAGAGTAAGTCGTACACCATCACCGTTTTCAGATGGATGATGAAGATTGCCTTTAATCTGGACTTTACCTTTTACCGCAGACGTCCAGCGGCGAATGGGGCTAAAGCCTTCCGAAGCCGTATGGCCAGACGTATCATTCAGGAATGAAAATCCTATATTACTATCCGGAACTTTCTCGCCACCCTTCCAGGTATTACTCCCAAAAAACGGATAGTGAGTAAAGTTAACTGCTGCGATTGTGCCTTCGGACGCTTTTCCAATTTCACCATATCCATAAGACCAGGGATTCGTATTCTCCAGAGCATTTTCCGGTAACACAATCCTGAGTCCTTCAATAATAGATGACTCAACCTTACCCTGTGCCTCCTGATTCAAACGCGCGGCAAAGAAATCCGCTGAACGCAAAATAAAATCACTGTTCATCATCATCAGCGACTGTGTTGCCACGGTCGAGTTATCGCGCTTAGTACAGTTAATTTCCATCGTCGGTGCATCAAACGCTTTCAGAAGTGCAACCGGTTCGGTTCGTTTCATTTGTAGATAGACACTGCGCCGCTGCTCCTCACCATTAATAATGATCTGGCCTGAAGAATCCTTACTGACCATAACTGGTGCACCAAATGCTGTTTTATCAAGTTTACCACTAACGGCAAGAATCGAATCTCGAATAGCTTCGGCATCTAAGCGTTTTACCGGGAAGTGCGAATACATCTGATTTCCACTATCGATTTGATCTGCTTCCGGCGTACGCTTGGATTGCTGTCTATAAACCGTGGATGTCATAATCACACGATGAAGATGTTTCAAACTCCATCCCTTAGCCATAAATTCATCTGAAAGCCAATCCAAAACTTCTGGTTGCGTTGGCAGCGACCCTAAACGGCCAAACTCACCGGGCGTATCAACGATACCCGTACCAAAGTGATGCATCCAAAAGCGATTGACGAGCACTCGTGCTACCAACGGGTGACGGCCGGTGGTTAACCAACGTGCATACTGCAGACGACGACCGGTCGTCGGAGACCCTTCAGGATTATCTTTAATTCGGAACGGGCTGTCAGAGGGTGCCACCACAGTAAGTCCGCCGGGGGCTATCTCTTGTTGCGGCTGACGATAATCACCACGATAGAAAAGACGAGTCGGATCCACCTCCGGACTCTGTTTAGTCAATGCCCGAATATACTCATGAACCGGTTTTGTTGCCCGGACTGTCGCAATTTCACCATCAAGTTTCTTGAGCTCATCAGCATGACCCTGATTGTACTGGTATAAAACACCGGTACTGAGGTTAGCAATATTGGGATTGGTCGCCAGTAATGCCTTCTGTTGTTCTGTTCGTTTATCACCTGCGGTGCGATAAGCCGCTTCTAAGGGTTGGCGTAATGATTCTTCGACTTTCTCTAGTTCCGCCTTTAAAGCGAGATCCATGTATTCTGTTTGTTTAGCATTACGCGCGTTACTCATTTCCCGAGCTTTCGCTTCAATCTCTGCAGCCTTGGCATGATCTTCGTCCGTATACAGAGAAACAGCTCGATTGCCCGGTACTGCCCAACGTTTAGGATTCAATGCCGGCTCAAAAACAGCTCGCATACGGTAATAATCTTCGTGTGAAATGGGATCATAACGGTGGTCATGGCATTGAGCACAGCCGACTGACATACCTAAAAGTCCCGTTGAAACTATTTTGACCGTATCAATCACAACTTGATTACGCTTCTCTTCATTGTCGCCTTGGCCGGTACCATCAGCTGCCATTCTCAGATAACCGGTCGCAGTAAGCTTTTCGATTTCCTGAGCTGACATATTTTTATATGGAGGCTCCACCAATTCATCACCGGCCAGTTGCCAGACAATAAACTGGTCAAAAGGCATATCCGCTCCCACGGCTTTGATCACCCAATCGCGATATTTATACGCCCACTGACGATTCACATCATTATTACTGGATCCTTCTGAATCTGCGTAGCCGGCAACGTCGAGCCAGTGTCGACCCCATCTTTCACCATACTCGGGACTATCCAGCAAACGATCAATTACTGTAGTCCATGCCTCAGGGCTTTCATCTGCCAGAAAACCGTTTAATTCTGCTGTCGTCGGTGGAAGTCCGGTAAGTGCAAGTGATGCGCGTCTCAGAAGTATTTCTTTATCAGCTTCCGGAGCAAACGACAGATTATGCTGTTCCATCCTGGCAAGCAGTAATGCGTCGATAGGCGTTCGTACCCGATCCGCATTTTTTACGGCCGGTACTATTGGCCTGCGAATAGGTTGAAAGGCCCAATAGGATCGCTCTTCAAGTGTAATTCCCAACCCCGGACCAATCGTGGCCGGTTCCGGTCTAGCCGTTTTGGCACCATCCTGAATCCACTGCCGAATCGTCGCTATTTGATCATCCGGAACTCGGTGCGAACCTGGTGGCATCTCACCGCTGACCATTCGTTCAAGAAGATAACTTGCGTCCGGATTACCTTTAACCAAAGCAGGACCCAACTCACCCCCCTTTTCCATTAAACGGACAAGTCGTAAGTCCAGCTCACCCTTTACTTCCTTCTCTGCTCCATGACAATCATAGCAGTGAGCCCGAAAAATCGGACGAATATGTTCCTCAAATGTAAGTCCCTCGTCCGCAATCATGACCGCGGGAACACTCATAGCATAAGTCAGTAATATCAGCAGATGACGCATGTTCATAACAAATAAGCGGGCTGGTTTCCGGCGAAAACAAAGGTCGGGCTTGTGTAATTCTATTTTAGGCCAAAAACCGGTTTACTGCATGACCGAAATCTGCTCAGGACCATGATGGTACTGAGCATTTTTCAATGAATAAACTACAACGGGCTTATAAAACCAACCTTCTGGGGTATAAGGTATGGCCGATCTTACATACTTATTTCTTACGATGATCCCAATGATTGTAAAGCAACTCTGTTAGCTGCTTTACTATTTCTGGATTAGCAGCAGCTCGATTATCCGTCTCTGCCGGATCAACCCGCAGATTATAGAGCTGTGGTCCTGAATCCCGTTCAGGATGAGACCACTTATAACGATTTACAACACCTTCATAGGATAGCAATAACTTCCAGTCTCCTTTGATCACATAGCGATAAAGCAGAGTCTTAGTATGGTCATTAAGATCAGCAATATCATGAGCATAGGACTCACCAAACAGTGCCTGATGCGGCGCAGTACGTCCCTGAGCCACATCAATCAAATTCTTACCATCCATGCGTTCTGTCTTTTCAAGACCGGCAAGTTCCAGAATTGTTGGAGCAATATCAATCGAACTAACAAGTTGATTTCGCTTGCCAGGACGCACCTGTCCCGGCCAGCGCACCATAACCGGCGTCCGGATACCGCCTTCGTTAACTGACTGCTTCGACCTGGGTGCGTAAGATGACCGCCAGGCCGGGCCAAGATCCATGTCCGGAGTTCTTTGAATCCAGCCATTATCAGTTACATATATTACGACTGTATCCTTACGTAATCCCTGATTATCAATAATATCCAGCAGCTGACCACAGGTTTCATCGAACCATTCACACATAGCATAATATTTTGCCAGTTGTAGAGGCCGTCCCTCGGCTGTATATCTAGACAACAATCGTTCCGGTGGATTATGGGGGGTATGTGGTAAAAACGGTGCATACCAGATAAAGAATGGTTTTTCCTGAGCCTTAGCTTGCTTGATAAAATTAAGTACAGGGTCCATACCCTGACGTCCGATTTGTAAACCAACATCACCATGTCGCCCGCCTCGCTTTGGATCACCATGAGTCATACCATGGGTGAATCCACCTCGAGAATAGTGGCCTTCCCACCATTTTCCACTTTGGTGACTTAAATACCCTTTCGCTTGTAGCATGCGTGGCACAGTATCAATCTGATCAATCTTCGCAATCAATTGGTTCCTCAACAGCTGATACTCGCCTGGCTTCGCTTCCTTTCCAAGAGGTGTGGGATCGTTACCTGTAATCTGGTGATGTCGTGGATAAAGCCCTGAAACGAGTGTCGCCAGTGAGCTTCGGCAAAGTGCCTGGGGAACATACCCGCGAGTAAAAGTGGCACTCTCACTCGCAAGTTGATCCAAACGTGGCGTCTTAATAACCGGGTGGGCCATAAAACTATAATCGGTCCACGCCTGATCATCTGAAATAATTAAAACCACATTGGGATTTTCTGGTAACTGCGATTTTGCCTTCGGCTTAGCTTTGACAGCTGGTATTGGTTTCGGCTGTTGTTTTTTTGCTTCTTCAGCCTGTTTGCGAAGGTAACTATTGGTTGGCACTAACTCATAGCTATATTCACCACCATAGGAGTCCCGCAATTCAATACAACGCTTACGCATTTTCTGCAGCTGTGCTTTGAATTTCGGATCTACTGCTAAATTGGTTAGCTGATCAGGGTCCGCTTCGAGATCATGCAGGAACTCGTAATCATCCTGAAAGTAGTTGGCATAGACCCAACGCTGCTCACGGACACCCTCCCATTTCGGAATTCTCCCGGGAACATCCATCAAATGCTCACAAAAAAAGTCTGTCCGCCAATTTCGGGGAACCTTACCTGCCACTAAACCGGTTAGATCCTCTCCCTGATACTGCCGCGGCTGATTGATACCGCCTGCACTGACAAAAGTACTTGCTAAATCCAGATTAAGAACCACTTCATCACGCACCTGACCTTTAGCATTACCATCGACACGGGGATCCGTGATAATCATCGGTACTCGAAGAGACTCTTCATAGTGGGACCATTTACCTGCAAACCCGCGCTGAGCCATATAATACCCATTATCGCCGGTATAAATAACGATTGTATTCTCATCGAGCCCAAGCTCCTCAAGCGTGTCGACAACTCTTCCGACAACATGGTCTATCCCGCTGAGCATGCGGTAATAAGACCGAATATTTTTTTCATACTTTTCTGGCGTATCCCAACGCCAGAAAAATCGCTCTCGATTAAGGCTGGATCGCAAAAACTCAGGCTGACTTGCAAAGATCTCGGAAGCATTCAATCGCGGTGCTGGAATCTTGATATCTTCATACATGCCATCCATGACTTTTGGCCAGGGGAAATGATCTACCTTATCATTGTCTTCGGCATGCGTCGCATTAAAGCTAACAGACAACATGAAAGGTTCATCTTTATTAGCTTTGATAAACTCGATTGCAGCATCGCCGGATAGCTGAGTTGTATGGCGATGCGATCCGTCGGGCTGTTCTTTGAAATACTTACTGCGATTAATCGGATGAAAGAAATCAAAAGCCTGATTTGTTCCTCCGCTAAATCCAACACCAAACTTGCCGACAAAGCCCGTTTTGTAACCGGCATTCTTCATAACGACGGGATAGGAATGTGTAACAAAATCCTGATTAATCGCCGGTGTGCCGAAAGTATAATGATGACTTCGCTCCACCATGCCGGTAAAAATCGTGGCTCGACTGGCCGCGCAAATCGACGTTGTTACAAAAGCATTGGTAAATCTGGTGCCACGTGCGGCAAGCTTATCCAGATTAGGTGTCTTTACAAAAGGGTGTCCATAACATCCTAACTGGTCATTACGCTGATCATCGGCCAGAAAAAACACGATGTTCGGACGTTTCGCAACGTCAGCGACGGATCGCTCAGCTGCTTGCAAAAGATCGGATGCCTCGAACCACACCGCAAATACGCACAGTAAAATCCGGGGGAGATAATTATTCATTATTGATTAGCTTTTTTTGTGCCAAAGAACCTTTGAAAATAAAAGGACACTCACCGGTTATCGGAGCTTTCCGACAACGGCGAGTGTCCTAATTTAATATGTTTAACCTAGCTAATAGTCAGTCGTTCTTTCCAGTCGCCATGATACTCACGCTGCCATAAAGCCATCGCTTCTTCATCATTCAGAATATGGCCATTACTGTTGTCACATGTCAGAATTCGGCCCACACGCTGAGAAATATTTCCAAGATGACAAAGCAGAGTGCTGCGGTGACCAATTTCAATCTCTGAATTCAAGCTTTGCGGATCATTCGTACGAATAGCTTTCACCAGATTGTCAATATGTTCAGGCTGTCCCTGTCCACCGGTCGTTCGTTTAACTTCCTTATTGTTCCGATCATAGATTACATAACCGCCACCACCAAGGAATTCGACCATACCATTATCACCAAAGACCTTTACAAAGCCCGAGCCATTACGGTTACAACTGCTGCCTTGCCATGTGATCTGAGTTTCATTGTCAAATTCAAAGGAAACAATATGAGTATCCGGAGTTTCCTGATCATCATCAAAGTAATACCGCCCTCCGGTAGAGCTAACAGTCGTTGGAAATTCCACCTGCAACGCCCAGCGGGCAATATCAAGTGAATGAATACCATTGTTACCCAACTCGCCATTTCCATAAAACCATCGCCAGTGCCAATTGTAAGGCACTAGATTGTCAATATATTCACGTCGCGGAAGCGGACCCTGCCATCGTTCGTAATCCAGATATTCCGGAACTTCAACAGTTTTCCCTGAGCCAATCGAACCACGAGCACTAAAGTAGATACAACGTGCTGAGTGCACCTTACCAATCCCGCCACCATGAATAAAATCAATCGCTTCTCGATATGAGGGAGCACTTCGACGCTGTGTTCCAATCTGGACACAAACTTTATTTTTACGGGCCGCTGCAATCTGCATTTCCCCTTCCCAGGGATTCTGACAACAAGGCTTTTCTACATAAACATGTTTTCCAGCTTCGGCAGCAACAATCGTAGTGGGTGCATGCCAGTGATTTGGAGCTGCGCAAGCAACGAGATCGACTTCCTCATCTTCGATAAATGTCTCCCATGTAGTAATGGCCTGCGGCCGGTATCCCACTTTCCCTTCCAGCTCATCAGCTGCCCGTTCGGCTCGATTCTTATCGACATCGCAAACATATTTGATGACGCAATCGCCGTGTTTTGAAAATGTATCTGCTAAACTCCGGCCACGACTCATACCCATCACGGCCACGACAATTTTCTTATCATCAACATTCGCCTTCAATGAAGACGTCATTGTTGTCACGACTGCTGTAGCCGTTCCAGCCGCAATAAGATCACGACGTTTTATGTTTCGTTTTTGCGCATCATCAGACATAGCAAACCCCTAAAGGATGAATTGAATTACCAAACGTACTAATCGGAACGTCCGGCCCTTAGCCCATTAACTCACGCATCGGAGTTGGGTCGCTTACCAGGTGGGTTGGGCGACCTTGAGGCGTATATAGAATTTTACCCGGGTCGATGCCAAGTTTCGAGTAAACAGTCGCAACAAAATTCTCTGGACTCTTCACATTTTCAATCGCCGAATAGCCTTTTCGGTCCGTAGCACCAACGACAACGCCACCGGGAATACCGCCACCGGCGATCAGAACGCTCATTGCGTTGGCCCAATGATCACGTCCCGGTGTGGTCTGACCGGAAAGCGTGGAAATTTTTGGTGTGCGTCCAAATTCCCCCAATGCCAAAACAAGTGTGTCTTCAAGCAATCCTCTTTCATCCAAATCGGTGATCAGTGCCGCTACAGTTTGATCCCAACTTGGCAGACGTGTCCTGCAAGTACCAAAAATATTACTATGATGATCCCAGCCACCATCGTATACAGTAACGAAAGGAACGCCGGCTTCGACAAGACGTCGGGCTAATAGACAACGTTGACCAAACGAATTTCGATAATAGCTGTCCCGCGTCGCTTCCGACTCCTGCGAAACATCGAAAGCCTGTTGCGCTTCCGGAGACAGAACTAGACTCATTCCCTGTTCATAGTATTCATCGATAGCAATTGCCGGATCACCGGCAGCTTTATCATTGAAACGTTTCATGCGGTCCAGCATGGTACGAACATCAGATTTTGATCTGAACTGACCATCTGTCAAACCACCGGGGATAGCTACGTCACGAACACGAAAATTACTCCGGTTTGGATCGTCACCAACAACAAACGGTGCGTGGTTGGCTCCCAGGAAATTGGGGCCGCCACTGCGTGACATACTTGGCATCGAGAAATAGTTTGGCAAGGCTGTCTTGGTGCCAAGTTCATGGCTAACCACACTTCCCATACTTGGATGAAAGCTCACAAAAGCTCCGCAGCCAACTGGAATTCGTGGTGGTGCTCCGGTCATCATGTAGTGATTGCCAGCACCGTGATTTCCCTGGTTATGTCGAATCGAACGAATCATCGCAAACTTATCACTAATCGCTGCAAGTTTGGTCATGTGCTCTGAATAGTGAATACCGGCGTTAGTCGTCTGGCATGTTCCAAATTCACCACGAATTTCAGCCGGTGCTTCCGGTTTAGGGTCAAACATTTCAAAATGTGTCGGACCGCCATCCATCCAAATCAAGATACAACGTTTGGCTGTACCGATAGCCGGACTGCCATCGTTTGCCTGAGCTTTTAAACGCAACGAATCCGTCAAACTAAGCCCTGCTCCAAACATTCCTCCCAAGCCCAGCTGGAGAGTGTGGCGTCTTGTTATACCTTCGCAGTTTGAATATTTCATTGTTTATTTTTCACTAAAAACTAATGATTGATATCTATAACTAATCATACCTCACAGATAAAACCTGTGAAATACAAATCAACGCACCAGATCTATCTTATCTTCAGCAGTATGCATGCCGTTAGAATCCTGAATGGTTGCTCGCAATACAATAGGAGCGTTTAATACTATATTTTGTGTATCGGCAAAGTGTATTTCGATTACACCGTCATTCTGACCTGCTGGAACCCAAATAGGGGTTGCAGACACCCCTTTTAGGTGGTCTGGCATAATAATTTCGACCTTAGCATCACCTTTCAACTTTCCACGGTTCAGCATAAACGACAGTTTCTGCTTAGCTCCCGGCTGAAACTGAATAGACTCAATCGCACTAGTCACCGATGACAACGACGGGGAAATGAAGCAAATAATCTGATCATTTTGAGCGCCCGACGAATAACTTACCCGATGTTTTGTTCCGTCATGATCTGTAATAATAGCAGACCCACAAACAACCATTCTGGCAGTCCGGCCCGGCTGCATCCATGGTGCCAGTTGAATCGCATATTTATATTGCTCAGCGCCGGCCGGAACAATCACTTTTCCACCGGTAACTCCCTGAAGATGGCGGATTTGTTTGTCTGCCATTGTAATTTCAATAGGCCCATCATAGCCCGTTCTTTCGACATACAACTTCTTCTCGAAGGTCGATCCACGATGGGCGTAATTGGTATCGAACGTTCCAAAAAGTTTAAACGGGGTAGCGATTGCAACAGCAAGCTTTAACTGGCTAATCCTGTTCCAACTGGCGGTCGCTGTAACTTCGTGATCCGTTGCAGGATTAGCTTCTTCGCCTTTGATGAGCACTTTCCCAACAACTTTGAGGTCGTAGTTGGAAATAATTACTTTGTCATCACATTTCAGCGTGACCTCTACATCGCTTTTTCCTTCAACAATAGTATTGCCTTCGACTGTTACACCTTCCGGCAACCCCTGAAACTCAAGGAATATCTCTTCGCTCAATCCACCCAAACGTTGCGCCGTCACTTTAAGTTTAGCAGTCTGTTCACGCACAAGTGTTATCTCACTTGCCGGGAGCGAAAGCGTAAAATTCCTGCTGGAAGTTGGTTCTGCTGCTGTTAGTCTATAGCCAAAATTTTGTCCCCCGCGACTCGCAAATCGCTCTGAAACAACCAGTGTATAAACACCGTCTTGCTGAAATACAAATAAGAGTGAGGAATCCGTTCTGCCTTTAGCTGCATCATCATTACTGGCTAATAGCTTACCCTGCGTATCATATAACTCGATAACTGAATCCAAACTTGAGCCAAACTCAGCAGCTTGCAGGTCAAATTTGATCGACTGTCCGGCACCTGCTTTAAATGCCCACTCGTCTTTCTGGCCAGCTTCAGTAATCTGACCATTCAATACTGCCGGGAAGTTAATCACCAGGTCTGTTTCCTGGCGAGCAGATGTCTCAAGAAATTCGGGATGCTCACCGACTTGCAACTGAAAACGTCCACCTTCAGCCAGTTGGACGCTTTGAACATCGGTAGTACTCGTCAACCGAATCGGATAGGGACTATCCTGCAGTCCCTGACCGGTTAAGTTCAGATGCAGATCTGTCCCACGCTGTCCTCCATATGGAAAGACGCTATCCACGACCTGACGATCTGTAATCGTAAGACGATAAACGTAATTCTGAAGTCCACCATACTGGCTATCATGTATTCGCACCCGATAGCGGCCACTCTTTTCCGCTTTAAAGCGAAGAAACGAATCGTTGTCAAAATGATCAACATTCTGAGCAACCAAATCATCTTCCTCATTAAACACTTCGATGCGCGAATCTAGCGGGTAACCCAAACGGGACGACATCACTTCAATAGTATAGGATTTACCCTGCTGAGCCTGAAACCGCCAAACATCCACATCTTCGCGTGGAAAAATCCTACCATTAATCGTTAGCGGCAATTCGACATCAAACGGAACCGGGGTACCGTCAATTTCCTGTTCAATGATCTCGGGTAATTCTCCAATCACGAACGATTGGGCCGGAACGATTCCCTGACTGGTCCAAACTCGCCAGTATTGGATCCCAAGTGCTGCCTTATCTGAAACTTCGACTGAAGCCCGATAATCAACCGGATAATCTTCCTTTGCCTGTGATGCCGGCATGGCAATTCGAGGACCTTCAAACCAGAGGGTTTTTGGCAGCCGTTGAACGGATGGGGATGCGGTAACTGAGGTATCTACGAATTCAAATGATGCATTCTCAAACAAATAAAAGCCGCCGACCCTTACATTAACCTTCGTGCCGCGCTGAGCACCTGCCGGATAAATATAGGAAATGCCCGGAGGTTCAGCATAGAGGCTACTGACCAGCAGGCCTGCCAATACAGGATAGCAAAAACACTGTTTAAGCACACGCCACATAAAAACAGCCCCTCCCTTAAAAGAGTTCGGAAATGACTCGACCCGTACCCGGCACTACCGGCACGGGGCGACCTTCCGGCGTGAGAAACTCCCGTTCCGGGTCAATGCCCATCCCATGGTAAATCGTTGCCATCAGATCTGCCGGGCCAAAGGGAGTAGTCGCCGGTCGCTCAGCACGTTCGTTCGAGGCACCAATAACACGGCCACCTTGAACACCCCCGCCAGCCAAAGCAATCGCACAGCTTGGACCCCAGTGATCCCGGCCGGCATCTTTATTAATACGTGGTGTGCGGCCGAACTCGCCGGTCACCAGTACCATCGTAGACTCAAGCATTCCTCGATCTTCCAAATCTGTCAGTAACGAAGACATCGCCGCATCGAGCTTTGGCAGTAATTCATTTTTGAGAACATGGAAGTTGTTATAGTGAGTGTCCCAGTCAATATGATTTACAAATGCACAGCGAACACCGGCTTGAATTAAACGACGGGCCATTAAGCATGACTGGCCTAACATATTACGGCCGTATTTTTCACGAACAGCATCGGGCTCACTGTTGATATCAAAGGCTGCTTTCGTTGCTTCAGATGTCATTAAGTCGAAAGCTTTTTCCTGATAAGTACGCATCGCACGAGCGCCCTGATTAGCCTGAGTCATGGCCGATTGTTCATAACGATTGATCGTCTTCAGCAATGAACGACGATCGTTGAGTCGTCCCGAGGCCACGGCAACCGGCGGAGCAAGGTCTGGCACCTTGAAATCCGGAGCATTCGGATCAGCGCCAACGACAAACGGAGTGGCAGCTGAACCGAGATAACTTGAGCCGGCACTGTTATGCATCCGTGGCAAACATACATACGGAGGCACACCACCACGAGGACCAAGTTCTTTACCAATCACTGCACCAACGCATGGCTTTTGGTTATTTGGCTTTAAACCACCATTAAATCCGGGGCCCGATGGATAGCCGGTCAGCATAAAATGATCTGCCTGCCCGTGATTACTGTTTGTATGACCAAAAGAACGAACGAGGGAAAAACGATCATGCACATTGGCAAGCTTTGGTAAATGTTCGCTAATGTGCACGCCCGGCAGATTGGTGGAAATTGGCGCGAAGTCCCCCCGGAATTCAGACGGTGCATCCGGTTTCATATCCCAGGTATCGATCGTTGACAATCCACCCTGCAAAAATACAATAATCAACGATGTATCTTTGGTGTCGACTCCATTTGCTTTGAGGTGCGCTTCATGTTCAAGCAGGCTGGGTAAAGTTAATCCCACACCAAAGGCCCCAGCCGCTCCAAAACGCAGCATATCCCGTCGGTGAATTCCATCACAAAATCTTTGTTTGCTCATCTTCCTAACCTCTTAGTGGTTAAATAAGAATTCGAGTGAATTCATAACACTCCAGGCAACATCTTCTAGTCCAATTTGCCTGTAGTCTGCCTGTTCTAAATATTGTACTGCGGCTGCCAGCTCATCTTTACCCGGATAACGTGCAAAACAGGTTAGATAAATTTCTTCTACCGCCTTTTTATTATCGGCAAATTCTGCTGCGATGGCCCTGATTCGTCCGTTCTGATGATTAAGTTTCTTCTGAATCGCCGGTGAATTCAAGACGTGTAAAACCTGGCTAATCGTCGGTTCACTTACCCGTTCACATTCACAGGCCGTCGCACGTACGGGTCTGCCAAATACTTTCAAAAAGTAATTTGGTACTGAGCTGTCCCATAACTCAATAGCACGACTGCCTGACGGAACACCTTCGAATTTCTCCGGACGACCGGTTACCTGCGAAATCGCATCCAGCATCACTTCCGCCTCCAGTTGTTTGAACAAATAACGTGAGTAATTCTGTTCATCCCGCTGATTGGTGGAGTTCACATCTGATGAACGTTGATACGTTGCACTCATCAGAATTGTTTTCACCAACTGTCGATAATCAAATCCTGTTTCGACGAAATGCTGTGCTAAGGCATCCAGTAACGCTGAGTTCGTAGGTGGATTGGTCAGTCGAACATCATCAACAGGCTCAACAATCCCCCGTCCCATAAAGTGGGCCCAGGTACGATTAGCTACATTCCGGGCAAACCACGGGTTGTCGGATGATGTCATCCAGTCAGCCAACACCAAACGACGGTCACCTGCGGGTGACTGGGCCGGCATCTCAGTACCTAATGCATAAGCATTAATCAACTCACCGGTCCGAGGATGCTTCGTTGCCGGACTGCCGCTCGTTAGCAGCATCTCGCCAGCCGTTGAAGTTTTGTATTGGAGCTGAGTGAAAAAAGCCTGCATCCCAAAATAATCATTTTGGCCCCAGCGATCATAGGGATGATGATGACACTCTGCACATTCGATACGAACCCCGAGGAAAACCTGGCTTACAGTACTTGCCCGTTTATTCGCAGTGGGAATAGCTTTGTAAAACAACCCTGCGGGTGATTCACGAAGAGGCCCTTCGGCTACCAATAACTCTCTGGCGAATTGGTTCAAGGGCTTATTCTGCTGAAAACTTTCATGAATCCAGTTGTAATACAGGTAGGCATTCTTATGTCCCAGTGCTAACCGGTCAACACGCAGCAGATCTGACCACTTTAACGCCCAGTAAGTACTGAACTCATCACGCGTTACAAGCTGATCTATTAACTGCTCACGCTTATTCGGTAATTCAGAGGCTAAGAAGTCACGTGCTTCCTGAGCTGTTGGCAAAGTCCCGATCATATCAATGTATACGCGACGTAAAAACTGTTCGTCATCACAATCGCCGGAAGGCAGAATATTTAGCTTTTTAAGATTTTCAAGCACATGACCATCAATGAAGTTTGACTGACGCGACTTTGGATAGGACTTGATAGCCTCACCACGCGGGACAAAAACCTGCAGCACGTCCACTTGGCCCATGTAAGTCGCCATCACAGCTGCTGTGCCCGGAGACTGGCCTGCGGTTATAAAGCCAAGTGCGTTAACTACTGCCTGATTAGGTGAATTGGTTTGGAACTGAGTAAGTTCGGTCACATCAACCAGTCGACCATCAGAAAGTGTGGCCATTGCTCGCAATTGCTGAGTTTCCCCCATCTTAAAAATTCGCTGGCGAGGAGTCAGCTCCAAAGAAATAATCGTGGCATCCTCTTCCGACCCAACAGGCAGACCCTCAGCAATCCAGTCACGAATCGTGCGATATTCCGGGCGTTCCGGTGGTATTGGAATTCCTCCCCCATGTGGTGTCCCCCCACTCATCTTACGAAGCAAGAGACTTGCCTGCGGCGAACCGGGAAATACGCGCCGCCCACGACCTTCCATAGCAATCGCCTCATAGTCAGCCACGGGATCAAAACCAAATACCGATAGCTTAAATCCATTTTGTCCTTCAGCTTTTCCATGACAGCCGGAAGTATTACAGCGATAACGACTGAGAATCGGAATAATGTCATTCTCAAAATTTAACGTGATACGTGCATGTGTATGACTTGTTGTTACCGGAACCGTTACAAGATGCTCGTTGAATTTTACAGAAACAGATGCTTTTCCATCGGACTTACTGCGAATCACTCCTGAACCTGAAACGCCAATATTGTCAGACGACCAACGATACTCAACTAGATGAGTTAAGTCCGCTGGCTTGCCTTGCGTATCATAGCCTGTAACGAGCAATTGCATTGAAGAGTCTTTACCTTCTAACACAACCTGTTCCGGTGTCACAGCAATGTGAGTATATTCGTCACCATAAGCGCATAATGTCTCACTGAATATCAAAATAACACTTGCGACGAAAGATAGGCGGGGTCGTCTCATTTCTTTATTCTAGCCTAATTCATGCTCTTGCCTAAATAGAAACCGACGATACTGACCCGTAGTTTTTACTTATTTGATCCTATAAAAAGAAGGGCTTGGCTTACTTTTAGAAAACCATGCTTCCAGCAACGATCAGAATCGACTTAAGATCTAGTACTTGGCGGCAGAGTTAAAACAAATTAGTCCCGACTAGACAAATTATTCTGCTTTAGGCCACAGGGCATAACCTTCAATCTTGGTCCTTACCTGCCAGAGAGTTTTTCCGGCTGTAATGAATAATGTTTTCATATCGGATCCACCAAAACAGCAGTTCGTAACCATATCTTCCGGTACTCGAATGATTCCCTGAAGTTTTCCATCTGCTGAAAAGACATAGACGCCGGCTGGGTTGTCAAGATTTTGATTAGGGTACTTTCGATTAGCGCCTGCTGTAACATATAAATTACCCTCGCTATCCATGCACATTCCATCTCCGCCCCTACCTTTACCAAAATCATACAATTCTTTTGGCTTACCTGCCGGCAGTCCGTCATCGTCAAGTTTGAATGACCAGAGTTTTCGCTGAGGTACAACCGGGTTATTATCTACCACGTAAAGTATTTTTTCGTCCTGACTGATGGCGATGCCGTTCGGACGAGCAACAATCTTATTATCCAGTACTCGAATAAGTTCTGTGCCGTCTGAATTTACTCGATAAACCCCTTCCACTCCATCAAGTTCAAGCATGCTACGATCCGGAGAATAGTAAGGGTCCGTAAAGTAGATTCGACCCGCTTTATCTATACATAAATCATTGGGGCTATTAAATCGTCCACCCTTATATTTGCTGGCAATCACTGTAAGTTCTTTACTAATCGGGTCAATTCGAACAATTCGACGACCGCCAAGGCCACCTTTTTCATTTCCCTGACATGCGATAAGAAATCCACTTGAGTCGAACATTAGTCCGTTCGCACGGCCACTGGGCCGGAGGAATGTATCGGCGATTGCTGCTCCCGGTGCCAACCGCATAATTCGATTATTTTGGATATCGGTATAGAAAACGCTACCATCACGATGATAGGCCGGGCCTTCCGTGAAAACCAATTCATTTACGGATGTTACCTCAGAGTCAACGACAGAAGGGGTGGCCTGTGCCTGACATACCTGAGGCAATGCAATCAACAATCCAAATAATAAAACGGCTGTATGTTTCATATCTTTAACCTGTAACCAAATGGGATTTAAACATAGTTGAATTTTCATTGTAGACAGAAAGCTAGGTGGGTGCACTTTTCCAGAATCCATTAAAGCGGTGGTAGTCAAATGTCGTGACCTTACAACCGTATGACTTCAGTCTCGAATGTGCCGTCCGAATGTAGATTAAAAATGCGAAGCCCCGGCGGACTTTTGTCGACTGCAAAATCCACTGAATTCGGTTTGAACTGAACACAGGTACTGGGAGTCGTAAAGACATCGGCCTGGAAGATCTTTGTCTGAAATTCCTGATGAACATGGCCACAGATCACTAGTTTGATTTGCTCAAACTCCTCAACCAAATTTGAAAACACACCAAGTGATGTGAGTGATAATTCATCCACCCACCGACTTCCCACAAACACCGGGGGATGATGCATAAAAATCGCAACCGGCTTGGTTGCAGCCGAAACGAACTCGCGCAACCATGTCCATTGCTGTCCAGCCAAATCACCTTCGACTGCACCCTCGATAAGTGTGTCCAGACCAATCAGCAGCCAACCATTTAGCTCATCCTGAAACGAAACACTTTCATGATCATCGCGAATGATCGGTGCAAATACCTTTTGCATGGGCATCCGGGCATCATGATTCCCGGGAATCACGCGCAAACGATCATGCCACGGGGCGAGGGCATCAAAAAGTTCCTGATAGACCTGTTCACCTTCATCATGTGCCAAATCACCTGTCACGATTAGGCGTTCGCAATTGAGGTGGTGCTGATAGAGATAATCTTTGATTCTAAGAAACGCTGCCCGTGTATCATGTTCAAGCAAAAGGGGCCCATCATCACCTACTAGGTGTATGTCCGTAATTTGAACAATTTGGGCCATCGGCAATCCTATTCGGAAGCTTGTTCTTTAGCGGTTGTTGTAATGAACAATGGTTCGCTGCTAAATGTTGCTTTCATCACAAAGTTCAGCGATACGTTTGCCATAATGCAAAATTGCTGACGCTCCGCCTTTTCCAGAGTATCGTCTGCCACCAGAGTTACATGCCCTTTCAATTCACCGGAGGTCAACAGAATCTTGCTCTTATTCCCATCCATCTTGACGCCCTTAGGAAGCGAATTTCCCCAAATCTGACCGAGATGCTGATAAATCACATCGAGCGAAACATTAGCATCAAACCCTTCTGCTCGCTCCAGCTCGACATCGATCCTTACTTCTTCACCAGGCTTGAGATTTATTTCATTCGTACTTACTTTCACCTTCCGAATATCACTTGGCTTTTGAATTGATAAGGTAAACACATCAACAGGATAGTGGTTACGTCCACCGCCTGGCATATAGGTTTCCTGATATGGCTGAGCGTCAACTAAGAGTTCCGACGGCTGTCCTTCTTCGCCTTCCAACACTGCACTGCCATAGATTCGCACATGTTGTGCATCAAAGGGAGCATCTCCATTGGCGGTAAAAATAATACAGCCATCCTGACCACTAGCCAGAATTTTACCCGCCGTCGCCTGAACCCCGGCCGGTAAATTGTCTACATGCAGCTGAATATCTCCGGCAAAACCATTAAAACGCTTGACGCGTACAAACAACACCCCGGAGGTTGCGGGCGTTGTCAAAGTCTTATCCGTATCCAAGGTCAATTCAAACGTTGGAGCGCTTCTACTAATCTCAATGGCGTAAAGATACTCCGGTCCTCCGCGAAGGTGCCGGTCATAAATCGAAACATGATAAACACCGTCGGCTGGTACGGTGAAATTGTCGTAGCGCGAATCCCAGTTCGATCGACGACCAAAAGTATAGTCATCCGCTGAATATAATCGGGTGCCTTCGGCATTTTCAATCGAAATAAAGCTATCTAGCATTGACTGGCTGCGTCGGGCAATAACCTCAAAAGTAAGCGTGTCTCCTTTTCGGGCTTCGAAGCTGTAGTAATCAATATCTGCTTCTTTATTCATGCGCCCGTTGACAACCGAAGGAACTTGAATTCGCTGAGCATGTTCAACATCATCGTTATCATCACCCGCTTCATGGATTACTTGTTCTTTACTAACGTAAACCGGTACCGGATCATATAATGCACCATCAGCGGCGTTCAAAGAGAGCCATTGGCGGCCTGGTTTCAATACCAGCGGAAACGAATCAAATGATGCTTTTGTACCATCATTCAGGCTTTCCCCGATGAGTTCAAATTCTACTGGCTGGTCAGCGGAAATCGCTAATGGATAAACGTTTGTGGGAAATGGCCGATCAATTACTTCGATAGCATAATTCCAATACGCATTATTCTTATAGCGAACATCCCTAACCTCCAGGAAGTACTCTCCTGTCTGTGGTATCTCCACTACAAAATACGGGTCTGCTGCAAAATAGTTGTCACAGGCCGCAACGGTGGATCCGAGATGATTTTTAAGAGTAACAATCGGGTCAGCATGCGTTTGCAGATCATGAATACGATCCTGTAATCGCATACAGCGGCAGTGGACGACCAGTCGCTGGCCGGCTTCCGCAGTGAATTTGAAGTAATCAAGATCCTCGGCCTTTTCGAAAACACCCGTCAGTGTGGCAGGCACCTGAAATTCCTTGGCGCCTTCCATCGTATCGGTTTTCACATCGTCCCAAACAACAATATCACGAGTAATCACTATCTGCCCAACGGTCGACACACCACGATCGGTAAAGACTTTAAAGTCGCGAACACCTGGCTGAGCATCGGGGCTGGCAGTGAACTTAATGGTAAGACTGGTGAGCGAAGGTTCAGTTGCCTCCTCACCCTCTTTTGGCTCTGGCAGATCCGGATGCATCACTTTACCGATAATGCCGTTACCCGAAACCATCACCTTATTCGCGCCCCACATGCTGGAACGCGACTTTACCACCATCTCGGAACTGGTACCTACCTGAATCGCAATCGGCTCCAACGTCATCAACATTGGATAGGATGTCTGAGCAAAACCCACAGCAGCCATGAGTATTAGAATCAGCGAGCTGTTGAAAATATTTTTCATCATCAATTCCTTACACCTCACCGGATATAGATAAACTCTTTGGCATTAATCAACGCCCACAACACGTCGCCTAATCCTTCTTTCCGTTCTGCTGCTGCATTGACAATTTCTTTACATACCGTGAGTTCCTCGTCGGTTGGAGCACGGGACCAGGTTGCTACAAACAGAGCGGTAATAATTTCATCATCTGATTTTTCGCCTGCGATCAGCTGACTTAAGCGACCATCCTTAGCTTCAATTTTGCTATTAATGGTATCCCCGTTAAGAGTATGTAAAGCCTGTGCCAGATTCTCGTCCGGAGCTCGTTCACACTCACAGACACTCACACGTCGTGGTTTGCCAAAGGTTTTAAGAAAATAGTTGTTGTAATTGGTGTCCGGCAGCTCAATCGCACGAGTACCAAGCGGTAGATTTGTAAACTTTACAGTCGTACCTGTGGCGGTGTTGATCGCATCTAATAATGGTTCAGCGGCAATACGTTTAACTTTATAAAACGCATAAAACTTTCCTGCCGACTTATTAAGCTCGGTTGGCTGAGAGGCCAGCTGATAAATGCGCGAATTCATAATAATCTTTAACAACTGCTTAACATCATACCGATTGTCTTCCAGATAGGTTGCCAAAGCCTCGAACATTTCCTCATTGGTCGCCGGGTTAGTCGATCGCAAATCATCTACCGGTTCAACTAGGCCACGTCCTAAAAGATAGCTCATATAACGATTCACAATACTCTTAGCAAACCATGGGTTATCCGGTGAGGCGAGCCACTTTGCCAGCGGGATACGCCTATCAAGCGGATGTTCCATCTCCTCCCCGTGTAATATGGTCGGTACCATATTTTTTCCGGTGCGCGGATGTCGTGCCTCACCGGATGGTTGAACGACCACGACTCGTTCTCGACCAAACAATCCAAACTCTTCACTATTCTTAGTTCCCACTCGGGAAAAGAAGGCTGCCATCCCGTAA
Organism: Planctomycetaceae bacterium; assembly: GCA_002709045.1. Lineage (GTDB taxonomy): Bacteria > Planctomycetota > Planctomycetia > Pirellulales > Pirellulaceae > UBA721. The sequence goes on along the minus strand of PAPJ01000012.1, from coordinate 372,236 downwards.
TAGTCTGCCTGACTGAAACTTTCAAACGGGTGATGATGGCATTTGGCACACTCCAGTCGGATTCCCATAAACAATTGGCTCGTTGATTCGGTCAACGCTGTAGGATTGCCATTGATTTGGTAGTAGTTCGCCGGACCATTCATGTACAACGACCCTTTAGCCGTAATGATCTCCTTCACAAACTCATCCATTCCCTTATTTATCCGGAATGACTCACGAATCCAGTTATGTAGTGCCCACATACCCTGTTCACCAAGGTTATCAGTACTATTACGAATCAGATCGGACCATTTTAAGGTCCAGTAAGCTGAATAACGGTCGTTATAGATATCCAATGTTGGGTCACCCGTAAGCCCAAGCAATTGATCAATCAGCTTTTCACGTTTTTTCGTGTCTTCCTTTGAAACGAACGCGGTGACTTCTTCCGGCGTGGGCAAACTTCCGATAGCATCCAAGTATGCTCGCCGTACAAAGGTGCCATCATCACAAATGGCTGATGGAGCTATTCCTAACTCATTGAATTTAGCAATCGCATATTCATCGATGAAGTTATTATTTTTCCAGTCTGCCAGATCCGGTGATTGACTGTAGGGCGTTGTCACCATGCAAATTTCCGCTTTACCTTCAAACCGCACCATCACTCCGCCCTGACCCTGACCGTTGGTTGTAATTTGGCCCGTGTCATTGACCGCCAGCATACCTTCATCAAGTGAGTCAAATCGGGCGAGTTGAGTTACATCGCGACGAGAATCATCTGAATATTTAGCAACAACTCGTAATTGCTGTCTGGATCCAACCTTGGCGACACGACGAACAGGATAAACTTCGATGGAAACAACATCATTGGGTTCACTAACAGGCCCGGGTGCACCGGTTTTCAACCAATCTACCAACGTGTTGTACATCACAGTACCTTCTTTAAGACGCCGGCCACCGCCATGAGGAGTTTTCATCGTTGGCTTCAGGAGAAACAAACTGTTGGTTGGCTGGATGAAATCAACACGCCGCTCTAATTCGTCTTTTACAATACCCTGATAGTCAATCTTGGAATCAAAACCAAAAACAGAGAGGATGAAACCACCTTTACCATGCTGACTGGCGTGACAGGCTCCCATATTGCAGCCTGCCTTTGAAAGAATCGGGCCTACCGAATAATCAAAATCTATCTGCGGACTTTCTTCTACATCGGTAACCGTAACAGGAACCTTAGAATTCCAATCACCAACAACAATCTGAATATCGGCAGTACCGTTAGCATGAGCCTGAATTAGGCCGGTTGAATTAACGGTAGCAATCGACTCATCCGACGAGGTGTAAATTGCGACCGCTGTTGCGTCTTCGCTGGCCGGATCAATCTGCCCATCGACAAGCTGAGTAATCACAAACTGCGTTTGTGCGTAATTTCCATTCAGCTGAACTGCCTTTGGAAGCACTGCAAATTCTGCCGCCTGCAGTGGCAAACTAAGAAAACAAAATGCTAATCCAAATATTTGAATGGTGCGCATGTTAATCAGGTGGGAAATGTAGGTGAGTTTAGCTGCCTCTATTCTAATTGAAAAACTGCAATTAGTAGGTCCGTTAATACAGCTCAACAAATGAATATTTTCTATTTTGAAACGGCCCAGTCAATGGCATTTTTCAGAAGAATGCTCATTTGAGCCTGTTCAAACTCACCAACATGCCCAAGTGACGTATAAAACGCTTTCCCTCCGAATTTGGTTTTATTGGTCCAGGCAATTGGCTCGGTTGGTTCACCGCTGATCATACCTGAAAGAATCGCCTGCGTACTATCAGCAATCGGATTAACAATGTAGAGCGAACCGGTTCCTTCGAACGAATCAACATCAACACCTTTGAGAATTGGGTGATCGGCGATCTTTTTGATCGTCAGGGCTTTACCCGCACCATGATGTCCGGTGTAACTTCCTCCCCATACTTCCGCATCAAAATGCTCCCAGACAACATGTCCTTCCGGTGGCTCAGCACCACGTAACGAAAATGCATGATTGGCAGTACGAATACCAACCACCGGCTTACCTGCCTTGATATGTTCTTCCACTGCCTTAAAGTCCTCCGCCTTAAGAGCGCGTCGGCGCACGCTAACTAAGAGTATGTCAGCTTCTTTCAAAGCCTGAGCGGTACCGGGAATATCGTCCCGTTCGCCCTTTCCTTCTTCATCACAATGCAAAATCGTTACTCTATACTCTCTGCCCAGATGCTCTAAAGCGAATTTTGGCAGTGTTTCATTAGTGACATATTCGCGTTCCGCTACCAGCATGACAACATGCGGACGGGTATCATTTTTAAATTGAAAGGGCTCGTCTCCAAGCAATTGATCGCTGGTTATCGTTGGGCAAACCCACTTTTCAATATGCTCGATGATCAAATCTGTCCCGGTGAAATGACTGACGTAAGGCTTCATTTTGGGATTGTACATCGTATCAGTCAGGTCACGACACAAAACAACATTTTTACCGTTCGAAGCCAAACGCCGAAGCCCGAACGGACGGCCAAGGACACACATGTTTGTGTGGACACCTACAAGAATGACATTCTTAATCCCTTCTGCTTCCATAACATTCCATATCTCGACCCCACTGTCACTAATCACATCGTTCTTGTGAATATCAAGTAGCTCCGTTTGTCTTGTCCACGGGGCTCGGGGATTTAATCCCTTCGCTGCCAGCTCTTTTGCCCAAGCTTCATGTTCAGCAGGATCATCATCTTCTCCCCCGTCTGTTTGGTCGATTGGATAAACGCCCTGTTCTTCTTCCGGAATGCTGTAACACCATTCGGCAATTTGTTGAGGCAGATTAGATGCCATGGGTGCATTCTGTGCCCGTTTCCGACCTGAATGATTCTCATAAGGTTTCATACAGCTGCTAGGAGCATGGATGATCAACGATCCATTTTTCCGGGCGGTCTTTAAGAAATGGTTCATTCGAGGTGCCATTTCCGCTCCTCGTCGGGTCGCATTTAAGCAATGATGCAAGTCCCACATATCACAAACGATGACAGCTGTTTCTGAAGCCTTCCACTCCTCATTCTGATACAGCGGTTGAAATCGTAGATTCTCGTCCGAGGTCGGTTCCAGAGAACGTTTTGTGATATCAAAACTACCTTTGTCAGCAGCCATTGTAAAAGACGTTGTGAATAATAATAAAGCGGCTAAAAATATCTTCATGCGCATAGTATGAAATCAATCTGTGCTGGAGTTAAAACGAAGTTCTTACTCTTCCGTTTATACCATACGTTGAAGTGGACTTTAATTGAAAAGACAACAGGGTAAAAGCAGGAATTCTTACTCCGGCTCTGCTGGCAGTTTGTCTTTTTTTATTTCGAAAAGCGCTTCGGCAGACGCCTTAAATTCATCCCAGACTTTTTTATCAAAGTCGGCGGTTCGTGTTCCAACGCCGTTTATCTCTAAAAAGATTTTTCCGTCTCGCTTCACCGCGATCTTGCTGACTAAACCTGCCTGAGTCTCTACTTGTTGACTGAAATATTCGTCTGTTTTAGGTATCGCCCCTGATGTAAAAAACCAGCGGAAAGTGCGAGGCTCCAACTTCGAAATCACACCGATTTGATAACGGAAACTCTTTGGAAACTTTGTGGATCGAAATTTACTAAGGGACGCGCCTAAAAACGCATCATACTGACCATCAACCTCGGTCATATAATATCCATCCTCCTCAAAAACTTTAGTGATCCCGATGACTTGGCCTGTCTTTATATCGCCTTTGAAAACCAACTTACTGGATGTTTTCGCTTCCTCAATCATCCCATCATTTGCTACTTGCTTGCGTACCGCGGATCCCTCTGAGATGGAACTAAGTTTTGCATACCAATCGTTGAAAGCTTGAACTTGCAGATATTTTTCTGCACCATCGATAGATAACGACACTGGTTCAATCTTTTGAAAGGGGGAAGTATTAAGTCCTGCCGGCCTCTGTTCTCCATTCTGTTCAACATTAAATAACTTGTACTGTCCTTCAATCTTCCTTAGCTCCAAAAGAATTGCCAATTTTTGTTTTTCAGTCACCCCTGAAATTATCAAGAAATCGCCTGACTTCTCCCATTTCCCAATCAAGTCGTCGTTTTCGTTTCCAATCGAACCCAAAAACTCTCCTCCTGGTGAAAGATAAAATCGTATTGTTCTTCCGCTAACTTTTTCGATTCCGACATAAGACTCGACATCCTTTTTAGCGTCTTCCGGCAAAATTATTTCCTCTTGTTCATATACTTGTCTTGCCAGCACCGAACCTGAGAATTGCTTTTCAATGGACGAAGGAATCTCTTCCATTCTTTCAAATGCCTGACCATCTAAAGGAACGTTGCCTATTAGTAATTTGTTCCCGGTTAGTTCTTTTAACGCCAGCTTTCGCTTTTCGGGCACGAGTTCCAGTCCATCACTGCCAGCAAGCCGGTGAAGAATGATCATGTCATCAGATAAGGCCCAATGTCCAACGGTCCAAACACTATCGCGAGTCAAAGAATATTGTCTTGTGAAGTAAAAGGCCGAGATAAACCAACCATCTTTCCGATAGCGAACCACTGTATCTCCCACCTTAGATCTTGAGACCCATGTACCTACCAGCGAAGATGCTCGATTTTCAACCCCGGGCTTTTCCTGCGCATCCGACACGGGGGATAAAACAAGCAACGTTAATAAAACAAAGCTGGCTAACAAATAACGCATGGAGTGAGTTCCCAATGACGACAGCAGAATGAAAGTTGTACTAACTATTTATGATTAACGATCAGCGATTACCCGAACCAGTGTTAAATGAGCCACATTTTATTTCGGGCTGTACTACATCTGCTACAAGAACCAAAAATGGTAACAGACTGTGTCGGCCCTGCTTAAGAATAGAGGTGGTTTAGAACACTCGGCTTAGTAAAAACTAAACCAACTCAGGAATCATCTTTCCTTGATCCAGCAAATATTGCGGGCGGCCGTTAGGATCATCAATTGTCGTACGGTCAGCGAGAATGCCAAGATTATGATAGAGCGTATACAACGCGTCTTGATAATGAATAGGCCGACTGGTTGCTTCACCAGCAAGCTTATCGGTCGAGCCAATTACCTGCCCGACTTTCATCTTACCGCCAGCGAAGATCGCCGGTGCTACACGAGGCCAGTGGTCACGACCAGCATTGGAATTGATCTTTGGCGTACGCCCAAATTCGCCCCACAGAACAATAGAAACGTCATCCAACATGCCTCGTGACTGCAGGTCTTTCATGAATGTCACAATCGCATGGTCAACAATTGGCAACGTATATTTCATCCGGTTGAAGTTGTCCGAGTGTGTATCAAAATCGCTAAATGTAACACTGATACATCGAACGCCGGCTTCAATTAATCGCCGGGTCATTAGTAACTTCAAAGCTGCTTTCGGTTCATCCGCTGTGCTAAATCGTTGACTGCTAACAGACCACTTTGGCTTGTACTGCTCCACCACTTTAGGATCCTCTTTCGACAGATCCAGAGCATTCGCAAACTGTCCTGATAACAGAATGCCCGTCGCTTGCTGCGAGAATCGATCCATTGCGTCCATCATGCCACTGGCATCAACTTCGCGCCGAATCTTATCCAATCCGGCTAAAAGTGTATTACGATTAGCAAGACGATCCGCATTTAACTCTGCATTCAGCGAAAGGCTGGTTGTATGATTTGAACCTAATCGGGACAGTTCACCCTGCATTCCTGTTTCCAGCGGGCGGCTGAAAATATCCGAAAGGTCCGGGCGGAAAGGTTTATAAGATGGTCCCAAAAATCCTGGACGACCACTGTTACGAACCAAAGGCCGGCCCTGCATCAGGTCGACATAAGTTGGCGCTGGATCCGTAACTTTCCCAAGCAACTTGGTTAAAACGCAACCCATGGCCGGACGACCGCCAAACCCTTCCATATCCTTGGTCGAAAAACCAGACATGCACTGAAATGCATCATGGCGACCCTCTGCACCGACCATACTACGAATAAATGCAAACTGATCTGCATGTTGAGCCATTTGTGGCATCAATTCACAAATCTGAAAACCTGGCAAATTGGTCGAGATAGGCTGAAAGATTCCACGAGTCTCCGCGGGAGCATCCGGCTTCATATCGATCGTATCCATCTGAGGAGGACCACCATCAAGATGAATATTAACAATCGCTTTATTCGATGAGCCTATGCCGGCGTGTGCTTCTAACCGTAGTAAATCGGCAAGCGTCAGACCAACCATTCCGGCAGCGCCTGCTGTCAAAAAATCGCGCCGGGAAACCCCATCACAATGTTTGAGCGGTTTGCCTGTAAACTTAAACACGGTTTTTACCCCTTACATCCATTCCTTGATTGGACGACCCTCGATTAATCGAATTGGTCGACCGTCCGGAGCGTGAGCAATCATATCCGTTGGCATGCCCAACTTAGAATAAACCGTTGCAGCAATATCTTCCGTAAAATATTCATCCTTGGAAACATATCCGCCTTCGTTATCGGTAGCACCTAAGATCGTTCCGGCAGGAACGCCGGCTCCGGCCATTAAAGCAAACCCCGTACTGGCCCAGTGGTCTCGACCACTGGCTGAGTTAATCTTGGGAGTACGGCCGAAATCCGTAAACCAACAAACAAGCGTTGTATCTAACAGACCTCGTTGCTCTAAATCAATGATCAACTGCGGCAACGCCTGATCTATGGAAGGCATGCGGCTCTTAAGACCTTTGAAGTTATTTTGGTGCGTATCCCAACCACCATCAGTGACTGTCACGAATCTCACACCCGATTCAATGAGGCGACGAGCCATCAAGCAACTTTGGCCAAGTCGGTTCTTACCATAGGCTTCACGTAATGTTTCTTCCTCGGTTTCCAGGGCAAAGGCTTTTTTGGTCTCCGGTGCTGTGATCATATTCAGCGCAGCTTCATAATGCTCGTCTAAAGCGGCAAAAGCTTCCTGCTGCAGGTCGGTCTTTCGCTGAAGAGCATCCAGCCGTGATAAAGCATTCTTGCGACGGTCAATACGTTCGAAAGTCACACCCTGAGGTGGAGTAATATCGCGAACAACAAAGTTATCTGCTGATGGATCCGAAGAAATTTCAAAAGGGTTGTATTCCAAACCAAGAATACCTGAAGTTCCACCACCAAAACGGCGGTCTATTTGGTCACCCAACTGGATAAACGGAGGCATCGCAGTTTCAAAACCATGAAAATGACTAACAACACTTCCAAAAGTTGGATAACTGATAGCCTGATTAAACTTACGGCCGCTCATCACATATTGATCAGCGTGTCCATGGCTACCATTTTTAGGATTCCAGCCACGCAAAACAGAGAACTTGTCTGCGTGTTTGGCCAGATTAGGACATACCTCCGTGAATTTTACACCGGGAAGCGCCGTATCAATGACTCCGAATTCACCGCGAACGCTAGTTGGTGCATCTGGTTTTGGATCCAATGTATCATGATGGCTAGTACCACCACGAGTCCAAATCAGGATGCAATTATTCGGTGTCTTTTGAGCTGCACTGGCCTGTAGAAACTGTGGCAACGCCAACCCAAGTCCGGATAGCGCTCCGATTTCGAGAAAGTTACGGCGATTCAGCCCATCGCAATACTTATGACTCATCTTTGTTCCAGTTTCATTGAATAAAAAACGAATGCTTACAGCATCTTTAAATAATATCAGAGACTGTAATTCGACACTATAAGAATCGGCGTTACAAGTAACTCAAAACCAGCTCACTTCCAACCCGATCGAGGGGTTTTATGCGAGCAATTTCGTTATTATCTTGCTCTGATCTGTCTCAATAAGTTTACGTTTCTGCCCATTATGCTCGAAATAAAGGGCTTCCGGATCAAGGCCGAACAGGTGGAACAGTGTATGGTGATAATCATAGTGATTCACAATATCCTCAACTGCTTTATGGCCAAATTCATCGGTAGCACCATGAATATAACCCCCTTTAAAGCCGCCGCCGGCGACCCATTGGCTAAACCCATAAGTGTTGTGATCGCGCCCCACATTCTGACTACCGGTATCGTTTTGTATCACTGGCAGCCGGCCCATTTCGCCACCCCAATGGACAATTGTTTCTTCCAGGAGTCCTCGCCGTTTGAGGTCTGTTACCAATGCTGCAGACGGTTGATCTACTTTTTTACAGGCATTTGGCAGGGATTTGAGAATTGATCCGTGATGGTCCCAAAATTGATTCTGCGTAAAGACCTGCACAAATCGAACACCACGTTCAATCATACGGCGGGCAATCAAGCAGCGTGTTCCAAAGTCCTTAGTCTCCGGGCGATCAATACCGTAAAGCATTTTAGTCTCTTGCGTTTCACCACTAAGGTCCATTGCCTCAACGGCAGCGGTCTGCATTCGGGCTGCGAGTTCATACATATCGATTCGCGCCTGATAGTCGAATTCTCCCGGCTTTCGCTGGAGGTCTGATTGGTTCAACTCCTGAAGATAAGATAACAATCTCTTCTGAGGTGAACCTTCAAGTCGAATGGGAGGTGTCAGATTTAAAATTCGTGGTTCTGTCGGACGAATCACGGTACCCTGATAAATTGAAGGGAGGTACCCGTTATGCCAATTTCCAACACCATCCACGGGTAATTGGCCGGGATCGATAAGTGCCATGTAAGGAGGCAGACTACTGGTTTGACCACCAAGGCCGTAAGTCAACCAACTACCAAGTACCGGGTGCATCGCCGCGGTCGTACCACTGTTCATCGCACGAATACTTTGGCCATGATTATTTACGCCCGTATGCATCGAGCGTATCAGTGTAATATCATCAGCAATCGATCCCATATTAGGTACAAGCTCTGACATTTCCATACCGCATTCGCCATGAGCGCGGAATTTCCAGGGTGGCGCCATAATCTTAGAGCTCGCCTGTGCAGCATTATCGTATTTAATATCGCCGGGGAAAGTCTCCCCGTCGCGTTTCATCAGTTCCTCCTTGGGGTCAAACATATCGATTTGACTGGGGCCGCCCTGCATCCAGAGTGATATCATTGCCTTCGCTTTAGCTGTTTTGGGCGACGGTTTTTCCGAGTTATTAAAGCTCTTACCAATCAGATCCGGTTTTGCCGGATTAGCAAGTAAACGTTGGTCTTTAAGGTTAATCGCAGCCAATAAGCCGGCCAGGCTCATACCGGCAGACGCTAATAAATCCCTTCGATTAGTATTCTTATTCATTGCTGTAAAAACCTATTCGATATAAAGAAACTGATTGCTACTGATCAGTGCCTGACAAAAAACCGCTACTGAATCGATGACCGGATCGTCATTCAATTGTTTTTCTTCGTATTGCTTGGTCAACAAAGCCTGCATCTGTGTCACAAACTCAATTGCCGCAGCCTTCTTTTCGTCAGTAATCTCTTTGCTAAATGCTAAGCGCCAGGCTACAGACACCTGGGTTTCGATATCCTGGCTTAGCTTACTAAGACGCACGGCAAAGAATCTGGCCTGAGCAGTCACAAAATCACTGTTTAGTAATTCAAGTGATTGTGTAGAGACCGTGGACGACGGTCGTTTTGTACAGTTTGGTGCCAATTCTGGCAGATCAAATGGTTCAAGTACTGCCAGTGGGCGGCTCCGCCGTACCTGCACATACAGACTGCGGCGATATTCCTGCCCTTGCATATCAATCACTGGTCCCGGACGGCCAGCATTAAGATTTTCTTTCCCAATCACCCACTGACCCGTTCGATCTGCCATGACAGGAACCGCTTTACCTGCCATCTGTTGATCCAGCATTCCTGAAACGGCGAGAATGGAATCTCGCACTGCCTCCGATTCCATCCGGCGAACCGGCATTGACCATAATAATCGCTTTTGACGATCCACTTCATTGCCTTGATCGTTCCGTGTGGATGTTTGCTGGTATGCTGTTGAGGTCATAATGAGACGATGAATATGCTTAATATTCCAGCCACTTTGCACAAACTCATGGGCCAGCCAGTCGAGTAGCTCGGGATGGGTTGGGCGTCCTCCTAAAAATCCAAAGTCTCCTGGCGTATCTACAATACCAGTGCCGAAGTGATGTGACCATATGCGATTAACCATGACTCGTGCTACCAATGGATGCTCACCGCTGGTCAGTAGTTCAGCAAAGGCCAGTCGCCTGCCGGTGGTACTACGGGACTCTTCATTAGTGGGGATCTCGACAGTCGCCAATCCGCTAAGCACTGATAGCTCACCCGGTTCAACGGGATCCAATGGACTATCAAAATTGCCTCGTGAAAAAACATACGTCACTGGCGGCTCAGCAGCTGGTTCTGACAGTGCGCGTAAAAATTCTTCCGGCTTTAACTCTTCTCTTAGCTCAGTTTGGCGTTGCGTAAAGGTTTTTAAGTCATCCGATGCCGGGCGATCGAACAGGTACAGATTGCCCGGGGTTACAACGGTGCTTGGGTACTTCTTAATCAGCGCTTTTTGTTCTTCACTACGCTCCTTTTCTGCAACGGCATGAGCATCACGTACGGACTGTTGAACATCTTCCGGCAACTTGGCAATTTCTTTATTGAAAGTTGCGTCGATATATTCCTGTTGTTTCTTAACTCGTTCTGCTTCGATTTCCTTGATTTGTGCTTCGGTCGATGCTTTCGTTTCACGATCCGTATTGGTATATAAAGATACCTGTCGATTTTGAGGAGCTTTCCATGACTTCCAGTTCATCGCCGGCTCAAAAATTGCACGGATGCGATAATAGTCTTTTTGTGAAATCGGATCATAGCGATGATTGTGGCATTGGGCACAACCCACGGTCAATCCTGTGAGTGACGTTGTAACCATTTTGAGTGTATCACTAACAACTGCGTTCCGCCCTTCGTCATGTCCCGCACCAGAACCTGTACCATCAGCGACCATTCTTAAATAGCCCGTACCTGTCAGTTGTTCAACCTGTTCGGCATTCATGTCTGCAAACTGCCCGCCCATCAATTCATCGCCGGCTAATTGCTCCTGTACGAACTGATCATACGGTTTACCCTGATTAAAGGACTTGACGACGTAGTCGCGATAGAAATATGCCCAGGGGCGTTCAACATCCGCATCAGCCTGGCCTTCAGAATCAGCGTACCCGGCTGCATCCAACCAATGGCGACCCCAACGTTCTCCGTACTGTGGTGAGCCAAGCAATTGATCAATCAGATTTTCATAAGCTGCCGGGTCTGTATTATTAACAAAATGCTGTACCGCCTGAGGGTCTGGGGGCAATCCTGTCAAATCCAAAGAGGCACGGCGAATCAACGTTTCACGAGAAGCCTGCGATGAATAGGAGAGTTCAACCTCATCCAGTCTGGCCAAGAGAAACAGGTCTATCGAATTAGCAGCCAATTGTGGATTGGAGACTGTTGGTAACGATGGTCGAAAAACCGGTTTAAAAGACCAGAATTGTCGTTCCTTTTCTGTAATATAAAACCCGCGGTCAATGGTGGCTGGTTCAACACCCTCTATGACGGCCCCATTGGCGATCCAATTGATAATCGTGGTGATTTCCTGCTGACTCGGCCTGACTGCCACATCTTCAGGTGGCATCAAGCCACTCGTAAGGTATTCAACCAACAAACTTTGATCTGGCTGGCTTTCAATAAGAGCCGGTCCGGAGTCACCACCGCTTAGCATTAACCGTTTAAGTCTTAAATCAAGACCGCCGCCAAGCTCTTCTTCCTCGCCATGGCAATGAAAACAATGTGCCTTAAGAATTGGACGCACATCCTTCTCAAAAGAAACCGAACCTGCAGCAGATAGCTGAACGGCACTTGCCAGAAAGGTTACAAAACATGCTAAAAGGCAGAAATTTTTCATGACTATATCTTAACGTCAATCCACCTGTTCTTAGAAGCTAGTTGTTTTTGCCAACTAGCAAAATTCATACGTTATAAAGGTCCTAACCCTGAACCTGCAGTAGTTCTCCGGTGCTGTCATTGAATGCCGGAGTATCCACACCCATCTTGTTTAGCATGGTTACAAACAAGTTGGACATGGGTACGTCATTGGTCACCTTTAAGTATTGACCGTGCGTCAGACCCAACTTATTTCCACCAGCAAATACCAGCGGATAATTGCTGTTGTTATGGGTGGTGCTGTTGCTACTTCCATACAGCACCATTGTACGATCAAGCAGAGTACTATCTCCTTCCTGTGTAGCCTGCAGGCGCTCCAGAAAATATGTCAATTGCTCAACCATAAACTTATCCCACTGGCCAAGCGCTACAGCCCCTTCCGGCTTATTCCACCCGTGTGCTAGTGAATGCAGATTTGCCTTGAAGCCCTCTCTAAATGGAAATGGTCCGGCTACGCTGGAAGCATCCGCCATACTGGCTATCTGATAAGTAGCTACTCGGGTTGAATCTGTCTTGAATGCCAGCCACATCAAGTCATACATCGTTCGCATGTATTCTTTAGGTGCTTCAGAATCAGCATCTAACTTCAATAGGGTCCGTTCCTCGTCTGTGAGTGATGGGAGAGGGATGTCGAGCCATTTTTGAGTATTTTTCACCCGTTGTTCAATCTGACGAACCGACGATAGATACTCATCCAGTTTCTCCTGATCCCGACGACCGAGACGACGGCGTAATGAGTTTGAATCTTCAAGCACAAGATCCAACATACTACTGGCACTTCGCAGCCGTCGGTGATTACGTTGCAGATCAGCATCTGCAGAGCCAAACATACGGTTAAAGATCATCTCCGGCTGATTCAACGCCGGAACCGGACGACCTTTGTCATCATAGCTCAAAGTGCTCGAGCGTGTTGGTTCACCCACACCTCCATCAGTACTCATAGTTAGCGAGGAAAACCGGGTCTTACTACCAATGGCATTAGCAGCCACCTGATCAACAGACACGGTGTTGTAGAGCACCTTCTTGTCAAACAGGGCACCTGTCAGGAACGTATCTCCCGTATCATGACCGCCCATTCGACGTCCATTGGGGTGGGACATTCCACCAATAACGGTAACTGACTTTCGAACTGACTCGAGAGATTTCAGGCTTTCATTAAAAGTAAACTCTTTTCCCTCGCCATCAGGGAACCAACGCCACTGATGAAGATCACTTCCTTCTTTTGGCAGGCTAATACCAAATGGAAAGTACATAGCACACATACGTGCGGGCAGGTCAGCAGTCTGAGCCTGCTCACCCATCGCTTCCATGTAAGGAAGAGCCATAGATACACCGCTGCCAAGAAGGAATGTACGACGATCTAAATGCCATGATTTCATAGTAATTGCCTCTATGGTCTCTGCTTTTGCCGACTGGATTATTCAGTTCGCTCCAATAATCCCACAAATTAATTTTACCGTACAGATGAATTGCCACCAACGACTATTTCGTTCGGAATGCTTCGCTGGCCACCAAGTCCTGAATCAAAGCCAAAATTCGGTGATCATTACGAGCAAACCTACTAGTTAAATCGTCAATTAAGTCCTCATCACTTAACTCCAGATTACGTCCTAATGCATAGACCGTCAGTCGGGAAACCAGTGCTCTTGAGAAATCTTCACTACGATTTTCAACCAGATACTTCTTCAAACTAACAATACCATTAAGTTCTGTACCATTTGGTAATGTATCAATCGCAACGACAGGCTTTTGATGAACCTCCGTTCTGAACAACCCTATTGCGTCAAAGTTTTCCAGAGCGATACCCCAGGGATCAATGCTACGGTGGCATGATGCACAAGATTCCTTATTTCGATGTACTTCCAATTGTTCACGAATCGACAACTTGGCGAAATCAGGATTCGTTTCATCAAGGTCCGGCACATCCGGCGGGGGAGGGGCCGGAGGATCATTTAACAAGCGGTCCCGCAGCCAGACAGCCCGACGAATCGGATGCGAATCTTTCCCCGTCGAGCCTAACATCAAAACACTCGCCTGACCCAGCAATCCACCACGTATTTCATCTGTCATTGCAACCTGCCGATATGTATTTCCTATAACTCCCGCTACACCGTAATGGCGAGCAAGTCGTTCATTGAGCATTGTAAAATCAGCATCCAACAAATTCAGTGCACTTAAATCATTCAAAATTAAATGGCGTAAAAAATATCGCGTCTCCTGCAACATCTCTTCCTTCAAGTCCGCCTGAAAACCTTTATAAGTCCCTGTATCAATTGCGATCTGAGCAGTATTTTCCAACTTCAGCCACTGATCTGTAAAATGTTGATAAAATCTCCAGCTACGTTCATCGCGCAACATTCGCTCAACCTGAAGGGACAACACTCCCGGCCGGGAAAGCTGGCCCGCCTCTGCCAGATCAAGCAATTGCTGATCAGGCATTGTGCTCCAAAGAAAATAGGACAGTCGAGAAGCCAGTTCCCAATCAGACAAGTCTCGTTTCTTGTCATCGGCGGGTTCGACCAAATACAGAAACGGCGGGCTAATTAGTGCCATTGCCAACGTCTCTTTCATAGCTTCCTCGAAGTCTGGAAAATCGCCGCGTATTGCCAAATAAAAATCTACAAAACGTTGAACTTCATCTTTTGACGCCGGACGACGAAACGCTCGCCTCAGAAATCGCTCCATCACCTGAGCAACATAACCCTGTTCATCGGTTTGACGCATTTCAGATTCAAAGAGAATATCACGATGACGTTTTGGCGGCCACTGGTCAAAAACAGGGCCTTTAAATGTCACTGATTCGACATGAATCACCGGATAACCCGCTTCCGCCGGAAAGCCTTTTTTCTTTTTGCCATCTCGTTCAAGCTCTACCTCCTTCGGCTTGCCGGCTCCATCGTCATATTGATTAAGAATCCTGACCACCAGTCCTGGGAATTTTCCCTGGCCACGCACCGGCAGGGGATGATTTTCAACCCGACCTGTAAATTCATAAGTCGTTGAGTCCGACTGCGTGATTTCAATGGTTTCCGTAACTTTCCAAATCTGCTCCGTATCAGGACGATAGCCAACAGAGACTTCCATTAGTGGGGCACCGCGTTCTTTAGCTATATCAGCCCGTGCTGTTACCGTCACCAAGTAGTCACCCTCTTCGGGATATGCGTCGACCATTTTCCCGTAAAATCCCTGCCAACGCCCTAAATAGTTAGAGACTTCATAGTTAAACCACTTGTCACCGACATTACTCTTTTCGAAAGTATGCTCGAAAACCTCCGGAGCATCACCGCTAACAATTACCCGGTCCAAAGCTCGTCGCGCGGCATCAAGATAATATTCAAGTTGGATTGCTGTCATTTGCAGCGACTGACCATTATTCTTGAAACCGTCGGGAGATGCCCCTTCACGAGGAAGGTCACGCGCATAGTCCATATCGAGATCAAAAAGATCGCGCATTGTATTTTGATACTCTTCGCGATTAAGACGACGTAAAACAACCTGACCGCCGGTACTTTTAAGTTCGGTTTTCACCCGGTCAATCTCGCCACGTATCCAACTCACCAGAATACTTCGCTCTTTACTGGTCAGTGGTTCGCTATCTTCAGGTGGCATTTCACCTTTATTCAAGACATGCATCGCTTCGTGCCAGGCTGTTGCCGCTGCTCGATCCACAAGAAAGTCTGTGGAAAGATTATCCAGTCGGACATCAGCCTCCTGCACTTCAGAACCATGACAACCAAAACACTTAGCCTGCAAAATCGGCAAAACCATCGTCTTGAATTTCCGGTTTCCACCCGATTTGACGGCCTCTACAGGTGCAGACAGTATCAGCATCAGACAAAGGGCTATCGGTATATTCATTCTGAGGTTTTTCATAACTGAATTTTAACCTCAAAATCGACTATTGGGGAATATCGACAACACGCTGATTAAATCAATAAAGCTTAAACATCACACCATTTTATAGCTTGATGTAAGCCTGCTAAAGGATCGCGTGTGGGGATGAATTCATGGCCGACATGACCGTCATAACCAATATCCACCAGTGCCTGCATACAAGCGGGATAATTAATTTCCTGTTGATCGTCCAGCTCTGCCCTTCCCGGATTACCAGCTGTATGAATATGTCCCAGCCAGTCTTTATGCTCATGGATTCGACGAATCACATCACCATTCATAATGGAGACATGATAGATATCAAACAACAGCTTTAGATTTGGTGATCCTACTTTTTTCAGGATATCAATGCAGTATTCAACATCATCGCCGGCATAACCAGGATGCCCTTTCATTGGATGAGTATCATCGCGCGTATTAAGGTGCTCCAGACAAATTGTAACGCCAGCTTTTTCTGCGTAGCCAATAACTTCTTTAAACCCTTTAACACAATGAGCGGCGCCTTCTTCTTTAGATAAACCTTCGTCATATCCTGTGAATGCAATTACTTTCTTCCACCCAAATGTCTGACACTCATCGATTGATTTTTTTGTGGCTGCAATCACCATTTCATGATACTTCGGATTATTATATCCCTGCATAAACGGAGGGCCGCCAATATCGATCCCGGCGATAGCACACTCCATGTCGTTCTTTTTCAGATCCTTATAGTACTTTGAATCCATTAACTCGACGCTCACACAACCCATCTCCTTTGCGACAGGCATTAATTCATCCGGACTCCAGTAATCCTGAAAACACCAGGCGACAATTGAATGTTTGATATTGCCATTTTTAGCCACGCGTCGGATACGTTTACCCACTTTAATTCCCTCTTCAGCTTCTTCTTCCGCCTGAGCCTGAGATGCGGCCAGAGCACTGCCTACGGCGGCGGTCGTTGATAACATCTGTCGTCGATTTAATTTACTCATGTTACTGTCTCTTCAAACTGATTTAGTGATCCTAAAAAGCTTCGTTTACTGATTTGGCCGACTTCACCCGAGCACCCGCCGCATCGTAAATTACTTTGGTAAATTCCGGGACATCTTCACCCACGATGACCAGACGGTAAGGAGCGTTTAATGCCAGAATACCCGGCAGATCTCCATATTTAATCGCTCCGGGGAAAAAGTCTACGTCTTCATATTGTGTGATTTTTTCAAACCGAAACTCTTGCGTATCAACAATTGCAATTTGCACTGCATCGCCGACCAAAGCCCGGGCTGTGGCTGCTATCGGACCGGCACCAGCAACTCCCACCAAAGTGATCTCCTTTGTTGCGTGTTCATCATTGGCGACAAAGGAGATCAATGTAAGTACATCATGAACTCGCTGTACAAACAGCGTATTATTGTACCCATAGGTATACGCAGGGACTTTTCGAGATGTTGTTGTAGCCAGTCGCTGGCGGTCATGCAACTCTCCAACTGCCAGAAACTCGCCCTGATAAAGCAAATCGGCACCGATAACCGAAACCCCCCTATCAAGTAGTCCGGTTATTTCTCTATTCGGCCTCCCATCCTCGCCATACATACCTGATTTGCCCCGCCCATCAACCCAAACAACCGTGGTGCCCGTCCATTTAGTTTTTGTTGGGAAGAAAGAAACCACTGGTAACTCTTCGCCAGCGGGATCGTATCTCAGAATGTCTGTAAATTCCAGATAGCCCTTTCGTTCAAACTTACCGACCTTTTGCCTACTAATGTCAACCATCGATGACAGGCTACGACCCACAATCGCCTTCAATGCTTCACCATGCAGACTCTGCAAAGCCTGAACTTTATTGTCCGCTGTCCGCAATAGACGCGCGATCTGACGACTGCTGTCCTGGTCGATTCGCTTTAACAACTTAATTTCATGGGGCTCGCCAGCTTCCGGAGCCGGATGGTCTTCATCCCAAACAGTGTACTCTTTAGCTGTCAACGGCTTCCAGTCTTGTTCCACAATCGGCTCTTCTAGTCCAAGTTTCATGTGCTTGTTAAACCAGTGATACATATGGCGGCGAGTGACATAATTATAGTTATGGCCAAAGTTCAGGTACGATGCACAGAACACATCGTCCACATCGCCGACCATTTTGTATAGCTGCTGAAGTTCGGGATAACCTTTGGTTTGAATTTCCTTGGTCCAGTCATTGGCGCCTGTCATCGCGATTGGACGTGGAGCAAACAAAGCGGTTAGTTCAACGTTGCCGGTATCAACTCGTAACAGACTGCAATTTTCACAGGGGCATCCTCCCTGCATCGCCGTGGACACCATTCCTTGTGGAAATGACGCAATTGGCCGAGGATCTAAAGCGCCCAGCAAAATTGTCTGAGTGCCTCCACCACTTCCGCCGGTGATGCCAATGCGGTCACCATCCACATCGGGTAAGGACTGCAAAAAGTCTAATGCGCGAATTGAATTCCAGGTTTGCACACCCATAATACTTTGCATACGCATTTCCGCCTGAGCGGAAAAGAAACCCCATCGGGTCGGTGCCTCCAGATCGGGGCGGCGATCATTAAGTCGATGAGAAACTTCCATCGGGATCTGCAATGAGTCAACATAGCCTTCCATGTCATAAATAAAAGTGACACACCCCATACGAGCCAACTGTGCACAGCGTGCAAGCTTTGGATACCTGCCCGAATTTTCAAACTTCTCATCACCATTTTCGATTAACGACTTGATTTTGTCTCCGTGATCCTGCATACGGCCACCATGGCCATGAGGCGTTAGGACCGCAGGTAGTTTGCCTTTCACATTTTCGGGACGGAAAAGCAGCCCGGAAACAAAGTGCCCCGGATAACTCTCAAAATTAACTTTCTCAACCGTAAACCCGTCTCGTAATGACTTGCTGTAAATCTTAACATTCAATGGAGTCTTTGTTGGTTGAGGCCACAGCCCTAATGCCACCCTCAAACGCATCCGCAACTGATCACGGCGTGTTTCCCAGGCTTTAACCGTTTCCGGCACTTCAAACGGGAAATAGTTATTTAGATGACGCAGCTCACCAAGACGACTATCGTTCGGCAACTGTCCGTCTTTATAAACATTCGTTTGAGCAAACAGACTCACCGTCAGTAAACATATAACTGCGCAAGCAAAGAGGTTGACCGCTTTCATGGCTTCATTCCTATAGAAAGATGCGGATCTATGAAGAAACAACTATGAAGAAACTGCTGGCAGGGTTACTTCAATTCTTTAATCTCAATATTTCGAAATTGGACCGGGTCATTGTGACCGGCAAATCCGAAGTGACCTTCCAGAAGTTTCAACCCCGGATGCTTCTTCAGGACAGCGGGATCCTTTGCCAATTCCGCTACATCTGCATCAAGAATCACGGCACCGTTTAGTTCAACTTTGATTTTAGTTCCCTGAACGGTTACTTCTTCATAATTCCAACTGCCCGCTTCATAGAGATATCCACGAGCTGCTGGTATTAAACCATAGACGGAGCCATGATACTGATAAGGCGCCAATTTGCCCGGATACTGAGTGTCCAAAACCTGAAGTTCGGTCATTCCCTGATAAGCCGGATTACCACTTCCGGGATAGCGAATTGCCAAACCATTATTGCCGGCGGCCGGCATTTTGATTTCCAGACGGACAATAAAGTCCTTGTATTTCTTCTCCGTGTAAAGGTTTCCGCCTTTACCTTTTTGACATTGAATCGCACCATCTACAACTTCATATTCATTGACAGCACCAGCCCATCCTGACAAGTCTTTACCGTTGAAAATAGATTCAAAGCCCTCGCTGGAAGCGGACTCATGAAGAATTTGATTCGCTTCGTCCGGCCCAATTTCACGCACGAAAATATTTCGCCAACTAATTTCTCCGCCATGCGTCTGAAGCTGAATCGGTCCCTTCGGAAAGATCGGCCGACTGCGGTCGAAGTAGTTTTCCATAATAGCATTATCGACAACCAATTTGCCATTGAGCCAAACACTGGTACGAGCACCAATCTGACGAATCTTGAAGCTATTCCATTTACCAAAGGCTTTGTCCGCCAATACCAGAGGGTCTTTACCTTTAGCTCCTTTGCTGTTATTCCAAAGACCACCGGAACCTTTATCACCACCAATACCAAATTTCTTTTCGTCGGTGGAGTCCCAGATCTGAACCTGAGGAACTGCTTTCAGGTAAATACCGCTATCGGCACCTGCTACAGTTTTGTAATCGATCATTAACTCGTAATTAGTGAATTCCGCTTCACTCGTCAGGTACAATCCATATCCATCATTGACAAGAACGCCATCTTTAACAGACCAATGCTGATTGATGTCTTTCAGACTTTCTTTCTTATAAGCAGCCTGTTCTTCTTCAGACATTGACCAGAGAGTTTCGGGGTTCTTCGTTGACCATCCGTACCAACCGTCAACATCTTTACCATTGAACAGTGCTTGCCAGCCTTTAGGAGGGACATTTAAATCCGCAGCAAATGCCGGTGCCGCAACCAATACTGCCAAAACTAGCGATAGAGTTATCTTTTGAAGTCTCAAGGTGTTATCTCCACAAAAGGGTGGTCAATGGATATCGATATGCACTTATCCTAAACCCTTGAGAGGGTGAATTCCATGATTCGAGCAAAGAATTTCTGAGTTCTGTTCGAACTCTGTGCTAAGCAATGATCGTGTCAATTAAATGGCCATGAACATCAGTCAGACGACGATCGATACCATTATTGCGAACCGTTAAGCGTTGATGATCAATCCCAAGCAGATGCAACATGGTTGCATGGATGTCATAGACCTGAGTTGGGTTTTCACGGTCCAGCGGTTTAAAACCCCACTGGTCGGATTCACCCGCTGTAACACCACCTTTAATCCCACCGCCACAAAGCCAATTTGTAAAGACAAACGGATTATGATCCCGGCCTTTACTGCCCTGACTGCTTGGCATGCGACCAAATTCAGTCGTCCAAAGCACCAGAGTATCTTTAAGCATATCACGTTGTTTAAGATCTTTGATCAATGCTGCTGTTCCAATCGCCATCCCTTTAGCAAGAGGGCCGTGATCTCGAGCGATATCCTCGTGACTATCCCAGTTACGGCGGGGAAAGCCATTATCATTACCGGACCAGATTTGAACAAATCTCACACCCTTTTCTAAAAGCCGGCGGGCAATCAAACACTTACGACCAAAGTACTCTGCTTCTTCCGGGATATTAATATCCGCGCCGTAAGTAGCACCTTCATTCTCCAGCCCATACATCTTTCGAATATGTGCCGGTTCTTTGGAGATGTCCAATACTTCCGGGGCACTGAGTTGCATCCGTGCTGCCAATTCGTAACTTTCAATACGAGCATCCAGACGGGAATCACCCAAACGCTGATCGGCATACTGCCTGTTGATACTGTTGAGTAACTGCAGTCCACTCTGCTCACCTTCTTGGGTGATAAATTTAGCGCGGGCTGTCAGATTATCAATCGGATTTTCTCGCTGCGGAAAAATGGTGGTTCCCTGACTGCTGGCCGGCAAAAATGCCGATCCCCAGTTCTTAGGTCCGTTGGAAGCATATCCTCGATGGTCAGGTAAAACAACAAACGTTGGCAGGTTATCGTTAATGCTTCCCAGAGCGTAGCTAATCCATGAACCCATTCCCGGAAAGCCCGGACGCTGGAAACCTGTTGCCTGTAAATACGTTGCCTGGCTATGCACACCGGTCTTACCAACCAGGTTATGAATAAAGGCCATCTCATCCACGACTTCACCGAGAGGTGAGACAGCATCGCTCAAATGTTTGCCGGACTCACCATACGGCTGAAATTGAAAATATGACTTCGTCCAGGGACCGGCCCCATTTTGAAACAGTTCAATCTTTTCACCAAAATCCGACGCTTCACCATGATGCTTGTCAAGCCACGGTTTATGGTCCCATAAATCGATATGACTGGCCGCTCCAGACATGAAAAGCTGAACGACTCGCTTTGCCTTGGGGGGATGATGAAGCACACCGCCTAGTACTCCAGAATCATCCACAGCTTGAAGTGGATCTGTTCCCAGCATCGAGGCCAGAGCGATGCCACCCAATCCACCGCCCGAGTTCCAAAGAAACTCGCGCCGTGATGGTTTCGCTTTCCGTTGACCGGTATTCTGATTCACAATGACGACTCTCTGATCGATTAGTCTACAAATACAAATTCGTGCAGGTTATACAGTAAACGACAAAGGTTCTCCAGGCCGTGTTGTTGAGTATAGGCCAACAACTCCGATTGTTCGGATTCCATCGGTATTCGTCCTGTTAATCGGACAAATGCCCGGTTGACCTGTGCTGCCTCGGTTGTTTGCAGCGATCTTATATCCTCGGCGAAGTGTTCGGCCATCGCCAGATTAAATTTGTTATTAAGCAGTGCCAGTGCCTGAATCGATGTCAAAGTTTCATCGCGTAAAGGGGTGCTCTTAGAGGAGTCTGCGCAATCCAAAATAGTCATGAATGGATCTGGCTGACTACGCACGATAAAACGATACACACTTCGTCGATGACTAGTCACGTCATTCGGATCATGAAGATGATATTCATAGTGTGGCGAATGCTGAGGATGCTCGAGTTTGAACAAGTAATAGCCCGGACCACCCATTTGATTATTCAGTCGTCCACTCACCTGTAAAATTGAATCTCGGATTTCCTCGGCGGACAGTTTCCGCCGATTCATTCGCCAGAGATATTGATTGCCGCTATCGATCTGACTGTTCGTTTCATGATGTGCCGAAGCCTGACGATAGGTTGAGCTGAGTAAAATCAGACGATGCATATGCTTAAACGACTGACCATGATCGCGAAATTCCAGGGCCAGCCAATCCAATAACCCGGGATGTGTTGGCAACTGCCCCATTCGTCCAAGATCATTAGGGGTGGTCACAATGCCTTGTCCAAAGTGGTACAGCCAAATACGATTGACAATGCTTCGCCAGGTCAGCGGTTGATCCTTACGAACCACCCACTCAGCAAAAGCCACCCGGCGATCACCTTCCGTATGATCTTCTGCCAGGCTAAAGACACCATCTTTATTCAACAGGGGGATGGTCCCTGGCTGGGTTTCTTCCCTTTCCTGAAGAATATCCCCGCGATGCAACACTTTAATGGGTCGGGGTTTACCCATTGTCGGCTTAAAATTCGCCATGCCAACAAAATCTGTGGCCGCCGCAAACACCATCCGGCCTTTCGGCAAGCCGGCAAGTTCCTTTGTCATAGTAGCTTTTTTTAGAGTGAGTTCCTGTCTACGTTTTTTTCGCGCCGGGGTATTCGCCTTGCCCACTAACTTCTCTGCATCCACCAACATGGATGCCCATTGCTGAGTTTTGACAATATCTACCGGTACCGGCCATTTCCCATCAGTAAGGTTTTTACGCGTCCAGCGAATAGGGGCTTCAATGGAGGATGAGGATGATACGCGTTTCTGCTGCGCTAAATTCGTTCCATCGGCGGCCAAAGCTTCAAGCTCTGAAATAGCAAACATTGGCGTGCCGTTTCGATCATAAAGCTTATTCACGGTTAATCGAATATACCTTGCTGATACTTGAGTGGTTGCCGCGTAGTATGCGATACCAATATTGGGATAATCTGCTTGAGTTTCATCCGCAATCAGAGTCGAGGATTTAAACGTCGGATCGTCTGATACTTCGATCCTAAAACGAACAGGAAATCCAAATCCATTACCAACACCACCAAAATCATCGCTGCAGGGATGTAATCGAATTTCTGCTAATGCTTCTGACTGGCCAAGGTCAATCTGCACCCATTGCGTATCAGCCGTTGTTTGTTGCATGGCCGTATGAAAACCATAGGCATCGTCGCGCTGGTCAAGGGCTGTAAATGACTTCAGCTTATCCGATTCAGCAATCGCGGTTTTGTAAGCGGGGCCAGCTTCGGCTTCAATTTCTTGCTGCAAGGCTACCAAGCTCTCGGTCGCCTCTTTAATCGACTGCTCGAGTTGTTTCTTGCGTGCCGTAACAGCGGGATCTTCACCATAGAGTCGATCAGCCTTATCCACAGCGGCAAATACGGACTGCAAATTGTAATAGTGCTGTTGAGTCACCGCATCGAATTTATGGTTATGACAACGTGCACACTGCACGGTTGTACTAACAAACGTATTCATCGCATTGGTAACCATTTCATCGCGGTCTATATAGCGGGCAATGCGTCCGTCGATCTTCGTTTCCGGTACTTCAACATGTCCAATAAAATCCCACGGACCCGCAGCGATAAATCCAAGCCCAAGAATACCGTCTGGTGTGTCGGAATAGAGTTGATCCCCGGCCAGTTGTTCACGCACAAAGCGGGCGTAAGGCTTGTCCTGATTGAAGCTGTTCACCACGTAGTCACGATAAGGCCATGCATTAGGACGCAACTTATCTTTGTCATACCCTGCAGTATCAGCATATTTAACAACGTCCAGCCAATGCCGCGCCCAACGTTCGCCGTAAGCCGGTGATGCTAAAAGCTTATCAATCAGTTTTTCATATGCTAAAAGATCGCCGGAACTGACAAACTCTGCTACATCGGCAGGTGTGGGTGGCAAGCCCAGCAAGTCATAGTACACCCGTCGTATCAGGGTGCGGCGATCGGCTGGCGCCGATGGTTCTAGTCCCTTCTGCATGAGTTTTGCGAGTACAAAGGCATCAATAGGATTCTCAATCGAAAAATGTGCGGCAAAAGGATTCTCTGCCGCTGGAACCGTCTGCAGCTCTATCACTTTCCATGACCACCAGTCAGTGCTTGTAACAGCCGGCTGGGCAATCAGAAAGCCTTCCGGCCAATAAGCTCCGCTTTGAATCCATAAAGAAATCACTTCGATCTCTTCCCGTGTCAGTGGTTCCCGATCCTTTGGCATAGAGGGTGGGGCGTTACCATCGGGCTTTAATACAGCAAGGAAGTGGCTCGCTGACGGATCACCTGGTTCAATATAGCCGGACTCGAGAACTTCCGCTTTGGTCTGGATCGCAAAGTCGCCTTTGTGATCTTCTGAGTTATGGCAGGCAAAACAATGCTTTTGCAAAATTGGGACAACCTGTTGCTTAAACACCTGCTCGGAATCTACTGCAAAAGCAGTATTCACCAATAAGATGGAGCAAAAAAGTCTGATTAAAATGCCTGACAATTTCATCCTAAAAACACCAATTATACGGCTTGCTGATGCCCTGGCCTCGAAAGCATTGTGTTGAATCTGGAAACGATCCTATTCTTACAGTATCGTCTGATTCTGCAATAGAAACAATTGAAGTCTTTCCTGATTGCGGGAATTAAGTCTGGCTTGCTGGCAAACTTTTACAGGCACTGCAGGCCTTTATCAAAAATAGACAAAATGTTGCCAGCATAATTACTGCCAGCCACTGAATTATCGTTATCAAACCCGCAATCACAGTCGTTGGGGATTCCGACCCGACAGAGTTCTGATTTAACGATTCCACGGCACTCATGGGAAGATAGACCAAACAGCTTATCAGGAAGATCAGCATTAAAATCGCTAAAGGTGGCCAGCTCAAAAGCATCGTTGTTTTGTCGGAAATAGCAGCACCTAATTCATGCAACGAAGTGAGGGAAAGTAAAAACGCAACGACAAAACATGTGCCGCCTACAGCGGGCAAATATTCCTGAAATTCCCCCAAAGACAGCAGGCTAGAACGATCGATGGCAATAATAGCAGAACCGGCACCAATAAGCATACAGCTCATTCTTAGCATCGAACGGACATGGTGCCAGATCGGGGCCTGAGCCAAAAATCCAAGCCCGGCCAAACTACAAATTATCGCGGCTATATTTATCCAATAAACCAAATGTTCGGCCAGCAAAGTGCCTTGCATTAAAGAATCAATAAATACCAACAGGAACCACACAAGCGCTGGAATAAGCAACAACAAGCCCGTGCGAACCCTACCGATAAATTGCAGGTCATTTTTAGTGAACACATCCGGTACCGGTGTCATCTTAGGATTAGCGTTACTAGCTTTAAGTTCTTTCAGATAATTAAAGTTGATTACCGGCAGCAGAATCAATGACATCAAAGCCAGTCCCGCAATAGCTCTAAAAACCATGGGGTAATCAACAATATTTTCCCCGTAAACTCCCGTCGTGGTAAATGTTTGAGCAATGGCTCCTGCAGCGTTTTTACCGACAACATCACCGACATTGGATAACGTCATATAAACGGTAAACATAGAAGCGGCCGATTGGGTCCATGACAAGTTCATCGCCCCGGCAAGGAAGTTAACAACGTAACAGGCGAAAAAAAATGGGCCGAGTAACAAAAAGATTTTTGACAGCGTTGACCGCGGGCCTGTAATAATGGCCGGGAGATAATTTGCTGATCTCTTATAGGAAAGGCTTATTTTTTCTTGGCCTAACTCGCGTGCGACAAATAGCGTCTTTGTGGACTCGCCGTTAATCAGGCTGCTCTCATTAATTTGTTGTGCTATCGTCTTTCCTGTTTCTCTATAAATACGGTCGGTTTTATAGACTTTAGGATTAACTCCTGCGGCCACCATTTCACGAACCGTTACCCTAAAGGAGTACAAGGGCCTGGTGGGTGCAGTCCATGGAAGATCCGTTAGCGCGGCACCATCTGCCACTGGTAACATGGTTAGTGTTAGGATCCCAGTGGTCGCATCAAGTATCGTGTCGATGGTGTACTTGTTTGCTAATTTATCCGTCAGCTGATTTTCAACATTGCTCCTAGTGTAATTGGCATCTCCGACCCTAAAGGTAATCACCTGAGTTTCCCCGGTGCCATCAAGCAATGGAAGCGTCAGATTCCACTGGATATCCAAGGAGGCGTTAGGGAACTGGAATCGCACCTCTTTTGTGGTAATATTCTTCGAGGAAAGACTATTGGTAATACCTTTAATCACCAAGCCGGTATCGGTGCTGCTAGCTACCAGCGAATCACTCGCGTTATTATCAAGAATTGCCTGACTAAGATCTTCGTAAATGTTGCGATTGGGGTTTGTGAAAGTATACTGTGATCGATTTCCATTAACACTCACACTCCATTTATCACCAACAGTGAATTGGTTATTTACAGACAAATTGGGTGCGATTCTGGCGTCAAACGTTGCAAAGGTTAAATCGATGTCTTTCGAAAGCGGACTGAAATCAACACTGTGACTTAACGTTTGTTGATCGCGGTCCACCTCTGCGACAAAAATCGTACTCCATTTCTTCACCGGAAGAAAAGAAAAACCGACTACCGTGAAAGAGAATCCCAATACTGCTAAAGAGATCAACAGTCTTCGTCCATAGCGATCACCCAAAATCCCGCCTGAGATTGTACTAACTAATATAAATGGGATTGCATATCCCCCAGCCACTTCAGAGAACTCTGCCGAAGTCCAACCAAGCTTCGAGGTGTACATTGCGGAATTAATAACTTCAATACTTCCAAATCCCAGCATGGCAACCAGGGGAACACCGGCAAAGGCAGCTGTCGAGGCCAAAGAGAATCCACCAAATAAATTACGAATAATATGGTAGGGATTTTGACCTGACGAAACACTCGTTTTCTCTTGAGGGTCATCTAGCGATGACCAGGGAAACCGTTTTTCTCCCTTGCGCTCAAGAAAGATGATTGGCGCGATCATAATAAATAACAACGCCAGCAATTGGATTAACACAGCATTGAATAATCCGTTTTGAGTTGCTGCCAAAACAGCGCCAAGCAGCCAGGCTCCTCCCCGCTGGCCAAACAACTTCGCTCCCCACATTAGTCCGTTGGTAAGCCCCTGTTCTTCCGGCGGCAGGATATCAACCGCTAACGCATCTGTCGCAACATCTTGTAAAGACGCGAAGCAATTATGAATGAAAAAAGCAATGGCCAAAAAGGCCGCCACTTGCCCTACATCCATTTCTCCGCGTAAAACATCAGCACCCTGCGACAACATCACAAGCAACGTCCCTGCCATGCCCAGCTGGCCCAATAAAATCCAAAATCGCCGACGCCCCATCGAACGTACCGTCACGCTGTCAAGCAACGGTGCCCATATCAACTTAAATGCCCACGGCAAAAGAATGATCGCTTTTAGCTTGCCGCCACCGGCTTCATCCAGACCTTTATCATTTAAAAATGAGACCAGTGTTATCGACATAAACCCCCAGGGGATTCCCTGGGCGAGATATAACGCACAAAGCGTTAGGGTTCTCTGTAGGCGATTGTCAGCAAGTGCCATGTCAGCATCCTATTTAATTGGTTTGCCTGGAATCCGTGTTGGGATTGCCAATAGCTTTGTCCCGCATGTTACAAACAGCGTTTTACGGTTTCTTTCACCGAAACTACAGTTGGTGATCGTATCTTCCGGCATTTCGCGAAATGCCAAAATCTTACCTTGCGGCGAAATAACATGAATGCCTGGTTTCGTATCTAACGTCTCACTTGTCTTGCGAGTGACGTGAAGACCAGCGGCAACATATAAGTTTCCTTTGGCATCAATGGCCATACCGTCGCCGCTTCGTCCAGGATAAAAATCAACAATGATTTTTTCATTGGTCAGCCCACCGTTGGGATCAATATCATAACTACGAATATCACGGTGATAATCTGCATCAGGATGAGCTTCAATTAGATAGAGCTTCTTACCATCTGGTGATGTCACCAGGCCGTTGGGCATATGAATATTGGGCCATGCGAGAACCTGCTCGAGGGTACCGTTCCCGTCCAAACGATAAACGGCGTTCACATTTCCCGTGGTTGCATCATCGCTCCCAGGGCGTGATGAAAAGAACAAACGGTTTTTATAGTCAAAGCACAGGTCATTGGGTGCTGCCAACGGGAAAGAATTGTATTGATCAGCCAGTACGCTAATTTTCCCGGTCTTCCATTCTGTTCGGGTTATTCGCCCGGCACCACCTTCACAAGCCCAAAGATTGCCTGCTCGATCAAAATGCAGGCCATTGGCCTTATTGCTGTTCTCACGATAAACCGATAGTTTCCGCCCGTCCCATCGAAGAATTTTCTCCGCAGGAACATTGGTAAAGTACAAAGCTCCATTTCCCCAGGCAGGCCCTTCGGTGAAGACTTTGTCATCTTCAATAGTTGCCAAAATATCAACTTCACCTAAATAGGCGTCTGTGTCGAGATTTGAATAATCGGCTGATTTTAATGAACCCGGGAAGGTAGAGATCAACGTTGTAGCACCCAATGCACCTAAGACCTGCCTTCGCGTTACCTGTTGCAACATCAATGCACCTTTCATTCACTAATTGATCCGTAGAATTTCGTACTCGGATTATAAAGAACAAATCTGGCAAAGCGCATAAAAAAACAGCCCGTCGAATCACGGGCTGCTTCTTGTTCGTTAAGCTATGTCGCTTTTAGGCTAAGCTTAGGAATTCATGCAAATAACCAGCGCGAAGAAGGTAAAACCTTCGATCAGAGCTGCAGCAATAATCATTGCTGTCTGAATCTGACCAGCTTTTTCTGGCTGACGAGCCATCCCTTCGAAAGCACCTGCTGCTAATTTGCCAATACCGGCGGCAGCGCCAAAAGTAACCAGGCCAGCACCAAAGGCACCTGAAAAACTAATAAGAGCTTGGTCACCACCTTGAGCCAATACTGGTGAAGCCAAAACAAGCAGAGCACCTACACTCCACATAGCTAATTTAGCTAATTTGTTCACGGAATTATCTCCTACAATGTAACGTCTAGACGTGACTCTTTGTTGTGGCGGATCAAGCCACGAGCCAACAATACGAATATTCTCAATTCTGTTTTCAACCTATGTTTGCAGGCAAAAATAACTCCTGCTAACGCTTTATTCTTTAGTTGAAACCAATAGCCTATTGTGACAATAGTGCGTCGTCAACCTTACGCAATTGGATTATCCGACAGATTTGTTAAAAACTATCAATTTCTCTTGTTTTGGCTAACTTGTTGCTGGTTTAAAGACTTTTTTCTTCAGCTGGTCTATCAATACTGCAACCAAAATCAACGTTCCATAAATCACCATTTGGCGTTCGAAGTCAACACCTGCCATATTTAGCCCATTTTGAATAACTCCTAAAATCAACGCGCCAATAAAGGTGCCGAATATCTTTCCTTCGCCGCCCATCAAACTTGTGCCGCCAATAACGACTGCTGCGATCACCTGCAATTCATAGAATTCACCTGCCTTTGGTCGGCCAGTTCCAAAGTGAGAAGCATCTAAAACTCCGGCCAGCCCAGCTGCCAAACCACAAACTGCATAAACAGCAATTATTACTCCTGCTATCGGTACACCCGATAATCGAGCGGCCGTTTCATTACCTCCAACAGCGTAAACATAACGCCCAAATGCCGTATGATTCATTACGATGTGCGCAACAATGAAGAGCATAATCATCAACACAATCTGACTTGGAATACCCAACACCGACGACGAGTACAAGGCGCCAATGGAATCGGCGTCAATTGACACAGCATCCGCACCACCCGCCAGAATATAGGACATCCCTCTGGCCACCATCATCAACCCTAAGGTCACCACAAACGGGGGCACTTTAAACACGGTGACAATAACACCAGCAAAAGCGCCGGCTAAAGCACAAACACCTGCGGCAAATACAAATGCCAGTGCCACATCGAATCCACTGGCATCTTCTCCACCCAAATAACGCTGGATGGTTGTTGCCGTAACAACCGCCGCCAAAGCCATCAAGCTACCAACCGACAAATCGATACCGGCAGTAATAATAACCAGGGTCATACCGATGGCCATAATGGCAATGGGGGCATTCTGATTTAGAATTCCAATTAGATTGTTAGCTGTCAAAAATGTCGGCCAACGGTAACTCGCTGGTTTGGCAATCTTTAAACCTTTCAGTGCCGGGTACAGCGAGCCCATTTCCGACCGAGATGCGGCGCTTAAAACTCGCCACTTCGATGAAAAATCATGTGTCGCCACAAAGTCGACGCGTTCATCCTGCTGACCTAAAAGCTCCAGCCGTTTACGAAGTGTGCTTGGATTTCCAAGTTCGACACCGACCACATGAGCTCCGCTACTTTCGAGCTGGCCTTTCAGAGTATTCGCGAAGACTTTATCGGCTTGGGTGGTACGAGCAACTACCAGAACATTGATATCGCTGCCAGCTTCCTTTACCAGGCTAACCGCCAACTTGCGGGCCGCCGACGTGTCTTCCGGATGCATGTCAGTAATCGTCAGCAAGCTGATAAGCAGACACAGGGAAAGCAATACGAAAACCATGCCATAATCAACAAGCAAAATACGAATATACTTATTCCTCATCATCAAACTGTTGCGACTTCTTTGGTTCCGGTTGCCAGCTTCATCAAATCTTCCTGCGTTACATCCCTATTTTCAAGACAGCCGGCAACCTGTCCTTCATGCATTACAAGTATACGGTCGCTCATCCCTAACACTTCCGGTAGCTCTGAGCTAATCATGATGATCGCTTTCCCCTGTCGGGCAAGCTCATTCATCAATAGATAGATCTCATATTTAGCACCTACATCGATCCCTCGTGTTGGTTCGTCAAAAATAACGACTTCCGCATTACGGTACAGCCACTTGGCCAATACCACCTTTTGCTGATTCCCACCGGAAAGCGTTGCTGCAATCTGGCTACCATCGGTTACTTTGATTTGTAGTTGCTCAATATAGCTATTAAAAGCACTGGTTTCTTCGCCTTTGTTAATAAACCCGGCTTTTGTAAAATCCTGAATATTGGGCAGTCCAAAGTTTTCCTGAACCGTTTGCCCTAACACAAGACCCTGCTCTTTACGGTCTTCTGTTAATAGGCAGATTCCCTGAGCAATTGCCTGGCGAGGAGATTGAATCTTTAACTGTTTGCCGTCCAGAGTGACCGATCCGGTATCTGGTTTGTCCGCTCCGAATAACAATCTGGCGGTTTCCGTTCGACCGGCTCCAACCAATCCTGCTACCCCTAGTATCTCCCCGGCTCGGACATCAAAAGAGACATCTTTCACGGTGTGACCACATGAAAGGGATTTTACTTCCAATCGTATCTTGCCGACAGGCCGTATTTCATCAGGGAATTCATTATCGAGACTTCGGCCAACCATCATTTCGATAATTTCATCGCGTGTCACTGCGTCCGCATCTTGAGTACCCACATATTGTCCATCTCGCAAGACCATAATACGGTCAGCAAGCCGATCAATTTCATCCAGCCGATGGCTGATATAGATAATGCCAATTCCCTGTCGACGCAATTCATCAACAATTTGAAATAATCCTTCGACTTCTCGCGGAGTCAGTGCCGCACTCGGTTCGTCCATTACTACAATCTGAGCGTTCAACGCCAAGGCTTTGGCAATTTCAACTACCTGCTGTTGTGCCACTGTTAAGTTGCGGCAAAGAGCATTGGGATCGACTTTCACGCCGATCCGCTCAAACAATTCTCGAGCCTGCTCATCTTCCTGCCCTTTAGCAATCCAACTAAGGGGGGATTTTTCTTGCCCCAAAAAAA
Source organism: Planctomycetaceae bacterium (assembly GCA_002709045.1). Lineage (GTDB taxonomy): Bacteria > Planctomycetota > Planctomycetia > Pirellulales > Pirellulaceae > UBA721. Next base: position 340,059 of record PAPJ01000012.1, on the reverse strand, counting down.
TATTTTCCCGAGCAGTTAAAGCCGGAATCAAATTAAATTCCTGAAAGATGACCCCAACACCTGCCTGTTGAGATGTTGTTGGTGAGTCGATATGAATTTCCTGCCCGTTAATTTTGATAATTCCAAGATCCGGCGGATGAACCCCCCCAAGGATCTTAATCAGTGTGCTTTTACCAGCCCCATTTTCACCCAACAAAGCCAGCACTTCTCCCGGATACAAATCAAGATTTACATCCGCCAAAGCGCGCACACCGGGAAATGACTTAGAAACATTTATCATTTCCAGCAACGGCAGGGTGAGATTAAGGCTCTTCGGACTTGAGGCGTCGGCCATTTATTCAGCTGCTTTTAACTCGGGGTCCTTCTCTGCATCCTCTTTTTTATAGAGTGCCGTCGGAATCAAAGTTGTTTTCTCGTACTCTTCTCCGGCTTGATAGGCGAGAAGTTTCACTACTATTCCTTTGCCCATTTGCTTGGGAAACTGGATAGGATCGGCGTAGATTTTGCCCTCAAGGATCGCCTGCTTTCCAGCCAACTCTCCATCAAATCCAACAATCTGAATAACATCCAGACGATCTGCTTCTTTCACTGCTTGCCAGGCACCCAAAGCGGCCGGGTCATTAATCGCAAAAATACCTCGTAAATTTGGATGAGCCTTTAAGCTGTCCGCCGTCGCTTTGTAACCAATGTCCTGATCACCACCACCATTGATTTCCGAGACAATTGAAATCTTGCCGTTCTCTGTTGAAGCGTTATGAGCATCCAGAACTTTTTTAAATCCATTAACTCGCAATACACAGGAGTTGGCTTGCTTAAAGTCTAAAATCAATACTTCACCACCTTCTTCATCTAATGCTTCAACCATCGCCGCACCGGCAAGTTCACCTCCCTGAAAGTTATCCGTACCAATGTGACCCGCAATCTTCACATCTTCGGCAACACACTGTAAGTCACAGGTAAATACCGGAATTCCGGCTACATTGGCCTTCTTAATGGCTGCTCCTATAGCAAGGCGATCTGTTGGGTTAAGTACGATGGCATCAACTCCCTGGCTAATAAAGTCTTCAATCTGATTAGCCTGTTTGTTGACATCGGTGGCTGCATCTGTGGTAATCACCTCGAAGCCGTGTTCCGCTCCCGCTTCCTTGAGACTTTCTGAAATGATCACAAAGAACGGATTTTTCAAAGACATTGCAGAGTAGCCAATCTTCCCATTAGCCGGTTCGGCTTCATTAACCTGATCCGTGTCTGGTTCAACAAGATTATTATCATCCTGAATGACCGAACTTTCGTCATTCGAACATCCAATAGCCAACAATGCCAAAACGAGCGGCAGCCAGACATATTTTGCCATCTATCTAAATCCTTATTAGCTAAAGAGTGAAAAGTGTCTCTTCTATATATACAGTGCTGTTTTAAATATAAGTCGGTGTTGAATAACTTCCTACCGGATGCATACTTCATTCACCCTACTGTAAAGTTTCAGTATATTAAAGAATTAAATAAAATCGGGAGTTCACCGACGTATTATTAACAAATTCTAATGGTTCGTACGGTGTCCAGCCTTACTCCTGCTCAAACCAATAATAAAAGGACCTTGTCATGAAACGCGCACTGGTAGCCTTACTTATCCTGACCTTAATTGTTGGACACGGATATGCAGAGAACTGGACAAACTGGCGGGGGCCTGGTTTTAACGGGGTTGCAGCAAAAGGCGATTTCCCAACAACCTGGAACGTTGATCAGAATATCTCATGGAAATTAGCACTGCCCGGTGTAGGTTCTTCAACTCCCGCCATCTGGGAAGACAACATTTTAGTTACGGCCAACGATGGTGGCTTTAATCTAATCATCTGTCTAAATCGTGCCGGGAAAGAAAAGTGGCGCACCCAAATTGGCTCATCTCGTGGTGGAAAGCACCGCAAAGCAAGTGGCAGTAATCCATCACCAATTACCGATGGCAAATCTGTTTTCGTTTACTACAAAAGCGGAGACCTCGCCTGTCTGGATTTTAACGGCAAAGTTAGGTGGATCGCCAATATTCAGGAAAACCATGGCGAGGATACACTCTGGTGGGATCTAGGGACTTCGCCTGTCCTAACCAAGGATTCGGTTGTCATTGCCGTAATGCAAACCGGGCCCAGTTTCTTATTAGCCATCAACAAAGAAACTGGTAAACAAAGCTGGAAAGCCGAGCGGAATCTGGACGCCCCCCTGGAGGCCGCTCAAAGCTACTCCACTCCGATTGTCGTCAACGACAACGGCAAAGAATCGCTAATCGTATTAGGAGCGGATTATGTCACCGGCCATGATGCTTCCAGTGGGAAAGAGTTGTGGCGAGTAGGCACGCTGAACCCTAACGGGGAAAAGTACTGGCGCAGTATCGCATCGCCCGTGCTCAGCGACGGAATCCTGCTTGCTCCATATGCCCGCGGAAGAACCCTAACAGCAATCAACCTCAAAGACGACAAGCCTGGTATCGAGTACACAATCGACGGTATCTGTGCAGATGTACCAACACCGATCGCTATAAACGGAACGGCTATTTGTACAACCGACCGCGGGCTGGTGACAAAAATCGACGTAAAAACCGGTAAGCAAATATGGCAAGTTGAGCTGGAAAAAACTCGTCTGGCTTATTCCGCTTCACCAATTCTGGCAGGTAACAATGTCTATCTCACCCGTGAAGATGGCGCCACATTCGTTGTTAACGCCGAGAATGGCGAAGTAGTCTCAAAAAACACGCTTGCCGAAGAATTTACCGTCTCCACCCCTGTTTTTGCTGATGGCCAGATTCTCGTGCGAACAATGCAGGCCCTGTACTGTATTGGTAAGTAATTAAAAATGCCAAACCCCAAACCTGTATCAGGCCCCTCCGCATGGATCGGTGACGAAATTAAACAGCGGGAAGACTGGAATTTCACACTGACTCAAAAAAGTCTGGATGAATTGAGCCAGGCGCTGGAACAAACGGCTGACTTGCCATTAATTGAAATTGATCGTAAGACATTCCAACTACCCGCACTGGGACAGCAGTTACTCCGGGTTCAGCATCAATTGGAACATGGATCGGGTGCTACCATCATCAAAGGCTTTCCTGTGGATCGCTACTCGCCGGAAGAAGCTGAGCGTATCTTCTGGGGCATGACGACCTATCTTGGCACGGCTGTCTCTCAAAGTGCTACCAATGAACGAATTTTTCATGTTCGGGATGAAGGATTCAAAGTCGGGCATCCAAATGCTCGAGGGCCCAATACCCGTAAACGACTTAGTTTTCATACCGATCGCTGTGATGTAATTGGATTTATGTGCCTGCAACAAGCTCTGTCTGGTGGAATCAATCAGCTTGTAAGCAGTGTGTCGGTTTATAACCAGATCCTGAGGGAACGACCTGATCTCATAACAGAACTAATGGCGCCCTACTACTACAAGCGACACAATGTCGATAAGGGAAATCACCTTCCTTACTGCCAACAACCGATATTTTCTTTTCGGGACGGAGTGTTTGCCTCAGCATATCTAAGGGTGCTGATTGACCGGGCCTATGCAGATAATGATCTTACTCCAATGAGCGAAAAACAACTGGAGGCTTTAAATTATGTTGACGATGTTGCCGCCCGGCCGGAAATGCATGTTGAATTCCGACAAAACTCCGGCGATATTGTTCTCCTCAATAACTGGATTACCTATCATCGTCGGACAGAGTTCTGTGACTCCGAAGATCCTGCCAAGCGGAGACACCTGCTCCGCATTTGGCTGGCGACTCCAAATAGTCGCGCTTTAGATGAGATGTTTCGAGCCAATTACGGCGCTGTGGATGCCGGTGCAATCCGTGGGGGGATGAATCCGTCTGCACTCCATTGATAAGCCATCAGATATAAACTCTATGTAAAAGCAGTGGTAATCAAACCGTTTCTTGGTCAAAATAGAGTCTGATAAATAATTTTGGCTGGGCAACTTCATTCAGCCTGATCTCTAATAACCTAAACATTACAACTGGGAATACTTCATCATGCGAATCGCTACTTTGTTGGGTCTGTTTCTCGTATTCACAATAGCGCTAAACGTCCATGCTGACGATCAATGGATTACTTTTGAAGGCCAGGATGGTCCCGGAAAAGGTAAGCATCTTGTCTTTGTTAGCGGAGATGATGAATATCGCAGCGAAGAGGCTCTTCCCCTGCTAGCTAAAATCATGGCCGAACATCATGGTTTCAAATGCACCGTCCTATTTGCTATCGACCCAAACACCGGTCACATTACGCCAAGTCATCAAACCAACATTCCGGGGCTGGAAGTTCTTGAAGATGCTGATCTCGCTATCTTCCTATTACGATTCCGCAACCTCCCCGATGATCAAATGCAGTACATCGTGGATTACACCAATTCTGGCAAGCCGATTATTGGAATGCGAACATCCACTCACGCCTTCAATATTCGTCAGGACAGTAAATTTCACAAGTACACTTTCAACAACAACGGTGACTACAAAAAAGGCTGGGGACGACAGGTTCTTGGTGAAACATGGATCAACCATCATGGTCACCATGGTCGTGAAAGTACTGGTGGTGTTGCTGTTAAAGGCAAAGAAGGTCATCCTATCCTTCGCGGCTGCAAAGAAATTTGGGGTGATACGGATGTTTACGGGGTCACAAAACTTGAAGGAGACTCTGATCCTATTTTGCTTGGCGCTGTGCTTGATGGAATGACCCCGGATGCCAAACCTGTCGAGGGCAAAAAAAACGACCCTATGATGCCGGTGGCCTGGGTGAAAACTTACAAAGGTGACTCTGGTAAAATAGCCAAGGTGTTCAACACCACAATGGGGGCTGCTACCGATCTAATTTCGGAAGGCACTCGCCGAATGATGGTAAACTCTATGTTCTGGGGACTTGGCATGGAAGACAAAATCACTGCTGACTTAGACGTGAGTATTGTAGGAGAATATAAACCTACCAAATTTGGCTTTGGGGGGTTCAGAAAAGGACTCAAACCATCCGACTACAAATAATAGCCCGTCCTCGTTAAAACCAGAGTAAATTCATATGCTGTCATTTCAAGATAGACTTTCCAGACGATCATTCTTACAGGTAGGTACCTGTGGGCTATCGAGTCTTGGGCTGTCACAGTTGATGGCAGCCTCCGGAGAAAATGATCCCTGGCGGTTATTTTCCGGCAAAACCGTGATTTTCCTGTTTCAGCACGGTGGCCCAAGCCAATTCGAGACCTTTGATCCCAAAATGTCTGCTCCGGGCAGTATCCGCAGCATGACAGGAGCGACGTCCACGAATGTTCCGGGCACGGAATTCGGTGGAACGATGAATCAGCTTGCTAAACACGCTGACAAGTTCACAATCGTTCGGTCTTATCAAACTGGCTCAAGCGCTCACAAGATTCAGCCGATTGTTTCACCGGATAGCTTCGGTGCAAATATCGGAAGCTATCTGTCAAGAATCATTGGCACCAATAATCCGGGCAACGGGATGCCTTTGAATGTAGCGGCCTTTCCCAATGCGGTAGTCGAAGATGAACCTGGTCCGTTCAATACATTTGGAAGGTTTGCCGATGCCGGGCCGTTCAGTAAAGGTTTTGAGCCATTCGTCCCCGGAACGGGTGGCAACTTTCAGGAAGATTTGAAGCTTCATATTGATCGCTTACGATTAGACGACCGAAAAACCTTACTCCAAAGTCTGGACAAAATCAAACGTCAGGTGGATGCTGATGGATCATTGGAAGGTCTAGATAAATTCCAGTCACAGGCATTTGATGTCGTCATGGGTGGCGTATCCGATGCCTTTGATCTTTCACAGGAAAACCAGAAAACTATTGAAGGGTATGACACAGGACATCTCACTCGCTTTGATGAGTGGAAAGACAAGAACAACAAAAATCACTATAAGGCCAATTCAAATTCACTTGGCAAGCTGATGTTGTTAGCTCGCCGACTTGCCGAGCGGGGCTGTGGCTTTATCACCATTACGACATCATTCGTATGGGACATGCATGCAGACCAAAACAATCTGGGAATGGTTCGTGGTATGGACTATGTAGGCAGCCCGTTTGATCATGCTGTTGCCGCATTTATTGAAGATGTCGAAGCTCGCGGCCTGCAGAATGATATTCTTTTGGTGGCCACCGGAGAAATGGGTCGAACTCCCAATATTAATGCTCGTGCTGGGCGTGACCACTGGGGCGGACTAACGCCGCTGCTACTTTATGGAACCGGAATTCCTCGAGGGCATATTATTGGCCAATCAGCCAAAGATGGTGGTACTCCGGCAACCACGCCAATTCGAACTCCAAATCTCATCGCTACCTGCCTTGATACATTGCTGGATATTCCGCAACTTCGTCTTCGAGTCGATGTTCCCAGCGAAGCGCTAAAGGTTATTACCGGAGCCGAACCAATTGCCGGTTTAGGCTAATGTTTCTCGGCATAAACATTTCTCTGAAAGAATCTCTTTTTATGCGCCACCTGGTTATATCTCTACTTTTACTTGGATTAAATTCAACCCTGGTAATGGCTCAGACACCCAAAGGATACTCCGGTGCAAAAACTTACAAATACAAAACTGTAGGTGAAACAGAACTCTACCTGTTCGTATTTGTTCCGCAAGGTCATCAGCCAACAGACTCACAACCAGCCGCCGTCTTTTTTTTCGGTGGTGGTTGGAACGGCGGGTCTCCAAATCAATTTGTGCCCCATTGCCGCTATCTGGCCAGTCGTGGGATGGTGGCAGTAACTGCAGACTATCGAGTCAAATCCAGACAGGGCACTTCCCCTCGTGAATGTGTCAAAGATGGAAAGTCTGCCATACGCTGGATGCGTACAAATGCATCTAAGCTTGGTATTGATCCTAATCGAATTGCCGCAGGTGGTGGATCAGCCGGAGGTCATGTCGCAAGTGCAACTGGCATCATTAAAGAAATGGAAGAAACCGGCGAAGATTTGAAAATCAGCAGTAAGCCCAATGCATTACTCTTATTTAATCCGGTGTATGACAATGGTCCGAAAGGCTACGGTTACGAGCGGGTTAAAGATTACTACCAGGAGATCTCGCCTATCCATAATATTCAAAAGGGGGCACCGCCGACTATCGTCTTTTTAGGGACCAAAGATTCACTCATCCCTGTAAGCACGGCGGAAAAATTTAAGCAATTAATGAAACAGGCAAATGCTCTATGCATAAATCATTTTTATGACGGAGAACCGCATGGGTTTTTCAATTACAACAAAAAAGAAAACTTCGTCGACACCGTCACAAAAATGGATCGATTCTTGCAGCAGCTCGGATGGCTCCAGGGTAAAACAAATCTTAATTATGAAGCTGTAAAACCATAATGAGCGTCGATGAATTAATTCAGGCAAAGCTAAATCGTATTGATCAGTCACATCAAGTGATGCCAGATAAAACGGCGTTGCTGGTAATTGACATGCAGCATGGATTTGTGGATGAGGGAGCATCGCTGGAAATCCCCAAGGCTCGGAATATTCTCCCTAATATCCAATCGCTCGTGACGGCTTTTCGAAACGCCGCTATGCCGGTTATCTTTACCGAATTTGTTTATGCTGACACAATTCCCTGCTTAAGAGGAGATCCCTTCGGGCCAGAGCATCTGGCGGCACAAACCGGAGCAAAGACCGGCTTTGGGCACCCTTCGAATAATTGCAAAATCGGTACAGAACCCGGTGAAGGTCTCGAATCAGCAGCAACCATCGATGCTCTGAAGCCTTTGGAAACAGAATTAGTGGTCCGTGGGCACACCTATGATAAATTCTACGGTACACATTTAGATCTGGCTCTGCGCAGCCTTGGCATCGACCGCTTTGTAATAACGGGAGTTACCACAGATTGCTGCGTAAACAGCACGATTATCTCCGGCTCCACTCGAAACTACCGAGTCACCGCTATAAGTGACGCAATGGCCACAATTCATGAACACATCCACGACGCCTGCCTGCAAATCTGGGAAAATAAGTTTGCCCGGATCCGCACCACGGCCGAATTAATAGCAGAAATAACTGACTAACTTCACCGGGCTTAAAACATCCTTTTACTCATTAGAGACACGGATCGGTCGCAGGCCTTTATAAACAGCCCCATGGGGCTGGGTGGCCTGCACCTCAATGGAATAAATCCCCGCGGGTAAATCATCCGGCAGTTCAGCCTTCCACAAATGGCCGGCTGCAATCGGAGGCGACATCTGTACCCAATCAATCTTACCATCCAGTTTTTTTATTAGTTCCTGCTCCTGGTCATATAGCCTCTGGTAGGCGGGATCCACTTCTGCATGTGCTGCTACCATCTTCAGTTTCACTGCCTTGCCTTTGTGATTTCGGATCACTGCTGATACTTCTGTCTTTTCTGAGCCAGAGAAGATATTGGTATAAGCGTATGCTGCCTCTTGCTGACTGCCTATTTCCAGAGGCGCTGAAATATGCATTTGATAATCTGCTGACCGATTTGCTGCCTGATATTGGAACGAATACTGATTGCCGTCAAAAGTAACGATGGAATATCCGTTCGGCACACCATCTCTGGAATAAGCGTGCGGTATATTTCCGTACTTCTTGACTCCTCGCCACCAACTGCCGCTGGCAGTCACATTGATTACATGATGATGCGGTTTCTCACCTTCCCATCCGTCTTCTTTATCCAGATAAAGATTTTGTTGGTAATGCTGGTGTCCGGAAACACTCATCGTAAAAGGCCGATCTTTGAGCAGCTTAAAAATCGCACCGCGCTGATCCATTTTAGTGATCGGGATATGCATCATCAAAACCACCAGCTTTTCTGGAGAAACATGCTTGAGGTCATTTTCAAGAAAATTCATCTGGGCTTTACTAATAGCGCCGCGATATCCATGTTTTTTAGTTTCATTATCATAGTGCCATTCCACATTATCCATGACCACAAAATGTGCCTTGCCATATTCAAAGGAATAATAAGACGGTCCAAAGATTCGTTCGAAGGTCTCGTCACTTTCTTCATCCACCTTAGCTTCACGATTTACATCATGGTTTCCAATCACGTTGTACCAGGGAATTCCCAACAGCGCGATTCCTTGATTCTGCGAATTAAACAGGCTCAGGTCATCAAACATAATATCGCCCAGCGTAACACCGAATGCGGCATCTATTCCCACCAGTTCCTCCAGCACATCCTGAATCAGGTAATCCACCTCGGTCTGATTTCTGGGTTGTGGATCGGCAAACATGACTGCCTTAAATAATTCCGGTTCATCCACTGGATACAGTGGGAAATCAATACTCGCCGGCAAATCTCCTGTGGGCTTCACTCCGGCAAATCTGGTGCCTTGAGGCGAACCTTTTGGTTTATGGATGTAGTAAAAACGAGGTAAATTATCTTCGCTCAACGGCGTCATCCAGCCGGACGGCTTAATGACAAACAAAATTGTGTCCTCGGAAACAGGTAATTCATACAGCCCGTTCTGGGAAGTATTAACAATTTCCCGGCCATTAGATACGCGAATGTTCTCCAGGCCTTTTTCACCAGCGTCATATTGCTGATTGAAATTAGCATCATGGAAGACGCGGCCACGAGCAACCTGTTGGGCAATCAGTGATTCACCCATCAACAAACTTACCGCCAAAATGACGATTGGTACAATTCTATTCATAGTCCGGTCTCTCTTTTGAATACAGCAAACGGTTTGGCGTAACTTAACTTACATTATCTATTCAACTCGATTTACGACCTGTGGTGTGTGAATTGAATATGAAATTATCCTAAAATAACGATTGTTCTCTGCTTTCTTTTCAACTGTTAAATCAACAATGCAACCAAGCGACCAAATCGATCTGATTCAACAACGCCTCGGGGATCCGTTGTCCGCAGATCATTTGGAATATCTGTTGGAGGAGGCTACTAAGCAACCGTCAATATTCTCTGCTGCCTGTCAGGAAATCAGGTCAAAAAAAATTGAGGTGATTCCCGTTGATCTAGAAGACGAATCAGCCATGGACGACTTGCTCGACTGGCTGAACCAACTCGCTTCGACCCGAAATGCTGGTAAAGGGTTTAACAACCTGCTCATCTCTATTGCAATCATCCTGCTTATCGGGGCGGTTGGTTCCTGGTTCGTTTTGTTTGGTCCGGAAGAGAGCGAACTCGCCAAAAATAATCGCCTGCAAAATTCTATTGCCGAAAACTCAACAGACGTTGAATTGGGGAAGGCTGTAAGTGAATCCGGGGATGAAGAAGGTGCTGCGACTAAATCTGACATGACAGAAGCCGAAGGTGGGACGTCTGAGAATAAAGGCTCTTCTACCAAAGAGGACGCTCAGCAGCCAATGCCGATGGTTCCTGTAATCAACGAACTAATGCTTCCCGCACGGCCGGTCACTCCAAAATGGAAATCGTTTGATGACCCTGCGGCCCGACAGAATCATTCCTGGGCCACGATAACCGACCAGTTCATCAAGCCGGCTACCGAAGAACCCGGAACGCTAAAGCCAGTCCAACGCGATGGCACCACAGAATACTATGAGTTGCTGGGTAACTTCATTCTTCCCCCGCCTGGTTCGGACGGACAAAGCTTAAGAGTACGGTTTTCTGATTTACGTAGCCTGACAGTCACCGCAGTCAATGACGTTCAGGAAGTAGAGCTCAACTACGACGGCCATTTAAATATGAAGCGATATACCTCTCTGCCCGTGCCTGAATACACCGCCAGTCTGCCGTATACATACCACTACCGAATGCGGCGACATTTTGTTGAAACACGAATCGATTCCAACATCAACTTTGATTGGGGGCTTGAAGGCCCGATCGTTAATAACCGTCAGGTTGACAAAGACTATTTCAGTGTTGAATGGTCGGGCGTCATCAATATCCCAATGACCGGAAATTACATTTTCCATCTTAATATAGATGATGGTTATCGCCTGGAAATCAACAATTCTGTAGTTGGCGAACGCTGGACGCCCGTCGATGCGGCAACCGAACCGGTACAACACCCGGTTACCCTGAATGAAGGGGCGCTGCCATTTAAATTGCAGTTCTTCAGCGACCGGATGGAGGCGCGGGCGCATTTAGAGTGGGAAACGGATGGATTAAAAAAACAGATCATCGGAGCAAACCACTTCCGGACAAGTGCGGCAGAAGATGCTGTTGAGGGGCTTACAGCCAAATACTGCTTTGGACCCGTGGTGGAGGCAAGTGAAACACCTGCTACACGGGCTGTTGATCTTACACACAATGACAACGGAAGCTGGTATGCATTGACCCGGGGAGCGATCAACTTTCGATTTCAGGACAATCAATTCATTGTCGCCCGAGGTGACATTCCAATGACTGCCCTACCCATGGATGCGCCCCCGACCCGCCTTGACCTAAAAGTACAATCACGGCTGAGATATCTGGATGCTTATAACTTTGAGCCGCTTGAGCTGTCTACCGGTAACTCCATCAATCTTGACCAGGCGAAGCCTGCGGAGGATTTGTCCTGGTTTGAAACTACAGAGAACCCTGCCACTGAAACCAGAGTCGACTACGATGATGGGGGGAATGTCATCCTTTCACGCGTTCAGGGTGATGCTGCTGTTCATCTTTCCACCAAAGTGCAGCTCAAAGGCTCTACCGACATCTATGTAAGGATGCCGTCTGAACACCTGACCGGCATTCGCTTCGAACACCCTCAAACTGGTGTTTTTTACAGTTTATTTGCCTTGGAGCAGGGTGACGGGTATGCAATTTCTATGAACCCAACAGACCTGACTTTCACCTCTGCGCAATATCGGGCTGGGATGCGGGGTAAAGGGCCGATCTGGTGGCGCGCGGAATACTCTGACGATATGTTTGTCATTTCTTTCAGTCCTGATGGTAAGCATTGGCTTGCCGGACATACCTTTACACTGTCCGCCACGATGCCGGTTAAAAGAGAAATCGCTTTTGGTTCAACTATTCATGTGGGAACCGAGGAAACCTCCGTCGTCCTCAATAAAATTCTCATTCAGCACGATGACCTTATTGAGCAATTGTCATTTAACCTACCAATCGGTTCTGTGCCCAACATTGCCAAAATGGAAGCTCCCAGCAATCTGCGATTGCCTGATTACATAGACTCATTAAAACTCGATCGCCCGGATCAAATTTCTCCCGAACACTGGCGCCTGGCCTGCTATGCAAAAATACTGCAGCTCAATGCAACGCCGAATATGCGTATTGAAGGGCTCATTAAACTACTTCATTACGCCGTCAAGCATCACCGGGACTTTCGCAAAGTGCGGCAGGCTTTGGCGCAAGCACCTCAGCGACTTCAGTTCCGCCGTCCGGATACAGAGATTACTTCCTGGGTTAATATCCATATTCTTTACGATATTCTCGCTGCGAGGCTTTGGTTTGAAGGCAAGCCGGAGCAGCTTGGTGACCTGATCTATGACTGGACAAACATCGATGCCGGCTCCGGTGGGCGCCAGAGGTACAACATGCCGGTGTCACCTGAACTATTAACACGCCTGTACCTATACCACCTACGAAACAATCAGCGTTGGGAAGATCTATACTCTTTCGCAACTCGCATTGACTACCTCTCACTTCCAGCTCATGGTTCACAGATTTTTGACAAGGATTTTGCGACCTGGCGTACTGCCCGCTGGCTACGGGCTGATGCTGCGGATTATTTAGCGGACGCTATAAAGCCCGCTGACCTAGCACGCTTTCAGGCGGAACGATCTCATCAGGTGGAAACAGACCGTGAAACTGTTAACTCCATGCTTGAACTTCTCCAGGCCGTGGAAACGGATGATCTGGATAACGCAATGAAAATGGTCGTCAATAATCCGTTAGTAATGGGGTTATTCCCGGTCGACAAATTTGGCATGCATTACCAGTCCGGCACTACATTCCTAAAATCTTTATTTACCAAACATGAAGCGTTTGCTGCCAAGATGCAAACAGAGGGCTCTGAACTAGCTGAACTTCGATTAACCACTGCGATCAATAACCATAACTTTAAAGAGCTCAATGAAATCGCTCAGAAATTTTCCGGCACAGAAGCTGCCCGGCAGGCTCTTCAACTCACTGCTGACCAGCGATTGTCATCAGGGCAATTCCTACCTGCTGCTCAGCGTTATCAGGAGCTCATTGAACTATACCCCGACGCGCATGACGGGCGCTGGTTTGCTAAAGCCAATCTTGCTTTAGCTCTGTCCGGACAGGATGCCGGCCAGCCGGTCGTCGCAGACGTTAATCTAGAAGGTGGACAAGTTACCACTGCTGAATTCAATAACCTGATTAAGCAATTAGTGGAGAATAGGGGGGCTCAATACCGAGTTCCGGAAAAGCCGGCGCTGCCTTCTGGCCAACGAAACGTCGCGCCTGTGAAAGACTTTGCCATCCCCGGTGCGGCACGTGGCGTACAAAGAATTCGCCAAACCAGCTTTCTTGATCTGGGAACCCGCCTCATCGTTAACCAACCAGCCGGAATGAGTTGTATTAATGCTGCGGACAACACCGTGGTCTGGGCAAGCACAGATGACGGTCGGGGCATTCCTGTCGAATTTGGCTACGCTGGCAAACCGGCCCGCATCGGTAGCGACCTGTTCTCAGCATTCTTTAGCAAACAACGCCTTGTCTGGCGACGAGTGAAAATGGATACAGGTGAAATTCAGTGGGAAGTTCCTGTGAACGGCTATCCACTAAGCGATCCTGTTGTCGCCGGGAATTCCATTTTTGTGCTCAAGGTAATCCCTCAGCAAACCACTTTCGGAGCAGTTGTCTTTGAACAACTCAATTCCACTAATGGAGGCGTTTCAAATTCGATCACGCTAATGACCGTACAAAGAAAGCCTGAGCTTTTCCAGTCTGCTCGTAGTGTTTTGGCCCGCGATCGCATTGTCTTTGTGCTCGACAGTACGATCTATAGTGTTAGCCTGGAGGGTGAGCTGATGTGGGCGCGAATGCTCAGCCAGGTTCCAAAACTTGCTGATCAACATTTGTATGATCGAATCAATGCCACCCAGCCTCTGATCAGCGGAGATCATATCATCGTTCATGCTGCCGGTTCACCGGATGTAGTCTGTCTCGATCGAAAAACAGGCAACACCGTTTGGCGATTCCAACAACCGGATGTTCAGGAACTAATTGGGGTTTGGAAAGATCGGGTAATTGTCAGTTGTCGCAATGGAGTGCAAGCCATCGGTGTAAAATTCGGAAACCCGCTATGGTTCCAGCCCGGCAGTCCACAGCCAAGTGCCGTAAGAATTATGAATGATCATGTCCTGATCTGTAATCTGGACAAAAAACCAACCTCCCGGGTTGTCCCACTAAGTAACCAACGCTCTTTGCTTTGGGTTCAGCCTCAAACGGGGAAAATCGTCCAGGAAGCCGAGTTGATTGGTAGTGAGACAACATTATTTGATGTGGAGTTAATTTTTCCCTTTGGCAATAAGCTTTATGGCATAAGTAATATCAGCACTGGAAGCCATTCCCTGAAATTAATCGAGATCGTAATGCCATGATGATACGTACACTGACGATTCTCCTTACATCCGCTTCACTGCTGATAGCACAGGATCCCGAATACCGTGTGATCTATGGTGAAAAGGACGTTGTAACCGGAATAAAGCTATCGGGGTGGGATCGGGTTGATAACCCTCCCACCATGGACACCGTTGCTTTGTTCAGTGACGCGAAGAAAATTCGATATTTCGAAAAATTGAATGCCTCGATTGACCAGGCGACAGCATTTTTGGAATTTCATAACCATGATATCCTGCCCGGACAGGTGATTGGCTACGGAGAGGCCGACCCTGTAAAAAGCATTCCTGAACACTACATTGTGCATCTAAGTGGTAATTATCGGCCCTTTGCTGAAGCAGATGGTACCGTTCGAATTAAAGCCAGCCACGTAAAGCGTGTGGTGCTGGAATCTTCTCGCATTACAAATACCGACCACCCGCCCGGGACAATTGTGCTGCGTGATGAATCACTGATGCAGGCAACCAGTATGCGGTGGTCCGAAACCGGACTGCGAGCATTAAGTGAAAACCGAAGCGTTTCCGCTAACTGGGTTCAGCTTTCAGCCGTATTTCCGAATCTGGACAAAGCCTTAACTCCTATCGACTGCATTCTGGATGACTATCTAGCTCCCTGTAACGAAGCGGCCAGTCGTATTGCCCGATACGCAACCGCTGACGGTGGTGCATTTACCTTTCGTGAAAGCATGCTCATTCCACTACGTCGAGAAAGCAATCTTATTTTTCATGCCGTCCAACCTGCCTGGTCTCTTGACGCTATTCGAATCCTGTTTAACAGCGTTGCTCACATCAGTTATCGAGAAAATAATCAACTGCCATTATCTGCTTTGCCTGCTGTAGTTATTGAAGAAAAAAATTATACCGGCTTTCAATGGCCGTGGAAACGAAACCAAAATCGCCTCGGATCCATATTGAATTCCGGAGAAATGATAAGTGACATTGGTCTCAGTACGCATTCTTACAGCAAGTTGTCTTTTCAAATTCCCCCGGCAATTATTACCCGTTTTAGATCTTATCTGGGCATAGATCAGTGTGCGGAAGGTGGCGGTTGTGCTCAGGTGCGGGTTCTTAAAGTCAATGCCGGAGGAACGGAATCTGTTGTCTATCAAAGCGGATTCCTGATCGGCTCTAATCCATATACTCTAGCTGATATGTCCGGGCTGACTGACGCAACCAACTTAATCATCGAAACAGATTTTGGGCATCAGGGACGGCCCGCTGATGCCGATCCGTTTGATATTCGCGATGATGTGAGTTGGATGATGCCTCTGCTTACACTTGATTTAAATGCTGCCCGACAAAAAGTGGATGAGCTTCCGCGATACATTGCCTCAGTGTCCGGCTGGCAAATCCCGCAAAACTTCCGGTCTCATATTGAACTCAATTTACATTGGGACTCGACCGGAGGTCGCTGGCTTTCAACAATCGCATGGAAAGCGCCTGTTGCCAGTATTGTTGATACGCCGGTAATGGAGTTCCACCAAAAGATAAAGCTTACGCCAAATAATAGCTGGGTGGTTGTTTCGGCGTCAGCTGACGGCATCGGTGACAAAACAACTACAATTCAGGTCAAAGTAAATGATGAGCCGGCCACTTCAATCATTAATGGCAATATAAGCCTCACAGGACAGGTTGCTAAATTTGAGGAAAGACACTGGTTGCTCGGCGATAAAATCAATGAGGAGGTGGATATTCGAATTCAGGTCATGCCTCGCGAAACAGGTACTTATAAGCCTCAGGGAATCACCTTTGCCGGTTTTGGACTAAAGCCAATCGTACGTGGACTTGCTGCTTCCGGTGAACTTCCGCAACCGGATATTCCGCTATCCTCACTGACACCGGTTAAATTCGTCCTTCCGGGATACAATGAAATGCCGCCGCTTGGTTTGCTGAAAGCCGACGTACCGTTAACCGTCAGATCTCTTCCAATTCCTAATGGATATGTCTTCCCGGGACGAAGCGAGGTCAGCTACGAGCTAAAACCGGAATACTCTCATTTGGAGATGATTCTTGGCCTGGCTGACGGATCAACTGCGGTAGGTACATACGAAGTATTTGTCGACGACTCAGAGGAACCTCTTTGGTCATCCAAAGAGCTATTTGTTGCCAGCCTGGGAACCAGCCAGGCCAATGGCTATTTCACTCGTGAAACCCAGGGGGCCTCGGTGCGTATTGCCATTCCGGAGGGTCATAAGCTGATTACCATCCGTAGTGGCAGCCAAACCAGTGTTGGGCTGCTTGGAAACGCCGGGTTTAGGACCAGATAGTCTCTTAGAATTAAATGCCCTATTTGTATTGTCACATAGCTTCAATGCGGTTCTCGAATGTCGAAGCTGTGTATAATAATGATTTCATCGGTTGCCTGTCTGGAGTTGATATGAAACATCGTGTTATTGCTGTTGTAATATGCATGCTCACGGTTATTTCTGCGCCTTTGCGCTGTTGCGCCGAAGGAGAATGGGAAATCACTTCTGAGAGTGAAAAAGCTGTTGATCGGGGATTAGCCTGGCTGGCCAGAAATCAGGGGCCGGCCGGCAACTGGGAAAGCCAGGACCTTGGTCTGGTTGCACTCGGTGCAATGGCGTTCCTTTCTGCCGGACATGCGCCTGGTCGCAGTCAGTACGGCGACAACGTAAAGCGGGCACTGGACTACATCATTGTTAATGCAAAACCCTCCGGACTACTAAATATTTCCAGTGAAGGCCGGGACATGTACAACCATGGGCTGGCTACCTTTTGCCTAACGCAGGCTTATGGCAATGTTCCGGATCGGCGACTTGGTAAGATCCTTGATAAAGGTATCCAGCTGATCTGCAATGTACAGTGTGATGATGGCGGCTGGGACTATGTTGCCCGTCAACAAAGTCGTGGTCATGACTTGTCATTAGCTGTGATGCAGGCAAAAGCTTTACGTGGTGCGACCGACATCGGTCTCGATATTCCGCCACAAGTCATTGATAAGGCCATAGCTTCGGTACGCGGATACTATCGTGCTCTGGCTGCTGCTGATGGCAAACAATACGGAACTGATCCGCTTGGTGCGCGCCCCGGCGCTTTCACTTATAGCGGCGGCAAAGTGACAACAGCAATGGCTGCTGCCGGTGCAGTTTGCCTGCAAGAATTCGGACAATATGGTGATTTCCGTATTCCTCGCAGTCTGGATTATGTTGCAAATGACATTCAAAAGATGCCGGTACGAACCGGGCATATACCCTTTGATGCATACACGATGTTTTATGTAGGACAGGGTCTTTATCAGGTAGGTGGTGATCGCTGGAAAACAAATTACCCGGTTATCCGAGATGGTATTGTCAAATCTCAATACAACTCCACTCGACAGGATATTGACGGTTCTTGGGAGGGGGGTCGCGTTGGTGGTATACCGGGTAAATTATTCGGAACATCGGTCGCCGTATTTGTACTTTCCATTCCCAACCGATATTTACCCATCCTTCAAGAAGGTGAATTTCCGGACTCCAAATAATACTGTGTATACCTGAATGAACTTTCTTGCCTCATGGTTTTTACCCGCTCTGGCCGCTGTTGCCGGCCCTACGTTGATTCATTTGTTAAATCGACGACGTTATCGCACCCAACAATGGGCCGCGATGCAGTTTCTGCGTGAAGCTGTTAAGCGTAACCGTCGGGCTATTCAACTCCGAGATCTTATCCTACTCGCTATTCGTACTTTGGTGGTTCTTCTATTCGTACTTGCCATGGCCCGGCCTTACTGGGTGGGCGGAGGGCAGCAGGCCTACAATGGCAGTGAACCGATCCATGCTGTAATTATCCTTGATAACAGTTTATCTATGGGATACACCGCCTTAGACAAATCATTACTGGATGATGCCAAAATTCAGGCGACCGGCTTTATTGAAACTCTTCCTTCAGGCAGCGAAGTTTCGATTATCCCTATGTGCACTCAACCACATTGGTTTAGTGTTGGAGCTTATTCATCCCGGGAAGATGCTTTAAACGCGGTGGAGCAGGTTCATGTTGTCGACCAGGCAGCCGATTTACGATTGGCGGCCGAACAAGCTACTTTAGCATTAGAGCAAGACAGTAGCGTTCAAACCAAGCGAGTCATTATGCTTGGTGACCTGCAGACCAATGGCTGGCAGGACAATAATCTAGAGGAAACGCTGGCCAGCTTAGGAGACGTACAGATCGTCGCTGTTCAGCCAGCCGAGACCGACAATTCCTGGGTTAGCGACTTTTACCTGCGGGATGGAATTGCTGACGCTGAATCAACCGCTCACTTTATTGGTACCGTCCGCCATGAGGGTGCTGAAGTTAGAGACAATGTCACTGTTTCATTAATTATCAACGATCAGGTTGTCGCCGAACAAATCCTACAATTACAGCCCGGGCAGGCCACCACCGTAAACTTCGAACACCAGTTCGTCACCGCTGGCTCCTCCAAAGAGCCGGAATTTGCGCGGGCGGAGTTAACACTTGATACCGATAGATTACCGATGGACGACCGACGCGTTTGTGTCGTGCCAGTTATTGCACGCGTTCCAATTGTTTTTATTGATCAGTACGGTCGCGATGAAGATTTAGAACGCGGGCGTCTTGGTGAATCTTTCATGTTGCGACACCTTTTGGCGCCAACCCTGGGTGAAGACGTCGAACACAAGTCTCTGATCGACGTCATCCATCGCACAATAGAAGATTTTACGATTGAGGATCTGCAGGACGCTCGCTGCGTTATTATTTGCGGAAGCGTTGCTCCAAATGTCGCCGATGTCGTAACCCTTAAAGAGTATGTTGAGCAGGGTGGGCAAATTCTAATCACAGCGGGAGGCCTATTCGAAGCCACCAGCTGGAACACTGCAGCCTGGGACGAGGGAAACGGATTTCTCCCCATTGGACTCTCGCCTGATCCTTTAGGAAGCCTGCCTCCGGCCAACACCCAACAATGGCCAACGTTCAGCCTTAACCCCAAAACACTCGACGATCCTATTTATAACCTGCAAATTCCCGAAGATGCCTTTCAGGATTTAGTTTCTGCCCCCATTTTTTATAAAGCAATTTCTGCTGATGTTGGCACGCTGGAAGGATTTGATGAGAAAGAACTGGGGCGTGTCCAAGATCTGCTGAATAACGATAATCAGCAAACCCGCTGGCTAAACTGGACTAACCCGCTTGGTCGACACTACAGTGAATTTACACCTCAGCAAATTGTTGCCCGTAATCGCCCTCGAGTCCTGGGACAATATGATAATCAACAACCGTTTCTGGTTGAGCGAAGAATTGGCCAGGGGCATGTACAGTTTTTAACCTCCGGGGTCTTTCCTGAATGGAATGATTTATCAGTCGATACCGGAGTCCTTTTGCTGGATAGGATCGTACGCACCTCTCTGGTGCGATCGTTACCAGAACGCACGATGCCCACTCAGGAAGAGGTTGTTATTCCTGTTTCCACCAGACATCAACATGCCAGTCACAAACTGATCTGGCCTGCTAATTCGATTAATCGCACAGAAACTGTTGCTGTTGAATTACTTGGGCAGCAAAAACACGGAGTCGTCATTCGTGGTGCCACCGATCGTGGATTCTATCAGCTTAGCCGAATCGAAGCGGAGAGCGGCAGCGAAATCTCTGTCCTCTTGCTGGGCTTCAATGGAACAAGCGATGAAAGTGATTTAACTCTCCAGCAAGTCGACCAGCTACAGGCACTCGTCGCTAGCGGTCGTGTTCGCTGGCTTACTACCGGTGAAGCAATTTCTCTCGAGGGGGAAACCTATCTTGGCAGCGGCACTTGGAGATGGCTGATGTATTTACTTTTTGTTTTGCTGTTAGTGGAAATGGGGGTGCTGGCCTCTAAAAAACGGGAAGAGGAATCAGCGACCGGAGGGATTATTGCATGAACGCTTTAGCCCGCCTGTTGGGAATTAAGTCCACCGATGAAATTCATCAAATCGATCTCAAGTTTGCTAGCTGGTGGAGCGAGGGTCGCCCGGTATTAGTACTGCTTGTGTGCCTTGGCTTAGCAACACTTGGGGTATATTTCTATTATCGTTATCAAAATGAGCAGCCGCTGGAAAAGCGAAGCCGAAGGCGTGGTGCCTTAACGACATTTCGCAGTCTGTTATTGGCTACAGTCGGTTTTATCCTTGCGGAACCTATTGTTTTGGTCTCATTAACCGAACATCCTCGCCCGATCCTACTGATGCTCTTTGACGGTTCGGACAGCATGAATCTGGTTGATGAATTTTCTAATGAACACGCGGATGCTTTAGACCAAATGATACCCGCAAGTATCGACCCCGCCTCAAAAACCCGAATCGAATTATTAAACACCATGTTAAAGCAGGGTGAGCTTTCCAATGCTGTTGGTTCGTTGCACGAAAAGTTTGATGTGCGTTATTACACGACAGATGAAGGTCATTCAATAAAAGAGTTGGGGCAGGATTCCGAAACACATGACCTAACCGGGGAATTGGTAGCGGAGATTCAAACTACCGCAATTGGAAGCTCATTGGATGAACTCAACAGACGACATGGTACCCGACATCTAGCTGGAGTGGTGGTGGTCAGTGACTTTGGTCAAAACGCCGGAAATCCAGCTCTTACGTCTGCTGCTCAACTGGATGTGCCGATTTACGCAACTGGTGTTGGTCCGCAGGAGGTCATTGATGTTGCCATCGATTTACAGGCTCCGCTAGTACTAAAACAGGATGAAAATACTTCTGTTTCTGCCACATTGCGTCAACAAGGTTCAGCTGGAGCGAGTGTGTCGATTCAGCTCTTCCAGCGCCGTTTGGGTACGGCCACTGATGCAATTATTGAGGCGGATAAAATTCCCGTTGGAGCCCCGGTTGTTACTGTGTTGGAAGACAGCCCAATTGATCTCGACTTGCCCTATTTACCGGAACAATCCGGGCGTTTTGAATTGATTGCTGAAGTTTCCGGTCTGCCTGGAGAGGTGAGTTCACGAAATAACGAAGCGGATCGAGAAGTTATTATTCGGGACGAATCGTTAAACCTGTTCTTTGTCGAACACGAACCAACCTGGGAATGGCGATTTGTAAAGGAAGTCTTTCATCGTGATCCGCTTATCGGATATGAGGGCTTTCGTACTTTCTTGCGTTCTGCAGACTTTAAAGTGCGTCAGTCTAACGACTTGTTTGTTGATCGGCTGGGTCGGCCTCGCGAAGAGGTCTTTGCTAATGACGTAGTCCTGATCAGTGATGTTCCAAGTGAGATGTTAACGGCACCGTTTCAGGACCAGCTGGTTGAATATGTGGAACGTTTTGGTGGCGGCTTGGTTATTATTGCCGGCCCACGCTTTAGTATTGGAGCACTGCAGGGAACCCAGTTGGCTGACATGCTGCCCGTTGTGGTTGACCGGTCTATGAGACCAAAGCCTTCAAAATTTCAACTGTCTTTTACACCACAGGCTGAAAACAATCCTTTTGTGAACCTGGGCGATGGGCCAGCACAAAATAATCTTGCCTGGAATAATATGGGCAACATCCCTTGGTACCAGCCAGTATTGCGGGCACACCCGCTGGCCACTGTTCTGGCGACTCATCCAACCGACAAAACCGTTGACAACACTGATCTGCAACCTATTATTGCTACACGTCGATTTGGAAAAGGAGAGGTTATTTATATAGGTTTTAATGAAACCTGGCGACTGCGAAGGAAATATGGCGAGCGGTTTTATCGTCAATTCTGGGGTCAGATGATTTATCGTCTAGGGCTCGGCCGCGCACTCGGCCAGCAAAAACGTTTTTCGCCATCAACTGACCTGACAACCTACCAGACTGGTGAGCGTGTTACAGTCACCGTCGAAGCTTATAACAGCAATTACGAAAATTTAGATGTGGAAAGTTTACAAGCCCGACTCTTGCGACAGACTGCCGCCGGCTCGCAGCTTGTTGACGACATTCAAATTCCATTAGCTCGGGATAATGTTGTTTTCGAAGCTTCGATTCCTCCGCTAGATGCCGGTTTATATCGACTGCTAGTCATGGATCCTGAGACGAATGAAGAGTTTGAGTTGGGCTTCGAAGTAACCACAGCTTCGCGTGAACGACTTGATGTCGTCCGTAACACTTCGCTGCAAAAACAACTCGGAGACGTATCCGGCGGTCAGGCTTGTGAATTATATGAATTGCCTGACATCCTGAATGGGCTTAAGCCTCAGGACATTAAGCAATACACGGAACGCCAACTCCCTCTTTGGAACACTTGGCTGATCCTATTGTTTGTGCTGGTGATCATGCACACAGAATGGCTGGCACGAAAGTTAAGTAATCTGCGGTAAACAATGTCAAACCTATCACCTTTACATCGCGGTATTAAACGAGTTCGGCGCTTTCGAAGTATCGCCCGTCTTGGGGTGGGTCTTGCGCAGTGGGTAACGGCTGTCGGCTGGTTCTTTCTGGCAACTTTTGGTTTAGATTGGCTGGCAAAAATGGATGCTGTTGAACGTATCGTTCTGCTGGCCATCGAAGCAGTCCTCTTAATTTGGTTATTCAAGAAGTATCTCCTTCCGGCATTCGTTGTAAGAGAGAGTCTGATTGGCATCGCTACAAAAATTGAATCCCACCAAAATGTTCACTCTGATTTAGTGGCTGCTCTACAATTTAACAATCTTGGTATAGACCAGTTTGGTTCTGAACAACTGCGTAAACAGGTTGTTGAAGACACCGGTCGAATCTCATCGCAAATCGACTACTTGTATGGTTTCTCTCGACCTGAATTATGGAAGAGTCTGGGAAAAGGCTTTGGCACCATTGTGGTGATTGTTGCCATAGCTGTGTCTGTGCCCGATTACTTTAATGTCTTTCTGCAGCGAATGGCCCTGGGGGTTGAATCATATCCAACGAAAACTGTCATCCTGTCGCTGGAAAGCGTCGAGGCCAATGCTGTAATCGGCAGGCCTATTACATTTGTCGTTCGAGTCGATAAAAACAAAGTCATGCCCGCAGAGGGTGTTCTTAAAATTCTCGGAAAGAATGATGCCGAATCTGAATTAATGTTGATGCGAATCGGAAGCACAAACGAATATAGTGTCACCCTACCACGGGTCATCGATGAATTTTCAGTAACCGCATTTGTTGGGGATGATGTTGGTGAGACAAAAAGAGTGGAGGTTTTACAGGTTCCTCGTATTGAGCTTGAGATGAAGGCCGATATTCCGGCATACGCGGTGGATTCTTTCAACGTAAAGTCAACCGGTGGGCGGATTCGCAGCGTGCTGGCGGGATCTAATGTACATCCTGTTTTAAGATCTACTAATAATGAATTAAAATCGGCGTCGATTCAGTTGGGCGAGGAAACATTTGAGCTCAAAAATGAATCTGGGAACTGGAAAATGCCTGTTGAAGATCACCCCTTAATTGGGGTTATGGCAACCACTAAATACCAAATAAGCGTTACAGATACCAATGGAATTAGTCCTGACCGCCCGATTACCGGCATTTTGCAGGTTCGACCTGACCAAAATCCGAGGATTGCTGCCGCAACCGTGATAAACTTAGTATTGAGCGGTGCCGCTCCACGTATTAAATTTCGTGCTATCGATGACTTTGGAATCGATACGGTTGCCGCTGATATAACCATAACTCGCGGAGCGATGGAAACCAGCGATGACACAATTACCCGGGTGGTAGGTGAGCCGGAATCCCATGCAAAACAAATCGACAATACTATTGCGATTGAGCTTGCAGATTTTGGCTTGGAAATCGGTGACACTGTGTTAGTCACACTTCAGGTAACCGACTATCGTGGTCAGCAGCCGGGTGTCACAATCCCTTCTGATCCAATTGAATTTATGGTAACCAGTCGAGCAAATTTCCTTGCAGCCATGCGGGACATCGACTCTGAAACAGACGAAAAACTTGATCAGATTATTAAAGCCCAGCTAGGGGTTGGAGATCGTCAATAATGAGTATCTACAAAAAAATTGGTTTGACTGCTTTAGTGTATTCCTATATCTGTTGCACGCCTCTTGTTGCCCAACAAACACCGTCGGCTGCGCCATCACTTGCTGATCGCCTGCAGATTGATCGCTACAAAGTAAACCAGCAGAGGGCTCGTGATCTGACCGCCGACCTGCTGTCTATTCTTGTGGATCGGCAGATGCAACAGCTTGAAGACAACCGCCTGACAGACCTGCCTTTATATGAAGATCTCAAGTCTATGCGGGGCAGAATGGGTCAGCTGGCCCAATCCAAGATGCCGGGCGTTATCGAGCTTTTAGTTCAGGCAGACATCGCTAAGCCCTCCGAAAGGCAGGTGTTTATGGTTCAGGTTCATACCAGAATGCGCGAAATACTGCGTGATCTCCTTCGTGAACGCGAACGGCTCCGTCTCCGCCGGCAACAGGCTGAACTTATTGAACGCATTGCTGAAATTGTTATTCAACAAAAAGCTACCCTTGACAACACGCTTATTCTTTCCACTGCTCAGGAGCAGCTCGTTCTTAGTACCATCGACTCACAAAAAAACGTCTCTGTATTAGTTGACGCCTTTGGTGAGACATTAGTACTGGTGCAGGACTGGACTGGTGAATTAGGAAAACTAGCGACCGAATGTAAAAACGTACTCGACACAAACGAGGTCGACAAACTGCTCGAACAAGCCGAAACTCAACTGGAAGCAACCGACTTTAACGAGGCCGCAAAAACAGAAAAAGAGATCATTACGGTTCTAGAGGGTATTCTCCTGAAAATTCGCCGCTTCGAAGACCCGGCGTGGATCGACTCAGACGCAACGGCAGCCGCCGAAGACATCCTGACCGCGCAAGAAGCACTAAAAGAGGAGCTCGAAACCGCTGATCCTGACGATGACACCAAAATTGACGAGCTTGTCCAGTCACAAAACTTAATCCGTGAACAACTTCAGCGGCTGGAAAATCTGGTTGCCAATGACGAAAACGCTTCCGAATTAATCGACCGGGCCCAGGATGCTGCCATGGAAGCTCGTGAAGAGATATTCGATGGCGAAATTGAAGCGGCGATGGAGCAGCAGGATGAAATTATTGGGTCGCTGGCCGAACTTCAGGAACAACTGGACACCCAAACAAGTCTGCTAGATCCAGATTTATCATCCGAGGAATACACAGAAATTGCAGACGCACTGGAAGAAACACGAGAACAACTAGAGGAGGCTGACGAGCTAAACAGTGAAGCCGAAGATGCGTTAGAACAAGACCAGATTGCAGAGGCCGCCGAAACGGAGTTGCTGACAAACAAAGCCACAGAAGAGGCTGTTGCACAGGCTACAGAGTCCAATCTTCCCGAACCTGTTACAGAAGCAATTCAGCAGGCTAATGAGGCTGCCGACGAGGCTGCCAGGGCTACCGAAGAAGCCAATGCAGCTAAGGATAATCAGGAAGCGGCCAACGAAACCCAAAATGCAGCAGAGGAAGCACTAGCTGAAGCTGGAGAAGACATTAAAGAAGCTATCGGGCGAACCAAAGAAGCAGAAGAAGAAGCTCGTAAAAATGCTCTTGCCGCCAAGCTTGGCGAATTAAACCGAGCTGTCGATACGCTTGAACGAGCGGCGGCTGAAGCACGGGAAAATGCCAACTTGCTATCCGACGATAATGCGCCAAGCAAACAAACTGGGGAAGCTATTAAAGATGACTTTAATACTACTGCTGAGCTCGCCGAAGAAATTGCTAAAGGAGTTGAAAACCTCTCACCCGATGCAACGGAAGAACTAAATGCGGCGGCTGAAAAATCTGAGCAGATTGCTGAGGCTGTTGCTTATTCCTTGCCCGTGGCTGAGGACAACAATGGCGAACCTGCCGAAGATCAACCTAAGGGTGATGAGGGTGATGAAAACAAGCCAAACAACGCGGATCCAGACAATAATACGCCCGTTGAAGAAAACGTCAAATCGCCAAATCCAAACGACGGTGAGCCCATGGAAGTATTGCCGGAAAGCCCGGAAGACCGGCAGGCCCGTAACGATACTGCTGAACAGGCCAAAGAAGTAGCAGACCAGCTAGAAACGGCGGCAAATCAAATCCGTGATGAAGTTGCTAAAACTGCCAATGAGTTAATTGACGAACTCAAAGAACAGTTGGCCGATGTAAATGAAGTTCAGCAAAGCCTAAACTCACTGGCTGAAATGGAAAAACCCACTGTCGAACAAATTGCGGAAGTCGCGGAAGAAACACTTCAATCCATCCCCGATGCAGGAAACGCCTTGCAGCAAGCTGCTGAATCAGCTTCGCAGCAGGAGTCGCCGCAAAATTTACCCGCCGAACAAACACCTCCTGAACAAGGAAATCAACCAAACGACGGCGACTCAAATGATGAGACGCCGCCTGGCGAAGAATCAATGGACGGTAATGAGGAAGAAACCAACCCGGCAACCAACCAGGAGCGCCAAATGCTTCAGGCAGAAGTCTTGGCGGACATTAAAGAAGAAAAAATTCAACAGGAATTGCAAATGGCAAATTTCCTGGCACAGCTTGCCGAACAAGGCAAAGAATCGGCTCAGGAACTGGCCGAAATGCGGGAACAATTGGAGGCTGACAATCCCCATAAACCAAATGCAAACGAACTATTCAATACTGTCATGGAACAAGCTGAGGCTTTAGCTGGTATTGGACAACTTGCCGCTGAAATCGCTGACCAGGAAACAATTGCTAACGAACCCATTGTTGAAGCCTCCGCATTAGCCGAAGCCCTCACTCAAAACAATCCACAACCAGAGGACCCCCTGCTTGCCGCAACCGAACCTGGGGAACCCGGCAGTGAACCCGCCCCAGGTGGTGAGCCAATGCCAGGTGGTGAGCCAATGCCGGGGGGCGAACCAATGCTGGAAGGGCCGCCTATGCCAGCTTCGCCAGCTAATGAACCACCCCCTATTGTTGATGCTGGCCCGCCAAATGACAGCTTCATACCTGAAGATGCTTTAGAAACCGCTGAACTAATGTCCGGACAAGACCTAGGTGAAGAGCTGTCACAAGCTGAATTACCAATGCCAGGCGGTGAACCAGCCCCTGGTGGTGAGCCAATGCCAGGCGGTGAGCCAATGCCAGGCGGTGAGCCAATGCCAGGCGGTGAACCAATGCCAGGCGGTGAACCAATGCCAGGCGGCGAACTGATGCCAAGCGGCGAACCAATGCCCTCTGATCAGCCTCAGCTGGGAGCTGCCACTGCGGAAGCCGGCGCTGCCAGTCAAGGAAAGCTTGGTCCTTCTGAAAATGAGGCTCCAAAAGATGGGCCTGTTGAAGTCGTTGAGGCTCAAACCGAGAACGACTCACGAGTGCCAGGAGGGCGTGACGGGGATGCTGACGCTGCACCTATTGGTGCTCCAAAGTCTCCCTGGATAACATCCTTGCCAAAATCTGTTCAACAGGCGATTAAATCAAGAACAAAGCGTACTTTACCGGCCGGATATGAAGAACGGCTGAAAAAGTACTTTAATAGTATTAAATAAACTTGTGGGATATACCACCTAGACTTGGAAACCGAAGATGTCGGAAGAAAATCAAACACAAAGTGACAGTGACGTCAAAGCTGTTGAATCCTGGGCAACTAAATGCCAGGAACTAAGAGCGGAATTACATAAATCGATCATTGGTCAGGATGAAGTAATCGAGCAGGTGCTTATTGCTATTCTGGCTCAGGGGCATGCTTTATTGGAAGGGGTTCCTGGTCTGGCAAAAACGCTAATGATTTCATCCATCGCTGAAGCGCTGACGCTCTCATTCCACCGGATTCAGTTCACGCCGGACTTAATGCCTTCGGACATTACGGGTACGGACGTCCTAAGAGAAGATCCTGTCACTAAAGAGCGAGAATACTCATTCGTGCAGGGTCCGATTTTTGCCAATATGATTCTAGCCGACGAAATCAACCGTACGCCCCCCAAAACACAAGCAGCAATGCTCGAAGCAATGCAGGAACGCGTGATCTCTGCCGGCGGAAAAACCCACATATTGCCAGCTCCGTTCTTTGTGCTTGCAACCCAAAACCCGCTCGAACAGGAAGGTACCTATCCGCTGCCAGAAGCTCAGCTCGACCGCTTTCTGCTCTACATTAAAGTTGGCTACCCAACCGCTGCGGAAGAATGGGATATCGCTCGCAAGGTTTCAGCCGGTTCTCTTGGCGGAATTAATTCAATCATTTCGGCTGATGAAATCATTGAGGCTCAGGAATTAACACGCCGCATGCCTGTTTGTGACCAGGTCCTTGGCTATGCTCATGCATTAGTCCGTTCCACCCGACCCAATACCGAAGAAGCCCCGGATTTTGTTAACGAGTCGGTAGGCTGGGGCGCCGGGCCTCGCGGTGTACTTTCACTCATTTCATGTGCAAAGGCTCGGGCATTGCTTAAAGGGCGTTATCATACGAGCATCGAAGATGTTCAGGCAATTGTGCTGCCCGCATTACGGCACCGCATTGCTCCTAACTATGCTGGCATGGCCGCTGGCCTCGACAGCGAAAAACTACTGGAGTTGATTTTAGAGGCTGTGCCTGCTGATCAAACATTTAGTGAGCCTGCTGCTGTTTAAAAGAGCTATTCCAACATGTCTTCAGCTATTCTCAACAAATATATTCGCCCGGAAGTACTGAGCCAGCTCAGCCGCTTTAAGCTGAATCCACGTCAACTTGTAGAAGGCAATCTGGCCGGTGCTCATAAAAGTCCTTTTCACGGGTTCGCGGTTGAGTTTGCCAGCCATCGTGAATACGTCGCCGGCGACGATCTTCGACATCTTGACTGGAAAGTCTACTTCCGTCATGAACGGCATGTAATTAAACAATATGAAATGGAGACTAACCTCAATTGCCATTTGGTTTTGGACATTTCTGCATCTATGCGATATGGCGATGAAGACCAGCAAAAGCTTCTCTATGGTTCACAAATCGCTACGACATTGGCCTATTTGGTCATCGAGCAGTCGGACCGTGTATCACTTACAACGTTTGATAATAAAACCCGTGGTTATCTAACCCCATCCAACAATATGGGGCAAATCATTCGCATGACCGAATCTCTGGATCAGGTGAAATCAACAAATAAAACTAATATTGCAAAAACACTGGGTGAAGTCTCGGCAAAAATAGGGCGGCGTAGTATTGTCGTAGTTATCTCTGACTTCTTTGTGGATGTTGATGATTTAGAGGATGCTTTGCAGCGTCTCCGTTACGACAACCACGAAGTGGTGCTAATGCATGTCATGCATCAGGATGAATTAAATTTCGATATCGAAGGTATGGTTCGTTTCATCGGACTGGAGGATCCTGATCAACTCTTGACGCGCCCCTACGACATCCGTGAAGCCTATCTGGAGGCTGTTGAACGGTTTATGGTGAATTTCCAAAAGCTCTGTGATGCCAACCGCTGTGAATATGTGCTTTGCGATACCAGCAAAGATTTGGGTGTGACTTTTGCACAATACCTGCAGCAACGTTCGCTGGCTGGTAGATTGTAGTTGGCTAACCACTCTGGTTAAATCAATTCTCTTATTAACAAAGCGGGCTTTCGATACGATATGCGTTCTTTAATATTTCTTGCTGTCACGCTCTTTCCTATTCTGACAATTGCTGATGATCGCCCTAACGTCATCTTGGTTATGGCTGATGATATGGGTTACGGGCAGACGGGCTATTACAACCACCCAATACTTAAAACGCCAAATCTGGATGCCATGGCAGCCAATGGTATCCGGTTCGACAGGTTTTACGCGGGTGCTCCTAATTGCTCGCCAACCAGAGCCACTGTTCTTACCGGGCGTTCCAATGATCGTACCGGCGTACACAATCACGGTTATGCGATAAACAAACAGGAGCAGACCATCTCCCGAGCCTTTCAAAAAGCCGGGTATTCTACTGCCCACTTTGGAAAATGGCACCTCAACGGT
Organism: Planctomycetaceae bacterium; assembly: GCA_002709045.1. Classification (GTDB taxonomy): domain Bacteria; phylum Planctomycetota; class Planctomycetia; order Pirellulales; family Pirellulaceae; genus UBA721. The sequence goes on along the minus strand of PAPJ01000012.1, from coordinate 309,712 downwards.
CTACGGGGGCCGGGGGCCCCTATCCTTAAACACGACGCTCATCATCCCGGACATTTGGGCTTTGATTACTGGCTTAGCGTGACAAATTTTTTTGACATGAATCCAATATTAAGCCGCAACGGCGACTGGGAAGAGCATGGGGGTGACTCATCCGAAATCGTGGTTAACGAAGCATTAGATTACATCCGCGGAGAAAATGAAAAGGGGAACTCCGTCTTTATAGTCATTTGGTATGGTACGCCGCACAGCCCTTTTATGGCTTATGAATCTGATGCCCGGCCGTTCAGCAATCTTAGTCCGGCGTCTCGTGACCACCACGCTGAACTGGTTGCGATGGATCGATCTATCGGTCACCTGCGAAAAGAACTGCGTGATTTTGGTATCGCAGAAAATACTATCCTCTGGTTTAACAGTGACAACGGCGGATTGGGAAATATTAAACCTGGCACTGTTGGTGACCTTCGGGGGTTCAAGAATTCTGTTTACGAGGGTGGCCTGCGAGTTCCCGCCCTTATTGAATGGCCCGCAAAAATTAAACCTCAGATTTCGAAGTACCCGGCTTGTACAATGGACATTTTTCCAACATTAATTGATTTAGCTGGACTGACCAAAAACTCTATCAACAAAGTCACAGACGGTATTTCACTAGCGAACGTCATTAACACCAACCAGTCCCGGCGACCTTCACCAATAGGCTTTCGCCATACCGGCCGCGCTGCCTGGTTAGACAACAACTATAAGCTAATAACACTCAAGCTTGGCAGTGGTGAATATCAGCTCTATGATCTAATGATCGACCCTCGGGAACAAAAAGATGTTCTTGCTGATCAGCCAGATATTGCCAATCGCATGATCAAGTCTTTTGAAGCATGGAACGCTTCTGTCGAGGAAAGCATCGCCGGTGCTGACTATCGGTCGGGTAAGGTTAATCCTTTTCCTCGTCCGCAACAAACAAACCTAATGACGTTACCGGAATATCAAAAACACTTTAAACGGTGGGTCAAGCGACCTGAATTCAAGCCTTACATTGAACGGGAACTAAAAAGGCAGGAACAACTAAAAACCAAATCTGAATAAGCTAACCGCTATCAAACATCCAGATTCTGTACTTCTAACGCGTGTTTCTCTATAAATTCACGACGTGGTTCGACTTTGTCGCCCATTAGAATACGGAACATTTCATCGGCCGCTGCTAGGTCCTGCATCGTCACTTTCACCAAAGTTCTATTTTCCGGATCAAGTGTAGTTTCACGAAGTTCTTCGGCATTCATTTCACCCAATCCCTTAAAGCGGGTCAGTTGCAGGCCTTTTTCGCCGGCTGCTCGCACTGCTGATGTTAGCCCCCGCAAATCTTCCAGATTAATGTCCGATTCCCCTCGCCTGAGAATATATCTTGGAATCTCGACACCGGTACGTTCCTGAGGAAGGAGAGCCTGGACATCAAGTCCATAGGATAGCAATGTTTTTAGCCCGGCATTAATTGTCCGAACTTCATGCAATTCAACTACATGAATTGTATTTTCCAGATTCTCTGCGTCTTCATTTTCATTATTCTCTTCAGAATCTGAAGGTAGCTCTGCTTCATCCGGCGTATTGGCTTCTATAAAGTCATCCACATCGGTGCGTTCCGCAAACCAATGATCTGCTGTTCCCTGGAAAACATGATAAACGGGCAGTTTATTACTAACCGGATCAAGTCGCTCTGCATGTATTCGCAAATTAATCCCCCGCCGCTCCAGAGCAATCAAAGCATCTTCTATATCTGCTAAAGTCCGGCAAAGATCATTCATTTTTTCGCCCGAGAACTCCTGACCTTCTTCTGTAATAAAGACGGCGTCTGCTAGTCCTTTCTCGAGTAGCTGCGCCTTCATTTCATCTTCACTTTGAACGTAATAAACTTCTTTACCACGGCGCACCCGGAACAAAGGCGGTTGAGCCACGTAAACATGCCCTCGTTCCACTAAACTATGCATCTGGCGATAGAAGAAACAAAGCAGTAAGGTTCTAATATGAGAGCCGTCTACATCGGCGTCCGTCATAATGATAACTTTGTTGTAACGCAATTTATCAAGTTGTTGATCGTCACCGATGCCGCTACCAATAGCGTTGATCATGCTTTGCACTTCTTCATTGGCAAGTACTTTATCAACGCGAGATTTATACGCATTAATTATCTTACCTCGGAGTGGAAGAATTGCCTGATAGTTCTTAAGACGACCACCTTCCGCCGAACCACCGGCCGAATCACCTTCGACCAGATACAATTCGCACTTTTCCATGTCCTTACTGATACAGTCCCGCAGCTTACCCGGCAGGCTTCCACCACCCAAAACGTCTTTGCGTTTGCGCATCAACTGCCGGGCCTTTCGGGCTGCCTCACGGGCCTCCATGGCTGTAATCCCTTTGTTCACAATAATTCGGGCATTCTTAGGATTCTCTTCGAGATACTTAGTAAAAGCAGCATGGAAAGATGTGGCAATCGCGGACTCAACTTCGCGATTACCTAGTTTTGTTTTCGTCTGTCCTTCAAACTGGGGATGAGCCACTCGTGTTGAAATTACAACTGTAATTCCTTCTCGAACATCATCACCAGAAGGGGCTTCTTTAGCGTCTTTAATAATTTTCTCTTTAACACCATACGTATTAAGAACACGAGTTAATGCCTTACGAAAACCGGTTTCGTGCGTTCCACCTTCATGGGTATGGATATTGTTAACATAAGAATGAAGGTGTTCTGAGTAATCATTGGTGTACTGCAATGCGATCTCAAATCCTACGACAGTACCATCTTCGACTTCCTGCTCACCATCCAGATAGAACACATCTGAATGCAGTACATCACTAGCGCGATTCAGATGTTGAACAAAATCAATAATCCCGTCCTCATAGCAAAAAGTATCTGACTGTCCGGATCGCTCATCCCGCACTTCGATCTGGACCCCTTTGTTGAGAAAAGCCAGGTCCTGCAATCGCTTTACGAGAATATCATATTGAAATTTAGTGGTCTCAAAAATTTCTCCATCTGGCTTAAATGTTACTTTGGTTCCTGTTTCTCCGGACTTTTCTCCTCGTTTGACCTTATCAACTGCCAACCCGCGCTCATATTCCTGCCTGTAGACGTAACCATCCCTGCAGACTTCCGCTTTGCACCACTGACTTAGGAAGTTAACCACCGTAACGCCTACGCCGTGCAGACCGCCGGAAGTTTGATAAGCCCCCTTATCGAACTTCCCCCCAAACTTAAGAACGGTCATCACCCCCTCAAGAGTGGAGACTTCCCTGTCAAATTCCTCGGTCAGTCCTTCGTGAAGTTCTACTGGAATACCGCGACCATCGTCTTCAACAGTAACACTTCCATCAGGATTAATAACAACGCCCACCTTCGACGCATGACCGGCCATTGCTTCATCAATCGAGTTATCAACAACTTCGTACACTAAGTGGTGTAAACCCCGATTAAAGGTGTCGCCGATGTACATACCCGGTCGCTTACGTACGTGATCACGGTCAGACAAATGCTGTAGATTGTCGGCGTTGTAATCACCGCCCGCACCATTCTCAATTTGATCGTCACTCATATAAATTCTTTTCTATCTGCGGTTGCTACCTGAATAAACTCACTAAAAGTCCACCACTCGCAACTTAATTTTTTTTATCGTCTGACCGTCCAGCCTTTGATTTAGCTGCTGAATAACCATTTGCTTTTGAAATGTAAGCTCCTGCATGACTGCGGAGTTTTTACAGATAACATCCAGCACTCCGCGACGAATGTTACCAGCCTTTGTTACCGCTGCCAATGGCCCGGCCACTTCACCCCACACCTTATCCAGAACATTAGCTGACTGAACCCGGCTATAGCCCGTTTTCGTCATCAAGCGACTAAGAATATTGTCAATGCGTGGCGTAAGAGGCACAAACCTCTGACGCTTCCGCAAATCCTCAAACCGCTGTTCATCCGGTGTTAAATTGCCTGTCACCAATCACTACCGATCTCGCGCCAGTGGCATAATAATGTAGGAATAACCATCTTCCGTTGACAACAACACTGCAGCCTGGCCACCTTCTAAATCAAACGTGAAACTCGTTTCACTGTCCAACACCCGAAGAAAGTTTTCGACATAGCGATGATCCAGGCTGACAGCCACTTCATTGCCGGTGTACGCAATCGGCATCTCCGTATGGCTTTGCCCTCTCTCAGCCGCTGTCGCATCCATAGAAAGCGTTCCATCACTAAACGTGAAGGTAATACCCCTGCTCTCATCATTGGCCACAATCGATGCCTGACGCAGCCTCCCGTAAAACGTTCCGGCTGCAAGTACTATTTTGGAACTTTCGGTTCTAGCGGGGAAGACATCCTTCCACTTTGGAAAACGCCCTTCCACCAGTCGGGAAGTCAGGGTAACTGCTTCCGTTTTAAAGGCCAGTTGGTTATCGCTCGGGATAATCTGCACAATACTATCAGGGGCTCCCAAAGCCCTGGCAATGAGATTCATTGATCGCGTAGGAACAATCGTACTTGACTGTCCCAGCTGAATATCTCCCTGAATATCGACAGGCCCCTGCATCTTAGCTAATCGTCGCCCATCTGTACCTACTGCAATTAAATTGCCACCATCTGTTTCCAGGAGAATGCCTCCCAGAGCATAACGACTACTCTCGTTATCTGTCGCAAAAACTGTTCGTTTTACAATTTCCCCGAAAAGTCCGGCGGCTATTTCAATCCTGCTGTCTCCCTCTACATGCTGTACATCAGGGAATTCATCAGCATTCTGAGACGGTAAACTATAGTTGCTTGAACCACCGGTCACTTTAATTTCCGCCCCCTCGACTACGACCGTTAATTGATCATCGCCACTTTCGCGGAGAATGTTCCCAAAGAGATCTACGGGCAAAACCGCATTCCCTGGCGTCTCAATTGAAACACCTTCAACTACGACACGAATCCCAACTTCAGTGTCAGTGGCCATTAGCGTAGCACCATTTTCCGTCCCTATCATTTTGACACATTGCAAAATGGGCTTTGGGCTTCGCGACGGTGCAACAGAAGCCGCCGGCTGGAAAGCCGCCAGCATTTTTTCGCGATCAAATGTGAACTTCATGTTCGATCCTTTGCTTTGAGTCCGGAGTGAATTTATATATTAATTTTTTAAATACAGTAGTAATAAAAAGAAGCACCCGTAAATGGTCGACAACCATAAAAACCTAAGCTAACACCGCGGTTTTTAAGGCGGAGCAACCGATTAGCAGATGTGTAAAACCGGTCGGTTTGATGTAAATTCAACGTCGGCAAGCGACAACTTTTTGTAGGTGTTGTCGAACGATTTTAAAACCATTATTAATTCTTTGGTATCATCGACGTCGACCGAGGTTGAATAGACGAGTTTTCCACAAACCTTTATTTTGAATATTGATGTTCAGTAAAAGCCATTATTCCAAGTCATATTTTTGTGCTAGTTTTTCAGTAATTTCATTGACGGCAAGACGGACAGATATATCTTTGTCTAACAATAACGCGGTTTTCTTATAAGCGTGCATTATCGTACTGTGGTCTCGTCGCCCCAAATAATGCCCAAGATCTTCGAAAGTAGCCTGAGTAAACTGCCGGCACAGGTAGACCGCAATACCACGTGCACGAACAACATATTGTCGACGAGACGCACTTTTAATGTCGTTGAGGCGAATATTAAGATGTTTACTGGCTGCTGCGACGATTGCTTTGACGTCAGGACGAACCGGCGCATTTTGTCGATCGAGCAGGGCCTTTACGTCATCCTCACAGATGTCCTGTGCTGCCAATGCCACCTCGCTGCGCAATCGAATTAACGCCTGACGAATCTTAGGGACAGTATCTATATGATCGTTAATTCCGCGATCAGGTTTAATTAAGGAATCTCGTGCCGAGTGATCCAAATCCACCCCATGTTGTTCAGCCAGTTGATCTACAATAATTTCTCGGGCATCATTGCCTGGAGGATGCAGTTTGATTTGCAGCCCACCCATTAAACGGCTTATCAATCGATCTTCCATGTCTGACAGACTGGTAGGCAATTCAGGCAGGCACGCTACCAGCATATGATCATTATCCTGATAGTGATCGATGATATTACACAACATTTGTTGAGCTGCGGCACGAGTCTTTAATATCTGCAAGTCGTCAATAATCAGCAGGCTGACCCCCAGGAACTTTTGACGGAACTCGTTGATTGAATTGGTGTAGACTGCCCGGGCATGCATGCGAGCAAAATCAGAACCTGTAGTGTGTAATGTTTTCTGATCTGGATACCGCTGAAACCACTGGGCAATTAAGGTGTGACTCAAAGCACTTTTTCCCGTGCCGGAAGCACCATATAAAATTAGCGGGCTAGCGATAGCCTGTCGCGCCAAAACACACTCAAAGGCTTGTCGAACAGGGGCGTTTTCTTTGCCAAAAATGAATTGCTGCAATGAGTCCCGCAGGGCGACTGGAACACTGCTTTCAAACAGTTCCAGCTGCTCATTAACAGCGGGCTCTAGCCTTTTAATCGGGATGGCAAAAATGCCGTTAGCCACGAATTCTTCCGTTTGCAGTAAAAGTTGTTTTAGCCCTGTAAAAAAGGCATTTTAAGCCATTAAAGGGCAGAGAAAAGAACAGCAAAAACAATCAGTTTGCATAATTTTTATTATACGGTTTTTTAGCCGAGAATACGAGCAGTGTGCAATGGTTAATTTAACCAAAAAGAGAGGTCTTTATAACATTGAAATGATTGCGCAAATTTGAGTTATAGCGGCTTTGATTTCATCCTCAGAATTGAATATTCCAAGGCTAAACCTTAAAGCCGCGTTGATTGTTTTTTCATCAAGCCCCATTGCCACTAAAGTAGGAGAAGGTTCGCTTGATCCAGATGCACATGCCGAACCCGTGCTGCAACAGATACCAGCAACATCTAGAGCCATTAAAACAACCTGCCGATCTAATCCCCGAAAGGCAATATTTGAAGTGTGTGGTAAACGAGGAGCATCACGGCCAATAATCTCAGCACAAGAAAGCGCCTTTAAGAGGCTATCTTCAAACTGCGAGCGCATCCCCAACAGTTTTTGGCGGTGGTCCTCAGGAGTTTTTAGGTAAAGCTCTACTGCTTTGGCAAACCCGACAGCAAGCACCACAGACTCCGTGCCGGGCCGCACCGCAGATTGTTGAAAACCGCCGTGTAGAATTGGCAAAGGAGCACTCTCATGTTTGGTGATTAATGCACCAACACCACAAGGCCCATGAATTTTATGGGCAGAAATTGTCATGGATGTAGCGCCTAAATTCTGAAAATGGACCGGCATCTTTCCCACGGCCTGAACTGCATCAACATGAACCGGTATCTCTCGGGATCGGCAAATATTAACGATGTCACTGATAGGTTGGATTACCCCCGTTTCGTTGTTTGCCAGCATGGCGGCCACTAAAAAAGTTTTATCGTTAATCAATGTTTCAAGGTGGTTGCAGTCAATTTGACCGTTGATAAGAGTGTTGACTGTTTTAACATCTGTGCCTTGAGCTGCGACCCACGCCGCGGCAGCAGAAACACTGGGATGTTCTATGCCGGAAATGATCAACCGGTTTTTTTTGCCGGCTGCTCGGCGGTATCCTTGAACGGCCAAATTATTGGCTTCTGTGCCTCCGCTGGTGAAGAAGAGGTGGTCAGCATGAATATCAGCCTGGTGTAGGCCGAGCAGGGACCCCAGTTGCTCACGAGCAGCTTCGAGCGATCGACGGGACTCTCGGCCCAGCAAGTGCTGGCTTTCCGGGTTTACAAGCCCCCGCAAATGGCACTCTAACATTGTCTGTGCGACATCAGGATGAATAGCTGTTGTAGCATTGTTGTCTAAATAAATAGGACTCATTACACCATTCTAATAGGGAGCCTAGGTGATTCTAGGGGGGGCGGTTAGACCACATTTTTTAAGAGCCAAGAACAACAAACCCACCTATCTTTTGGTTTATGAAACACAGTATTATTACGACGCGTGAGAATCCAAATGCCACCTAAACAAAACTTAAATACAGGCCCCTCAAAATTACTCCTTCGACGGAGAAATGTTTGGTTGCGCCGTGCGGTGATAGATTCACAAAATACAGAACCCTCTGAAGATGAAGCAACATATTTAATGCGGGTTGAGGGGATCTTATTTCTCGCGAAAGAACCATTGCCGGACCGGAAAATAGCACAACTGGCCAATGTAAAACATAGCCGGGAAATAAGAACGGTTATTGGTAAGCTCAATGATCAATATGACAGTCGTGGCCAATCATTTCGTATTGAACAAATAGCAGGCGGCTATCGCTTGATGACCAAACACCCTTATTCCTCCTGGATTCGCCGACTGGAGTCAGCGTTACCACCGGTACGCTTTAGTCGCCCTCTTATCGAAACACTTTCGGTTATTGCCTATCGTCAACCGGTGATGCGAGCAGAGATTGAAGCTGTTCGCGGAGTTGGTTGCGGCGAGATTATTAGGCAATTAATGGAACGAGGGTTTGTTCGCATTAGTGGCAGAAGTAATGATCTTGGCCGACCATTTTTGTATTCTACATCGAAAGTGTTTCTCGAGACATTTGGTTTAAACAGTCTAGATGAATTGCCACATATCAATCTGCCGGCAATTGCAGAGGATAAAAGTACGGTCAGTTTTGACGCACATGCTCCTGATCCAGACGATGCTGATACGGCCGAAGAATCAACAATCGAGCAGGCCGCTTAATAAAAAAACGACTAGTCTTTTAACTGGAATAGTTTTTTTAGTGCGTCGAGCAAGCCAGAGCTTTCTTCCGGCCCCATTTCCTCTCGCAGCGATTCCAACGGAGGATGTAAAAGCTTGTTGACCACGCGGCTCAGGGTGACTTCAATCTCCTTGCGAATTTTTGGATCGTCAGCGGTATTACCAAGCTTATTGTACAACCGCTCCAGTTCCGCAGCTTTAATTTCATTGGCCTGTTGCTTAAGCCGTCCTATCCAAGGTCCGGTAACCCGTCGATACAGATCTGTCATAAAACGCTTGACTTCTTCATCGATGATTTGCTCAGCCTTAGGCCAATCTCGTTCGCGCGCTTTGCGATTACGATCACAGACCGCTTGAAGGTCGTCAATAGAATAAAGATATACGCCAATAAAGCCGGCAATTGCAGGGTCGAAATCTCGTGGTACTGCCAGGTCAAGAATAAACAGCGGTTGTTGATGCCTCTTTTCAGAAATAGATCGAAATGCATCGGCAGTGATAATTGGTTCTGTTGCCCCAGTTGTACTGACGATTAGATCAGCTTCAATAAGCAACTCATCCAGTTTTTCCCAACCCACAGCTGTCCCGGTTATTTTGGTAGCCAGATCCACAGCACGTTGGTGGTTGCGGTTTGTAATTCGTATGTCCTGAGCATCTTTGTCGATGAGGTACTGGAGGGTTTCTTCGCCCATCTCGCCAGCACCGATAACTAAAATCACTTTATCATCGAAACGTTCAAAAAACTGACTAGCATAATCAGCCACCGCCACCGATGGGATGCTTACACGTTTACGATGGATGTTTGTCTCGGTTTGGACTCGTTTAGCAACTCGCATTGCAGCCTGAAACGAAGAATGAGTTAATGGTCCGGTGTTTTCTCCTTCGTTAGCCATATCATAGGCTTGTTTGACCTGTGACAGTATCTGTGCTTCTCCAATTACCATGCTATCCAGGCTGGCAGCAGTAGTGAAAAGGTGCCGCACGGCATCCTCACCATCGAGAGACTGTAACTCGGCCGCAACTTCATCTGGAGCCAGTCCGTGGTAGTTGGCAACAAAATTTATAAGTTGTAGAGCACTGGGGCAGTTTTCTTCATTTTCAGCAGCGGTATAAATCTCAACACGGTTGCATGTTGACAATAGCACAGCCTCGGCTTGCGGAAATGCGGCACGCATTTTTGCTAATGCCTCGACAACCTGATTTGGCTGAAAAGCCAATTTTTCGCGAAAGGCTAAATTAGTGTGGTGGTGGCTACATCCAATCATTTGCAGCTTCATTGCCAAGCCTCCCATAAACAGGACACCTGTTGATTCTGACCGGCGTGTTCGGCCATGAATACAAAACACAACACCATTGCTAGAAAGACAAAGCTTGCCACCGTCAAATATGCAATTTTTCGTCCCTGACGAGCGGGTTTATACAGTGCTTCAAAGACGGTGATGATAATAAGCCAAAGAAGTAAAATCGCCGAAGAAATAATGACACTATTACTCCAGGGAATACCAGACTGACTCTCAGAATTTTGCAGAATATTCATAATGGCTCCGGACACAAGTCCGGCGCCAATAAGTGCCGTCGCGAAGAATAATGAAAAGCGATTGCACTGTTCCAGCCATTCGAGGCTAGGTAGTCGAAAACCGACACGAGGCGGCAGCTTTTTCTTTAGTCGGAAGGCATGCACCAAATACATCACTCCAGCTACAAATGCAACAATCATTGCTGAGGTTCCAAATAACAACGAGATACCATGGGTAATAGCCCAGATGCTAGTTGCTTCTGATTGTGTAAACGCATCCTGATCTTTGACAAACAAGGCCACCAAAATTAGTAAAAGAATCAAGGGCAAGAAGAAGATCCCAATTGAGTTTTCATTTTTTTTGATAGCAATGATTGCATAAATAACTGCAACGGCTAGTGAAACCATCAGGCACCAGTCATACCAACTGGACATAGGCGTGCCGCCGCTAAAGTCTTTTTGGAATTTAAGCCAGAGGTAAACTGTATGTGCAAAGATACCAGCAACTGTAAGTCCGACGATAATTAAGAATCGTACTGGCGCACGAAAGAATAATCGCGAGATCTCAAGAATCATCGCGATGGCATAGCTAAAAGCAAAGCAAGACAACGAAATTTTCGTCATCCATCCGCCGTCTATGGTTTCCATATCGATACTGCACTGAGAGTAATAAAAGGGTGGTTTTCAGCTATGACCTGATAAAAACTACAATCAACAACCTAATCTCCTCTAGTTAATATTATCCCCCAAAGTGTTCACTAGTGAAGTGGGCAATCAGTAAGCCGGGTGTAAACAAGGTGATCATAGAAAACGGGTAGTTACAGTCGTTATAACTAGCATTTTTACTACACTTAAAGATTCGACTACGCAGATTCGTCTTTATCAAGCTCAAGCTCTCTAATCTTTTTATGCAGTGTGTTGCGGTTAATTCCTAACATCGCTGCCGCTTTGGTCTGTGTGCCACCACATGCAATCAGAACCTGATGAATTAACTCCCTTTCAAGGCTTTCGACAAGCTTAGCGTGCAGGTTTCCATCAGCAGGATTAAGATCCTGTAATCCCCGCTTAACTAACATTGAATTGATATCCGTTAATTCAAGAGTTTTACCACCCCGGGCGCGAACAGGCTCGGGCGCATTGCCTAATACTGAGGGTGGTAAAAGTTCTCTGGTGAACTCGTCTCCAGTGGCCATGACAACTGCTCGTTCAACGTAATTTTGCAACTCACGAACATTTCCAGGCCAATGATATTGTTGTAACGTATCAAGAACATTCTGAGAAACATGAACAACATAACGATCATAGGCTTCATTATATTGATTTAAAAAGAAGGTAACTAACTCCCGAATGTCCTCCCGACGATCTCGTAGTGGAGGAATCTCGATAGGCACAACATTTAATCTCCAGTAAACGTCTTCGCGAAACCGACCTTCTCTGACTTCATCCATCAGGTCTCGGTTGCTGGCAGCGATTACACGAGTGTCAATACTGATAGTTTGTGTATCACCAACCCGCTCAAACTCCCGCTCCTGAAGGACACGCAGTAGTTTTACCTGTAACTGGAGTGTGGTGGAATTGATTTCATCCAGAAAGATAGTGCCTGAGTGGGCAGCTTCGAAACGACCGGTTCGATTGCTAACGGCTCCGGTAAATGAACCTTTAACATGGCCAAAGAGTTCACTTTCCAGTAACCCTTCACTTAGCGCACCACAATTTACTTTTACAAATGGCCCATTGTGGCGTCGGCTGATCTGGTGAATGGCGTTAGCGATTAGCTCTTTACCCGTGCCGGTCTCACCTAGCAGTAGAACAGAGGCATCACTTTTGGCTACCTGGTCGGTTAATTGATAGACCTGTTGCATTGCCTGACTGGTCCCGATGATGCCATCGATAGAGAAGGAATCGGGGGAGCTAGCGGCAGACGTCCGATCATTAAAACCGGAAGACTCTTTAGATGATTCATATGGCTCTGGTGTAGCCATGACTTTTAACAGTATTTCCAGGATGAAAAGTAATAGGCTAGCCTCAAACGACGCAGTCCTGCTTGTCGGAATGCGTATACAGGAGGGCCTGTCTGCAAGATTGATTGTAACAACATCTAAAAAGACGGGTATTACAGAAGTACTGTTATTCTTCGGAAGCACCGCTGGGATTCGCTGGCGCTTCAATAGCATCTAATAGATTGCCAAGGATATCAAGCTCTTCCTGTAGTCCACCAATATTTTTGTTGTAGAGATTGTATTGCTGAGTTATTTCACTCCGGGTCAACAGTATTCGATAATTTTCAACATGTTGACTGAATGCATTAGCAGCTAACTTACGGTTGTCAATAATCCGAGTATTCTGGCTGGCTATGGAAAGTAACGCCTTTTGCGCTTCAGGTGTTGGGATGTTAATCAGGGCATCGGTGGCCGCCGCACATAATAAGGGGGAGTATAGTGCATTGATTATTGGTTCTTGATGTTGCACTGGATTGTAGAACCCATAGGTGGATTGGTCTTTAAGGATTTTACCAAACCATTTTAGACAGATATCAGCCTGCTCCAGTCGTTCTGCTGTTGAGACAGTTTGATAACTTGCTGCTTGTCTTAAAGCTTTGGTTTGGAAAAGCATTTGATCTGTTGTATTTGGTTCAAACATAGCAAAAGTGCGGGTATCTACGTCGGCCAGCCGTTGAGCTCTTGAGCGGCTGCGATTGCCGACAATAGATGGCAAAGGTTTTGCTTCACCATTAGCAACGGTTTCTTCGAGTGTCCCGAGACGTAGTTTGATGGTACGTAATTTGTAAGCAGGATTGGTAGCAATTTCAGCTCGATGCATGATTGGGTTTTTAAATAAACCATTTTCATCTTTTCCGGTGACGCTGTTTTTAACAACTCTGGCGAATTCCAGATCCAACCCCGGCATGTCATCGATGATGATTCCGATAGGTATATTAGCCGTGCGGGGATCGTTTCGAAGTGTATAAAATGTGTCATTTAGTCCGGGGTTCTGGATAGCTTCGCTCATAATAATGAACTCATAATCCGGATTTTTTTGAGCGAGTTTGATTAGCTCCTTACCGGTAACTGCCTGATCACTACTAAATCCTACTTGAGATAACAGCCCACCCCACTTCAGGCGGCGATCAAGTTTTACATCGGCAACTACAGCAGTGCGAACACCTGTTGTCTCGATAAAGTAGGCTGCAGCTTGGGACACATAACTGCTGCCCGGATAGGGTTGCTTAGGAGCCATTTTGAAGATGGCATTTGCAATCGCAAAGCGAACCTGCCTGCTTGGGCTATTCAATGCGCGAACCAACCGGGTTGGTTTTCCTGAGTTGGAGTACAGCAGTGATGCATTGCCAATTTCACCAAGCACTTCCGCCGCACCAACAGCAGCAGGATAATGTCTGGTCTCGAGACAATGTTCTAAAAGTGAAAGCACATATTCAGGTGATTCCTGAATAATGAGTTCTTTGGTTGCCTTTGCTAGCGGCAGGTTAACACCGTTAAGTACTTTGCTGGATTCCAGTACACTGCGGAGGAATCGTTGCTTGTACTCAGCGTTTTGCAGGTCCAAGCTATACAGATCCCGAGAGACGATGGTTGCATAGGCCATCCCGATAATCCCGGCGTTCCGCAGTTCGGGGACAACGGTTTTTTGATCAGGGTCATAGGTCCATAATATTAGCCTCCCATTTCTGTCCTCAGGCAGCATTAAGTCGCCTTTTACGTAACGCTCAAACTGTTGCTCTAAAAACTGAGCAGCTTCGGCTTTTGTGGGAATCACACCGACAAGTTCAGTAATAGCCTCGCGGGCTGCTGCACCAACCAGAGAGTCAGCAGGTTCGTTGATTGTAAGAGTTACGATGCGGTCAGTAATTCGGACAGCCCCCATTTTTCCCAAAGCGGAAATAATTCGGGCTTTGTGTTTTTCGTTTTTAACGCCTAGAAAACCTATGGTTGGTTCCACCGCCATATTGCCCATCCCAACCAAGGCAACTTCAATTTTGTTGTAGTATTGTTCACGGCTCGCCTCACCTAAAGCAATTCCCAAAGCAACAGCGGCATTCACATCACAAGTTTTTAATTCAGTGGCAGCTTGCCGATGAATAAACTCATTATCACTTCCAAGATTGTCTATCAACTGTGATATACGAGTGTCGTCACGTAAGTATTTGATGGCCCCATCACGAATAGTATTAACAAACGTATTTCCTTCGGGTTGAAGCTTCCGGTGAGTGGCAATTTCATAAAGAAACGCGGAGTTTAAAGACCGCTGAATCCCGGAGCATTCTTCCGGGGATGGCATTAAGGCTTCGAAGGTTTGAATGAATTTCCGGGCTACATCTGTGCGTCCAAGTTGCACACACAAACGAATTGCACTCGCAATTTCTATGGGGCTGCTGGGATCTTCGATTAATAATTGCCGGATGATGATATTGTTTTCTCTGGCCAGAGGATTCGCATCGGCATTTGCGGGCTGCTGGCCAAGACCGTTAGCACCAGGGAGGTTAGGATCGCCACCAAATGGATTATTTTGTGCAAAAATATTTACAGGAAAAAAATTAGAAATAATCGCTATCAGAAGCAAACAGAACCCAGTAAAAAGAATTGGGGAACCTGATTGGCGTTTTTTCAAGCCGTTAAACATATCTTAAACCACCCAGAAGACGCAGTTTAACACCACAGGACACAGAGTGCTCTATATGTGATGTAAACCATTGAAAATAAAGGATTTACATGGGGGTGAGGTTAGAGCCCTAAGCGTGTTTTCCACGCGGTAACCTGTGCTTTAACCTGGTTAGGAGCGGTTGAACCATAGCTTTTAAAGGCAGTAATGGCATTTTTCACACCTAACACTCCATATATCTTTTCGTCCAAATTGGGCGAAAGCTTTTGGAACTCCTCTAAAGGAAGTTCAGCTAGCGTGGTGTTGTTTTCGGTTGCCAGTCCAACAAGTGAGCCAACCATGTGGTGAGCGGTTCTTTGAGGGATTCCTTCCAGGATGAGATATTCCATCAATGTAGTGGCATCGAGAAAACCCTGTTCCAGTCGTTTGTCGATGCTGTCAGTATTTAAAGTGGCCCCTTCAACAAGTGGGGCAGCAATATCCAGACATGCTTCTACAGTATCAAACGCATCAAACAAGGCGGGCTTGTCTTCCTGCAGATCACGATTATATGCCAGCGGGAGACCCTTCACTATGATCAATAATGTTTGCAGGCTCCCGATGACTCGACCAGTTTTTCCGCGAACTAATTCGAGGATGTCTGGATTGATTTTTTGCGGCATAATTGATGAACCGGTACAGAATTCATGGGGTAGGTCGATGAAGTCAAATTCAACGGTCTTCCAGAGAATCCATTCTTCAGCCCAACTGCTAAGATGTGTAGCGATCATGCTTAAAGCAAAAGCAGATTCGAGGACAAAATCTCGATCGCTGGAGACGTCCAGGCTGTTTGCCGCAACATCATCAAATCCAAGTCGTTTGGCAGTGTCCTGCCGATCGATAGGAATAGAAGTGCCTGCTACAGCCGCCACGCCGAGGCTCGACACGTTAAGTCGTTTACGACAGTCAGAGATTCGTTCACGGTCGCGCTGGAATTTTTCGCAATAAGCGAGCCAATAGTGAGCAGCCAATACAGGCTGGGCTCGTTGAAGGTGGGTATAGGCCGGAATAATGGTATCGATATCCTGATCACATCGTCCCGTAAAAGTTCGTTGTAACTGCAATAGTAACTCATCCACCCGGTCGAGTGCATCACGTATCCAAAGTCGGAAGTCTGTACTTACCTGATCATTTCGACTTCGCCCGGTGTGTAGTTTTCGTCCTGTGTCCCCGAGTTTGTCAATGAGCATCTTTTCGATGTGCATGTGGATATCTTCAAGCGAGACGGAGGTGGTGAAGTTACCCGCTTGAATATCATCTTTTATTTCCAGTAGTGCGGTTTCTATTGCCTCGCGTTCTTCTTCGGTGAGAACACCCACTTTTTCAAGCATTTGTGCATGAGCAATAGAGCCTTGTATGTCGTGCGCATAAAGACGCGAGTCGAAACTAATGCTTTCGGTAAAAAGCTCAACGCGACTATCGGTATCTTTGGCGAATACGCCGGAACGTGAGGGGCTGGCCACAGTTAAACCTGCTTTTTTGCAAGAGAAACAAATGTTTGATGTTACGAAGAGTTCATGCTAGATACGAGCATCTTGACTGTCAACGAGCTATGGATGTGGCGATGGTTGGCGTCAAAAGCAGAATAGCAGTACCGAAGTGCCAAATTTAACCCTCGGCCGCTTGCTTAAAAGGTAGTAGACGGGATAAAATCAGGAAATTTTATGCGCTAAGTGCATCTTAACGTGTTTAGAGGCCCGCATAAGAAATGTGTTGGAAGTCACTGCCGTTATATAAATTACAGCAAGATCAGACTACGCTTTGACAGAAATTTAGACATAGAAAGTAGCAGCTCGTGCCACGACGCGACGACATTAAAAAAATCTTACTTATTGGCTCTGGTCCTATTGTGATAGGTCAGGCATGTGAATTTGACTATTCGGGAACCCAGGCTTGTAAAGCGCTTCGGGAAGAAGGTTATGAAGTAGTATTGGTGAATTCTAATCCCGCGACAATCATGACCGACCCGGCCTCTGCAGACCGGACATATATAGAGCCACTTACTTGGCAAATGGTAGAGAAAGTTATTGCTAAAGAACGTCCGGATGCAATGTTACCAACACTTGGAGGCCAAACGGGCCTTAATGTAGCAATGGATTTGGATCGTCATGGCGTGTTGGAAAAATACGGTGTTGAAATGATTGCTGCCAATGCAGCAGTAATTGCCAAGGCTGAAGAGCGCGATCAATTTAAGGTCGCGATGGAAAAAATTGGCCTCGATGTTTGTAAAGGGCAAACGGTACACACTATTGAAGAGGCACGTAATTTTTTGGGTGAAATTGGATTACCCGCTGTAATCAGGCCTTCTTTTACTATGGGCGGAGCGGGTTCAGCGATTGCTTATAACCGAGAAGAATTTGACACACTTGTTCGTAGTGGTCTGGATCAGTCGCCAGTTACGGAAGTGCTGGTAGAAGCGTCTATTATTGGCTGGAAAGAGTATGAAATGGAAGTAATGCGTGATCACAGCGACAATGTGGTGATCATCTGCGCCATTGAAAATTTCGATCCTATGGGCATTCATACCGGAGATTCTATTACTGTCGCCCCAGCGCAAACGCTTACGGATAAAGAATATCAGCGTATGCGGGATGCTTCGCTGGCTGTTATCCGGGAGATTGGCGTTGAAACAGGCGGTTCTAATATACAGTTTGCGATCAATCCACAGGATGGTCAGATGATTGTGATTGAAATGAATCCTCGTGTCAGCCGGTCGAGTGCTCTTGCCAGTAAGGCCACAGGATTTCCGATAGCCAAGATCGCAGCCAAGCTGGCGGTTGGTTATAGTCTGAATGAACTTAAAAATGATATTACTCGTGAAACATTGGCCTGTTTTGAGCCAACAATCGACTACGTGGTTACAAAGATCCCACGCTTTGCTTTTGAAAAATTTCCAGAGGCCGATTCGACACTTACCACACAAATGAAGAGTGTTGGTGAAACGATGGCAATCGGACGAACCTTTAAGGAATCGTTCCAGAAAGCTTTGCGCGGTCTTGAAGTTGGAAGTTTTGGGTTCGGTTGTGACGGCAAAGATCTGTGGGCAACGGTTGAACAACCAACAGATGAAGAGATTCGATCCAAGCTGAGCATTCCAAATTCACAACGGGTTTGGTATTTACGTTATGCGATCAAAGCGGGTTATACACTGGAACAGCTTCATGAAATTACTAATATCGACCCATGGTTTCTGGATCAGCTTTATGAATTGGTGGAAATTGAAAATCAGATTACCGAATGTGGTAGTACAGAAAACATTGATCGAGGGCTTTTAAAACGAATTAAACAAAACGGTTTTTCAGATCGTCAATTAGCGACATTGCTTAACAATAGTGAGATTGTGATTCGTCAGTGGCGAAAAGAACTTGGGGTAGAGCCTGTTTTTAAGTCTGTTGATACGTGTGCAGCAGAGTTTGAAGCGTATACGCCGTATTATTATTCCACTTACGAGGATGAAAACGAAGCTCCTGAAAAACCGGAAGGCAAGAAGCGAATTATGATTCTTGGTGGTGGACCAAACCGGATTGGCCAGGGAATTGAATTCGATTATTGCTGCTGCCATGCGAGCTTTGCTCTGCGTGAAATGGGTGTTGAGTCCATTATGGTGAATTCAAATCCGGAAACCGTGAGTACGGACTACGACACAAGCGATTTGTTGTTCTTTGAGCCGCTTACTATTGAAGATGTTCTCAACATTTGCGATCGGGTGCAGCCCGATGGTGTGATTGTACAGTTTGGTGGCCAGACACCTTTAAATTTAGCGCGCGGTTTACAGAATGCCGGCGTTCCAATTATCGGCACGACCGTTGATACGATTGAAGCGGCAGAAGACCGGGAGAAATTTCAGCAACTGTTAATCAAACTTGGGCTACACCAACCACCAAATGGTATTGCCCGTACCATGGAAGAGGCGCGTCTGGAGGTTGCAGAGATAGGTTATCCGGTTCTTGTACGCCCCAGTTTTGTGCTGGGTGGTCGAGCTATGGAGATTTGCTATGACAAATCTCAATTCGAACGGTATGTTGCGGAAGCTTTTGTTGTTGCTCAGGGGCAGCCGGTATTGATCGATAAGTTTCTTGAAGATGCGACAGAAGTCGACGTGGATGCAATCTGCGATCGAACCAGAGTCGTTGTCGCCGGTGTCATGGAGCATATTGAAGAAGCCGGTGTTCACTCCGGTGATTCAGCCTGCGCGATTCCTCCATACAGCCTGTCAGGACCGGTGGTTAATGAGATTCAAAAGGCTACGGAAGCATTGGCAATGGAATTGCAGGTTTGTGGTCTGATGAATATTCAGTTTGCCGTTAAGAAAGAAGACGGCGAGCACAAAATCTATGTACTGGAGGTGAATCCGCGGGCGAGTCGTACTGTCCCATTTGTTGCGAAGGCTACCGGCTTCCCAGTTGCTAAAATTGCAACTCAGGTTATGACCGGAAAAATGCTGGATGAATTGGGCATCAATGCCGCTCCCGTTCCTGGCCATGTGTCCGTTAAAGAAAGCGTGTTTCCCTTCCGTAAATTTGCGGGAGTTGATATTATCCTCGGGCCGGAAATGCGATCCACCGGTGAAGTTATGGGATCCAGCGAACGCTTTTCGATTGCCTTTGCGAAAAGTCAGCTAGGTGCAGGCATTATTCTTCCTAGTGAAGGCAATATTTTCCTTAGCGTTACTCATCGCCATAAAGAAATTATCAAAGATTTGGCTCAGCGGCTGCATGCGATGGGCTACACGTTAATGGCAACTGAAGGAACGGCCTCCAGTATTCAAGAAGTCAATATTCCAGTTCAGTCTGTAAAGAAGATCGCAGAAGGACATCCAAACCTGATTGATCATCTTATTGACGGTGAAGTGGCACTGGCAATGAATACGCCCAATGGCAAAGGTGCCCGAACGGATGAGGGTAAGATCCGTGCCGCCGCGGTTCAATACGGTGTTCCATGTATTACGACAATTCAGGCCGCAGAAGCAGCGGTTAAAGCGATGGAAGCCCTTCGTCAGGAAGAGATGAAGGTCGTCGCATTGCAGGATCGCAACTGATAGGTCAGGGCTTCAATTAATTGTCATGGCGCATAAAAATTCCCCGGTCTGAAAATAATATTTCCTGGCCGGGGAATTTTGGTGTTTAGCTAAAAATGGCAGTCACAGGATCTGCTTTCACGAGCTCGCGTGGTTGATTGAGATGATTGTAAACAATAGTGTTAGGGTTAATACCAACGCTATGATACATCGTAGCCAGCATCTCAGTTGGGTGAACAGGATCTCGTAATGGCGCGGAGCCAGTTTTATCTGATTCACCATATACAAATCCACGCTTTACGCCAGCACCCGCAGCGATAGCAGTATAGCAGTATGGCCAGTGATCACGGCCATCATCACTATTACTGTTACCTGAAGTACTCACGCCACGTTGTGGACTTCGCCCAAACTCACCGATGGCAACAACGAGTGTATCATCCAGCATCCCACGCTCGTCCAAATCACCAATCAGGCCACTTAAGCCGGCGTCTAGCATGGGGCCGGATTCATTTTTCATACGACCAGAGAGACCAACATGAACGTCAAAGGAGTGACGATCCGAGTTAGCAACTTTAGGCCAGATAACTTCAACAACACGCGTACCAGCTTCAACCAGTCGCCGAGCAAGCAAGCAGCTTTGCCCAAACGTTGTACGACCATAGCGGTCACGCGTTGCTTCTGATTCCTTGGTAAGGTCGAAAGCGTCACGCGCGCGCCCGGAACTGATTAGATTCATGGCTGAATCGTAGTACTCGTTCAGACCATAGTCTTTTGTGGCTTTATCGATTTGGGGCATTCCCTCATTGATCAGGTCACGAAGCCGTGCTCGACGGCCCAGACGACCAGTGGACACTTCCTTACGTAACTGCAAGTCATCTACGTTGATGCTGTCCATCTTGTTTTGATCCAGGTCCGATCCTGGCGGAAACAGGTAGTAAGGGTCGTAAGCTCGTCCCAGGAATCCTGCCGTACCGGATTTATTAACCACATTACTTTCTTGTAGTGGGCGAGGCATCATCACGAACGGAAGCATTGGTACTTCCGGAGGCTTAATGCGGATGATGTTACTGCCGAAGTTAGGGAAGTCTTTGGGAGTTGGCGGCTCCAGTTGTCCGGACGGACTCACTTTGTCAGCCGTGTAACCAGTATGGATCTGATAGATTGCCGCAGTATGGTTAAACAGGCCAACAGGTGTATAGCTCATCGAGCGAATCATCGTTAGCTTGTCGGTGATTTGAGCTAACTTTGGAAGATTTTCGGTTACATCTATCCCGGGGACTTTGGTGCCAATACGCTTAAAGACGCTGCGAACATTATCAGGCACTCCATCTTTTGGATCCCATAAATCGAGATGGCTGGGTCCACCCTGCAAATACACAAGGATGACACTTTTAGCTTTATTCCAACCAGGACCACCACCGGCAGTCTCATTGTTGGCTTTTGCATTACGAAGTTCCATCATTTGCCCGAGCGACATGCCCATCATGGCAGATCCTCCGACTCGAAGAATATCCCGCCGACTAGGGCCCACACCCTTATCGCAATTATCTTTTCCTGCTTGACCTGGAATTCGTAACATTCGGTCTTCTCCTTTAATGCAACAACGAATTGTTTGCTTGGTCTTTACGACCTGAACTTAACATTGAAAATGTACCATGCATGCCTTGATAAGTTCAGCTATTAGTATAAATCGTGTGTTTATATGCGGTCAATCGAAGTAATTTACTTATTTAGCACGTTCTTTGGAATGAATTAATATTTTGAAGGCTTTTGACTCTGTAAATGCTCTTGTCCCAGCTTCAAGTTATCAAGTACAAATCGGCCTAGGACACATTTTTAAAGAGCTTTAGCACAGGGAGTTCCATAATGAAACGACGCCCCTTTTTAACAGGGTTGGCTGGTTTTTTGATAGCTAAAACAGTTCCCTTTGCATTATATGCCGCTGATATTGCTCCGCTGGTAAGCCAACTCAAGGTCGGTTTGAAAGCCCGCAAACCGTCCGAACACCTTTTTATTGAGCGAATTGGTAAACTAGTAGAGAAACGTGTCCTTCCAGTTTCGATGGTTTTGGGTATTTTTTCATATGCCCGCAAGAAACACTCGCGTTATCCTTTCCCGTACTTTCAGCAAGCGTTAAGAATAAGAGCTGAGAAGGAATTTGGAGTTAAACTCTAAGCTGCCCTCAGGCGATTTAATGGTTTTACAGACCATTGGCCTTCAGCTTTGAGTGCTGAAGTAATGTCGAGTAAACCATGAAGACGCTTATCAAAAACGCCCAGGTTGTGTTCCCAAAAGAAACTGCTCAGGTTTCTGTTCTCATCGAAGACGACAAAATTGTGGCGATCGACCCCTCCATTGCTACAGAAGCAGATGAAGTCGTTACTGCCGATGGACTGCACTTAATTCCGGGAGTGATTGATGATCAGGTTCATTTTCGCGAACCGGGCTTAATTCACAAGGAAGACCTGCTACATGCCAGTCGAGCTTGTGCCGCAGGTGGTGTGACAACTTTTCTGGAAATGCCGAACACAATCCCCAACGTTATTACACAGCAATTGCTTGAAGAAAAACTGGCTATGGGTGCAGCATCGAGCATGGTTAATTATGGTTTTTATATTGGAGCCACGCCGGACAATGCAGAAGAGCTAAGTCGAGCTTACCGCACTCCCGGAATTAAAATTTTCATCGGATCAAGCACCGGTAATCTGCTGGTAGACGAACAGGAAGCCCTGGAAAGGATTTTTGCCTTAACAACCCTTCCGATTACAGCTCATTGTGAAGACGAAACCACCGTTCGGGCTAACAAAGAGAAGTATGCCGGAACCACGGATGTCCACGATCATTCCCGCATCCGCGATGTTGAAGCGGCTGTGATTGCAACTCGTCGCGCGATTGATCTTGCCCAACGACATAACCATAGGTTTCATGTGTTACACGTCTCGACTGGCGCGGAAGCAGATTTTCTTGGAGATTTTAATGGATTAATTACAGCAGAAGCCTGTCCGCACCACCTCTTTTTTAACGTCGATGATTACGACCGGTTGGGTACTTTGGTCCAGATGAACCCTTCGATCAAAACGGCGGAAGACAACAAGAAGATTTTTGCCGCGCTGCATGCAGGTCGGATTCAGGTGATTGCCACCGACCATGCACCGCATACTTTGGAAGAAAAGGCTCAAGGGTATCCGACATCTCCATCTGGTCTGCCGGCAGTAGAGAATTCACTGGCTTTGATGCTCGATCAAGTCAACAAAGGCAATTGTACTCTTCAGCAGGTGGTTTCCTGGATGTCTGATGCTCCAGCCAGAGTTTGGGACATTATGAATAAAGGCAGAATAGAGGTTGGCTATGATGCAGATCTCGTGTTGGTTGATATGAATCTACAAAAGACGATTCGTAATCAACAGCAGCAAACAAAGTGTAAATGGTCACCCTGGGATGGCGAGACACTTCAGGGCTGGACAGTACGAACCTGGGTGATGGGCACCGAAGTTTACCGTGAAGGTAAACTGAACTTAGATCATCGCGGACAGGAAGCTCAGTATGACCATGCGCGCGGGGGATACTGGGCAACTCAGCACTAGAGTCTGACGCGACCGGGGGTTAACCACCCCAGCGCTCTTCTTTCCAGGGGTCACCATGGTTATGGTATCCGCTTTGTTCCCAGTAACCGGGTTGGTTTTCAGCTAATAATTCGATACCGCAAATCCATTTGGCGCTTTTCCAGGCGTAAAGCTGAGGCACAATTGCGCGAACAGGACCGCCATGCTTGGCATTGATTGGCTGGCCGTCATGAATATCAGCCAGCAGAACATCGGCCTGAAGAAAATCTTTTAAAGGTAAATTGGTAGTCCAGTTATTGTCATAGCAGTGCAGTACCACGAATTTAGCTTCAGTCTGAACACCAGCTTGTTGCAATAAGTGATTGCTTGAGACACCTTCCCAAAGATTACCCAGTCGTGACCATTGTGTCACACAGTGAAAGTCTGCAAAAACTTTGACCCGAGGTTCTGCCTGAAACTCCTCTTTGTTCAAAGTCAGGGGAGTGTCAACCAGGCCGAAGATCTGCAACTGCCAGTCCACAGGTATCTCTGGTGTGCCAGTGGCATTCAGCACTGGCCATTTGCGAGTACGTACCTGATTGGGCGGTAGTCTGTTGTTTCGCCGCGTATCCGGGCTCACGATCACGTCGTCATCCAGATCTTTACCTGCCGGAGCATCGCCATTCTGGTATTTACTGTCATTGTTTGGTGAGTAAATATCCATGTTACTTGCTTCGCATTTAAGAGGAGGTGACGTCTTCAAGTGAGATAAGTTTACTTTCGGCAAGATATCGAATGAGATTATCCAATAATTCTCCCATCACTATCAACTTACCGGTTTCCAGATGTTCAACAAGGTATGTTGATGGAGCGAATGCTAATGTTGTTTGCCCGCTACTATCACTAAAACGAAGCGCAAATGACCAGCCGCTTAGCATTTCAGGAATACCCTTTTCCCACTCATATGTGTGGTCCTGAATAAAAATATGCCGCATATGGACAAGGCCTCTGGTAGAGCTCATATCCTGAACGGATTTTACACTTACACGGCCCATGGAAGTTTTGAGCATGTTTTCTGATGATGCCGGCTCATCATTGAGAATGAGCAATTCAATTTTATTTGCGTGGCGCAGGCGGGTGGCAGTTTCTATGCCGAAGAATTGAATGACTTGATCACCGGTATGAATGTTATGCCACCAGGCATAAACACTCATTAAAATAGCAACGCCAAAGATGCCAATGATGACCAACTTACCCTGAGTATTTTGCTTCATCACTTGCTTTCTTTACCAAGCATTGTATGGAGGTATGCGCTTGCCGTTCCGACGATCATGCCAACTAGATGAGCGAGATGACTAATTCCATCGTTATCTGGGCTTAGAAAGATTCCGTAGAACAACCAAACTATAGCTAGCATGAGGATAAATGGAGGTATAAGAACACCTACAGATGGCTGTAGCCGCATTTTGCACCAACTAAATCCAATCACCGCATAGACCACTCCGGACATTCCAACGACCGGCCCGCCCTGCAGGCCACTCAAGCCCAGCAGACCAGCCTGAGGTGTCAAGAGCGGAACCAGAACAGTTGCAATTGCTGACGTAAAAAACAGAATAAGATAAGTTTTAAGCCCAAACCTGACCTCGATCAGTGTGCCAAGTGAGTAGAGCCAGTACATATTAAAAAAGATATGGAGAAATGCGAAGAAAAAACTGCCGGCATTATTGGTGTAATGACCATGGACAAAGACAGGAGTAATCAATCTCCATATTTGCCCTTCGGCAATATGTTGAAAGTTTTGTTCTCGCTCTGTGTAAAGATTAAATTTCCCGTCAACATCTTGGCCTTTTTTAGCACGTGACCAGTCGAGAACTTCCAGTGCATTGCGAACGAGGTTATTGCGATCTTCTGAGCCACTGCTGAAGACCAGACTTGCGCCGAAGATGACAGCACATACCAGGATAACTTTACGAGTAAATGTATCTTTTCGGCGCATAGCGATACTAATGCTATGAGGGTCGCGAAATTGAGTTCGAACTTCAATTGTCTTGGCGCGCTTAAGGCGCTCGGCTTTTTCCTCTTTTATCTGCTGATGAATTATTTTTGCTTGGGCAAATGCATCTTTAAACTCAGATGCAGCGGGATCATTTTGAAAACGCTCAAGGATTGTACGCGCTGCGTTCATTGAATCTTCGTCAATAATCCACAGGTCCCAGCCGCTATTATTATTGCGTAACACCTGAGTTTCGATTTTGTTGACCGTGAGAACGGCGGTAAATCGACTGGCTAGGGATTCGTCTTCAAAGGTGTGTAATTTTCTCATGGATTTATTATTTACACCTTCTAATTAAACGCGGCTAACGCGAGTGCTTCGTCGACGTCGTCGACCAACTCGACATGGCCTATGCGGGTTGGAAGAATAAATCGAATTTTGCCGTGTTCGGTTTTTTTATCGCGTTTCATAGCTTCGACCATCGGTTCTCGTTTAAGATCTTGAGGGAGGGCGATTGGCAAATTGAGTTGTACGAGTAGATTATGTTGCCGCGCTGTATCCTCAGATGTTATACGTCCCAGTGCTTCGGCCAGTCGTGATGCACAAAGCATTCCGATGGCCACGGCTTCTCCGTGCATATAAGTTCCATAACCAGCACAGGCTTCAATTGCGTGACAGAAGGTATGCCCGTAATTCAAAATGGCGCGCAAACCACTTGTCTCACGCTCGTCGTTTTCCACGACATACGCCTTTAATTCGCAACAGCGAGCAATGACATCTCGCATGAATTCAGCATCGCGCTCAAGAATCAGGCCGACATTATTTTCAAGTTGATTGAAGAAGTCCTCGTCCTGAATAACGCCATATTTAACGACTTCGGCCAGCCCGGCATGATAGTCTCGAGCAGGTAAGCTTTCTAGCACTGCCACGTCAATCAGGACAGCCTGCGGTTGCCAGAATGCCCCAACCATGTTTTTGGCACCGGGCAGGTTAATCCCAACTTTACCACCTACGCTACTATCAACGGTTGCTAATAACGTCGTTGGAATTTGTATGAAACGGACACCACGTCCATAGCTTGCCGCAACGAATCCGGCGAGGTCTCCGACGACCCCGCCACCGAGAGCGACAATGACGGTTTTACGGTCAGCACCCAGAGAGAGCATTTGTTGCCATAGTTCTTCCAGAATACTGACAGATTTGCTTGATTCACCAGCCGGTACGGTCATGATATCGACCTGAAAATCATTTTGAGACAGAGATTTAAGGACGGTTTCTCCGTAGAGATCACGTACATTTGAATCGGTAATAACCACAACATGGGAAATGTCACCAAGTTCTCCGGCTAATTCGCCAATTGTCGAAAGATTGTTCAGTCCGATGTGGATATCGTAACTTCGTTCAGACAGTCCAACGTGAACGGTGGTGGATTCAACAGTCAAAGCAACCTCTGCCTTCATTAGAAAAGTGAGCCTAGCTCACACGCTGTATATCTTCAGCGGAAGCCGTGATCTTGCGACAAAAACCGGTATGAGTCCGTACATACTCAACAGCAGCACATTGATCGGCACTTTCATGCAAAGCTCGATGAGCTGTTGCTTTGTCAGCAATATCAACACCTTCAGGCCACACAGTCTCTTCTTCCATGACTAATGCTTCACGGTAAACATCGTATTTGTCAGCCAAGATAGTAACCTCCTAATGGGAGCATAAACGGCAAAAATAGATTTGTTACTGCTTTCAAATATAACCCTGCGGACCTGTATTGTGAATGTGCACACTGCAGCCTGGAAAGATAATCATCCGGGTTAACTGCTCTGTAAATGGCTAGTTCCGCAAATCTGCTGATTTTGCAGGTTATGCCGATTGCAGCAGATAGTTCTGATCTGCATATTGTGCGAGGCGTGTAATTCAGACGGTAACGATTGTAGCGAGGGTAATCAGTGAACCTTGGCTTTATTGGCGCTTTCAGACAATTTATAGTGTGTCTTCGCGCCGATTTTATATTTCAGCAAACAAAGCCTATTCCCCCTACCAGACGCATCTTTGCTTTTTTGTTAGCCAGGGCTGTTGCAGCCCTGGCGACTTTTTTCAGGCATTGGATAAGCAGGCATAATGCGGCAAGTTATCATAGCTTTGTTATTGCTGTTAGCAGCAACGGCGGCTCGGCTTACTGCTGAGACAATTTCACAGCATGAGCCGACCCTCTTTGATCCGTATCGGGAGCCTGCGCGGCCGCTTTCCCAGGGGTCTCATTGGGTTGCGCGAACACAGCGGTTAAGTAACATTACACCACTGTTTAATTCTCATGCAGGTCAGGTACCCGAGTCACCTGCTCAACTGATCCCTTTAAGCCAGGCCCCATTACCTCAACGTAATGCGGTTCCTCTAGCCAACCCGATTTATAACGGAGTGACAGAGTCACGTTCATACTGGACAGGTATTGGCCAACATCAACGTCGATTCAGTACGGTTGAAAATAACGATCGTTTCTATCGGCGTGAAAATCAACGTCGGCAAACAGCCCGATCCAGCCTGAACTATCATGTTCGTGGGTTGGTTATGACCAAAGACAATTCGCCAATGCGGTCGTTTGCAGAAGGGCCTGACGGGCAGTTGTTGACTACGCTAGACGCGGATATGGATAGTGCCGGTGGACTTGAAATTTTGATTAGTAAACCACTTCCAGATCAAACCCGCGCCGAATTCGTTTACTGGGGCCTATTTACAGCCGGTGATTCTGCCATGATGGAAGACTCATCTTCTGCTATTGGATCGACGCTTGATATTTCCGGACTTAATTATGGAACTTCCGGTGACGCACTGGCCAATCAATTCAGTGGAGGACAAGCTTTACTTCAACGTGATTTTCAATATCACAATTTGGAACTGAATTGGGGCGGAACGGCCACCGGCGAGCAGGTAAGGCTGGAATATCTGGCCGGTTTCCGATATTTCAAAGCTAGCGAAGATCTGGCATTCCAGCTGAATGATATTGCACTGGCCGGACAGGATGACAACCACTTGTTTGGCTTCCAGGTTGGAGCGCTGTTGCACTGGCAACCCCAACAGCAATTAGAGATTCACACGGGAGTGAAATTCGGCATCTTTGCCAACGCAATAGATCATCAGTTACGCGTTCAGGGGCCGGAGGGGTTCGCTTACTCTGGCACCCAAGCATCAGCTCAGCAACTTAATCAAGCATTGCAAGCCAGTGAAGCCGCCACGCTAGGACAAATTGATTTGGGATTTACCTACCACTGTTCGGAACGCTTGCGGTTAACCACCGGTTATCGCATCGTTGCCGTTACCGGCCTATCACTCCCGTCCAATCAATGGCAACAAAACTTAGCCACGCTTGCAGAGAGTCCGAAGGTTCATACCGACGGAAGCATGATGCTTCACGGTGCTTATCTAGGGCTCGAATACGACTTCTAATCTGTTCGATTCGCTTAGCCGGTTTCCGGCATGAAAGTTGGAATATTAATTCCTTCAAAGGGGTGATAGTCACCGTGTACCTGACAAAGGTGCAGTTCACAGTTGCGGGCACCCCAGCTGTAAGCGGTACGGACTAATTTTTCGGACTCAACAGGCAGTAAAAAAACAGGCATTTGTCCTGGATGCTGATTGAGCTGATGTGCTAACAGGGCGATCGCCACATCATCATTTATTGCCACACCCGGACCAAGTAGATTTGTGGCAGGATGTGCACAGGACCCTAGAAAACCGAGAATTTTTTTTGCGTTGGGACAGAAATAGACCGACATACTCCACAAACCAGCCTTATTTTCAATCAAAAATCGATAATCTTTTTCTCGTGTAATTCTGGCGATTTGATACTCCAGTTCGGCCATCTGTAAAAGATCATCGTCGGTTGCTGCCCTGACGTTGTTCAATCCTTCGGGCTGCAGGGAAAATCCGGCTTCAGGTATTTCAAGAAACATATCCTGATATACATGACGGGGGACAAAACCAGCTTTGTTATATAGTGAAAACGAGTCCACATTAATCGCGCTTTGGGTGAGCCTTAGTGGCTTATTGTGAGATTCCGAGTAATCAATAATGTGTTGTAACAAGGCTTTTCCAGCACCACATCCGAAGTGATTGGGGTGTGCCGTCATAATACCCAGTGAGACATGATGTTTACGTGGGTGGTAGAAGCAGGAGGCCATCAAGTGCCCGGTTTCAATATGTTCCGCCACGACTCCACAACCTGGATCAAGCGTTTCATAGACGTCAAAGAATATGTCGCAGCTCGACGGACCGCCTGTAAAGATTGGTTGGCACCCGTGCGTTTGATACCAGTGATTTATCGAAATGTAAATGAGCTCTGAAACTTCGTGGCGATCATCCACCGTCATGGTTCGAATAGTGAAGGACATTTCGATTCTCCAAAAAAATTTTAAAACGGAGCGATATCGTCTTCAGAAGCTTCTTCCTGAGATTCAGTTGTTGTTGCTGGGACAATAGTCTTTTCGCCGGGCAGTTCCACCATTTGGATCAGAGCGTACAGGTGACCGCTGACCTGAGCAGCGTCAACCTCCTGCCAGCCTGTGGATTTGTGGCGCAAAATCGCGATTTTGAATTCATCTAATGTGGATTGCAGATCTGACGGCAGTTCTTCCAGATTTTCAAAAGGACGAATACTATCGCCCGCCACCTCCAATGCCGTGCCATCGAATTCACGAGCTGCCGGCTCAAGCCTATTTGTGGCATGCATGCCATAAGGGTCGGTATCCCCAAAGTCCGAACCGGAGGCGTAGTCCGGACCAGAGGAAGCTTCGTCATACTCTCCCCGAATCGTGTCATTTCCGGGAGTATAATCATTTTTGATCGGAGCTTCGTCCGGAGACAGCGCTACAAAGTCCTCGTCTAGCTCAGCGTAGATGACATCCTTGTCATCCGGCTTTTCGCTAGGTGCTCCGCCCATCGCTTCCCAACGCTGTTCCCGCATGGAAGAGACAGACCATTTATTTTGCAGAGCACCCTCTAACCACATTTCAGCATCTGACCAGTCAACGGCAGCCTGAAAGTGAGTCCAAGATAAATGATCAAACTCCTGATAGCTATCGCCAAAGCGTTGAAACACCCGACGTAATCGACCGACGTGCTGACCGCTGACTGTGCCATTAAGGTGCTTTGCCCAGGATTCATCCGAGTATTCCTGAACAGGGGCACCAGCTTCAATCAGAACAGCACGCCATTGATGAATGATCTCACCCTTTTGCCAGTTAGTCTGGCTGACTAGCGCTTCCCATTGGTTAATAAAAGGTTCGGAAGTTGAACGTACAAGTTCGGGATCGAACGAGCTTTGCTCTTCCAGCACGGCAGTGTCAACAGAAGACACTTCTTCAACAGATGCTTCAAGAACCTTTTCTGAGCTTATAGTTTTGCCGCTGTTACTAGCTTCTTCTGATTCAGTCTGGAAAGAGGAATTAAATTCCAAATCCGACACTTCAGGCTCCTCGCTCTGAAAATCAGTATCTCCGAGCTCAGTGGCATCGCTATCTAACTCGTTATGGTCGCCATCATTAAACAAATTGCCTTGCATCATGCGTCTATCTTCCTGAATCGCTAATGTTTAACTGGGTGATTTTTATCTTGAGAAGAGATAAGACTAGCAGTTGCAAATAAAAGTGAAAGTAATTCAAAGTGAGTTACTGTTTTACTCTATAGAAACAGTCCTAAAAGAAGATTGGACCGGTAAGTTGGCGGTGGGGAAAACCTGTCGATAATCAGGAACTAACAACCGTTACACGGTTGGAAACACCAAATTTACTCGGCTTCAGATTCTGCTTGGACCTTAATGAGAAACAAAACCCGTAGTTTTTCGCCGGGTTTGTTTTTAACCAGATCAGCATAATGATCGTTTGTTTTTTTAGTGATCGTGTTATTTGTAGCTTTTTCCGGAGACAGGTATTTAGAGCTTTGCAGCCTGGTTATTAATTTTACAAGTTCTTCCGGAGTCCGCTCGACCGTAAAGACTAAAGCATTTGACCGTTGGTCAAGGATCGGGTTTTCGCGTTTGCTTTGATTGTCGCTTCTGTTAGCAGCGGGCTTGCGTTGTTGCGGAATACTTTCTTGAACAATTTTGGCTTTGGTGGGCCTTGGCGTTGGGGGAGGATCGAGTGTTGCCAGTAATTCCACTAATTGATTTTTTGTCACTGAGAGATGAATTATCTGGTCAGCTTTAATCTGTGTTTGCATTTTTGAATTTCGGGCAAGTGCCGTTGCACCCGAGGGATTTAGGCTATCAGCTTCAGCGAACAACTTTTTAGTCTCTACTCCTGACTCTTCGGCAAGTTCTGCCATCGCGCCAGCTCCATCATTTTTGGTTGTCACCTCTGCCGAAAGGTCTTCCGTCACGCCACCCACGGCATCATTCATTTCGCCTTCCTCGCCGGCAGTGCTTGATTCAGGATCCTCCAGTATTAATAGTTGATCAGCTAAGTCTGAAACTTTCTCTGACGGCAATATGGAGCTGCTGTCGGACATTGCGATTTGTTCGGCATCGTTATTTTGCCGATAGAGCAAAGTAACGGTTAGAAGCAGGCAGGCAGTAAAACCTATCCCAGCAGAAAGCCATAATTTTTTGCCGGAAGTCGTTTCTTTTGCTGCCTTGCGGGTTGTTAGGACAGGCGTTTGTTTGGCTTGATTTAGCGTCTGGCTGATCGTGTGTTGAATGTCTTCAGAGCGGTACACCGGTAGTAAATCGAAATCATTGTGCAGCTTTTCCAGATCACCCTTAAGTTGGCGCAGTCTGGGATTTCGAGCAAGCGCAGCTTCAACCATTTCCCGCTCTTCTGTAGAAAGCTCATGGTCAAGGTATGCACTGATTAATTCTTCGTTGATTTCGCTCATGTCGTAGGTGAATGTTCTTTGAAAAGAGGAATTAGTTTTTCACGAAGTTGAAGTCGTCCTCGATGAATTCGGCTTCGAACAGTTCCCGGACTGATATTTAAAATCTCTCCAATTGTCTCGTAATCACAGCCGTCAATTTCGCGGAGGACAATTACCGCACGAAAATCCTCAGGGAGTTCGCCGATTGCCGTATGCAGCAATGCAGCACGTTCAGCTCGCAGACTATCTGCATCTACAGAATCAAGAGTGGATACCGGCTCCTGACCGAACTCGTTTTTTTGGCTATCCATAGAAATCATTGGGCGTTCACGTCGGCGATAACTGAAGGCTAGATTGACGGCAATGCGATACAGCCAGGTGTAAAAAGAACTTTTACCCTGATAGGTGCTAAGTTTTATAAAAGCCTGCACCAATGCATCCTGCAGCACATCCTCCGCAGCTTCCGAATTTCTCAGAATATGAACAAGCGTATTGAATAATCTATCGTGATATGGAGAAATGAGCTGATCAAATGCTTCGCTCGATCCCGCCAAAATGCATCGGATTAATTCTTGTTCTTCTTGAGGCACGTCCGCTGTATATCTTTGGATGTTTAGGAGGAGGAAAAAGTTCCCGAAAAAAGAAAAAATCGGGTACTCGATCTTTAACAGACCAGAGCAATAACTATCTTTGTATGTGGCTACAAAGAAGTCAAATTATGTGTTGGAAGCTTTTGCCAACTCAAGAGATTTCCGGGTAGGGTAGGCCAGTGGTCGCTTTTTTATGTGGGTATATGCCCACAACCCGATTCCAAACAGCATGGTGAGGACACTAAACAGTTGAGATATAGTTAGCTGGGTTCCCAGTTGTCCCAGTTCGTCAGAACGGACCCACTCCAGTAGAAACCTGGAGATTGGATAGAGAATAAAAATCAGAGCTAAAATCTGACCATCCCGTTTTCGATAGGGGAAGTATGCCCACAATAATAAACACAGCAGTCCGCCATTAATGCTGCTATAGATTTGAGCGGGATAAACGTTCAGCGAACGGCGGGGCATATCTTCAACGGTGATATTTTCAATGAGGCCGTTTTTTCCTTTTAGGAAAAAGGCGGTTTCTTCAAAAAGTTGTTTTTCGAAATATTCGTTAAAGGCACCATTGAGTAAGGTCATTTCGATATTAATTTTATCCCCCACCTCCAGACCGGCGTCTTGACTGATAGAATCCGGCTGCACAGAAGTCACCATACCCTTCCAGCGGTCCTGATTTCGATGTTCAAAAACGGCGGTTAACCCCAGATCTTTTTTTTGTAACGCTTGTTCAAACAAGAGGCCTTGATCTAGATGTCGCATGTAGGGCGGACTGGCGGCCGGGAACTGAACTCCCCATAGATTGTCATCACACACTCCGCCGTAACAGCATCCATTCATGAAACAGCCCAGCCGGCCGCAGAACATGCCCAGAGCTAGCGCAGGAGCGATTAAATCGAGAGTTGCCAATTTTGGTAATTTTCGTCGAATCAAAAAAAATGAACAACCGATCAGGCCGCCTACAAATGCGCCGTACACCACAAGTCCGCCCTCGGTAAATTTAAGAATCTTAGGCAGTGTATCCCCCCAGGAGATAATGCCGTTTTGCTGAACAGCAAAATCATTCCATTTTTGAGCGACGTACCAAATACGCCCCCCCAAAACCCCACCCAGAAATAAAAATAGCGTCATTGTAAAGACGACATCCGGGTGTACTCCCTGACGCCTGGACTGAATGGAGGCAATCAAGATGCCACTTGAAACTCCCAGCAGTACAAAAAATCCATATCCACGGATTTGAACACCGGTTGGCCCTTCCGAATCCTGTGGTTCGATGAAAGGAATAACAAATGCAATAATCAGCCCGATCACAAGGATAGGCATTAAGGGCTGCCCTACACCCTCCAGCTTTTGTTTTGCAGATTGCATGTAGAAGCGAGTGAGCCAGACGCCGCCGAAGATTGCCCAGCAAATCAGTGCCCAGCCAAAACCAAATAAAGGCAAGGGGCCAAGCTCATGTGGGATGTTGATTAAAGTCTGTTGCATACCAGGCTACGCCGCAGCAGAGGTAATTAGCTCAAAATTATATTGTCGATAAGTCTGGTTCCGCCTATATAAACGGCAGCCATAGCAATCGCATTGCTATGGACTTGCCTGACAGGCGAAAGATTCTGTTTATCAACGAGTGCAACATAATCTATCTCATGAATTGACGCATCAGCAAGTATTTTTTTTGCTGCCATTAATAACTCTGCACAGTCCCGCTGCCCTTCCTGGACAAGCGACTCAATCTGAAATAATGCTTTGGATAGAGCTACGGCCTGTTCTCGTTCTGCTGGAGAAAGATAGGCATTTCTGCTACTTAAAGCCAGGCCATCAGGTTCGCGAATAACAGGACAGATTTTTATTTCGATGGGGATATTCAAATCTTCAATCATTTGGCCGATAACCCTTGTTTGCTGGTAATCTTTTTGACCAAAAAAAGCCACATTGGCCGGAATCAGATTGAACAGCTTAAGAACAATAGTCGCCACACCTTCAAAATGGCCTGGTCGTAATTGACCCTCAAAGGGCTTTGCCACTTCCGGCGGGAGGATGCTTGTGCTACTACCGGGCGGGTACATTGTTTCTCTAGTCGGAGCAAATATTGCATCAACGTTGTGAGTACTTAGTTGTCTTATGTCCAAATCCAGATCTTGGGGATACTTTTCTAAATCTTCATCCGCGCCAAATTGTGTTGGATTTACAAAGATGGTGACAACAGTAAAGTCCGTATCAATGTTCGATTGTTGAACAAGACTCAAATGCCCTGCGTGCAATGCTCCCATCGTGGGAACCAGACCGACCCGCTTTCCCTGACGGTGTTGTTCTTCAACAAGCTCAAGTATCTGCGCCGGATCAGTAAGAAGGACAGGAGCCATAAAAATTTCCCGTGTGTGATAGAGTTTAAAGGTGGCATGTCGTCAGTGCCAGCAATTCCTGAATTAGAGTATCTTTTTTGAAGTTGTCCAGAAATAACCAGGGGGTAACTATGTCGTTGGGCATTATTTTCGTCAGCCACTGGTGTCGCGACTCATTATGAATGTTGTCAGTAAGAATTACGAGTAGTCTTGGTGTCAGTACTGACTTCTCAAGCTTTTCAATGGTGGTGAGCCATTCAGGATGGTGGAGTAGGCTTTCTCGCGGCGAATAATTGCAGAGTACAAATTGCTGCTGTGCACCCCATTGTTTGAGAGCGTTAAAGTTGTCAGCAAGCTCTACTTCTGTCTGAGCAATCGGCAGTGGCGGTGCGAGAAGGACAGCTTCACTATGAGCAAGACTGGCTAAGCAATCATGTGGCCCTATATCGGTTAGGTTAATCATCAATGCATAGTTCCCGGCCAGTCGCAGGTGATCCAAATGCCGCTGATACATCCAGCCAGTTTCGGGATGAAGCTGCTGCCCGGCCAGATCACAAACAGGCTCCAGAACAAACCGGCGAAGAGCCATTCGCGGATGTGGTAGCACGAGTTCGGGTGAACTGATAATCATGTCATCGAAAGTCAGGATATCAATATCGATGGTTCGGGCATCCCAGCGAGCTTGTCGTTTACGTCCCAATTCGGCTTCAATTTTTTGCATCTCGGCTAGTAGCGTTTCGACCGGAAGGAGGGTTAAAATTTCCGCGGCGGCATTAAAAAAGGTCTGCTGGCCTTGAGGACCACCTACAGGTTTTGACTCGCGAAAACGGCTGACACGGACAGAGAGCACACCGGGCAATTGTTGGATTTTTGCCACAGCATCACCTAAATTTTTTTTACGATTCCCGAGATTAGATCCCAGCGAGAGTAAACTTTTTTGAGGAATTGCCATAATGGATAACATGCTTAAGTAAGAAATACCGCGATCGTATGTGAGTTCGATTTTAATATTTTTTCGATCGAAGACTGAACAAGAAGATGTCCAGGCGCGTAAAAAAAGGCGGGAGATGACTTTTGGTTTGCATCTCACCGCCGTTGGCTGCTCTGCGCGATCCGTGCGCAGTAATGCCAAAAAAAGCATTAGGGAGGACCTCCGAGCCACGACCTAAGTCGTCGACTGTCGCTCCGATCAGTCGTCGCTCCCCAAGGCTTTGCTGTACTAATGTTATAAAAGTACATATCTATGTATTGGGAATGTCATTATCGACCAAGAGTTCTTCATTGAGCCACTTTTCAAATTTGCTTCTGTTCTACTTTGGAAATAGAACAACCTTCAGCGCATACCGGTAGCGCAGAATTGAAGCTCTTTTTTCAAAGAAAAATTTTTAACAACAGGATCTGCTAAGTGATGAGGATCAAGCAGACCACTGTCATTTGAAAGCAAAGTTCGGAAAGAACTTTGCGAAGAACCAACCTTGGTTCCAAACAACACGAGCCATTTTTACGAATGTAATTAAAATGTCAAGGAAGCAGCATCAGATTTTCCAAGTATTCTTTTCCGGTGTTTTTTTATTTCGGTTTTGGTCATTGAGTTGACACTCGTTTTGAAAATTCGTATGGCCGACACAGTTAATTCTTTGGTATTCTCTGCAGATTATAGAGACTGATTTTTATTATTCTTTCATCGCCAGCGGACAGCAGACACTTCATTTGAGAGCTTCGATGCGACCTCCATTTCAATCTGATTTATTAACCGACGACGAAAGATCGAAAGTGTCAGAGGCGATTACTGAAGTCACCACCGGCTCCGATGACGACGATCCGATTTCTACAAACTACCACCAACTTGTAAGCATGCTCGGCAGTGACTTATGTGGTCGCGCCGGAATTTATGTGCTGCCCAAGGACTTCAGATTATCGGTTGTGATTCCGATTTACAACGAGGTAAGAACGCTACAGGAAGTTGTTGAAAAGGTTCGTTCGATAGGTCTGAACCTGGAGATGGTTCTGGTGGATGATGGTAGCACCGATGGTACGCGTGAGCTGCTCGATAAGATGAAAGATGATGAAGATTTAACGATTGTTTGCCACGTTCAAAATAAGGGAAAGGGCGCAGCGGTACGGACGGGATTTCAACAAGCGACTGGTGATGTCATTGTCATACAGGATGCTGATCTGGAATATGATCCCGGTGAGTTTCGCTATCTGCTTCAGCCGATCATTGAGGATCGTGCCGACATTGTTTACGGCTCACGTTTCCAAATAAAGGAGAAGGCTGATTCGCCGGCCTGGCATATGGCCGTGAACGGATTCATTACCTGGCTCTGTAATCTTGTGACGCGCCTAAAATTTACGGACGTAGAAACTTGCTATAAGTTATTTCGGCGCCCGCTGATTCAGGAGATTGCCCCGGGAATGAAAGAGAACCGCTTTGGCATAGAGATTGAAATGACGGCCAAGTTGGCCAGACGCGCCAAAAAAAATGGCACACGTTTTTTTGAGCGACCTATTAGTTATCAGCGACGATCTTATGAAGAAGGTAAAAAGATTGGCTGGAAGGATGGAGTCAGTGCGCTACGTTGTATTTTTTGGTATGGCCTGTTCGGGTAACTAACCGGCTTGCAGGGAGACCCAATCAGAGAACATGGTAGACAGCGGGCAAAACGAAATGGAGCAACCAGTTGCAACTGGTTGCGATCAGGTGCAGCGGGAAACCCGCAAGGTGTTGATCCTGCAGATTGCCCGACAGATAGTTGCCGTGGGTGCAGCCGCGGCACTCTACAGACTACTCGGCCCGGAGCCATTTGGGCTCTATGGGATGGTGATTCCATTGCTGATGTTACCTCG
Organism: Planctomycetaceae bacterium; assembly: GCA_002709045.1. GTDB lineage: Bacteria > Planctomycetota > Planctomycetia > Pirellulales > Pirellulaceae > UBA721. The sequence continues at coordinate 271,627 of PAPJ01000012.1, read as the reverse complement.
AATGGCCGCTACTCTGGGGCTGTCGACAGCAGCCGTACAGTCTGAAAATTTATCTTTGAGTCAGCGTTCAGGCGTATTTCACATGACGTTACTTTTGGGCGTGGCAGCGACATTACTTACAGGTGGACTGGGACATTTGTTTAGTAGAATATTTCAGGTGCCTGAACTTATTTGGATAAGCTGGACGTTTGCTGGCACCACATTGGTTGACACGTTGGGATTAACTCACCTTGCGGGACTACAGCGAGAGATGAAGCTGGGGCGCATTGCCGCCATTCGGCTGGCAGGTCAAATCGCAGCAGCAGTTGTTTCGGTGGCGGTCGCCATGCAGGTAAAACAGGAAGTACTGACAGCCGGAATTCTGGCTCTTGTCGCTATGGAATATGCGCAAATCTCATTGAATACATTGGGATACTGGTTTTTTGGTCGGTGGCGCCCCGGCAGATTTGTAAAGGCTGATATCAAACAGCTATTGGCTTTCAGTGGCAATTATTCGCTCAGCAGCCTGGTTTTTTACGCCGGCCAAAATCTTGACAAAGTTTTATTAGCAGTTATTTTTGGCAGCACCCAGACCGGTCAGCGATTACTGGGAATGTATACGGCTATGTATAATCTTATGATGAAGCCGGTTTATTTTGTGACGGACCCGGTTACGAGTGTAATGCTGCCCTCATTGTCACGCACTCGAAAGAAGGCGAAAGATTATTATCGTATTGCAACAGACTTTTACCGGTTTACAGCAATCCTGTTGATGCCAGCCGGCATCGGACTGACAGTAGTGAGTACTGACGTTGCCCAGTTGATTAGCGGGCCTAATTGGGATGAGGCCGCAGTGATGTTATTCGCGCTGGCACCGGCTATTTGTGTTCACGGTCTTATTAATATTTCCGGCAGCTTACTGGCATCTGCCGGTCAAACAGGGAAATTGCTGGCCGCCGCATTCATTCTCCTGGGACTTCAGGCTCAGGGTTATGGAGCAGCTTATTGGTTTGCCAATTATTTTGAGTTTGGCCCCGATGTCTCAGTCGCAGATGCAGTCAGTGTGGCCGTGGCAGCAAGCTACTCGATCGTGTTGATTTTTATAACGATCCCATATCTGATATTTTGTTTTTCGCGGGTGGGGCTTCTGGCAGGACCACTCTTATTGGATTTTGTACAAATACTGTCGCGTTCGCTGTTAATGGGTGTTCTGGTATGGTTTATTCAGGATTTGATGGTCAAGGCAGAGTGGAGTTTATATATTCGATTACCAATCGCTATTAGTATTGGAGTCACCGCTTATGCAGTACTAATGTGGTCACGGATTCAGCAATCGGTCATGCCGTTTCTCAAACGCGGGCATGAGGTGACTCTATGAATGGCGATCGCATCAAAAACGTGATTTGTTTTGTTGCCATGCTGGTGATTTTTGCGATGGCATTGATTATCGATCGTGCAGAAGTGACGTTAGAGATTCGTTATCTTGCATATGCTATTTCTGCGGTTGGTTTAATCTGTTTGTCAGTCCTCATTCGCAAGCCATTGTCGATTCGCTCCGGAAGTCTTGTTCTGGAACATCTTGGTGATCAGGCTGATCCTTTAATGGCCTGGGAAGAGGAACTTGCACAACAACAGGAAACAATGGAAGTACTCGCGCGTCAGCTTGATCAGCGCCATACCAACTTAACTCAAAAACTGATCGCCTTTCATGAATGGTCTGAGTTTCCAGTTCCGATCGATATGGATGAAGGCCTGCAGGCAGCGGTAGCCCGGGGAGACCTGCCCGAGGATGATGTACTGGTCGAATTAATGGAAAAAGACCGACAAACGATAGTGTTTTTAGAGCAGCAGGCCAAACGGGTTTTTGAGAATATATTGCAGAATAAATACACCATCGAAGGTCAGCTGCAAGTCCGCATGCTTCGTAACGAGGCCCTAAGCATAGCGGAATCGGTGGCGCGCATTTATCAGCCAACTGCGGAATTTCCGCTGATGGAAACTAGTGCCGAGCAAATTATGTTTGCAGCAAGTCGTGTTTGTCTGCAGACATTGGTGGTCATGGATGAACTTCCATTGAATGTGAAACAAATGAACATTCAGAGTTTGTATGGATATATATCCAAGGCGGTGAAAGCGTATGGCGTTTATAAGAAAGCCAAACCTCTGCTCAATTATGCCAGTGGTGCAGTCTATGCGGGGCGTTTTGCCTGGGGAGCGAATCCAGTAGCAACCGGAGCGATGTGGCTACTGCAGAATGTAGGGAAGAAAACAGCTTCGGAAGTGGCAGGAAAATATTTGAACGAACAGGCGATGGGGCTGTTGAGCAACGTCATTCATGCCATAGGATTTGAGGCGGCTCAGATTTACGGCGGGGATTTCCGTCATCGCGATTCCAATTGGATCTATGGCATTGAGCTGGTGGAGACTGTAAACCACTTCCAATTTGACCGGGAGTCATTGATTGCCGCTCTGGAAGAACTAGGTGCGCTGAAGCTTCGCAGCGAATATGACCGGGCTTTTTTGTATCGATGTGTGGCAGTAGGTAAAAGTCCCGATAGTCGCAGATATCGCGCGGCTAAGATTCTGACTGAAGAACAGAAGCAGGCAATCTATCTGAAAATAGGCGAATACCTAAAAATACACTATCAGGGACTCGATGCCGGTAAAATTGAAGGTTGGCGAACACGACTCCGAAAACATCTCGACTTTAAGAGTTAGTTAAAAACAGCAAGGCTCCCTGTTGGGTGGTAACTATTGTTCCGGCATAATAGAAAGTACACGAATTATCACCTTCAAGTTCACCGACTTTTTCGGCAAAAGGGAAAGGCATTCATTTTATGGCTGATTTACCAAGAGTATTCAAAGTCCGCCAGCATTTTCAGGCAGTGGAATGCAATGATGTGGCAGCAGAGGTTGAAGCCCAGTTAACGAAACTGGATCTGGCAAAAAAAATTAAACCAGGTGATACCGTTGCAATTTCGGCAGGTAGTCGAGGTATCGCTAATATCAATATCGCCATTCGCGGGATTGTTCAGCATGTGCAGGCTTTAGCAGGAGTGCCGTTCGTTGTTCCTGCTATGGGTAGTCATGGCGGAGGTACTGCTGAAGGTCAACGCGCCATTGTGGAAGGCTATGGCATGACCGAAGAATTTTTGGGCTGTCCCATAAAAGCCACGATGGAAACTCATATTGTTTGTCAGGCAGCTGAAGGTTTTCCTGTGCACTTCGATAAAAACGCCTGGGAAGCAGATCATGTTGTGGTTTGCAATCGCATTAAACCCCATACTAACTTTGCCGGTGACATCGAGAGTGGATTGATGAAGATGATGCTTATCGGACTTGGCAAACATAATGGAGCCAAAATCTATCATCGGGCAATCAATGATTACAGCTTTGGTCAAATTGTACGTAGTGTAGCGAAGGAAGTACTTGATAAATGCGGCGTAGTCGCCGGGTTGGCGCTGGTGGAAAATCAGTTTGATCATACTGCCTTGGTAGATGCGGTGGCTCCGGAAAATTTTGAGTCGCGCGAAAAAGAGCTTTTGATTTTGGCCAAAAAGTATATGCCTAGCATTCCTTTCGATGAGGTGCAGTTTCTTGCAATTGATGAAATGGGTAAAGATATCAGTGGTTCGGGAATGGATACGAATGTGATTGGTCGAAAATATAATGATCATAGTGCGACAGGCGATGAGACTCCGCGAGTCAAGTATATTGCGATGCGAGGCCTGACACCTGCAACGCATGGTAATGCCACCGGACTTGGTATGTCAGAATTTTGCCGCAGCAGGGTAGCACGAGAGGTAGATCAAAAAATCACTCGGATTAACTGCATCACCGGTGGTCATATTACAGCTGCAATGAGTCCGCTAGATTATGAAACAGACGCAGAGATCTTTGATGTCATTACCCAGTCAGTTGGATTGACCGAACCGCAGGATATTCGGTTTGTGTGGATTCGTAACACGCTTGACGTTGCCGAATTTGTCTGCAGTGAGTCTTATCTGGAACAGGTTCAGCAGCGTGAAGATCTACAGCAGATTAGTGACCTGCAGCCGTTGCCGTTTGATGAGGATGGAAATCTTCCGGATTTTGTGACGGATGTACTCAACGACTAATCGGCCTGCTGATTAAAGCTTTGAGCCACAGTACTTGCAGTACATGGCATCATCATCGTGACCTTCCTTCGTACAGGTCAGGCATACCTGAGTGTTCGTCTGGGCCTTTGAAGCAGCAATGATCTCCACCGAAAAGATTCCGCTGGGGACAATGATGATGGCATAACCAAGAATCATAGCAATGGCTGCGATGGTTTGTCCGGGGATTGTTTGAGGTGCAATATCGCCGTAGCCGACTGTCGTGATCGTGACGATAGCCCAGTAAATGCTTTTAGGAATAGATGTGAATTGTGTTTTTTCGCTGAACAAGTTTTCGATGACATAGACAGTGGTTCCCATTACCAAAATCAAACTCATCACTACCAAGAGAAAAACAATGATCTTTGGGCGAGCAGCTTTTAATGCCTCTAGCAGTACTCGCGATTCCTGAATGTAGTTGTTCAGTTTAAAAATTCTGAAAACACGAATTAGTCGTAGAACTCTGACTACCGAGAAAGATTGAGAACCGGGGATGATCAGGCCCATGTAAGTTGGCAGCACCGAGAGTAGGTCAACAATACCCCAGAAGCTGAAGATGTAGCGAAATGGTTGACGTACGCAGGCAATACGCAGGGCGTATTCGATGCTGAAACCGATGGTGATTGTCCACTCGGTGATGTTGAGAATGGCACCAAAACGCTCTTCAATGGCGCTTACGCTCTGCAGCATAACGATGATAACGCTGATAACAATGGCAATCAGCAGTCCAACATCAAAGGCTTTTCCTTTGGGTGTATCAGCTTCGAAAATGATTTCATGCCAGCGAAAACGCCAATCGGCGGCGTTGTTCGCTTCCGGCGGTGCTTCGGCAGCCGGCTTTTCGGCCAGTTTTTCAGAGTCAGTCATTTAGTTGATTCTATGCAGAGATCGGATGTCGGGTAAACAACTTCTTTTCGCGGTGTATGATGTGGTTTATGTCTGAACCACATTTTGATACTTCGAAACGCTCGTTGTCAGCGATGGATGCCGCTGGCATCATTGTGGGAATAATTATTGGCGCCGGAATTTATAGTACGACACCGAAGATCGCAATGGAGACTGCCGATGCATACTGGCTTGTTGGCGTTTGGGTACTTGGCGGCAGCCTGGCTCTGATTGGCGCCCTTTGTTATGTCGAGTTGGCAACGAGCATTACGGAGGATGGTGGTGAATATGCTTATTTACGCTGCGGCTTTAATGATTCTGTTGCAACGGTTTATGCCTGGATAGAATTCTGGATTATTCGACCGGGTAGCACAGGCCCAATGGCAATTCTTTTTGGGGAGTACGCACATCGAGTTTTACCCTTGTCTGAAAATAAGACATTCAGTGGAGTCGTCTATGCTGTTATAGCCACGGTTGTCATGCTGGCTGTGAATCTTCGAGGCTTGAAGGCCGGGAAGGGAACTCAGAATGCGCTCACGGGCGTTAAAGTGATAGCGTTGTTATTGTTGATTCTTGTTTCCTTTGGTGTAGTATTTTCTGGTGGAGTTGTTGTCCCTTCGCCACCGATTCCGGCAGATTCTGTAAGTCAATCGACAGATGGATTTCTTTTGGCTATGGTACTGGTGATGTTTACTTATGGTGGCTGGAACGACGTTTCATTTGTTGCATCTGAGGTTAAAGAACCAGAGAAGAATATTCTTCGGGGACTACTAATTGGTATTTTCACGGTCGTGGTTATTTATATTTTGATTAATATTGCAATGCTGCTGACGCTTGGACAACAGGGTTTAGCCGCATCGGACACACCGGCAACGGATATGTTACGCTTGACTGCAGGTGAAAATGCTGAAAAGCTGATGGCTATTTTGATATGCATTTCAGCATTAGGTGCGGTCAATGCGATGTTGTTTACCAGTGCTCGGATTTATCACGCCCTTGGTCAGCAGGTTTCCGTATTTCGTTGGCTGGGGCAATGGAACGACCGCCTTAACGTGCCAGCCAGATCACTATTTGTGCAGACAATTGTCGTTTTAATGATGGTGATAGGCTTTGGATCACAGGAGGACGGATTTGAACTGCTTGTTCTGTTCGTGTCTCCCTTTATGTGGATATTTTTAGCCTTGATCGGTGTCAGTGTATTTTTAGTCCGTCATAAGGGACTGGGTGACAAGCAAAGCTATCGCACCCCGTTTTATCCGGCTCTGCCATTGGTGTTTATCGGTTCAAGTTTATTCATGGTTTATCGCAGTTTGAGTTGGCTGCAGTTTCAAATCGAAACGCAGCAATTACTGTCGAATAGCTTTTTTATCTTTCTTTCAGTATTCACCGGACTGGCTGTCCTCTCTGCCGCCATTGTCTCATTTTGGTCGGGCAGGCAGAAAGCTTAGCCGGACAAGTACATAAAAATGCCACTAATCTTTTCACCAGATATCAGGATTAGAGGAGCGCGAATTATATTGGAAGAAGATATTGATTGGTCCGCTAAGAACCCCCTCCAGGAGTGAAAATGGCCGAACGGAAAAAACGAGAAACGTTCAGTAATGTGCCCAGCGCTGATTTGCAGCAACGTTTAAATACAACGGTACCCCATAATATGCCTCTTTATCTGGCATCAGTTTGGCAGTGCGAATCTACAACCCAGGCTGATCAATTGCTAGCCGGTGATCTGGACGGATACGTATATCAGCGAGATTGTCATCCCAATGCAGACTTGTTTGCTGAAGCCTGTCAGGATTTACATCAGGCTGAACGGGCAGTGATAACATCATCGGGAATGGCAGCGATCTCTTTGGCCGTGCTCTCACAGCTGCAGGCTGGCGATCATATATTGGTAAGCAATCAGCTGTACGGCCGCACAACATTGCTTTTAACCTCCGAATTACAGCGATTGGGAGTTACCCATTCGTTGATCGACCCTTACGATTTAGAGTCCGTTCGCAGTGCAGTGACTACTGAAACAAAGATGATGGTTGTCGAAACGATTGCTAATCCATTACTGCGGGTGATTGATATCAGGGGTTTAGCGAAGATTGCTCGTGCAGCTGATGCATTGTTGCTGGTCGATAACACGTTTGCCACGCCAGCTATTTGTAAACCTCTTACGCTTGGTGCGGATTTGGTGATGGAAAGTGTTAGTAAGTTCATCAATGGGCATGGAGATGTGATGCTTGGCATGTTGGCCGGCAATAAAGAACACTGGAATCGAGTTGAAATGGTAAATGCAGCCTGGGGATTTGCTAGCAGCCCGCTGGAATGCTGGTTAGCATGTCGCGGTGTTTCCACGTTGACCCTGCGAATGCATCAGGCAAGTGCTACGGCTCAGGCAGCTGCAGAGTTGCTGGCAGGCCTTGAAGCCGTTGAACTCGTGGAGTATCCAGGATTGGAAAATCATATTGATCATGAGTTAGCCAGAGATCAGTTCATCCAAGGCTTTGGTCATATGGTAACGTTTCGTTTGGCTGGTGGCCGGGAAGCAACAGACAGATTGATTGCGACAGAAGAAATTCCTTTCTGTCCGTCACTCGGGGACGTTTCCACAACACTCAGCCACCCCGCTTCTACCAGCCATCGGGGACTATCCGAAAGTCAGCGAGCGGCCTTGGGCATTACCGATGGAACGATTCGTTTATCAATAGGTGTTGATCCAACCGAAGAGGTGCTCGGCAGCCTAAGCAAGGCAGTTAAGCGGGCAGTAGAATAGCGGGTTTTTCGGAAATCCACACTGGTGATAGATTCACCTGTGCCGTAAACTCTATGAAGAGAAAATACTAAGTAAGTTGATCGTGATTTTTAGGAGTCTGAATGAACAAAAAAGAAGAAGCACTTGAAGTTGAAGGCACAGTAACTCAGGCATTGGCGAACACTCGTTTTCGTGTGCAACTGGAGAATGGTGCGGAGGTCTTGGCGCATGTCGCCGGTCGTATGCGAAAGCACTTTATCCGCATTGTTCCCGGCGATAAAGTTCGTGTGGAACTGTCGCCGTATGATCTGACCAAAGGTCGTATTACCTACCGCGAACGCTAGGAATCATATTTTTCTTAGAGTGTTTTTATAAGTTCATTCAAATTAAACTAAGAATCGGTACTTATCTTTGTACTTATTCGGTACTTATTCGGTACTTATGTTGCTTAGCAGTGTTACATGAGTGTCGCTTTAGTCGGTTGACGATAAGAACCATTGCTTTTGGATTTTTGTTTTAAAAGCAGATTATTCGGCATGGACGCTGACATTAGTAGCTATTTTAAGTTGCTAGAATAATAAGATAGATTTGTGCTGCCTTGTAGCAGTGTCCCTTATATACTTTTCATGATTGCAGGAGATTCCCTGATGGTGAAACTAATCAAGCAACAATGGCTCGTAGTGCTGTTGGCATTAAGTGCCGGTATTACCCCCGCGCTTGCTCAGGCCCCGGCGGCCAAGCCAATGGCAGTGATTGCTATTAACAACTACAACGATCTTTCCAAAGATATTGGATGGGTTGCTGATCTAGTAGGCCCTCCTGGTTCATCTGCAATGATTCAGGCACAAGGTGCTCAGTTTGCACAGATGTTTGATACTACAAAACCGATTGGAATTGTAGTTCAGCCCGATGGTGTGCTTGGAGCAAAGGTACTGGGATTCATTCCAACTAATAACGTGCAACAGCTTGTGGGAATGCTTGCTCTGTTCGGTATGACTGCACAGGAAATAGATGGCGGCCTTCTTGAATTACAAACAGGTGCGACCCCGGTTTATATCAAATCAGCTACGGGCTGGGCATTTGTTTCAAATAATAAAGAGACCCTAGCAACAGTTCCGGCAGACCCGGTTCCGCTCCTTGGTGGTTTGGAGAAGCAATATGATGTTGCCGTTAAAGGTAATGTTGATGCGATTCCTCCAGTCTTTATGCAGCTAGCAATGAGTCAAATTCAGGCTGGTCTGCAGGCATCCACAGCACAACCTTTACCTGGTGAGTCAGAGCAGGCTTTTGAGGCTCGACGAGCTCAGGCATTGCAGTCGATGGAAGAGATGCAAAAAACCCTCAATGATATGAAGTCTGTCACACTGGGAGTTAACATTGATCAGACTAAAGAGTCTGTTTACCTCGATATAGGCATGGACTTTAAAGAGGGTACAGCATCTGCCAAGTCGTTTGATTACAAAGATGTTACTACTAATCTGTCGGCATTCGCTGGCGATAATTCTGCCGTGACCATGTCTATGGCGGGGAACATTGACCCCATTCAGGGAGCTCAGGCCGCAGCTCAAATTGATATGTTGCGAGATCAGGCAATCAATCAGTTGCAAAATGATCCTAATATTCCGACCGACGAATTGCGTTCGCTGGCCACAAAGACGGTTACAACACTTGTTGATGTAATTAATGGGACGATGGTTGCGGGTGAATTTGATATGGCGGCCAGTATGAACATGGACGATGGAATGAGTGCCATTGCAGCAATTCGAGCAGCTCAGGCAGATTCACTCGAAGGTGTATTTCGGGAACTTGTTACGGTTGCTAAAGAACAGGACCCCGAATTTCCTCCTGTTAACTTAGATGCATTGAAACATGCCGGTGCAACATTTCACACGTTGAGCATACCAGTGCCTCCATTTGATCCGCAGGCACAGGCAATCTTTGGTGAAGCAGTTGATATTTCGATTGGAATGAGTGCCGATCATATCTATTTTGGATTTGGCAAAGGAAATTTAAATAAGCTCAAAGCAGCGATTGATGCTTCGGCCGCAAACAAAGGGGCCAAGGCAGAGCCCATGAAAATGGAGATGGCGATGTCAAAGATTTTGATCTTTGCAGCAGAGCAGGGACAGAATCCGATGTTGCAACAGGCTGCGGCTGCTACCGGCAGTAAAGATAAAGCTCGGATGCTATTAATACCAATTGAAAATGGAGGTAAGTTCCGTATTGAATTGGAATCCGGAGTTTTGAAAGCAATTTCCGTAGGAGCACAGGCTCTTCAGCCTCAGCTCGACGAGAGTCCTTTCTAAGATTTAATGTTTAGAGTTAAATAACAGCGGCGCTCGGCATTAGTTTGGGCGTCGCTGTTTTTTCGTTTGATAAGCTTACAGTACTATTTTTTAAAAAAAGGTTTTGCAATGCCGTTTGTAGGTGCTTTTCCAACATCCCGTCAGGATATCGCTGGTGTCTCTATTGCCGAAATTGCCAGGCAGTTTAAGACTCCCACGTTTGTGTATGATGCAGCAGTCATTGTAGAGCGAATTGAAGATCTTAAGTCCTTTGACGTAATACGTTATGCACAGAAAGCCTGTTCAAATATTGCGATCCTGGATCTTGCTCGACGTAACGGCGTGGTTGTCGATGCAGTGAGTGCTGGTGAGATTCATCGAGCATTACGAGCTGGTTATCAGGGCGGCACCAATGCGATAGGAATTCACGAGATCGTGTACACAGCAGACATTTTTGACAACGATGCTCTGGATCTTACAGTCGACCATGATATTCATGTGAATTGTGGTTCCCCCGATATGATCGATCAGCTGGGAGCTCGTAAGTCCGGCGCCGAGATTACTCTACGCTTAAACCCCGGCTTTGGTCATGGACACAGTCAAAAGACAAATACCGGCGGCCAGCAGTCGAAGCATGGAATTTGGTATGAGCAGATTGAAGACTGTAAACGGCGCGCAGACAAACATGGCATTAAGATTACCGGTTTACATATGCACATCGGTTCAGGCACCGATCTTGAACATTTGGCTCAGGTATGCGGAGCGATGGAACAGGCGGTTCTTGAAGTAGGAAACACGATTTCCACTGTTAGTGCTGGGGGAGGACTGCCAGTGCCATACAATGCCGGCCAGTCTTATGTTGATCTCGATAAGTATTTTGCGTTGTGGGATGAGTCTCGCAAGAAACTGGAAACCGAACTTGGTAATCCAATAAAGTTGGAAATTGAACCGGGGCGTTATTTGGCTGCTGAAAGTGGTAATCTGATTACGGAAATTCGAGCCGTTAAAATGATGGGTGAAAACACCTTCTATCTGGTGGATGCCGGATTCAACAATTTGGCACGACCTATCATGTATGGCTCCTATCATCCGATCTCAGTGGTTGTATCAGATGATATAGCCCGGGAAGACGTTGATGTTGTCGTGGGCGGACCACTCTGTGAATCAGGAGATATCTTCACGCAGGAAGAAGGCGGATTTGTTAGCAAGCGAACGTTGCCTCAGGCAAACGTAGGGGAATATTTAGTACTCGAATGTGCCGGCGCTTATGGCAGTGTGATGGGTTCAAACTATAATTCTAAGCCATTGGCAGCGGAGGTTATGATTGTCGCCGGTCAGGCACATTTGATTCGTGAACGTCAGTCCTATGCCGATCTGATGCAGGGCGAACGTTTATTGGAAGCATAGCAGGTCATTCCGGCAGTAATTAACACCTGATTTATATGGGTCGAGCTACCGAGAAACGTTGTTGTCGGTGTTTGCCGTAAGCCGATGAGTACCTATAATTAAAGTAAAGACCGCAGATTTGATGTTGTCAGATTGGCAGATTTAAAGAGAATTCACGTTGATGGCTAAGAAAAAAGCTCCTCGTAAAAAAGTACCAAAGACGCTAGCGGTAATTAACGCCGATAATTGTACGGGCTGTGAATCCTGTCGTGAAGTTTGTCCGGTTGATTGTATTGATTTTCATGAAATCGGGCTTGGTACAAAGGGTAATCAGAGTTGGTGTGAGATTGACCTGGAACGTTGTGTAGGTTGTGAGGTCTGTGTACATATCCCCTCGCCAAAATCTAATCCTTATGAATTAGTGGTTTGCCCGTGGGATGCTATTGAAATGGTTCCTACTGAAAATGTTGCACAGGTTGTTGCTCAAATCGGTGGGCCGCCGGAATATGTCTACGATAATTGGGATCGTCTTGTCGGTACAGCTCAGCATCTGGCAGAGTTGCGAGCCAGCAGCTAGTACCGGTCCGACCCACTCTCTTGTTCAGGCATTCTCCTGATTGTGCGACATAGCCATCTGTGCTTTAGTCCACTTGTGAATGTAGTACAATGCAAATTCAAGCTGCGCGGATTGTTTGTTGTGTAGCATGATATTGGATTGGTGAGTAATAAGACATTGAGTGACTGGGATCAGATCAAACGTACTGACTGCATGGAAGGACTGAAGTGCCTGGATGATGGCTGCATCGACCTTGTATTTGCTGATCCGCCATTTAATATTGGCTATGACTATGACGTGTATCAGGACAATCTGGATAATGACGAGTATCTAAACTGGACTCGTAAATGGATGTCTGAGATCAAACGGGTTTTGAAGACGGATGGTACGTTTTGGCTGGCAATTGGTGATGAATATGCCGCTGAACTTAAAGTTATCATGCAGCGTGAACTTGGGTTCACCTGTCGTAGTTGGGTGATATGGTACTACACCTTTGGTGTGAATTGTACGAAGAAATTTAACCGCTCACATGCTCACCTGTTTCATATGGTTAAGGATGCCAGGCAGTTTACTTTTAACGCTGATGATGTTCGCGTACCTTCAGCCCGCCAGCTGGTTTACGGCGACAAGCGGGCAAACTCAAAAGGTAGATTGCCAGATGATACCTGGGTGCTTAGACCGCAGGATTTACCGACTGCGTTTTGTTCTGATGATGACACATGGTACTTTCCCCGCGTTGCTGGGACGTTCAAAGAACGTCAGGGCTTTCATGGTTGTCAGATGCCCGAGCAACTGCTGGGTCGGATCATTCGCGTTTCCAGCAATGCCGGTGATGTAGTATTGGATCCTTTTGGCGGAAGTGGAACGACACTGGCGGTGGCGAAAAAACTGGGCCGCCGGTTTTTGGGATTTGAACTGTCTGAGGATTACGTAACGGCAATCAACAGTCGGTTAGACAGGATTTCGGCTGGTGATGAATTAGAAGGTTCACCCGAGCCTCAGCTAAGCGCGCCTATGACCGGAAACGGGCGTCAGGTTAAGCCCAAACAACAAGATACTGCTCAACAATCTTTACCAGGAATGGATGGATGAAATACGCAATTTGTAATGAGACCTTTCAGGATTGGCCGTTTGAAAAAGCGTTTAAATATGCCAGCCAACTTGGCTACGAGGCACTCGAGTTCGCACCCTTTACCATTGATGATGATGCCTATCAGATTAGTGCTGAACGCCGTGCAGAAGTACGAAGTCTTGCCGATGCAAATGGCTTGCAGATTATCGGATTACATTGGCTGTTAGCCAAAACAGAAGGATATTATCTGACAACACCGGACGCAGGTGTCCGGCAGCGAACGGCCGATTATATTGCAGAACTGGCTCGGCTTTGTAGTGACCTGGGCGGTAATATTATGGTGTTGGGATCACCACAACAACGAAATCTGCTACCGGGAGTCGACCATGATCAGGCCTTGGATTTTGCCGCTGATGTATTGAAGCAGGCAGCCCCCGTGTTTGAGGAACGGGGAGTGATTTTAGCTGTTGAGCCACTGTCTCCGCTGGAAGGCGATTTCCTGTTAACGGCAGATCAGGGAGCAGATCTCTGTAGTCGGGTTGACCATCAAAATGTGCGGTTGCATCTGGATGTGAAAGCAATGTGCTCTATGGGTGAACCGGTGTCGGATATCATTCGTAAACATGCGGATATAACGGCGCATTTCCACGCTAATGATGAAAACCTACGAGGCCCCGGTATGGGTGATGTGGATTTTCTGCCGATTATGCAGGCACTGAAGGACACTGGATATGATGGTTGGGTGAGTGTCGAGGTATTTGACTATGAACCAGGTGTAGAAAAACTGGCTAGTGAGAGCATTGCGCATCTTAAAGCGATCGAAAATCAGCTCGTATAGCGAAAATGCAATAGGGTGGCAAAGATGGAGGATTGGCGGGAAATCCTGTACTGGTTGACGGCATTTCATTTATCCGCGGTATTGGCTTGGGAAGCCCTAGGGCACTATGCTTTTTTTCGGATCCCTTTTTTACGTAAGTCGGTTTGTGATAAGCCGGATCGATGGCCAAGTGTATCGATTATTTTTGCTGCTAAAGATGAACAGCGCGAGATCGAACAGGCCGTTCGCAGTATGCTGAAGATTGAATACCCGAATCTACAATACACAGCTGTCAATGACCGTTCGGCGGATAAGACCGGTGAAATCTTAGATCGTCTTGCTGAAGAGGATGAACGATTAAATGTTGTCCACATAGATGAGCTCCCCAACGGCTGGCTGGGAAAAAACAATGCGCTACATTTGGCAGCAACAGCTACTGATACAGATTATCTGCTGTTTACTGACGCGGATGTTTCATTTGATGCAGAGTGCGTCAGGCGAGCAGTCAGTTATACCGAACATCATGGCACGGATCATCTAACGATGTTTCCCAAGGTGCCGATGCCAAGCCTGATACTGAATGCTTTTGTTGTTTTCTTTTTCAAAATGTTTGTTGTTTACTATCAGGCGTGGCGGGTTTCGAATCCCAACAGCCAAGCTTTCTTAGGGATTGGCGCCTTCAACTTATTGCGTAATAGCGTTTTTCGGGAGGTGGGTGGTTTCGAACGTATCCGCATGGAAGTGGTGGATGATTTAATGCTTGGCAAGTTGATCAAGCAGAGTGGTTATCAACAGCAGGCTGTGATAGCTCGCGATGATATTAGCGTTCCCTGGTATGGCTCGGTTCGTGAAATGGTAGTTGGATTGGATAAGAATACGTATGCTGGTGTTGATTACAATCCGTTTAAATGGATCGTGATGTTAGTGTTTGTGACACTTGCTTTTCTGTGGCCATTTATGGGCATTTTTATGTTTATTGATAATTTGCAGTTGCTGTTTGCAGCCATTTGTGGCGTGCTGATCATTTCGTCAGCATGGATGGCGATGCGGATGAGAGTTAATCCATTTGCGGCGTTGTGTGTTCCATTAATTATCATGATATTCCTTTTCATAATTGCGCGCGCAGGAATTATCTTTTACATCCGCGGTGGGATAAAATGGCGGGATACTTTGTATACAAAACAACAGCTGCGAAGCGGGCGATTATAGGAGATTAATTTAATGAGTTTGCGACGGGCAACATTATGGTTTTTTATGCTATTGATTACTTCGCCGCTGCTGGCTGCTCCGACCTGGCAGGCCGGTTCAGCAAGAATTAAATTAACGCCGGAGCAGTTTATGTGGATGTCCGGATATGGTGGACGAACAGTTCCGGCCGATGGCAAGTTAACCGATATTTGGGCTAAAGCATTGGTCTTGCGAGACACTACTGGTAAAGAAGCTGTGTTGATTACAGCGGATTTAATTGGTATCGGGGCCGAATCCACCCGTTGGGTTGCTGAGCAACTGAAGAAGAATCACGGGTTAGAACGACAACAATTTGCTATTGCGACTTCTCATACTCATACAGGGCCTGCTTTGGCCGATAATCTTGTCCCGCTACATTATCTGCGCGCGGATGAAGCACAACAAAACCGAATCTTGGAGTACACGCTAAAGTTGCGAGGGATGTTAGTGGATGTTGTCGGGCTGGCCTATAAAGAGCTGGAGCCGGTTTATCTCACATCCGGTAGCGGGTTGTGCACTGTTGCCGTTAATCGCCGCAATAATTCAGAATCACAGGTCCCGCAAAAACGGCTCGAAGGAATGCTGAATGGTCCTTATGATCATGACGTTCCGGTACTTGCTGTGCGCGATGCTGATTATAAATTGAAAACAGTAGTGTTTGGATATGCCTGCCATTCCACGGTCCTCTCTTTTACCAAATGGTCAGGAGATTACCCGGGCTTTGCGCAAATCGAACTGGAGCAAATGTATCCCGGCTTAAATGCAATGTTTTGGGCAGGATGCGGGGCAGATCAAAATCCATTACCACGAAGAACGGTTGATCTGGCAAAGCATTATGGTCAGCGAGTTGCCCGAAGTGTTGACAGTGTTTTACGAGGAACGATGACATCCGTTGATGGCAACCTTGTGACCCACTACAAGGAGATTAAAGGTAAAACTCAGCAACCAATTAATCGTGAACAGCTAAATGAATTGCTGGCCAATGGCAACCAATACGAAAAGCCTTATGCTCAACATCTGTTGAAGCAATTGAGTGCTAAGGAATCCCTGCCTAGATTTTATCCTTACCCGATTCAGACATGGCACTTGGGTGATATTCGTATGGTCTTTCTTGGCGGTGAAGTTGTTGTTGACTATGCTGTGAAACTGAAGCATCCAGAAGCCGGGCTGAAAAAATCTAATATCTGGATAGCCGGCTATTCGAATGATGTGATGGCTTATATTCCCTCCACCCGGGTATTACTTGAAGGCGGTTATGAAGGCGGAACTTCCAATACTTACTATGGGTTCCCGGCGTTATGGAGCGAGGAATTTGAGGCACAGATTCTCAACGAGACACACCGTCAAATGAACATCAAGTAACATATCGGTCTCGTGATGACTAGAATTGGCTGGGCAACGGATATTCACCTCAGTGTTTGCGATGAAAGCACTCGACAGGGCTTTTACAATGAAGTTCGTTCGGCGAAGCTAGATCAACTCTGGCTCGGCGGTGATATTGGTGAAGCAGATAATATAGAGACGCTGCTTTCCGAGCTAATTATTTCGGTCGAAACAAGAGTTTATTTTGTTCTTGGCAATCATGACTTTTACTTTGGCAGTATCAGTGGTGTTCGTGCGATGGCCGACCAGTTATGTAAGCAATATGAAGAAGCTGTTTATCTAAGCCATTGTCGAGTCCGGGAAGTGACTCCCAAGATCGGGGTAGTAGGCCATGACGGCTGGGCCGATGGTCGAATTGGAGATTATGAGACCAGCATGGTAATGATGCATGACTATCGGCACATTGAAGAGTTATCAGGATATGGCAAGCTCGAGCGATGGGAACATATGAAAGCACAGGGTGATCAGGCAGCAAGGCATTTAGAGAATACGCTTCCTGAGGCAATGGAAAAGTATGAAGAGGTTTACCTTTTGACGCACGTCCCCCCACTGAGAGAAGCTTGTTGGTACGAAGGTAACATAGCGAATGATGAGTGGGCACCACATTTTACCTGTAAGGCCGTCGGCGATACAATTCTAGAAATCGCTGCAAAATATCCATCAAATCTATCAGTCTTCTGCGGCCACACGCATAGCTCTGGAGTTTGTCATCCGGCACCGAATATCACAATCTATACCTATGGTGCAGAGTATGAGAAACCACGTCTAAGTAAAATTTTGGAACTCTAAGCGCGTGGGAACGGGAACGGGAGAACCTCAAAGATAGAGGCTTTTCCGAGAGCGAGCATGGCCAGACGGTCGAACCCCAAAGCGACTCCACAACAGTCAGGTAGACCATGCTCCATCGCATGAGCTAAATAGCTATCAATCGGCAACTCCGGCCTGTCATCCAATTGACGCAAGGCATTGGTCTTCAAATTACGCTGATGTAATTCTCCGGCATCCAGTAATTCGTGGTACCCGTTAGCTATTTCGATACCATCAATGAATAGTTCAAATCGTTCGGCCACCAAAGGATTTTCCGGATGAATTCGAGCTAGCGCGGATTGGCTGACGGGATAGTCATAGAGAATACAGGGCTGCTGCTTGCCAAGTCGAGGTTGAATAAATTCAGTTAGTAATAAGTTAAGCCAGTCATCTTTGCCTAGGGCACGCCAATTTTGCGGAGCTTCAAAATCGAGCGAGGCGATCACGTGAATGAGTTCTTTTTCAGTGACTTTTAGAGGATCAAATTCTAGTATTGTTAGAAATGCATCCTGATAGGAAATGGTTTCAAAACTGTAATAAGGCAATAGCGATGTGGCAAGTTCTCCCAGAAATTGTATCGCCTCTTCAGTTGTGTCTCCAACGCGATACCACTCGACCATTGTAAATTCTAGATTATGTAGCGGACCTTTTTCTTCATCACGAAAGGCATGGCAAATCTGAAAGATTGAGTTCATGCCGGAGGCAATTAACCGCTTCATCCCAAACTCAGGAGATGTTTGTAACCAATACTGTTGTCCGGCGACTTCTACACCGATCGGATATAAATACCGATCTACGACGGTGTCTGCTGAAAGCATTGGTGTTTCAACTTCATCAAATTCTGCATCGTAGAAAAATTGCCGTAGTTGTTTTAGGAGATCACTGCGGGCCAGTAATGTTTCGACAGCAGCAGTTGATCTAAAGTCATTTAGGCGTATCGTATCGACCTGACTGTGGGCTGATAACAAGCCCTTACAAAACTTGAATTCCATATCGGCAATTTTGATCAGGTCACCATCCTGTAATACCGCTTCCTTTTTCAGGAGATTATTATTCAGTAAGGTACCGTTGGCACTTTCTAGATCCTGTATAGAAACAGTTTCGGCACATACTTTCAGGATTGCATGTCTCCGGCTGACTGCATTCAGACAAAGTTGAATATCAGCACCTTCATCACGTCCAATAATATTTTCCCCGCCAGACAACTCAAAGAGCTGTCCTTGATCGAGTCCATTAGTGATGATTAGATAGGCCATAATTCAGACCTCGTTTAACGACTATTTAACGCTCGCACGTTCCACGTAGTCGCCGGTGCGAGTATCTACTTTGATGATATTGCCCATTTCGATGAAGGCTGGGCAAATGATCTCAGCACCCGTTTCAACTTTAACCGGTTTGGTCACATTGGTTGCTGTGTCGCCTTTAGCGCCGGGTTCGCAGAATTCAACCGTCAATTCTACATGATTTGGCGGAGTAATCGTGATGGGATTACCATTCCAAAGAACAGCGTGACATTTCATACCTTCCTTGAGATATTTCCAATAGTCACCAACCTGATCTTCGGACAATTCATATTGGTCGAAGTCCGTATTATTCATGAAATAGAAGGTATCTGTCTGACGGTAGAGAAACTGGCAATCGATTTCTTCAACATCAGCAGCTTCCAGAGAATCTCCGCCTTTGTAAGTACGATCAAGGACCGTTCCACGAATCAGGTTCCGCAGTTTGCATTTATAAAGCGCGTTTCCTTTGCCTGGTTTGACGAAATTCATCTCGATCATTAGGTAAGGCTCATTATCGATTTCGACACGAAGACCTTTGCGAAAATCGTTAGTTTTATAGCTTGCCACGGCCGATTTTTTCCTTGTTGATTGTCCGTTGAGATACTTTTGGGCTGGTACAATCGAATGATTCAATCCAACGCCATTAAGTGTTTACTATAACCATGACGTCTCACTTATCACAGACCAAACAGGCTGACCGATCTGCTTCAAACGCGGAGAATTCATGGCATTACGAGATGAAACAGGCTATTCGGTCTTCCCACGAACTATGCGTGTATTTGAAGATTTCACCTCACACGATTGATGCTGAGGAGAATGATTTTCCTGTCTTTGTACCGCGATCCTTTGCCGCCCGGATGAAAACCGGCGATCCTGCCGATCCCTTATTACTGCAAGTTGTGGCCCAGGCCAAAGAGTCCGTCACAACCGACGGTTATGCCAGAGATCCCAATGGAGAAAATGATGCTGTTCTTGCCGCAGGCGTGCTACAAAAGTACTCGTCTCGAGCATTGCTGATCACTTCCGGTGCATGTGCAGTGCATTGTCGGTATTGTTTTCGTCGACACTATCCTTATTCGGAAAGCCCGACGGGTCTTGAACAATGGCGAAACTCACTGGATATAATTTCCCGGGATCCGAAAATTGAAGAAGTGATCCTCAGTGGTGGTGACCCTTTGATTCTGTCTGACCGGGCTATTGGCCGGTTATTGAGTGAACTGGCGGATATACCACATATAAAACATGTTCGTTTTCATACTCGAACACCCGTAATCATTGCCTCCCGGATCACAACGGCATTGATCGCTCAGTTAAAATCGACGCGTTTGAAGATTTGGTTTGTGATCCATTCAAACCATGCCAATGAGCTGGATGGTGAAGTGCTTACGGGGCTCTCGAAGGTACAGCAGATTGGTATTCCTGTTTTGAATCAGGCAGTATTGCTGCGAAATATTAATGATAGTGAAACTGCTCTCTATAACCTGTGTAAACGTTTGATCGATGCGCAGATCACACCCTACTATTTGCATCAGCTTGACGAGGTAGCCGGGGCGGCCCACTTCCATGTATCTGTCGAACGTGGAAAAGAATTAATCGCAGCAATCAGAAAACGTTTGCCCGGCTATGCCATTCCTCGGTATGTCAAAGAGATCGCCGGTGAACAATCAAAAACAGTATTAGCATAAGGATCTGGAGAGGATGGTATTAGAACGAGTGCTTGAGCCTGAAGTGATGGACAGCTATGAAGAGGCACGGGACTACGACAGTATGGGGCACCATGCGGTAAACACTCTCTTTGTGCAGGATTTCCTGAAGGCTGGAGATGTTGGATTGGATATCTTAGATGTTGGAACGGGAACGGCCCAGATTCCTGTTGAGCTTTGTCGGCACAATGACCGCTGTAGAGTGATCGCTATTGATATGGCGGTTCATATGCTTGATCTTGCTCGCTTTAATATTGAAGTTGAAGGTTTTACGCAGCGAATTTTTCTGCAGCAAATCGATGCGAAGAATATGGAGTTTGAGACAGATATGTTTGACAGCGTCATGTCCAATAGTATCATCCATCATATTGCTGAGCCGTTGGCTGTGTTACAGGAGTCAATACGAGTCACTCGACCCGGAGGCCTGCTGTTTTTCCGCGATTTGATGAGACCGGCGTCTCTGGAAGAGGTCTCTCAACTTGTGGAAATGTACGCCGGCGAAGAAAATGAGCATCAGAAGCAAATGTTCGATGATTCGCTGAGAGCAGCCCTGAGTCTTGACGAGATTTGTGATATGGTGGTGAGCCTTGGCTTTGAAGCCGATACCGTTCAGGCAACTAGTGACCGCCACTGGACCTGGCTAGCTTATATTCCTACAGTCGAAAAGTGCTGAAACTAGCAACTTCAAGTAGCTAAAAAATAGAGCAATTCGTGGTACACTACACGTCATGAAAGTCATGGCTGGCTTAGCAGTTCGTGATAAACAATTAAAGGGATTTGCCAGCTTACAGGATGGATGACCGGCGATGCAGCAGTATTTAGATTTAATGCGTCGTATTCTTGATGAAGGGGCGGAAAAGACAGACCGCACCGGCACTGGAACGAAGAGTGTTTTTGGACATCAGATGAGATTTGATTTGTCCGAGTCATTTCCGTTATTAACGACAAAGAAACTTCATTTGCGTTCAATCATTCATGAGTTACTTTGGTTTCTAACCGGTGATACTAATATCAAATACCTGCACGAAAACAAAGTCACCATCTGGGATGAGTGGGCAGACGAGCAGGGGAATCTGGGGCCAGTTTACGGACATCAGTGGCGTAAGTGGGAATCTGCTGATGGTCGTATCATTGATCAGATAACTGAGTTGATCGAACAGATAAAAACCAGCCCTGACTCGCGCCGCCTTATCGTAAGTGCGTGGAATGTGGGTGATATAGCAAAGATGGCTCTGCCTCCATGTCATCTGTTATTCCAGTTTTATGTTGCCGATGGCAAATTGTCCTGCCAGTTGTACCAGCGTAGCGCCGACGTATTTCTCGGCGTTCCTTTTAACATCGCTTCCTACTCTCTGCTTTGTATGATGATGGCTCAGGTTTGTGGGCTAAAGCCAGGCGAGTTTGTTCATACTTTGGGTGACGCACATCTGTACAGCAATCATCTGGAACAGACGGAATTACAATTATCCCGTGAACCTAAGAAATTGCCACGGATGATCATTAACCCGGAAGTCGATAGTTTGTTTGATTTTAAATTTGAAGATTTTGAACTCGTAGACTACGATCCACATCCTCATATCAAAGCAACGGTGGCAATTTAAGTATGACCGTTTCGATCATTGTAGCGATGGCCGAGAACAGTATGATCGGTCGTGATGGGGATTTACCATGGCACATCTCGGCCGATTTGAAACGCTTTAAATCTCTCACGATGGGCCACTATATTGTGATGGGGCGTAAAACCTATGAATCGATAGGACGATTACTGCCTGGAAGAACAACGGTGATTATTACTCGACAGGAAAACTATCAGGTCGAGGGAGCTGTAGTTGTAAATTCGCTCGCAGAAGCTCAGACTGCGGTAGCTCGCGATAGCGAGTGGTTTATTATTGGTGGTGGACAGATTTATGAAATGATGCTGCCTTTTGCCGAGAAGTTATACATCACACGAGTTCATACCGAGGTGGAAGGTGATACACGGTTTCCTGAGGTTCGATGGGCCGACTGGCAACTCCTTACCACAGAACATCATGTAGCTGACGAAAAGAATGATTATGATTATAGTTTTGAGCTATATAAGAAAGTGTCTTCTTAATAGTCCGGCTTGTTCTGCTCGTCAGCCTCTCGATTTATAACGGTATTCAGCTGTTTTACAGTACCCTGAGAACACACTCTTTAGCTTATAGATTTTTTTACTCAGATTCTGAACCTTCGGCGGTATGATGCGTATATCTATACAGATTCATGCATGAGATACCGGTGATGCCCATGACGGGTAACGAATACTCTGACGAAGAGATACTCTCCATCTATAAAAAGAATGGAGACAGGGGTCTTTTTGCGCAACTCGTTCGTCGTTATGAGCGGGAACTCTACAGTTATTTGCGTAGGTACATGGGCAATGCTGAGATGGCAGAAGATGTGTTTCAATCGACGTTTCTTCAGGTTCATTTGAAATGTGAACAGTTTGATGAAGGCCGTCGTTTTCGTCCCTGGCTTTATACAGTCGCGACGAATCAGGCGATTGATTTCCAGCGACGAAACAAGCGACATCGCATGGCCAGTCTGGATCGCACGACTAAATCTGATGATTCCGTTGATATCGGTTCTTTGGTTAATCTACTGGAAGGCAGGGAGGGTGATCCATTGGATCATGTCGCTCAGCTGGAACGTGGGCAGTGGGTGCAGCAGGCCATTGGTGAGTTGTCTGAGGAGATGCGGAGTGTTATTAACCTGATTTATTATCAGGGTATGAAATATCGTGAAGCAGCAGATGTTTTGGAGATTCCTGTTGGAACAGTTAAGAGCCGGCTCCATGCAGCGGTAATGAAGCTTCATGAAGTGTGGCAACGCGCTCACCAGGAAGAAAGCGAATCCTAATTACTCAGGCATTTAAGTGGTTTGCTTTGAAACAATAAATAGATAATTCGTATAGAAGTAGTGGCAATGGATTTTGATTTAATTGGATTTGTAATGGGCGCTGTTGATGCAGAAGAGCAGGCTCAAATAGAACAGGCGCTGGATGTCGATGAAGAACTTCAACAGCAGTTGAAATTGATCCGTAATGCATTGAGTCCCTTAGAGTCGTACCGTTACTGTGAACCACCGGCAGGATTGGCGGATTCCACGCTGGATTATGTTTTTGAACAGGTGGATTCTCACAAAGTACAGTCTGCCAGCCTGAATGCCCTGTCGCCAATAGCATCTGCAGAGCGAATATCGGGGTCAAATGCCCGCTGGCGGATGACCGACGTTCTGGTTCTTAGTGTTGTGCTCTTATGTATGGCTATGTTAGTGTCACCGGCTCTATACAACAGTCGATTCGTGGCGGGTAAGCTGGCTTGTCAGGACAACCTGCAGCATCTCTATCGAGGAATGCATAACTACTCCCTAACCAATAACGGAATGTATCCGGTAACTCCTGTATCTAAAGTTTCAATCTCAGGTATTCAGGCTCCGATTCTCCGTGAGCAGGGTGATATTGAAGAGACTCGCTTCTTCTGCCCAACGGCTTCGGAAACCTTAGCGTGGCGGAAACAGGGAATTCCAGCCGTGCAAACAGTTGTTGACGCGACTCCAGAAACCCTCGACAAATTAGCTCATATGGGCGGTACCTATGGTTATAACATTGGTTATCAGGAACAGGGGCAACTTCGACCTGTTCGTCATCAGGGCCGGCCTTACTTCGCTTTAGTGGCAGATCGTCCAACAGGTGATAGTATCAGTCGTCGCAGTCTGAATCATGGTGGTACCGGGCAAAACGTTCTTTTTGAAGATGGACATGTTGCGTTTCTTAGGGAGACTAAGGAAAGGACGCTCGGCGACCTTTACTTTGTGAGCGATCGCGGGCGTGTAGAACCAGGTATACATAATAATGATGCAGTTATTATGGAAAGTGGCAGACAGTTATTTGGCGGTCAATAGTCTTCTCTAAAACCTATATAAGCCTTTCCGGCGGAAACGTTGTTTCGTTCGAGAGGCTTTTTTCTTGCAGAATTATCGCGCCAAAGATCATTTGCGCGCGAATAATTGCTTACCTGATTACAAAGCCCCTCAATTGCCTCGTTTGTGATTAAGATTATCTGTGTTTTGCTATGAACAAGTACGATTAGCCGGCTGGATTGCCTTTTCCAGTGAGGAAGTGCTGCATTCGTTACAGTCGCTGCATTGTGTACATGCACGTCAGTATCACATCACCCAGCGTCGGCGACATAACTGGTATCTCAGACAGTTTCTGGAATCCGATGATACTCAGCAAGTTGAAATTACCAAAAGCACGATGATGTCGGAAGTGCTTACCCGTATTTGGTCAACAGCAGTAAATGCCTGGTACCTGAGTACACAGGATATGACGATTGGTTTGGAGGCCGAATCTAATCGTCATTTGTATCTAGCCATCCAGGCAGATCACCACGCTTTAACACAGCGAATGTTGGAAGAGACTTCCGGTAATCGAAATCGTTTTAAGCTGAGAGAATTTGATCGTCAGTGCCAGCGTTGGACCGATTTATTGCTCGCATATATGGGCCTGCTTCCAGGATCACAGGCTTTTGGTTATCGTCGGGAACGCATCGATAACCACATCGAAGAGTTGCAGTATCAGATGGAGTCGGGACAGGCTCAGGCAGCGCGAAAGTTTACTAACCTTTCCTTAAAACAGGCTTTTCACAAAAGTCAGCAACCGCGGTTAACGGATCTGGAAACAATCTATGATTTGAATAGCCGCTATGCCACAACCATTATTTCCAGCCTTGAAGGCCATTTAGTTCAAATACCGGATCAGTGGCAGAGTTATTGGCAGCCACGAGTGGTTCAGGATATTACCTTGGCCGAGCGATTAATCCGGCAGTGGCAGCATGTGGAGCGAGGTGACCAATATTTTTGGAACTAGGAATTCCGCAGTGTTTTTCGATGTTCAACAAGGCGACGGATATTTTCCAGATCATCGCAGGGTGTTGCATCGATTAGTTGTCTGGTGTATTCCTGCCGCGGGTTTCGATAGATAGCTTCGGAGGGTCCGTACTCAACGATTTGTCCATCTTTCATGACGGCCATCATATCGGCCATAAATTTTACAACAGACAGATCATGACTGATGAAAATGTATGTTAGCCCACGGTTCTCCTGCAGGTCGTTGAGTAAATTTAGTACCTGAGCCTGTACAGAAACGTCGAGTGCCGAGACGGATTCATCGCAAATAATGAATTCAGGCTCGACGGCCAGTGCCCGGGCAATACAAATTCGCTGACGTTGGCCGCCTGAAAATTCGTGAGGATAGCGTTTTAAGTGTCCAGGAAGCATTCCAACCTCTTCCAGCAATGCAGCGGCTTTATCAATGCGGTCCTGCTTTGAGCTACCAAAACCCTGAATCACCATCGGCTCAGTCACCATCGATTCTATTGTCATGCGCGGATTCATCGACCCGAAAGGATCCTGAAAAATAATTTGTATCTTTTTGCGCAGTCCTTTAATACTGGTGGGTGTGACGGGCTGATCCTTAAAATGGATTGTGCCACCGGTTGGCCGGACTAACTGTAAAATCGCCCGTCCGGTTGTTGTTTTACCGCAACCAGATTCCCCAACTAGCCCCAGCGTCTGTCCTTTGAAAACATTGAATGTGATTCCATCGACTGCTTTAACATAGCCTACTGTACGTTGCAGGATTCCACGACGTACGGGGAAATGCACTTGTAAGTTATCGATTGCCAGTAAAGGTCGGGCCGATTCATCAATATAGGTTGCATCACGACCATAGGATGAAGCATCTTCGTTATAACCGTAGCCCAGTAATTCAGAGCGTTTGCTTAGCAGTCGACCGCGTCCGTGATTTTCGAAATAGGCCGTCCTTTCCGGACCTACTTTCTTCTCCGTAATTGTCGCGCTGCCGTCTTTATGGATTTCTGAATCCATGAAGTCGGAAACCGTTGGCAATCGCTTAAAGGTAGTGTCCAGTCGTGGTCGGCAATTGAGCAGCCCTTTTGTATATGGATGTTGAGGGTTCTCGTAGATATCCAGAACACGTCCCTGTTCAACTACCTTCCCGCGATACATCACAAGGACTTCATCAGCGATTTCGGCGATCACACCTAAGTCGTGCGTAATAAACAGGACAGCCATTTGTCGGTTGTCACGTAATTCGCGAATTAGATCAAGAATTTGCTTTTGAATGGTAACATCCAGAGCAGTTGTTGGTTCATCGGCGATCAGTAGTTTAGGATTACAAGCCAGCGCCATAGCGATCATTACACGCTGCTTTTGGCCTCCGGACATTTGATGAGGATAGTAAAGAGTTCGTTGTTCGGGGTCAGGAATACCGACCTCGTCGAACAATTCAACAACTCGCAGCAGAGCTTCATTTTTAGTAAGATCTTCATGCTGTAAAATTGCTTCAGCAACCTGATCACCCACCCGATGAACAGGATTGAGTGACGACATTGGTTCCTGAAAGATCATACTGACATCGCTGCCACGTAGTTTTCGCATTTCTTTTGCGGAGATGTTCACTAAGTCCCGGCCCAGAAATGAAATCGAACCATGATAAATTTCTGCTGACGATGCCAGTAGATTCATAATGGTTAGTGACGTGACAGACTTACCCGAACCAGACTCTCCAACCACTCCTAAAGTGTGACCAGGCTTGATTGCCAATGACAAATCATCCACAGCCTTCACTACTCCGTCAGCGGTGTTAAAGTAGGTCTTCAGATTGTCGATTTTTATTACGTCGTTCATTATTTAGTCTTTAGGATCAGCCAAGCGGGGGTCCGTGGCTTCCTGAAGTCCCTCACCGATAAGGTTATAAGCAAGGATAGTGATAAAGATTGCAATCCCGGGAAATACAATTTGCCACCATTCGGTGTAATTCGTCATACCTGCATTGAGGATGGTTCCCCAGCTTGGATTTGGCGGCGGTGCACCAAAGCCTAAAAGACTTAGGCCGGCTTCAACCTTAATAGCCGCAGCGATACCAAAGACAATTGGAACCATGACCGGCGCCATTGCGTTTGGCAGGATATGTCGAAACATGATTCGAAATGGGCCGGCACCAATACTTCGACCAGCAGCGACAAATTCAGATTCTTTTAATTTTAGGAATTCCCCTCGCGTCAATCGAGCCATCCCGGTCCAACTTGTGAAGCCGAGGATGGCCATCATGTGCCAGATCGTTGGCTTTTCAATGACTGCCATCAGTGCGAGAATTAGGACGATGCTCGGAATACACATTACGAGTTCAATAATTCGACTGATGATGATGTCTATCCAGCCCCCGAAATATCCGGAAATTGCCCCCACGACGATTCCAATAGTGGCAGCAATTCCGGTTGATACGAAGCCAACCAATAGCGCGATTCGAGTCCCGTGCACCATCATTGCCAAGACATCCTTACCTTTGGATGTGCCAAAGATGTTTAGCCTGCTGGGTTCGCCGCCATTAAACGGGTTTGCCGGTCTGTCTTTCCATTCGCTGTCCCGGACGGGTCGGTAGGGATCCTGAAAAATGAGAGGCCATACGGCCCAGCTCTCAGGGTCTTTTTGCTTGAGATTCTTTGGATAACGTTTCCTGAAACGATCCTTCTGAAAAATTGGATTTTCCCAGTTAGTATTGAAGTAGGCCATACAGGGAAAGTAAAGCCTGCCTTTGTACTTACAGACAATTGGCTTGGTACCAGCAATCATTGGTGAAAAAATTGCCACCAAACTAAGGAAAATGACCATGATTAAAGCACACATCGATAATTTTTTGCGACGAAAACGCAACCACGCATGTCGCCAGAAACCAGGCGATTTTTTTGTTTCTGTAGTGGTTGGGGATTTGTTCATCGAGTGTCTGTTTACTGATAGGAAATCCGGGGATCGACAAAGGCATAAAGAATATCTGCCAGCAGTTGTCCCAATAGGGTGAGCACGGACAATGCAAAAGTTAAACCCATGATGACTGGATAGTCACGTGTTAATATGCTACGAAAATATAATTGACCCATCCCGGGCCAGTTAAATATTTGCTCCAGAATAATTGCACCGCCAAGCAATGCCGGAAGTGATAATCCAAGAAGTGTTACAAATGGAATCAGCGTATTTCTAAAAGCGTGATGAATCATGATTCGAATTGGACCAAGGCCCTTTGCTTTTGCCGTTCGAATATAGTCCTGGCGAATTACTTCTTCCATATTGGCTTTAATAAAGCGACTGTAGTAGGCAAGGCTGACATAGGTGAAACTAATGACGGGGAGGATCATGTGTTCGAGGCGATCCCAAATTCTCTCCGTGCTTGTAAGAGTTTCATATTCGTCGGCTCTAATGCCCATTAGAGGAAGCTCAAAGGCTGTTCCCTCCAGCTTTACAGCAAACAATAATTGCAGGAATAAGGCGGCAATAAAAGAAGGGATTGCATAAAGCATGTACAAACCAACGCCGACCAGCCGTTCATCCGTTTTACCACTTCGTGCCGTTGAAAATAATCCGATTGGAATGGCTAAAATGTAAGCCAGGATTAGCGAGGGCACCGTTAGAAGCAGCGTATTGGCTACACGAGAACCAATAACTTCCAGAACAGGCTTTTTCTCAGAGAAACTGCTTCCAAAATCGCCCTTTACCATATTGGTAAGCCAGTGTACGTATGCTTCCGGAATGGATTTATCTAATCCATAGGCTGCCCGCATACGTTGAATGTCTTCCTCGCTTGGCATATTCTCTGGATTCATCATGGCGGCGTCCGTTGCCAGCGGATTACCGGGCATATGCCGAATAAGCGCATAAATTGCCATGGTGATGAGCAATAGCGTCAATAGGCCCAAAAGGATGCGACGTATTAAATAGCCTGCCACGTAAACGCCCTGTCAGTGAATGAAATATGTTTTGAAGCGGAAAGGTTATTGCATTTTGGCCGATTTGAAAATAGTCGATTCGCCCGGACCGTAATTGTAAGGTCCTCGGGGACTATAGTTATAGCCTCGTAGCGATTTGTTGAAAGCGTAGTAAGCATTACGGAAATAGAGCCAGGTATAGGGCTGGTCTTCCCAAAGCGTAAGATGGATTTGTTGGTAAATCTTACGCCTTGATGCTAAATCGAGTTCCCGCTTACCTTGTTCAAACAATTTATCGATTTCAGGATTCGAATAGCATCCATAGTTACGTCCATTATCAATCGCTTTCGTTGTCCATAGATTTTCGGAAGTATCTGGATCAGCACCCGTACCCCAGCCTGCAAAAACAGCGTGGAATTTGTGCTCAAGCATCGTTGCCTGAAGCGTGGTAAACTCAACCGGTTTCACATTACATCGAATGCCGATTTGGTCCAGATTTTCCTGAAGTAATTCACAGATAGCAATTCGATCCGGACGATTGCTCGTAAGAATAGTAAATTCAAACTGAATTCGACGAGAACCTTCTGACTCGCCATCGAAATTGGCATCCAGATCTACCACGTTGTCCAGCACCCCATCCCCATCAGTGTCATCCCAGCCAGCCTCAGCCAGCAGATCTTCGGCTTTACTTAGGTCCTGTTGATAAGTCGAGGGCGCAGTTTCTGGAGCCCACGGTGATGTTCGATGAAAGATACCTGTAGACGCTTCGTCCATTCCGAAACGGTGCTTCTCCAGCAGTTCCTGATGGTTGAAAGCATAGCTCATCGCCTGACGTACGCGTTTGTCCTTGAAGAAGGGCGATCGGAAGTTCCAGCCGAAATAATAATAAACCCACTCCAGAGCATAGGACTTCGTGTTGAACTTATAAAAATCATCATCGATTGTTTGTGATTGCCACTGTTCGGGAGTTAGCATCATTTCTTCCAACTCCCCCTTTTTCATAGAAAGCAGGGCCGTATTTGGATTCTCAATAATTTTGAATCGCACGGTTTCAAAGTGAGGTTTTTGACGCACTTGCTGGTCGTCAAACATGTAGTAAGATTCGCGTCGTTTGAGAATGATCTCCTGTCCACGCACACGTTTCAAAATTGTATAAGCACCTCCGGAAACAGGGTTTTCGTCCAATTCCACATGGGCAGGACTCGTTGCTAGTGTTGGGTCATCAGCAATGGTATTTTCATACTTATGTTTAGGAATGATAGGGAAATTAATGTTCCAAACATTTGTGGCAAGGGGCTCGAAGTGAAAATACACAAGAGTTTTTTCATCGTATGCTTTGACGCCCTTTAATTGATCCGTTCCAGAGCGTACAGCCGGAATCGGAACGGTAGAACTCATGATGACCTGGTAGGAAAATTCAACATCATAAGCAGTGATTTTTTCGCCATCAGACCATGTAAGATCGTCTCTCATTACAACCATATCCATCAGGCCGTCGGCAGAAGTCTGCCATGAGACAAGAGCACCTTCATTGCCGTAAGGTGTAAAGTTCCAGTCAAATGAAAAGAGTCCGGCAGACATTAGTCCTGACACATCAAATTCTGCCGAAGAACTAATCATTAATGGGTTTGTGCTACGAATATCTGCGGCAGTATGTCGATTCCACTCAGCCGAATAATCAATTTCTCCGTCGACCGCCAGTGCACCCATTGCCGAGACGATTTTGTCATTATCCTCTGGTGTATTATTTCTGATGGCCATCGCCTCACCCGCAGTCATCATTGCCACTTCGTTTTCTTTACGATCAGTCATTAATTGATAGACATCCACCACGGGCTTATCAGTCCATTCTGTATTCCCCAACTCCTCTTTTGTTGGTGGATTAAATTCTGGGATGAGATCGCCTAGGACAAATTGCATATCTTCCTTTGTTTCTTCGTCCTCGCTTGAAACTGAATCCGCCTCGGTAGAGTTGGTAGCGGTTTCAGTAAGTTCGCTGGAAGAGCATCCCAACAAAGTTATCAGGCTAGTGAAGTAAAGTAACAGAGAAAATCGAAGTGCAATATTCATAGTTGAGGAGGCCTCAGAAAAGTGATAGGTATGTCGCGAAACTGTTCGCAACAGGTATTCTAAAGCATTGCGCTTTGTTCGGTCTAGCCAATCGGCAGGTGATTTATAGAAGGTTTGGAAATGTCTACAATCAATTTTATGAAAAATATGAGTCGGGACTTCGGTTAAGAGAATTCCATAATGAATGACAATCTGGGTTGGATAGACGACGAGCTTTCCATAATTGCAGATACAGGGCTTATGCGGCAGCAGACCGTTTGTGCCCCAGCAGCTAATTCGACGGAGTTGATGTTTGATGGAGAGACCTATGTAAACTTTTCAAATAATGATTATCTAGGTCTGGCCTCTGATATCGCTACTGCTCTTGAGCAATCACCAGCCCTGGATCAAAACTGGGGCAGTGGAGCCAGTCCGCTGGTAACAGGACGGGGTGTATTTCATCAGAAATTAGAACGAGCACTGGCCGACTTTAAAGGCTCTGCAGCAGCGCTTTTATTTCCCAGCGGCTATGCCGCTAATGTCGGAGCGATCACGGCGGTAACCGGTGCTGGCGATATTATTTTTAGTGATGCCCGCAACCATGCAAGCATTATTGATGGTTGTCGACTATCGAGAGCGAAAGTGGAGATCTATCGTCACAAGGATGTAGATCATTTAGTTGAACTGTGTAAACGGGCAAAGGACTATCGCCGGAAACTCATAGTAACCGATGCTCTATTTAGCATGGACGGTGATATTGCCCCGCTTAGTTTAATAACTGAAGTGGCGCGGCAGTATGATTCCATGTTGCTAGTTGATGAAGCACATGCCACCGGGATCTATGGAGCGACCGGTCGCGGGATGGCTCAGGAACTTGGTTGTGAAGATGGAATTGACATCACTGTGGGTACGTTAAGCAAGGCTTTAGGTTCGATAGGAGGTTTTGTCTCCGGTAGCCAGCAGTTAGTGGATTTGCTGGTGAATAAAGCTCGCACCTATATTTATTCCACGGCTATGCCGCATACCTGTGCTCGGGCAGGATTGCTGGCGCTGGAATGTTTGAAGGCCGAACCTGAGCGTCGTGATAAACTGTTTAAGAATGTTGAATATCTAACCAGCCGGTTGATCCAAAGAGAAATCTTACCTGTTCGGAATTATTCTCAAATTGTGCCCGTCATTCTGGGAGATACTGCAGTAGCGATGGCTAAATCCAAAGAGTTACGCAGTGCTGGTTTCTACATCCCTGCGATTCGTCCTCCGACAGTACCTGAGGGTGAAAGCCTTTTAAGAATAAGCGTCAGTAGTGCACATACGATAAAACAGCTGGATGGTCTGGTACGCGCATTAAGCGAATAGCTTATTCGTGACGTAATGCTTCGATCGGATCCATTTTGGCCGCCTTGATAGCCGGATAGATGCCAAAAATTGTGCCCACGGCCACGGCAATACCAAAAGAGATAGGAATAGAGACATCAACGATTTGAGGATTCGCAACTAGAATTTCAGGCGGTAGTCCGGCGATGACTTCGGGGAATAACATCAATAACAGAGCCCTTAAGAAAACCCATGCCGTGGGTGCAAGCAACCCAATAGCAATACCAACCAGGCCGCCAACAATGGATAAGGTGATGGTCTCGACCAGAAACTGTCGGATAATTGCAGATTGTCTGGCTCCTAGCGCTCTACGAATACCGATTTCGCGAGTTCGTTCAGTGACTGTCGCCAGCATGATATTCATAATACCGATGCCACCTACCAGCAGTGAAACGCCGGCAATGGCGCCCATAAAAACCATCATAAAGATTCGCATGTTTGCTGCTTGTTCCAGCAGGTCCAGCGGTACGACGATACTGATATCCTGCTGTTCATTATGATGTCGTAGTGAATCTTTAATTAACCCATAGGCGGGTTTTACTTCATCAACATGGGAAACTCGAAAGGTTGCCTGATGCAATTCTACCTTTTCACCGCCAAAAGACCCACCAACGGAACGAAAGATTTCACGACCCATCCGGGTGTTAAAAGTTGTGTAAGGAATATAGACATCCTTTGTGAAGTCCTCTGCTGCTAAAGACCCACCAATACCAGCTGAAGTACCACGCTGTTTTAACACGCCAATTACTTCAAACAGATCTGTACGGTCCTTTAAGCGAATTGATTTGCCAATTGGATCCTGATAGGGAAATAGTTTTTTTGCCACGTCATGAGCCAGTACACAGAAGTCTCGATGCTTGGCTACATCGCTACCAGAAATAAACCGACCACGATCAAGTTCCAGCCTTGTAATCTCGTAATAGGTAGGTACCGAGCCTACGATGCGACCATCAACGTCTACACCGTTATAATTGAAGCCAAACTCCACTTCACGAATAGGCACCGCGCTTATAATTTGCGGGATGGTCTCTTTAATCAACTCGAACTCTTTATTGGTCAGTCCATATTCTGCGAGAATACCATCAATCTTTTGAGGCTTCACGGAGCGAACAATAATGTTTTTGGCTCCCAGTGATTCGATTTGCCGCTGTGCTTCCTGACTGATTCCCTCACCAACGGCGAGCAGGCCGATTACGGCAGCCACGCCAATGAAAATTCCAAGCACGGTAAGCATTGACCGCATAGGATGGAGTAAGAGGCTTTTGATTCCAAGTTGAATCGTTTGAAACCAACTTTTTAAGAAGGGCACTAAACTTCACCCCCAAGAACAATATGATCATCATCGTCATCATCAGTAAGAGCGTCGGCAGCAGGCAATGAAAGAGCCTCCTCTTTTACCGGCGTCTTACTTTCCTCCAGAGAAAGCACTTCCCAGCTATTTTCAGGGATGATTTCACCCGTTGCTTTATCGGTGAAACGGAGTCGATTATGATTCTGTTGATCTGAAACGATTAGTCCGTCGCGCAGTCGGATTACACGCTTGGTACGCATGGCAACATCATCTTCATGTGTCACCATAATGATCGTTTTTCCCTCATCGTTGAGACGCTCGTAAAGAGTCAGAATCTCTTCTGTTGTTTTCGTATCAAGGTTACCAGTGGATTCGTCTGCGAGAACATAATATGGATCGTTCACCAGACTGCGGGCAATGGCAACACGTTGCTGCTGACCACCGGAAAGTTGAGTTGGACGGTGATCGAGACGATCGCCGAGACCGACAAGGCCAGCTAATTCAACACATCTTCGATATGTTTGTCGATTTAACTTGCCCTGATAGTAGAGCGGGACCTGAATGTTTTCAACAACGCTTAGTTGTGCAATTAGATTGTAGCTCTGAAAAATGAATCCGATGCGACTTGCTCGAATATCTGACAACTGATTGTCGTTCATGAAGAAGATGTTATCTTCACCTAAAAGCAGATCGCCTGTGGTTGGCTTATCAAGGCATCCAATCAGGTTTAGCAGTGTACTCTTCCCAGATCCGGAAGGTCCCATAATAGCAACATAGTCTCCTTCAGGTACGTCGAAAGAGACACCTCGTAATGCATGGACAGTTTCGGATTTGGTGATATAGTCTTTGGTTAAATCTTTAACAGTTAGTGCAGTAGCAGGCACTTACATTCCTCTCCCGCCACCAGGTCTTCCACCAGTGGCTCCGCTAGCAGCAGCTTTAAGCATCTGGACGGTTCCGGCGACCATTTCTTTTTTGGTGACTTTACCGTCTTTATTTTTATCTGCTCGTTTTAAGAAATCACCAACTGGTCCGGCAGCGGTTAATTCTTCAGCATCGATAGTGCCGTCACTATTTTTGTCATATTCATCCATCGTTTTTGTTACTTGTTCTTCTGCTTGTTTCTCATAAGCAGCATCCTCATCTTCCGGGGTCTTTTTTGCTTCTTTCCCCGCGGCCGCAACTTCTGTTGTATCCTCAAGTGGAATAAGAAGATCCTGCGTTTTAGTAATAAAGGCACTGAGTTCATCGACGGAAATGAAATTATTGCTATTAAGGTCAACGGCTTCGAGGTTAGCAATACCCTCGTAGCCTAATGTTTCATTCATCTTTACAACATCTTCGCTTGATAGCTGTCCGACTTCATCACCATTAGGGCTAAATCGTTTCATCGCGGTGCGTGCGCGAAGATTAGAGACTAAGCGGCGAAGAAAATCTGGATAGTCTCGCGGGTTTTGGACAATCTGCTCACCATCTTCGATATTTTCGTCATCATTAAGCACAAGCATCTTGTCATTGCTTGCCTCATAGTCAATCATTTTGGCTTCGATAGAGAAGGCATTTTCTTCGTCGCCATGTTTTTCACCAAGCTCTTCTCCATGCAGGGGATTATTAATATCGTATGGTACTTTGACTAAAACAAACTTTTGATTATTGTCTTCATGTAAACATTGCACTGGTATTTGTAGGCGGTCATTTTGTCGGTTAACAGTGATTTCGATATCAGCTGATAAACCAACACGAGCACCTTCAGAGTCGCCAACAATTTCGATGAATGTCGCGAAACGTTTAATTTTTTGGCTCCAGTGCTGTCGCTCAGCATATCGGTTAATCGATGTTACCGTACCGGTAAACTCTCTGTCCTCCAATGCACCAACCCGGATTTTTACAGGCATGCCTTCACGAACACTTGCGATCTTGCCCTCAGCGATTGGAGTTTTAACCTGAAGCTGTGATAGGTCAGGAAGATAAATAATAGTTTGCCGTTCCCGAACAGTAGCCCCGGGCTCAACGGTAAATTGCTGGCCTCTTTCATCCCCGTAATTAGCGTGCACGACTGTTCCATCCTGAGGTGCGAGAATCGTACACTTACTAATCATGTCATTGATCTCTTCCAGTTTCTTCAGTTCTTCGGCATAGTTTTTGTTTTCAGCCTCTAATGCAGCTTTTCGGGTTTCAATGTCAGCATCAAAACCGACAAGCATTTTTTCACGTGTGATCTCACGTAATGTTTTTAATTCAGTTTCAGACAAGGACAGTTCCAGACTAGCGCGTTTAACAGCGAATCGGTCTGCTGCTAACTGTTGTTGGGTTACGAATCCTTTCGCAGCAAGCCGCTCACTGAAAGCTGCGGTGTCCTGATTGTTCGCCAACATTTGTTTTGCAATTAAAATATTTGCTTCCATCAGGGCTTCATTCTGAAGGAACGTTCCCAGGGTATATTCCTGTTTTGTAATTTCTGCCTGACGCAAGGCGGCATTTGCTGAAGTCTTTGTGGAAAGTGCGCGGTTTACGAGAATATTCTGAGCCTGTTTTTGTTCATCAAGTGTGGAAGTGTCTAATTCGATAAGCAGATCTCCTTTTTTAACAATCTCGCCTTCGTCCACCACCGTGATAATTTCAACTCCACCGGGAGAACGCACTTCACATTTAATTTCCTCATTTTCCGCCGCTTCAATATCACCGGTTTCTCTAATTGTATGCATGAAGCGGCCGACCTCCGCTTCACCAAACTGAAAACTGTAAATCACCTTCGGCTCAATGGCACTTTGAATTAGGCTGTAGCAGTAATATCCCATTCCACCGACGGAAGTAACAATGATGGCTAAAAGGACTAAGGTACTATTACCACGATGATGTGAGTGTTTTGATGAGAGCATAGTTGATTCGGAGGTTATGATGAATGTAAGTCAGTCGTCTTTTTGCGAGATGCAAGTGGATTGATATTAATTATCTTATCAATTCTTAAGGATTGTAAGGAAAAAACCCCGTCAGAGACAGTAAGTTTCGGTCAGAAGAGGGACAATACTGAAAACAGTTTATTTATGTTTCTTTATCTTCACTGGGATCATCCTTCATATCGTTGTTATTTCCGGAATCCTCCTCGTCAGACGGGGTGTTGGGTGGCTCCTGACTTGGATACCCGTGAATAGCTCCAATTGCACCGGGATCGATCCAAATACCATTTTCATCAATTTGCATTGTTCCGAGTGCAAAGTCCAACTGGCTACGATTAATTTCATAACCAACCCAAACGGCAAGTAAGGCATCTTGGGCTCCCTGTAAACCTTGCAAGGAACCAATAAGGCGTTGTGCTGTTTCCGGTGACAGACTATTGCCCAGTTGCCCTGGCGGCTCTTGAATTTTCGTTCGCTGAAATAGTACATTACGTGTAGCTACCTGCAGTTGTTTACGACTAGCTTCAAAATTGATTTTTTGAAGTATGATCGACCGCAATGAGTTCTTAAAGCTAAGATATTGTTGATCTTCATAACGATAGTAAGCTCTTAACCGACCTTGGTATTCCAACAGACTCTGTCGGTAAATGTTTCTTTCTCTGAGACGAGTGATAGGGGCATCCCATGCAAGCCCGGCACGTAAAGTTCCAGTGGTATCGCGAAATCTGAACGGATCGTCGCCGGTATTACCAATACTGCCGCTGAGTTGAAGGCTGAGATCGCTTTCCAGATTATCAGCATTAAATGCTAACAAGCGATATTGATCCATTACTCCTGCTCGTTCATTCATCCAGTCCAGGCGGTTTTTTGAAGCGGTCTCATAGGCTTCCTCAATTGACAGATCTACT
Source organism: Planctomycetaceae bacterium (assembly GCA_002709045.1). Lineage (GTDB taxonomy): Bacteria > Planctomycetota > Planctomycetia > Pirellulales > Pirellulaceae > UBA721. Next base: position 234,045 of record PAPJ01000012.1, on the reverse strand, counting down.
GGTATTAGAGTAATCGTTTCTGCCCGAGCGCTTGTTAATACCAGAGAAAGTTCTAAGGCATCATTAGCCAGTTTGATAAGTAATTCCGGCAGCTTCGAAATGATTTTATCTTCAATATTTTGATAGAGCTGCTCATCATCCATTTCAGAGCCAGTTTTTAGCAGTTCGTCGATATTATCACGAAAAAGAATAATGGCTGGTGCTTTTGCTTGTAGTCTTTGATCGATATCATTCAGATCCGCTTCAAGCAACCCGGGTAGTTTATCTAGATAAGTACCATCGAGAAGGTCCGAGTTTAATGCCGATTCTGGTACAAGTGGGTTGTCTTTTATCTGTTCGCGTAAAACTTCTATCGCCGCCTTACGTTGCGGAACGATTTCTTTGAGTTTTTCTACATCTTTGCGCGCCGCCGCTGATTCAACCGAAAGCTGATCGAGTAGTTTTTTGGATAAAATCGCTTGTTCACGTAAGTCTTTTAGACCCTGCTCCAGTTCCGTGCTCCAGTCAGTAGCCAAAAGTTGTGGTTGTTCATTACGTAGAGAGCTATTAATGATTTGTCCGACATTGTCCTGCTGATCTAAGATGTCATTTTGCAGTCCCTGCATTTCTTCATCGATTAGATTGAATTGCTCCAATTCATTTCCATTAATGACTACTTCAATGTCTGGTGGCAGTCCTATCTCATTAATAAAACCATCTAATTGCCCATCGTAGTTTGACTCCCGGTCAATCAATGAAGTTATTTCTCTATAAAATTGTGCTTTCGTTGTTTGCACATTATTAAAATCAGTGAACCCGGCTTCGAAGAATGACTCAAAGAGTTTTAGCGATCCCTTGAGAGCCACAATATTAGCACGTTGATTTACGAGGCCTTTTTGAGACTGCAGCAGACCCAAGTATCCCCCAGCAAATGACGCTCCTCCTCCTCCTCCGCGAAATCCTCCGATACCTCCAAAACCACCGCTTCCAACACCTGTAAAACCGGAAAGACCAGAGCCGCCGAAAAGGCCTCCAATACGGGAAATACCACCAGCACCCTGCCCAGTCGTGATATCCATGTAAAATCCCTTGCGATATCGTTGGTAGCTCCTGACTTGATAAAGTAGCTGCCGTTCAGACCTGGTTAAGATTTCCAGAACTCGGTCTTTTCCTCCCTGGCGAAGTAAAGGCTGAACGATATTAACGTCTAGTAACGTATTCGTGCCGAAAGAATCAGACCCACTCAATTGCCACATCAGGCTGTTGGCAAAGTTAACGATGGCAGTTGCACCCGAAGCATATTTCTGCCGCATCTGTATCCCACGTGTCTGCAAGCTTAAATCGGTTGCCGGGCTCCCCGTTAAAGCGGAGCCTCGTGTGCGATAAGCCCCGCCGTAACCACCATAGAATTGAGTGTCAAAGTCAAATCGTTCTGCGCTAACGTCAAGTGCCGAAAGATACATTTGTTCCAACTGACCCTGGTAGCTTGGAGAGTGCAATAGCGCTAGCTCGAATGCCTTATTGCTATCAAGATATAATTTTCCATCTTCGGCAAGCGGTAGATGTTTGCGCCATTCAGAATTTTCGAAAGACTCTAAGTTTCCATTTTTACCCCAGTCTTCATAGCCCTTCATTCCATCAACTTCTTCCATAAAGACCGCAGCCGCCGGGTCGTCCGGTGGCATTGGAGGATTGTCTGGATCATAGTCCATATACATCCGACTTTTAGGATCAATGTTGATTGAAAAGTCATTCATTCTCCAACGCTCGTCATTACCTTTTTCATTTAGGATGAAGAGAGCTTCGTGATCAGCCTGCTTCCGGTAAAACGAACGACTGCAGCCCGTTAAATTTACGAGTAGCAATACCAGCATGCTTATACTTAAAGTAAACATGTTGCGGATTGCCGGATAACGAGAATAAAAACTCACTTGTCGTACCTTTTGAGAGGGAGCAATTTATTTTTGGGCGTTTTTGGGAATATAGGTAAATTAGGCTGTTTAATATGCTCGCGCAGACTCTACCGCCATGGCGTACCAATCGCCCGGATTTAATCGTTCCTTTAGTAGTTCCATGGGTTTTAGGCCTAATTTTGGGAGACTGCTTTGGTTGTTTAATAGGAAACAAGCAGATTTGAATTAAGAGAAACCCTTAAAAATAAGCACCAAGTGGAAAAACTTGCTTTTATAAATCGATAGCCGTAGGATCGAATAAGCGAACTTTTGGTAGTTTTACTAGATGTCGATTTAGCACCAGATCAGATGTTGGTAGTCGCAGCCGCAAAAATAGTGTTAAAAACTAGCGGATTTACTGATACCACCACATAAAAGGTGGTAAATGCTCGACCCTTGAATTGTCGATAGTAGAGGATGAGTGCAGATGTTGGTTGTATTACAACACCACTGCAATTTCTGGCTTCTATTTATATAGAAGCGAGGTAAGTCTCCAAAAGAGAGTCCAGGTCAGGATAAACCATGTCAACGCCAGAGATAATATTTATCGTATACGGCTTAGTATTCACCGTAATGCTGTTCCTTTCGATTAAACAGTGGCGATGGTTTCATATTCTCATAGCCAATTTGCTTTTAATCACTACATTGTTGCTGACTCAAATTACGTCATATGTTGTTGATTTTCGTGGCGAATATACAAGGATCTATAATAAAGCGGTAGCTGAGAGAACACGTCTTCAAGACGGCGTAACAAAAATTCTGCACGGTCTGGATGATAAAAATGCACGGGCGGCAGAGGATTCATTGGTTTCACTGCGTCGTCAGCTTGAACGTGCTCTGGAAGGTCGAGGCAGGGTCTGGGAAGGACTTGGATTAAGTGATGTTCAGGGAGTACCGACAATTGTTGGTACAACAGCGACAGTTACACTTCCCAATGCTGTTCATGGTATCGAGGCCGGTGCCCGAATATTCCTTTTTGGTGAACAAGAGATAGATGTTGTTGTGGCTCCTGCAGCATTAGATTTACAGGAGCAACCGGATGCAGGCCCTCCGGGCGCCCCCGATGCTCCACCAGCAGCTGCTCCGGCAGCGCCGCAAAGAATGAAAGTCCCGGCAATCTACTTTGGCGAGTATGACGTAGAGACGGTCAACGGTGCTGCGGTTACCTTGAAATGTGCTTTTGCTCCCCGCGTTTTTAATCCGGCATTAATGGTTAATGGTGCATCCGTGGCAATGTATGAAACGATGCCGGCTGACTCACACTTCAAGTTTGCGACGCGTGCCGAAGATAAGTATGAAGAGTTAGCACAGAGTGGAAGAGATAACGCGGTACCGCTTTTTGGTCAGATGGATCCACAGCATATTGATGGAATATTTCGCACGGCTGTAGTTCCTTTGATTCAGAATCAGCTTGAGATTGTGAATGAAAATGAGATCCTCGCTAAGAACCAACTTCCCATTGGGCTGTTGGGCGATAAGCTTGTCGAGCAATTTGTTGCTGATGGCGGTCCGCTGGATGGCAGAGAAGTTGATCCAAAGAATATTTGGTACAAAATCCAATTCACACAAAAGACAACTTTGTCTCAAAAGGTGAATGGTGATGCCGCTCAGGCAGCACTTACTGAGGCTGGAGTATTTCAAGCGGGCGAAGCAATTGTCCCCTTGTTTTATCACAGCGCGGCAAGTTCCGTCGAATTTAACGACGGCGTGACCACAATTGTTCCCGGAAAAAAGGAAGATTCGGTTACCTTTGAACAGGATGACATTGCATATATCGGAGCCGCAGAAAAAATCTTAGCGGATAACCGTATCGTACCGGTAGAAGTATTGGTTTCCGGAGCAGAAGGTGTTGAGCCGGTCGCTCGTAAGATCGTGGAATATTTTGTCCGCCCATTGCACGACTTCGATTATATATTCCACAGCTATGAAGCTCGATTACAAACACTTGCCTATAGCGATGACAATGCTCGCCATGATATTGCCTCCACGACTTCGGCGCGTAATGATGCCAACGTACAGATTGAATATCGCAAGCAGGAAAAGAAAGAGCTTGAGTTGGATTTAGAGTTGCATCGCCGCGATGAATATGAAGCAGAGTTATATTCGCAAGTATTACAAAGGGAAGTGGAAAAGTTGACAGCGTCTTTGGCTGAACTATTCGATCGTAATCAGACATTGGCTCAGACGCTTGCAGACCGTCAATCTCAGCTTGAAGAGGCTATTGATGCTCGAATACAGGAAACTGAAAACGCTGACGGTAATTCAGAGCAATAAAGATTATCTTCAGGTCGCCCTTTACCCGCTCTGGGGTAAAATAGAAAGCTATGGGAATTTACGACCGCGATTATTACCAGCAGGAAAATAGGCAGCAAGGCACACCAGTTGTGCGCCGGTTGCGTAACACTTCCGTGACCAACAAGCTGTTGATCGCTAACATTGTTGTTCACCTTGTTTGCTGGATTATTTCTGATGTAGACACCCAGAGGGCCGTGTATGATCTTTTAGCAATTCCGAATGATTTTTTTGAATTTGATCATATCTGGCAAATATGGCGCCCGATTTCCCATGGCTTTATGCATGCTCCTTTGTGGAATGGTAGCTGGCATATTCTGATGAATGGCTTCGGGCTTTGGATGTTTGGCCGCTTCATTGAACAGCGATATGGAAGCAGTGAATTCCTGCGATTTTATTTGCTTTCGATTATTTTTAGCGGGTTGGTTTTTGTGGTTACCAATCTTGGTGCTGAACCAGTGCAGGCTATAGGGGCATCAGGCGGTGTCGTGGCAATTGTGATCCTATTCTGTTTTTTGTACCCACATGAAAAAGTGCTTATTTATGGCATTATCCCAATGCCGGCCTGGCTGATGGGACTTCTCTTTGTGGCGTTAGATATTTTTAATGCAATTGGCCAATCCAAAGGGATAGAATCGGGTATTGCCTGGCAGGCTCATCTTGGTGGAGCGGCCTTTGCAACGGCCTACTATCTATTGAAGTGGGATTTTTCGTTTCTTGGCCGTTTATTTTCAAGTCGTAAACCAAAACTGACGGTCTATCGCGATGAGGATAGCAGTATGGTGGTTAATGATGAGCTAAGTGCAGAAAACCAATTAATAGCTCAGGGAGAAGAAATACTAAAACAGGTACATGAGCAGGGGCAGTCAAGTTTAAGTTCTCGTCAGCGTAAAACGCTTGAGCGTTACAGTGAATTGCTCCAACAACGCCGGGGACGTGATGATGGTTCGTACAGATTCTAGTATTTCGCCGATGTCCCGCAGGCAAATGCTGGCATCAATGGGCGGTGGTGCAGGAATGCTGGCATTACAGGCTATGATCGCGGAAGAGACGACACAGGCTGTCGAACCAGATCTTTATGCTCCACGTGAACCTCATTATGCAGCGCGGGCTTCCCGAGTGATTTGGTTGTTTATGCACGGCGGACCAAGTCACGTGGATCTGTTTGATTTTAAACCGGAATTGATAAAGTATGCCGGTAAGCCCGTACCCGAATCGTTTGGCAATGTTATGACCAGACGTAACGTTGCTGGGAATCCGTTGTTGGGACCTCTTAAACCATTCCGTAAACGAGGTGAGTCCGGTCTGGAAATTAGTGATTTTATGCCTCATACCGCAGAGCATGCCGATCGACTTTGTGTTATCCGTTCGATGCATGGTGATAGTGTGAATCATCCGCAATCTGTTTACCAGATGAACACGGGTAACATTTTGATGGGTCATCCCAGTGTTGGTAGCTGGATTGCTTACGGACTGGGAACGTTAAACAGGGACATGCCGGCGTTTGTTGTTTTGCCAGACCCCGGTGGTGGACTCAAAGGCGGGCCTCCGGCCTGGGGAAGTGGTTATTTGCCCGCCAGCTATCAGGGTGTGACGATGAGACCGGGGGAAGCTCCTATTCTCAACCTTGCTCCACAGCCGGGGATTTCTCATAAGCGGCAGGGTGAAGCATTTTCATTATTACAGGATATTAATAGTAAATTTATAGATCGTATTGGTGAAGATGATCAATTACAGGCTCGGATTGCAGCCTATGAACTGGCATTTCGAATGCAGGCTGCTGCGCCGGCGTTGGTTGACATTTCTCAAGAGACAGTAGCAACACATCGTTTGTACGGGCTTGATAATGAAGAGACAGCCGAGTTTGGCCGACGTTGTTTACTTGCCCGCCGAATGATTGAGCAAGGTGTTCGCTTTGTACAGGTTCATTCCGGAAACACGCTCGGATGGGATGCTCATAAGGATGTGCTTAGCAACCATACAGAGTACTGCGGTAAGACAGACCTACCAATTGCGGGGCTGTTAACCGATTTAGCACAGCGAGGCCTGCTCGATGACACACTGGTCATTTGGGGCGGTGAGTTTGGCCGTATGCCTATGAGTGAGCAGGGTAAAGGACGGGATCACAATCCGTGGGGATACTGTAGTTGGTTAACCGGCGCCGGCATTGAGGGTGGCCGTGCAATTGGCGCAACAGACCCGATTGGATTGCGCGCATCAGAGGACAAAGTTCATGTGCGAGATTTTCATGCCACCTTGCTGCATTTGCTGGGTATTGATCACATGGAATTGTCGTATTTCCACAACGGATTGGCGGAACGCTTAACCGGACCACAGGAAGCTCATATTGTGGAGACGGTTTAATGCGTATTATTCTTTCTTTGTTGATGCTTTTAGGGGCTGTGCGGATACATGGACAGGACTATCAGGAATTACCGATTTTGGAGGAAGATCGTGAACACTGGTCGTTCATGCCTATCGTACGCCCCACCCTGGCAGAAGTCGAAAACGACAGCTGGTCAAATAATCCGATCGACGTGTTTATTTTCAAGAGCTTGAATAACGCAGGTTTAAGTCCAATGCCAGTTGCAAATCACAAAGCATTGGTGAGGCGGATTTATCTGGACCTAACGGGGCTTCCCCCCTCCTACGATCAGGTCATCGCCGATAAGCGTTATGAACAGGTGGTTGATGAATTATTAAATTCACCACGGTTTGGTGAGCGGCAGGCACAGCATTGGTTGGATTTGGCCCGGTTCGCCGAGACAGACGGGTTCGAACATGATCAGGTGCGAGCAGATGCATGGCGATACAGAGATTGGGTCATTGATGCATTTAATCGCAATATTCCCTATGACGAATTTATTCGTCAGCAGTTAGCCGCTGATGAGATTGATGGATCAAATGATCGAGTTGCTACGATGTTCTGTTTGTCCGGACCTGATATGCCGGATATCAATTCGCAGAACGAGCGATCACACTCGCTTTTGAATGAAATGACCAGCACCGTTGGTGCCGTCTTTATGGGACTGCAGATTGGCTGTGCCCAGTGTCATGACCATAAGTTCGATCCTATTAGTCAGGCGGACTTCTACCGCCTGAGAGCGATTTTTCAGCCTGCTGTTCATGTAGTCAAAAATAAGAGTGTCGGCGTATTGCAGGAACAGGGGGAACCGGCAAAGTCTCACCTGATGATTCGTGGTGATTTCGACAAGCCTGGCATCGAACTTGACCCCGGGGTACTCCGTGTAGTTTCCGATAAACAAGAACTTGTTATATCCAAGACTAAAGCGGGAACGACAGGCCGCCGCCTGGCTTTGGCTAACTGGCTTACCACAAAAAATCATCCGCTGACCGCTCGTGTCATAGTGAATAGACTTTGGCAACAGCATTTTGGCAAAGGTCTGGTCTCTACGCTTAGTGACTTTGGGATAATGGGTGATTCCCCCACGCATCCGGAACTGCTGGACTGGCTGGCTGCAGAATTACAATCACAACAATGGGATTTGAAAGCAATCCATCGATTGATAGTGACCAGTTCGACCTATATGCAGGCTAGTGAAGGCGGTGATGTTTTTGAAAAGAATAAAAAGGCGGATCCGGAAAATGTATTATGGAGCCGATTTCCCCGACGACGCCTAGATGGTGAGGCAATTCGTGACTCGATGTTGGTAGCAGCTGGGTTGCGTCAGTATCAAATGGGTGGCCCCGGGGTAAGGCCGCCGATTCAAAAGGAAGTCGCTCAGACATTATTGAAGAACCAATGGAATGTGTCTCCGAATAAGCGGGATCACTATCGTCGTAGCATTTATGTTTTCGCTCGCAGGAATCTGCGCTATCCGATGTTTGAAGCCTTTGATCGCCCTGATGCTAATGTGAGCTGTCCTCAGAGACAGAAGTCCACTACAGCTCCTCAGGCGTTAATTTTATTTAATTCCAGATTGAGCCTCGATTTAGCCCGCCGAATGGCCGGAGATATTCTGGCAACGACTCGTGATGAGGATGACTTTGTTCGTGAAGTATCGAGGCGTTGCTGGAGTCGTGAACCCACAGCGGAAATGGTTACAGCGGCGAAGGATTTTTTTACCCGCAGTCGTGAAATGTCAAAGGCATCCTCAGGGGAGGATTTAAATCTGGTCGCGCCCAAACCGTTACCCCCGGAAATAGATATTCGAGCGGCAGCGGCGTATACGGAATTTTGTATTGTGGCTTTTAACACATTGGAATTTATAGTCATTCAGTAATCCGGTGATATTTATCCATGAACGTAAATCCTGATTTTGAAAATAGGATGAGCATCAAGATAGATTGAATTATAATAAGACCATGGTTTTTAATTTCAGTCGTTCCACTCCACCGCTTCAATGTTTTGCATTGGTGACAATCATCGTTGCTTTGTGTATGGGTGTGGCTGGCGCTGAAGAGCAGACGCTCAGCCAGAAGGCAGCCCAAATTCTTAAGGCCAAGTGTGTTAAATGTCACAGTAGTGAAAATCGTAAGGCCGACCTTGATCTATCATCGGTCGCAGCCATTTTAAGGGGTGGTGAATCCGGCACGATAGTCGCCGCGAATTATGAGGACAGTCTTTTATGGGAGATGATTGCCAATCAGGCAATGCCTCCCGAAGACGAACCTCAGCTTTCTGCGCAGGAGCTGGAAATATTAAAAAACTGGCTTGAGCAATCAAAGTTCGAACCGATAGCGAAAGAAGGTACGTCTCAGTGGGATATATTGCCAGTGCTGCAGCTGCGATGTGTAGTTTGTCATGGGAAGCAGGTTACAGAAGCTGGATTAGATTTAAGAACACATGCGTCGATTCTTAAAGGAGGAAAGTCCGGGCCGGCGATTATTCCCGGTAATCCAACAGAGAGCTTGCTTTTAAAGAAAATCCATGCCGGTGAAATGCCTCCCAAACGACGGATTGTTGAAGCAAGTATTAAGGTGATTACATCCGCGGAAATAGAGAAGCTTGAAACATGGATAGCCGAAGGTGCTTCGAATGATCCGCCGGTTATCGATTCACTTGGTGTTGAGCCGGACCCGCTGGTGTCAGAAGACGACCGAGATTTTTGGGCGTTTAAGGTTCCTTTGAAATCAGCGATACCTGAACCTAATACGGTCGGATGGAGTCAAAACAACATTGATTCCTTTGTGTTGAATCGTATTGAGCAGGCCGGCCTGAAGCCATCATCCCCGGCAAATAAAGAAACGCTGATTCGGCGAGTTTATTTCGATCTGTTAGGTATTCCGCCAACGATTGAGCAAGTGCAGGAATTCCTCAGTGATGATTCACCGATGGCCTATGAGCAACTGATTGAACGTGTGCTGGCATCTCCCTATTACGGTGAACGGTGGGGAGGCTTGTGGTTAGACTTGGCAGGATATTCTGATAGCGAGGGCATTTCGGAAAGTGATCCGGTTCGTCCTTCTAATTATTTATACCGTGACTATGTTATTCGCAGCTTCAATGCTGATAAACCCTATTCAGATTTTCTTAAAGAGCAATTAGCTGGTGACGATCTGGCTGATTACACTGACCCGGCTCAGGTGACTCAGCAGATTGAAGATAATTTGATTGCGACAGGTTTTTTGAGACAGTCCCCTGATGGAAGTTTTGCAAATATTACCGGTTTTGTTCCTGATCGCAATCGTTATATTGGCGCCGCGCTTGAAGTCTATAGCTCGGCGGTTTTGGGGCTTACACTGAAGTGTGCAAAGTGTCACAGTCATAAATTTGATCCATTACCACAGCGCGATTACTACAGATTGCTGGCAGTTTTCAAAGGCGCGCTTGATGAAAATGCATGGATGAGTCCATTGCCAGACCGGGGAGTATCCACACTTAAGCCGATGCGATTGTTGAGCATTGCTGAAACGGCAAAGCGTGAGGCAGTTGAGGCTAATAACGATCGCGTCGAAGCGGAATTAGTAGAGATACGAAGAGAGCTTTCGACACTTGAAGTTGTTGCGATTAGTAAGCTACAGGATGCTGCGATCAATGCTTTACCCGAGCAAATTCGGACAGATGTCAGGTCAGCATTAAATGAAGCAGAACAGAAGCGTTCCAAAGTCCAGCAGTATTTAGTAGAGAAGTTTGAAAAGCAAATACGCTTTAATATTGAAAAGGCTCAGCAAGCAGATCCTGAATTCAAAGCAAAACGAGCGCAGATTATTGCGAGGATAACTGCAAAAAACAAGGAAAAGCAGGAGATCACCCCCATTCGTGCTTTATGGGATCGTGGCGATCCTTCTCCCACCTATATTCTGACACGTGGTGATTACCTTAACCCATCACGGATGGTTGGCCCGGGCGTTCCTTCGGTTTTGACAGATGGGAAAACCAAATTCACAACAAAAAAACCTTATGAGAATTCGCCAAGTACTGGACGACGACTTGCATTGGCCCAATGGACTGTTGATAAGTCTCATCCACTTACAGCCCGGGTCATGGTAAATCGTATCTGGAAGCATCACTTTCATCAGGGAATCGTAAAGACACTTGATAATTTTGGCTTGGCTGGTGCAAAACCGTCCCATCCGGAATTGCTGGACTGGTTGGCAGTGGAATTTATGCAAAGTGGATGGAGTCTTAAGCATATCCATCGGTTAATTATGACCAGTTCAACTTATCAGCAATCTTCCTCCGTATCTGAACAGCATGAATTGCGAGATCCACAGAATAAATGGTTAAGTCGTATGCCGATGCGACGAATGGATGCTGAAATGCTGAGAGACTCCTTAATAACGCTTGCCGGAGTCCGTTGGGATAAGCAGTTCGGCCCCGGAGATCTGGCAGTCTCACGACCAGATGGCTTGGTAACGTCATTGCCGGTCAATAATGTTGTCTGGAGGCGCAGTATCTATGTGTTGCATCGAAGAACACTAATGCCAACGTTGCTAACGTCATTTGATAGACCTCGCATGAGTCCCAATTGTATTGAGCGAACTGAATCTACCGTGGCACCACAGGCTCTGCATTTAATGAACAATAAACAGGTAAATTTGTGGGCAGGTCAGTTTGCCAAGCAAATCGTGGAAGCAGCAGGGAATACTCGTGAAAAGCAAGTACGACTGTCCTACCTAAAAGCATTGAGTCGACAGCCGGATGATCAGGAGCTTGCATTGACACTTGAATACATGCAAAAAATAGCGGATGCTCTCAAACAGGAAAAGACACCCGAGGAGATTAATCTTCAGGTACTGAGCAATGTCTGTCATGCTTTAATTAATTCAGCCGCCTTTATTTATATTGATTAGAGAATCATGGATTCATTTTCGACAGATAACAATCAGAGGTTAGATCGGCGGCGCTGGCTTACCAGTACGGCGGCGGGTCTTCAGGCGGCTGTGCTGACAGATCTGTTTATCGGAGATATCTACGGGGTGGAGACGCGTCCGGCCAGATCCGTTTTTGATCTGAAGCCGCAGTCAACACACCATGAACCCCAGGCTACGAGCATAATCCATTTATTTATGAATGGCGGACCCAGCCAAATGGATTTGTTTGATCCCAAGCCGGAACTTGATAAACGTCATGGGCAGGCATATTTTAGTGAACTGGCGTCGGAGGTTGAAAACCCCACGGCGGCCGGTGCTTTGATGAAGTGTCCTTATAAATTTTCTCAGCATGGAGAGTCTGGACAGTGGGTCTCTGATGCGTTGCCGCATACGGCAGAAATCGTCGATGAGTTGGCTATTATCAAGTCAATGTATACGACAAATTTAACGCATGAACCGGCGTTGTTTAAAATTCATGGAGGCCAGGAACTGCCAGGCATGCCTTCGGTTGGATCCTGGGTTTCGTATGGACTGGGCACCGAAAATCAAAATTTACCAGCCTATGTTGTACTGGATGATCCGTTAGGATTGCCGGTTAATCAATCGCAGAGCTGGCAATCGGGTTTTTTACCACCGGTTTATCAGGGCACGCGCTTTCGCAGTACCGGAGAACCGGTGTTAAATTTAAGCCGCGATTTTGAACAAACAGATAGAGTTACAGGCCTTGAACAGGAGTTGATTGCCGGTCTCGACAGAATCCATAAAAATAAGCGACCGGGACAGTTACGTCTGGATGCTCGCATGGCCAGCTATGAATTAGCTGCCCGCATGCAACTGGAGGCAACCGATGCATTAGATTTGTCGGAGGAAAGTCAGCAAACGCTGGATTTGTACGGCATTGGGAAAGAACCAACGGATAATTATGGACGTCGGTGTTTGTATGCCCGGCGTCTGGTCGAACGGGGCGTCCGTTATGTACAACTGTATATTAATTTTCAGATTTGGGATAACCATACAGGGTTAACTGCCGGATGTAAGGGCGCTTGTGACCGAACAGATCGGCCAATCGCCGGGATGATTCGAGATCTTAAACAGCGTGGCTTATTAGATTCAACACTAGTCGTCTGGGGAGGCGAGTTCGGACGTTTGCCGATCGCTCAATTGCCAGCTAATAAAGACACAGCCAATGCCGGCCGTGATCATAATAAGAATGCCATGATTACCTGGATGGCAGGAGGAGGGGTCAAACCCGGAATTTCCATTGGTGCCACTGATGAGTTAGGGTTTGCAGCGGTCGAAGATCGTATTTCAATTGCCGACTGGCATGCAACGATTCTGCATCAACTTGGGCTTAATTATGAACATCTTTACTTCGAACGCAATGGCCTCAAAGACAGACTGACCGGTGTCGAAGAAGCTCATATCATCAAATCAATTCTAAAGTAAACACCGGCAGCTGAAATTAGCCACTATTTTTCAAAAGTAACTTTGATCGGATTTGCATAGTCATCATAGAACCGAGTGATTTCGTTTGGCTGGGCTTTTCCCAGATGAATGACAAAACGGTAGCGTGATGTAAATACATGGCCGGGCTTAATTTTGAAATCACCTAACACCATTGGTGCAAAGCAGTAATAGGGCATTGACGGGTGTAATCGAACCGGCTGCGGAGCTTGAAAATTATCGGGATGCCCTAATACCGCGAAACCTGACAGCGTCGCAGATTCTGCTGATGGTACAGGCCCATAAATATCGACCCAGTTAGGACGTGTGTGGTTTCCATTCGTCTTGCTTTTACCTTCGCTGGTTAGGAAGTCTCCGCCTTCACTCCAGTTTCTGCGGCCACGAATGGCAAAGCCACCGTAGTGATTTTGCTGAATCAGCAATGGCTGATCAGTAGCACATCGTTGATGTGATAAAAAGTCGACCAGGAAAATGCTTTTCGTTTTATAAACCTTTACTTGCCATACCTCGTTTAACACAGTGGTCTGCTTTTCAGTTTTAGGAAACGCTATGTGATCCAGTTTGCAGATGAAGCCTCCGTAAACCGGTCCGGTTATAGTTGTTACCACGTCCTGATGAAAAACATCGCCCAGCCGGGCGCTTTGTTCCCAAAAATTTACGAACTCACCGCGAAAAAGAGTTTTTTTATATGGAAACATGATTCCGTGTTGATGGTAATGATCCGGTGGAAAATCGTCGGTCAGGATATTACCGGCTGGATCATAAATTGGGTGTATGAATCCGGAGCGGGCATAGTAAGACGGACTCTCAACCGGACTGGGTCGGATATCGACGTTGTATTCCAGTACAGGTGTCTTACCGAGGAGAACCTTAATTGCACCATGCCTTCGTTCAGCCCTCACTTGGGGAAGTGGCTGAGGATTGTTATCAGCCGGCACTACAAGATAAGTCCGGTTTTCTCCGGCATATAACGGCTGTTCAAGCATCCAGCAGAGTTTTGGTTTGTCAGACGACCAGTCTATTTGTGTTGGAATCTTTTGTTTTGTGTCCTTAGAGATTAGTAGCAACCGCGGATTAGCAGTAATGTCCCCAGACAACTCGCAACGAACAGGTACCCCGATCCGATCGTATTCGCCTGCTTCGATCTTTATTGTTTCTGCTGCTGCCGGAATTTGTAAGGATGTAACAAACAGGAGTAAGGTAAGCAGTGAGTATTTCTGTCTGAACATTGGTTAACCGATTCCAAATTGAGTCAATAACATCTATTCGATCACTGTTGTTTCAGCATACAATAAAGGGACTGCTATTCGGCAACAAACTATCTATCTATAGGAGAATTCCAATATGCTAAAGCAAATGTTTATTGGCGTATTTGCAATGATGGTCATGACGACTGCCATGGTTGCATCAGCTGCGGACGCACCGGCAGCCTTAAACTTCAAGGCCAAAAATATCGATGGTAAAGAAGTTGATTTGTCAAAGTACAAGGGGCGTGTTGTACTGGTTGTTAATCTGGCAAGTCGCTGTGGTTTGACCCCTCAATATCTGCAGTTGCAGGGCTTACATGCTAAATACAATGCCAAAGGCCTTTCTGTTGTTGGGTTCCCCTGCAATCAGTTTGGAAAGCAAGAGCCCGGAAGCGAAGCAGAGATCAAAGAATTTTGCACTTCGACATACAAAGTTGAATTTGATCTGTTTTCCAAGGTCGATGTAAATGGGGATGCAGCGCATCCGTTTTACAAGCATATTACAAGCCTGAAAACAAAGCCCAAGGGGGCCGGAAACGTATCCTGGAACTTTGAAAAGTTCCTGCTGGATCGAGAAGGAAATGTGATTGCTCGTTTTGAGCCGCGTACAAAACCGGACGCTCCGGAAGTGGTCAAGCTAATCGAAGCTCATCTTGCGAAGTAGATTTGGCTAAATCGATCTTTCATAAAGCCGTGTGCCGCATTTGGTGTGGTACACGGCTTTTGTTTATTATTATCCAAGTTCTCTCCCTCCTGAGTTAACCTAATAGCATGAATGCTGAAATCTCAGCCATCTTCAGTTTGCTCTCGCAATCGCCATCGCATCAGCGCTGGCCGGTAGCGATTGAAACATGGTTCAGCGGCTGTGACCCGGACGAGCTGTCAGAACTTGTCAATGAGTTGCTTCAACAACAAGCACCTCTTCCAACCGAACAGGAAGAAGCGAATTGGGGTCGGTTATTCGAGCATCTGCTCGACCGTCAACGCACCGATCGGGCGGCTGAAAAAAACATCTCTGACCCGTCAGTGGAGCAACTTAGTGAACTTTATGAATTTTTAGGACCGGCCAGTCAGGTGCGACACTTATTGCTGGCCTTGCTGGCTCAGCGATCCGACCCATTAAGTATTGAAACAATGGTCTCGTTGCTCATCGAAAGCCCGCCTATAGAAGTCAGTGGATTTGCGATCGCTTTAAGCCCGTTTTTACAATGTGATACCGATTGGAAACTATTGTTTCCAAAATTGTTTCAGGCTCTGTCCCACCCGGTCGCAGCATCAGCAATTCTGGATTTGTCAAATTTCATCACCAGAAAGGCAAAAGTACCTCAACATCCGGCAGCTGATTTAGTTGATCAGTTAGAACAACTGCTAAAGGGTGTTGTAAACCAGCTGGCCTGCATTGAAGACGGTTCCATTATGCAAACCGCCATCGATCTTACACCTGAAGATATTGCCTCGCAGGTTAATGAAGGAGTTGCGTTAGCTTCAGCTTTATGTGATGCCATTGGTTTGATTGGAAAGGAAGACAGAACATCTGCACTCTTTCAGGCCATGGATCTGGCGCATCGCCGTATTCAGGCGGAGGCAGCGGCAGCGCTGATCCGTTTGAATAGCGATGCCGGTAAACAGCGTCTGGGTGGACTGGCAGAAGAAGCAAGCATACGATTACGAGTCCTTGCTTATGCAGAAGAACTTGGCGTGGTAAGTGAAATTGATCGCCGGTATCAGTCTCCAGAGGCCAGAGCAGAAGGTGCACTGGCCCTTCATCTTGCAGAGCCACATCTTATGGGATTGCCACCAACTTCACTCAGGCTATTTGATCACTCGCAATTGTCCTGGCCCGGATTTGATGCGGTTCAGGATTGCTTCCTATTTGAATATGAATACGCACTTGGTGGGGAACCATTTAAGAACATAGGCATTGGTGCTCCGGAAGTACTGAGTTCGGGCAGTGACCTTACAGGCTTGTCGATCAGTGATTTGTATGCGTATTTTGCCGGCCTGATTGTTGCACACACGGATATTTTTGAGATGCCTGCTGATGATCTGGATTCTCAGGCCCAGGCCAGTGCCGCGCGATACCGACAATTGTTGTTGGAGGCTGAATACGAAGAAGTGGTACCAATCATATTTGGGTTCTTTTTTGAGAATCAGGCGTTGGCTGTAACTGCCTGTAAAGGGGATGAGTTTGGTGTTGCAGTGATCGATGATGTCGGTATTTTATGGCTGCCTCATACATCCATCACTCGTGTTTTGTCGGCAGAGGATGCTTATTGTGTCTATAAAGGTCGTAAGTTGTTTGAATCCTTCGAAATTCAGGAGGAGTAAGGTTATGAGTGATCAGTCTCAAATTTCCTCTGTGAAGCAAGAAACACCAGCCAACGCATCGTTTTCGCCTGTACGAATACTTGTGCCATTACTGGTCATTTTGATTGGGCTGCTACTTTTCTGGAATCTTCGTACCACAGAATATGATGAATTTGTCGGCCAGTTATTTAATTACGAAGGTGTAAGCTATACGGGCGAAGTTATCAATCAAGAGAACCTTCAGGGATCAGTGGTTGTGATTAACTTTTGGGCAACTTATTGTCCGTATTGTTTGGAAGATATCGTAGATTTGAAAGATCTTCAGCAGGAACTTCGGCACGACGATTTTAGAATTATTGGCGTAAGTTCCGATACGCGGGAAAAATTGGATGAATTCTTTCAATCAAGAGACTTACTGCCATGGCCTTCATTTTGTGGTGCCGATGCAGTTAGTCTGGGCCAAATGTATAAAGTATCAACGATTCCCAGAGTCATGTTGCTAGATCGTGAGGGGGTTATTGTTGCGGTTGCCAGAGGAATTGATGACATTAAAGGTCAGGTGTTGCGACTGGTCCATGATGGTTGACATTCTCAGTCGGACGATTTCCCGTTAGGCTATACGTGTATTAACTGAAAAAATTAAATTTGAGACCTGAATGAACGAACCCAAAAAGCAAGCAGAAACAACAGATAGTGCCATGCAGGCTGAAATAGGCTTTGTGGATATGGAACTGACCGATGAGATGATGAAGGCATTGGAGAGAGCAGGTTATGAGTTACCTTCACCAGTTCAAGCCGGTGTGATTCCTCCTGTCCTGGATGGCTTGGATGTCATGGGTCAGGCTCAAACTGGCACAGGAAAGACCGCCGCCTTTGCGATTCCAATTCTGGAGCAGTTGGCACCGCGAGAAGAAATTTCAACCGTTCAGGCATTAGTTTTGGTACCAACTCGTGAACTTGCCGTACAGGTACGTAATG
This sequence comes from Planctomycetaceae bacterium, assembly GCA_002709045.1. GTDB lineage: Bacteria > Planctomycetota > Planctomycetia > Pirellulales > Pirellulaceae > UBA721. Next base: position 216,548 of record PAPJ01000012.1, on the reverse strand, counting down.
AATTTGAAAAACTTGCTTACTTCATGGATTTCAAAACGGTTGCCATTTACGGGGGGCACTCGATTAAGAAACAAATCGAGGAATTGAAGCGAGGTGTTCAGGTCGTAGTTGGTACACCAGGACGTGTTCTGGATCATATTCGGCGTAAGACATTAGATCTTCGTGAAACTTGGTGCGTAACGCTTGATGAAGCAGACCGCATGTTGGATATAGGTTTCCGGCCGGATATCGAACGGATCCTCAGCAGCATTTCCCGTAAAGACCGTCAGACATTATTGCTGAGTGCCACAGTGCCGCCATCAATCGAAAGATTAGCGAAACGATACATGCATGAACCGATGGTGCTCGACTTTTCCAAAGATGCCGTCTCCGGTGATAGTATTGACCAGTATTACTTCTCAGTTGACAAGGCCAAAAAAGTTGAATTGCTGGATCGGCTTATCAATCGGGACAAACCCGAACAGGCGATTATCTTTTGCCGTACGAGGCGGGGAACGGATAAATTAGCCAAACGGCTGAAAGAAAAATTTCCAAATGTCGGCTGTATCCATGGTGATATGAATCAACCGGTAAGAGACCGAGTGATGAAAAAGTTTCGTGACGAACGTCTTAAAATATTAGTAGCCACTGATGTCGTTGGTCGTGGAATTGATGTCACGACTATTTCTCACATCATTAACTTTGATACACCAGAAGATTGCGATGATTATGTGCACCGCATCGGCCGTACCGGGAGAATGGGAAAAGAAGGTGTAGCTTATACATTTGTATCTGAAGACGATGGCGAGTTATTGACGCGTATTGAAATTCGCATCAACCAATTGTTGCAGCAGGTCTATATGGAAGGCATGGAGTTGAAACGCGAAGTGAAACAGGATGTGAAACCGGAACGATTGGCTGCTGTAGCCGCCATGCGTGGCCGGGGAACAAAAAAACATCGTCGGAGACTTTAAGATGAGCCACCGATTCCAATTATCACTAAGCCTGTTCGGGCTGTTGGGGTCGTTGATAGCTTGTAGTTGTTTACTGCTGACTATTGCAGGATGCGATTCAACGGAAACGGCTGTTTCCGATCATCCGCCGGGATCTGACTCTGAACAGCAAAGCCAGCGTGCTAATACAGATGCGTCAATTGTGAGTGACGCCACCACCAAGTTACAAGCGCCTCTTGGCAATAAAGAAGATGTAACCTTCGGTGACAGTGATTCCCAGCAGCAGAATAACCGTGAAACCGCTCTTGCTCAGACTCCGTCGGGTGAACGTAAAGTTGCACCATTGCCGATTCAGTTTCAGGGGCCAGCCGAAAAAGCAAAACAACTTAAGGTCGACTCTGAGCGTCTGGTAGCTAATGGAATTAGAACGGTCACTGGTAAACAACTTATTTTACATACAGATTTACCGCTGGACGACGAACTTCGAAGCTTACCGAACTTGTTTGAAGAAGCGGTTAAGCAGTTTTGTACTTACTTTGAAGTTGACATCACCAAGGTTGCACAATGGCAGGTTCGCGCCTGCATAATTCAGAACATGGAAAAATTTGAAAACGCTGGTTTGCTGCCTCAGGTCTTACCAAAATTCCAACATGGTTATTCACTTGGCGACCGTGTTTTTCTTAAGGAACAGCCGAGCGAGTATTATCGTCGCCATTTGCTGATTCATGAAGGAGTGCATTCCTTTATGCTCCATTTTTTTCAGGGAGCTGGCCCGCCATGGTATATGGAAGGAATGGCTGAACTGTTGGCGACGCATCAGTGGGACGGTGAGCAGCTTAAACTTCGCAATTTTCCCGCAGATAAAACAGAAGTACCATTTTGGGGCCGTGTGAAAATAATCAAAGCGGATGTAGCCGCACAAAAAGGCAAGCTGATTGAGCAAGTGATGCAATATGGAAGCAACGCGCATCTTAATGTAGAAGCTTACGGATGGAGCTGGGCAGCGACGACATTTTTGGACCAGCATCCGGAGTTCCAGAAAATTTTCCGTAAACACGCTGAAAAGGCAGGCGATTCATCCCCCCAGTTTTCACTTGATTTGATTCATGGTTATGGTGAGCAGTGGTCTAAAGTTCGCCAGCAGTGGCAACTGTTTGTTATGAATATGGAATATGGATATGACATTAAGCGAGAAGCAATTGATGATGTTCGGGTTCAGCAGTACGCTCAGCTACCCGCTCAGCAGTCCATTCAGGTAAAAGCAGACCGAGGCTGGCAATCTACAGGGTTGGCAGTAACGAAAGGTATGAAGATTCAGCTTAAGGCGAGCGGGAGATTTGTCATTCATCAGGAATCGGATGCTTTTGGAAAAGAATTTACTGATTGGGAATCGGAAGCTAATGGAATCACGATTCAGTACTATAAAGGCAACCCGCTCGGTAAATTACTTATCGCAATTGATAATCTCAATCAGACCGGTGTTACGGGATTAGTATCTTATGCAGCCATAGGTGCCGGCGGAGAAATTGAGATTCCTGATGATGGTGTGCTTTATCTTCGTGTCAACGATTCGCCTTCCGAGTTGCATGACAATCGTGGAGAGTTAGACGTGAAAATAATGTTAATGGCTCAGAACTAATTATTTGCATGTCAGCCCGATTGACGATCTACGTTTGGGATTCAACAATTTGATAGTGGTAGGGCTGCTATTGCCCCCATTCATCTGTAGAAGAACATATAAATAGAAAAACCCATGAATAAATTACAATCACAAGACCCATCAGTCTTCGCATCTATTCAGGCTGAAGAGGTTCGTCAGCGTTCAGGACTGGAATTGATTGCAAGTGAAAACTACACCAGTCGTGCGGTGATGGAAGCTTGTGGCAGTGTCTTAACGAACAAATACGCCGAAGGGTATCCCGGACGCAGGTATTACGGTGGTTGTGTCCACGTTGATACAGCGGAATCGATTGCGATCGATCGTGCTAAGGAACTTTTTGGGGCAGAAGTAGTTAATGTTCAGCCGCACTCAGGCTCGCAGGCTAATACAGCAGTCTATCTGTCTTGCCTGGAGCATGGGGATAAAGTACTTGGTTTAGATCTGGCGCATGGCGGCCATCTGACTCACGGGTTCCATCTCAACCTATCCGGTATTTTGTATGAATTTGTAAGTTACGGAGTCGATCCTGAAACTCACCGTTTGGATATGGATCAGGTCGCGCGTCTGGCCAAAGAACATAAACCGAAATTGATCGTGGCAGGTGCGAGTGCTTATCCACGTGAAATGCCACATGAGAAGTTTGCCGAAATTGCAGAGGATGTGGGCGCCAAACTGTTTGTTGATATAGCACATTATTCCGGCTTAGTAGCCGCTGGTGTTCATCACAATCCTGTTGAGTGTGCAGACTTTGTTACGACAACGACTCATAAAACACTTCGTGGACCACGTGGTGGGATGGTGATGTGTAAACAGGAACATGGTAAGGCGGTTAACCGCAGTGTCTTCCCCGGCCTGCAGGGTGGACCACTTATGCATATTATTGCCGGAAAAGCTGTTTGCTTTGGCGAAGCATTGTCAGATGACTTTAAGGCTTATGGGCAGCAAATCGTGGACAATGCCAAGGCGCTGGCAGATTCTCTGATGTCGGCTGGATTATCGCTGATAAGTGGCGGAACAGATAATCATTTGATGCTGGTCAATGTTTTTACTTCGCTTGGTCTGGGTGGGAGCAGAGCTGAAGAAATTCTCGAACAGTGTGGTATCACAACGAATAAGAATATGCTGCCATTTGATGAGCGGAAGGCAAATGATCCGTCGGGTGTTCGTATCGGAACGCCAGCTTTGACGAGTCGCGCAATGGGGACAGATGAGATGAACACCATTGGCAACTGGATTGCATTAGCCTTAAAAAGCCCCGAAGATACTGCTCTGCATCAGTCCATCAAAAATGATGTGGAAGCACTTTGCGAGCAATTTCCTGTTCCCGCAGATCACTAAAAAGTATTCTTGTTCTAGCTTTATCGGATAGAATTGATAGCTAGATATAGGATGTACCGAAGTGTATTCGGGACGAGTGCACAGACGATTCCAAAAACCATATGCCCTTGGGCTAAATACAATGTCACAGACCAGTCGAATCCTAATAGCAGACGATAATCAGGCTAATTGCGAATTATTAGAGGCTTATTTAGCAGATCTGGATTTTACGGTCGATTTTGCTGTCGATGGTCAGGATACGCTTGATAAAGTTCAATCATTCCAGCCGGACCTGATTTTGTTGGACATTATGATGCCAAAGTTAAATGGCTTTGAAGTTTGTCAGCAGATTAAATCAGATCCTGAACTCAAACGGACAATGATTCTGATGGTAACTGCTTTGAACGAACGCGGGGATATTGAACGAGCGGTACAGGCCGGCACGGATGACTTCCTGTCAAAACCGGTTAACCAAATAGAATTGGTAAAGCGAGTTGAGAATATGCTTAAACTTAAGGGAGTGACAGACGAAGTTGAACGACTGCGCAAGTACATCGAAGAAATGGAACAACAGTCGTAAATTTGACGTTTCCTTGTTTTGAATAGACAAATCCAAATGATTCAAATTAATCATCGCTGTATGAATAATCTCTCGCGTCTGGCATCGCTTTTTTTCTACAGCGGCTTTTGTTTGCTGGTAACCGTTTGGAGCTTTACTGCGTTACAGGCTGAAGATGATGCTCAAGTTAATCGAGAGCGAATTTCGGCGTTAATCGGGCAATTAGGAAGTAGTGATTTTACGACTCGTGAAATTGCTCAAAGCAGACTTCGCGAGTTGGGGCTTGTCGCTTTTGATCAGTTGCATAGTGCTCAAACTGATAATGATATTGAAATTGCAAAACGTGCCACTTATCTAATCCGCAGCTTACAGGTGCAATGGGCTTTGCGTACCGATGCTCCGGAGGTGCGACGTCTGCTGGCTAAGTATGATGAAAAAAATCCGGCCGGCCGTCGAAGTTTAATGGAACAACTAGCGGCTTTACCGGCTGCAAAAGGTCTGGAAGCGTTGAGTCGAATGGTGCGGTTCGAGTCAGACGGCCGACAATCCCGCTATGCCGCACTGCAAGTCATGGTGATGGAACTCTCAGATGAAGTGGGGTATGCAGAAGCTCATGCTGCACGTTTGCAAGAGTTGCATGCTCTTAGTTCCCGCACTGCGGCACGTTGGGTAGAAGCGTACGCGAAAAGTCTGGTAGATGCAGAAATGGCGATCCCGCTTTGGGATCAGATTACCCGCAAGGAAGAGCAGTTACTGACAACATTTCCGGGTAGAACAAGTCGTAGCCTGATTCGTGATTTGTTACGGCGTCAGTTCAAATTACTACGTCAGTTAGAGCGGCATGACGAGGCCGCTGTGGTTGCCAGACGAAGTGTTAATTTATTGGACGGATCACGTGAACAATTGATTGAAGCCATTGACTGGTTTGCCAGTGAACAGAGCTGGATGTTTGCTGAAGTTATCGCCGACCGCTTTCCTGTCGAGTTTCAGGAGTATCCGGAACTGCTGTACCGGTTAGCGGAAGCGTTTCTGGAAGGTGGCGATCAGAAAAAAGCTGATCAGCAAGCAGCGTTAGCACTGGCGATTAATCCGGAAGATCTGGACGCTCACATTACGATCGCCTCGTTTCTTGCAGGTCGCCAGCATCATCAGTGGGCGGTTGCAGAGTACCAGCAGGGAATTGAGCAGGCACCTCTTGAGTCTGAAGTAGGGGTTCGTATGAGAATCCTGCTCGGTGAGATCTTCCATGATCTGAAACAGGAAAATGATGCTCGCTTAGTCTTCGAGCCAGTTGTTGAAAATCGGCAGAACGATGATCTTAAGCAGTCGGTGATTCGATTTTACTCACAGATGGAATCTTTTGTTTCGCGGTATTGGTATTTTCGAGCATGTGATCATGCCAGTCGTGAAGAATGGGATAAGCAGCGAGAATGTCTGGAATCAGGATTCGCCGAAGATCCTAATGATGGCGATATTTTAATTGCAATGTACCGCTATGAAGTATCAGATGATGCATTTCAGGCCAAAACGCTGAAGGCCATTCAGACATCTGCGGCTTCTTATGAAGAAGAAATTAAAGCGGTTGAAGTAAAGATCAAAAATACTTTAGATCGTCTCGAGAAGCAGCGATTGCAGTGGGACTTGGCACGTGCTTTTAACCAGTATGCATGGCTCGTTTGTAACACGACCGGTGACTATCGAAGGGCGGTGGACTACAGCGTCAGGTCTTTGGAACTTCGCAACTGGGAATCTGCGAGTTATCTCGATACGTTAGGCCATTGTTATTATGCTGCTAAGGATTTTGAGAATGCGGTTAAATATCAGCAGCAGGCTGTCGATAAAGATCCGGGAAGCTTGGGAATGCGTCGCCAACTGAAAGTGTTTCAGCAGGCACTGAGCAATCAACGCACTAATCAGGGTTGAGCTTTGAACCTTTTTGGTGAATCACTGTCTTGTCATCAGCTTTAAGCCGCTACTATGAAGAATCGAGAACACCGCTTTCGAACCTGGTGTTTTATCTGCCGTGGCTTATTTTGTATGAGCTAGGTTTATGGTGGAGCGGGGATCCATACAGAAATCTTGCAGATACCTGGTTGCGTAATTTGCTGCAGTGGGCAGGCTTTAGCCAATATTTGCTACTTCCTCTTCTATCTTGTGCCATACTTCTTGCATGGCACCACATATCCCAACAACAATGGAAGATCTACTGGCAGTGTCTGCCGGGGATGTTCCTCGAGTGTATTGTATATACAGTGGTATTGACCGGTGTCTTTTGGCTTCAGCAGATGCTCATGACCTCGCTTTATCACATAGCCAATGAGCCGACAGCCGCCACGTTGGCTAGCGAAACAGAATCGTCAGCGAATGCCCATTTGTTGCTTACGATGGTCGGCGCGGGTATTTATGAGGAGTTATTTTTTCGACTGCTGTTGTTACCCGTTGCAGTTTGGGCGCTACTTCGAATTGACCTGAAAGACTGGTTTGCTTACGCACTAGGTGTGATTTTGGTTAGCCTGATATTTGCCGCGGCCCACTCGATTGGTGACGAACAGGATTGGTTTACGTTCGTCTTTCGGTTTTTGGTCGGAGCGATTCTTGGGACAATCTTTTTAAAGCGCGGGTTTGGCGTCGCCGTCGGCGCGCACTCACTTTATAACATTTCTGTGGCATTACTGTATTAAGTTTAACGGGGACTTAAACGCTAAACATGGACTGGCTTTTGATGATGGCCAAATCGTCAGGAAATGTATGGAAGGCCTGAACAAGCAAACTATTTTGACGCGTTTCCAGATTGATATAACTCATCGCTCCGGTTGCAATGCGTCCATTGTTATCAAAGAAATGAGCCATCCCCCGAAGCTCACTATCCTGACTCAATTCCTGCTGAAATGACCAGAAGATTTCCTGCGGAACAACTTCCAGTTGGAAACAAGTCTGGTACTCAATGCCCCGACAATTGATGACCTCATTACGCTCACCAGCAATTGGATGAGCAAGCAGTCGTCGCCGTTGTGGCAGCGGCTGAGATTGTGCAGAGGCTACTTCAGCGATTGTGACCCCGTTGTGCTGGAAGGTAATTACATGCCCGTCACGAGTTATATCAACCTGAGCTTCATAGCTGCCGCGTTGAATCTGACGAGTCTTGAAGACTTTGAAAAGTTCCGGGTGGAGAGAGCGAGAGAAAAGCTGGAATGTAAGTTCCTTGACTTTCGGCCGTAATGAAAGCACACCGAGGTTCCCGTATTTGTAATCCGGTCAGCGGATAAACGCTGATGGATGTTTTGATTCTTTTTGGTTATTTGCATTGGCCGTTAAATCGTGACATTCAACGCCCAATCTGCTTCTATGAAAAAGATATTATATGGATTTCATTAGAGCGTCACAAAGCATCTGCCCCTAAATTCTGATGTTCACGGGGATTATTTCCAATCAGGCTTTAAGTTGCTAGCAGGATGAGTCAGTTTGCTTGAGAAACTGTCGGATGACGTTATTGACGGCAAGAGGATGTTCCAGGGGTGCCATATGTCCAACATTTTCAATGATTTCCAGTTTTACATTGGGCATTGCATCGGCGATCACTTTCATTTCCTCAGCCGGGCTTATGGCATCATGTTCACCACAGATGAGCAGAGCGGGGATATCAATATCTGGTAGCCAGGTAGTAACATCAGCCCGCGTTGCAAGCGCTAGCTGAGTTTCAGCAATCATTTGGTGATCACTGTTAGCGATAACTTTTTTTAATTGAGAGACTCGTTCAGGCACAGCCTGAGCAGAGTATTCGCTAAACAGCTTGGGAATCATTGTTTCTGCAGCCAGGGCACTACCATTGGGGCCCTGTTCAGTGATTCGGCCGGCCATTTGTCGTCGGCCGCGTGCAATGAGTTCTGTATCTCCAATACTTCGCGTATCGCACTGTATGAGACGGCATAGCCGGTCTGGAAAGTTTCTCCAGAATTCCCATCCGATGTAGCCACCCATTGAGAGTCCGCAATAGGTTACCGGATCGTTGATCGACAGTGCCTCGAGCAGACCGACGAGGTCTTCGGCAAACTGTTTCATAGAAACCGAAGCTGTTCCTCGTGTTGTCTGGCCGAATCCACGGAGATCGGGGGCGATGACTTTATAATCTCGGGCCAATACTTCGAACTGGAATCTCCACATCGAGTGATCCAGAGGGAATCCATGTACCAGCAGCAATGGCCGACCCTGTCCTCGGGTTTGAAATGAGACGTCGATATCGTTAACGCGAATCTGGAGCACGAATTCGCCTTCTAGCAAAGATTGCCATAACACCCATCGCGAGTCCCAGACCAGCTAATCCCAATTCGATATAGGCGAATAGATGCAGGGAACGGTACTCGCTTTGTTTTGCCAGAAAGTCGTCCACCCGTTGTTCACCGAGACCAATTCCTCTGACAAGTCGCCATTGTTGGATAGCAGCTAACGGAGGCATTTGGTCAATGACGGCATTTCCATAAGCGAGCTGAGCCTCGGTAAAGTTAGTCATATCAATCTGTTGCGCACAGTAGAGGTGGAAAGCTGAGAGTCCTAAACCTATAGCGACTAGCAGGCTGCCCAATCCAAACAGGATTCCATTGCCCTTATTCCATGACAGCTCTTCGATATCATCGTGATTTTCAGCAAGCGGAAGCTCGCGTATTTCACGTAGGTTGGGAGCCACGATTTGCATGTCGCATTTGTGACATATTAGTGTCTTTCCAGCATCGATGGTCGAAATGCTGAACTCAGCTCCACATTCACACGATAGTAGGTAGTTTGCCATAAGCTTTATTATAACTTGAGTGCTTCGATGTATTTAGTCGGACGGCGCTGCTGATCCTCGTGATGCCCACCACGGCAGGCTGATACCACCGTCGACAAGCAGCGTGGCTCCGGTCATGTATGCATGTTGCGGGTCACTTAAAAAGAGGATGGCGTCGGCAATTTCCTGAGGGTTCCCTAATCTACCCAGGGGTATTTTCGCGCCGGCCTTTTCGAGAGTTTCTTCACTAGCAAATTTACGTTCACCTGGTGTATCAATCCAGCCTGGCTGAATCATATTGATACGCACTTTGTGTTCAGCAACTTCAATTGCTGCTGTACGAGCCATATGTTCCAGTGCTGCTTTGGACATGTTATATGCCATAGCTCGGGGTGCCGGGATGAAGGCGTGCGGTGAGCTCACAAGCGTGATGATGCCTCCTTCACCCTGAGCGATCATTTGTTGAGTAGCCACGCGTGTCAGGTAGAAGGCACCCCACATCGTGACATCGACTGTGCGCCGAAAACCCTCCATATCAGCTTGATAGAACAGTTCCCGATCACTGTAAGCGGCGTTGCTTACGGCAATATCAAGTCGACCAAATTCGCTGACCGCTCTGTCCACGAGTTTTTTTACAGAGTCCAGATCGGCGACATCAGCCTGATGGGCAACGGCTTTACCGCCGCTTTGTTCAATCTCGGCTACTACTTCTTCGGCCTGATCCGCATGTGAACGATAGTTCACGACAACAGAGGCACCTGCTTTGCCAAATGCGATCGCCGAAGCACGCCCAATGCCGAGACTCGAACCGGTTACGATGACTACTTTGTTAGATAAATCCGTACTCATAGAAATACTCTTTTGTTAATGATGCTTAGTATTGGAAGTATGCCACTTATTTTTTGCAAAGCGCCTTATTTCTTACATGGAACGGTTGCTAGTCGTCGACAATTTGCTGGCAAATATTTTTTAAGCGATGGTAAATAGTTCTAATAGGTGTGCAGGTATTCGGCAGCCCGGGACTTATTACATAAATGAATAAAGTTAATGAGCTTGTTCATACATATTTTATTGATACATCAGATGTTGGTTTTAGTTGGCGGCTGAAAGTCGGGTTAGTCATGTCATGAGGATTCTCAGGAATCCTCCGACTTTGAGACTAGACCGTCCATATGGCGTAGTTAAAATTAACGACATAAAGGTGGCTCAGAAAAACTAATCTGGCGTGTCCGGATTGGCGAGCCGCAAAAACGTGTTAAGCTATTGGCAAATCTGATCATGTATCAAGGTTTGCGAATGTTCGACACCCGATGGTGAATGGCCTAATGTGCCATTGGTTAAATCCGAAAAAAATTAGACAACACAAGAGTAACGTATGAGCATATACGATCCACTTCTTGATGACTTTGAAGAAGATAGTGAAGTAACCGTTTCCAGCGGGTTCCAAAAAAGCACGGGTGATTCTGATCAGCAAAATCAGAAGTCGGCAGCTACTAAAAGTGAGAGTGCCAGTGCAGAGAAAGAGCCGGAAGACGAAGAGCTGGTCGAGATAGATGAGCAGGAATCTTGGTCAGATGACCCTGTTCGAATGTACCTGACGCAGATGGGTGAGATCCCGCTTCTGACTCGTGTTGAAGAAATTCGTCTGGCTAAACGTATCGAAGATACTCGCCGGGCTTTCCGTGCCAAGCTACTTGAGTGCGATTACGTTTTTCAGATGGCATTTAAGATTCTTCGCCGGGTGCATCTTGGTGAATTGCCATTTGACCGAACTGTGCAGGTCTCTGTTACCGATCGTTTGGAAAAAGAACAAATCATGGGTCGCATGCCCGGTAATCTCGACGTGATTGAGACATTAATTCGACTGAATAAACGCGACTTCCGAGTTGCAGTCAGTAAGTCTTTCTCCAAAAATGAACGTCGCCAGGCGTGGAAAAATCTGGGGCGTCGTCGTCGCCGTTGTGTCCGTCTGGTTGAAGAACTTGGTTTGCGTACTCAACGTATCGAGCCGATGATCAATACGTTAAACGATTTTAGTGAGTGCATTGATAAGCTTTTGGATGATATTCAGGAAGCAAAAGAGAATAAAGATCATCAGCACAAACGTGACCTGCTGGCTCAGTATCGTAATATTATGCTCGCCATCCAGGAGACACCCACAAGTCTTCGCAGTCGTGTGAAATACCTGAATACAGTTTATGCGGACTATCAGCAGGCCAAAAGAGAATTGTCTGAAGGTAACCTTCGATTAGTTGTTTCGATTGCTAAAAAATACCGTAATCGTGGCCTGAGTTTTCTTGATTTGATTCAGGAAGGTAATGCCGGCTTGATGCGGGCGGTCGATAAATTTGAATACCGTCGTGGCTTTAAATTTTGTACTTACGCGACCTGGTGGATTCGTCAGGCGATCACCCGAGCTGTAGCAGATCAAAGCCGAACCATTCGTATTCCGGTACACATGGTGGAAACCATGTCACGCGTACGTAATGTTTCTCGTCAGCTTGTTCAGGAACTGGGACGTGAACCAACATTGGAAGAGACTGCTCGTCGAGCTGAAACAACGGTTGAAGAAGCGCGTCGCGTGCTAGCAATGAGCCGCTACCCAATTAGTCTTGATCGCCCGGTGGGCAATAGTGAAGACAGCCAGTTTGGCGATTTATTGCCAGACGGTGATGCTCAGAGTCCCGCTTCCGGAGCATCTCAGGAGATGCTACGTGATCGGATTAACCGGGTGTTGAAGACATTGAGTTATCGTGAACGTGAAATTATTAAGCTGCGTTACGGTTTAGGCGACGGTTACAGCTATACTCTGGAAGAAGTGGGCCATATTTTTAAGGTTACTCGCGAGCGTATTCGGCAGATCGAGGCTAAAGCAGTTCGTAAACTGCAGCAGCCAAGTCGAAGTCAGGAGCTGGTGGGCTTTCTTGACTAAGCAGACTGTTGAGTTTCACGAAGAAAAAACAACGCGAATTGGAAATAGTTCGCGTTTTTTATTGCGCCGAGATTAGCTGGATCGTTTCCCTTGGATCGTCTCACCGACCAGACGCCCACTGGTCATGGCCCAGGCAATGTGACATCCATGGCTCCAGAGGATCATCCCATTGAGGCTGCACTGGCCGACTGCGTAAAGGCCATCAATTACATGTCCGTCTTGATTTAAGACTTGTAATTGTTCATTGACTGCCGGACTACCTTCAGTTGTTGTAAAGTAGGATTTCACCGGTCCTAATAAAACCCAGGGACCCTTTGTGGCACCAAAAGAGCGGACTACAGTTTCGCTCAGGCTGTCCAGCGGCAGGGGTGTGTTTTTAATGAGGCCTTCCAGCGTGGTGGACTTAGTGGCAATGTCAGGCCGCAAACGCAGGTAGTCATCCACATAAGCGTAGGCAATGTCCGGTGCTGTGGAAATAAAGTTTGGCCAACGCGAAAATTTTTCGATTTGATCGGAGTTCATTAAGATATAAGCCTGCTTGTTGGGCTGATTAGAGACGGCAAGATTTCGCTCTTTTGCATTACGTTCTTTACAAAATCGCTCAGCTTCTTCATTAATTAGAATCGCTCCGTGTTCAAATAATGCTTCTTCGGGATGTTGCCAGGTGACAAGTAGTCGCTTGATGATCCGGCGGAAAATCCATTGCGGTAAAAACCGCGCCACCCAATTTTGTATTGTTGCTAAGGGGCCGGTTACCGGAAGCCATTGTTGAAATGGTTGCCGTGCGGTTGTGATAAAACGTAACTCAGGTCCATAGGTAATATCCATATTCACGAGCGCGGCCCCGACACTCTCTGCAAGCAGGTGGCCTAAACCCAGCGCATTTGGATTGATCCCGACAATATTTTCATAACCAGGTCCCTTAAATCGTCTGATCATTTCGGCATTATTGGCATAGTCCCCAGTTGCCAAAACCACGGCTCTTTTAGCATGGAGTCGATGTTGGTTCCCATCAGCATCAACATACTCAATGCCTGAGATCCGGCCGTCAATGGTCGATAATTTTTGAACGGTCGCCTGAATATATATTTTTACGCCTAATTTCAGAGCAGCGATTTGCAGTCTGGCAACATATGTTTTTGCACCTGGAATTACATTGTGCATGCGTGGCTGTGAGTTAGGCGGTTCGGCAGTTGGTCCAACAAATTTAATTCCGTGTGATTGCAGCCAGCTTAAAGTATCAGCGGCATGCTTGATAAAGAATGTTCGCTGAGCATGATTATTCCGAACTTCAATTTTCGCCGGTGCAAAGCGGGCGAGATCTATAGCATGTTGTTCCACCGAATCGTCGATTTTTTGACGTCGTTGAAGTCTGGTTTCAGCAGCCGTAAAAGAACCGACCGCAATCCCTGTTGTTCCGCCAGGTTCAGGGCATGCTTCCAGAACCACGACGGTGAGACCCTGTTCCGCACAAGACACGGCTGCTGCTAAGCCACTGCCACCTGCTCCGACAATGATAACGTCTGGCTGGTTATTATTCATTGGGCTTTAGCTGTTAAAGATCTTCTCGAAACGCTGGCGATTGTCCTGCCGGTAGCGACGACAGACAGTTACCAACGACTGTGGACTTTCGTAACCCAGAAGTGAAGCTAACTTTTCCAGTTCAAGAGGCTGTTGCGGCAGATCATGACGATGCGTCGTATCCATTAATCTCAATCCGGATTCGACTCGTCTTAAAAACACATAAGATTTACTTAGTGCTGTAGCATCTTCTTCCGCCAGTAAATCATTCTCATGCATTTTTTGGAGAGCCAGCAGTGTTCCTGAATGTTGAATATCTTCAGTGTTGCCGTTAATCAGTTGCAACATTTGAACAATATATTCAATGTCCATTGTCCCGCCCTGGAACCGTTTCAGATTTCGGTCTGTTGCTCCTTGTTCAGACTCGATTCGTGCTTGATAGATTTTAGACTTGAGGCGAGATTTTTGCTTGATCGCAGCGATCGCTTTAGTAATGAGTGAACGCACACGGGATTTCGCTGTCTCAGTTCCGATGAGGATACGAGCTTTGCACAGTCCCATGTACTGCCAGAGCGGAATTTCGCTTTCGTTCAGATAAGTTTCGTAGTCATTAAGTGAGATAGCCAGTGGAGCGTGCTGGTGAGTAGCACGTAGTTTACTATCCATATCGAACAGACGGCCGTGTGGTCGGGTTCGAGTTGCGGTTTGCAATATCCTTTTTGCCAATTCGTTAAAGAAGTGATGGTTTGACGTTTGTCGGACTTTGTGGTTGCGACGAACCGGCTGTGTATTCCCTTCACCCTCATAAAGAAAAATTACATCAACGTCGCTGTGGAAGTTTGGTTCCTGTCCACCTAGTTTGCCAAGTCCCACGAGGATCGGTGCTGCTGCTTGTCCGTCGAGCGGGCCGCCTTCGATGATTGGTTGTCCGTGCTTTTCAACTAATTGATGAAAGTGTTCGTTGGTAATTTCCTGTAGGCAAATTTCAATAATGTCAGATAGCGACTTATGAGAATCAACAAGTGAATCCTTACCCAGTATCTCTCGCACGCCGACGCGAAGATGCTGTGCATGCTTGAAGGCGAGTATCACATCAATCAACTCCTGTCCTTCGATCTGTGCACCTTTCACAAGCTCATTCATCACTTTCTGTAATGATTGCTTAGTCGGAAGGTGATCCAGAATCAAACAATCCATCAGTTCATCAATCATCCCCGGATAACTTGTTAGGATAGTGATGAGATAAGGACTGTTAGAACAGAGTTGTACGTAAAGGTTTAATGTTGCGGGGTTTACCTGAAATAACTCCCATAAGACTCCTTTTCCACCAAGTGAATCACTGACGGTACTTAGATTAGCCAGCGTCATATCGGGATTTGGTGTTTGGGCAATGGATTCCAGAAGTCTGGGAGCAATCATGGCCAGAAAGTGTCGGCAGCGACGAGTGGACAGAAATGGAATTCTTTCAGTCGCCAGATCCATGAGCTGCTGATAACAGGAATTAATATCGTTAAAGTTATGTTTTCCCAGTACTTCTTCAAGCATCTCTTTACCGGGATTTGGATTGAGAATCAGATCAACTTCAGGTTCAGCTTCCAGATCATCATCAAACGACGACTCCAGCAGTTGATCTATAACCTGCTGACTAACACTTAGTAAATGAGCGGTATCATTTTCCAGAGTTTCAACCGCATCGTCCCCCTGATAACCAAGGCTTTGAGCCAGAGCTGACAACTGGGGTTTGTCCTGCGGAATCGATGTTGCCATGACATCATCTAGTGTCTGCAGACGATGATGGATTCGTTTTAGTGAGAGATAGGAGTCTTTTAGTACGTTGGATTCTTCTTGTGATAGCAACCCAGTCTTGTGGAGTTGGTAAATGCCCGGCAAGGTGCCACGAACGCGAATATTACTAAAGCTGCCTCCATTGATGAGTTGCAAAAAAGGGACAATAAAGTTGATTTCCCTAATTCCTCCCGGAGCGTTAACAACATCACGTTGGTTTAATCCCTCCCAGCGGTATAGTCTCCGTTTTTGAGCTTTAATTCCGGTGATATCTGCGCGGTTAAGATAACGGCGATAAATCCACTTCTCCAGGTGTTTCAGAAACCTCTGTCCCAGTCGCAAATTGCCGGCAATTGCCCGCGCGTTAATCAGTTCCTGACGTTGCCACGTTCTGCCCGAAAAATCAAGGAATCTGACCGCGTCGTTGATATGTGTGACTGCTGTTGATGCCTGAGCAGATAGTTGAAAACGAAGATCGAGATCTAATAGCTTCGTGCCGTTGGCTAACGTTAGTAGGCTGACCGTATCGATTAGGATGGTGTTGTAGAAGGGTTCATTGAGTTTATTCTCTTCCTTCTCATCGGATTGGAAAATGAGAAAGGCATTGAGCGTTGTTCCGTAGCTGAGTTGATTTCCGGCGAGGTCGCCAAGAGCAATAAGTGAGAAGTTTAACCCCGCCGCATCGGTCGCAGCCAATTTATGCTTCTCAATAGCTTTTAATGATGCCAGCTCAACAGCACTGTGAAGTAACGCTTCACAAAGAATTGAGGCCTGATTGGCGACAACATCAGCAGTCTGATTCCTTACCAGATCGCCATAAGCAATTCTTAATAGTTCGCGGTTGCGAATTCGCTGTAGTTGTTCAGAAATATCCGCGTCACCAGCGAGACTCAATACTTCAGCACGGATTTCA
Organism: Planctomycetaceae bacterium; assembly: GCA_002709045.1. Taxonomy (GTDB): domain Bacteria; phylum Planctomycetota; class Planctomycetia; order Pirellulales; family Pirellulaceae; genus UBA721. The sequence goes on along the minus strand of PAPJ01000012.1, from coordinate 200,167 downwards.
TCGATCAGGATTTTACGGTCTACAGGTTGCCCATCAGTCATCCGCAATAGATCGTAACCTTCCGGATCGTGTATTAGGAGTTCAGCAATTTGAACACTTGCTGAAAACATTATCAGCAGTGTTGGCAGAGCATCATGATCGCGTTCCCACAGTGAACCGAGAGCGATCGGGTTGCGTGACATAGTGGTAAATCTGGCGAGGTAGCTTAATGCCTGATCCGGTTTGGCGATGCTGGGTAATGCTTGTTCAAGTTGCGTAGCTGCGATCGCTACAAGATCCAGCGTCATCCCCGATTCGGCAATGGCCGTTAAAGCATCATTTGCCTGCCGCATATCTTTTAGTGTTAGTGACTGGAACCACTCACGTGCAGGTGCTGGAGCCTCCAGGATTTTGATAAGCTGTTTGGTGTCCATATGCTTAGTCTAGCACGCACAGACAGGATTCGACAATTATGCTGCAGATTACGGCTGGACCAATTGCAGCCAGTCAATATCACGGTTCAGCCCCTGTTGATAATCAACCGTTGCTAACACAGGAGGAACGCAAACGCGTTCAATTTCCGCCGGATTTAAGGCAAGGCTTTGATCTTCCGAATCTACAGGACTTACGTTGTTGAGTATGATGCCGGCAATCGGAATACCATCTTCATAGGAGGCGGCAGTGATGAGTGTTTGGAGAGTTTGGTTTATGCAGCCGAGTTTATTAGCAACCACGATCACCAGCGGGAAGCCAAATTTATATGCCAGATCAGCGACAAAGTCATCGTCGCTGATGGGGGACATTAAACCACCAGCCCCTTCAACAATAATAAAGTCCGAGTTTTGATTCCAGTATTCAAGCCCGCGGATAAGTAGCTCCCGATTAATTTCCTTATCTTCGGCTTTAGCCGATATATGTGGCGCAACAGCTGCCCGGAACATTTGCGGGCAAACGTGACCGACGGTAGCCGGCTTGCCGGCAGCATTCCATAACGTATCGGCGTCTTCACTAAAAAGCGTACCGTCTCCATTATCTATGCAGCCGCTGGCTGCCGGTTTATACACTCCCACATTAACACCCTGCGCATGCAGTTTTTTTGCAATCAGAGCAGAAACATAGGTTTTGCCGACTTCTGTATCGGTACCTGTAACAAAAATACCCGGGATCATAGAGCAGTTCAGATTTCTAAATATTCTTCCAACGCTTCGCGCATTACTTCAGGTCTTGGATCAACACCTGTCCAGATTTTGAAGCCGATAACTGCCTGATTAACGAGCATCCCCAATCCGTCGAGGACATGACATCCTCGTTCCTGGGCATCGCGTAGCAGTCGAGTTACTGGAGGGTTGAATACGACGTCTGCGACAACCATGTCAGAGGAAAGAGTCTCCACATCCAGTGGTACGCGAGCATCCGCATCACCCAACCCGATGCATGTCGCATTAATGACAACGTTGACATCGTCATCCACTTCATAGTCGCCGTCGAGGACATTCAATGTTGCCGATAACCCCTCAATTTTATTAAGCAGGTCAACCAGTTCCTGCCCCCGAGCTTCGGTCCGATTCACGATCGTAATGGCAGTCACACCGTTTAAGCCGAGTTCGACAGAAATAGCTCGAGCAGCACCGCCGGCACCAATGATGACAACCTTTTGGCCGGCAGGCTCCACCAGCGTCTTTAAGGACTGGACAAATCCCTTACCGTCAGTGTTTTCACCGATTAGCTTGCCGTCAACGACGTTGACACAGTTAACAGCTCCCATTCGTTCAGCGGCTTCGCTGAGCTCGTCAAGATATTGGATGATTTCCACTTTATGAGGAATGGTGAAATTACCGCCACGTAGTCCCATCGCTCGGAAGCCTGTCATGGCTCCTTTTAAGCTTTCTGCGGGAACTTCCAGCGTTAGATAACGCCAATCTAATTCACAATCTTCAAAAGCTCGTTCCATCATGAACTGTGTTGGATTACCGGCAACCGGTTGTCCCATGCAGGATACAAGTTCCTGGATCGGTTTATCTGCCACGGTTAATATCCTTACCTAAGAAGGGTTAATAATGATTGATACCATTATGTTTAGTTTTATTCAGCGAGACACAGTTCTGCAATTATGGGACTAAAAAATAGACGTTGCAATTATTCTGGTAAAAAGATCTTTTTCGAAGGAACCGCACCCATTTGCGTCAAATTTCGCCGGGCTTTTATTCGCATGTAAGGGGCCACATAACAGCAACGGTCACCAAAACTATCAAGCGGTGCATCGGGATCTGCATGGAACGGTTCGACAAAATCTTCAATGAAAAAACCACTACGGCAAATCCCGCCGATTATTTCTTCCCATCGGTGCACGAATTCCATCGTACCATCCTCTCGCAGTCGAGTGCCCTTTACAGGAGGTAAAGGGCCTGTTCGGTAATATGGTTCGATCAGTTCGTAACCGTTTGGAGATCTTTTGATATTAGCTTGCAGGCTCGTCGGCTGTTTGTGCTGGCTGATATACAATCCATCAGGCCTGGTCACCCGAGCAACCTCGGAGAATACTTTGGTGATCGAGGGTAAGTAGCAGGTACTAACCGGATGAATCACGATGTCAAATTCTGCAGTGGCGAACATCGATAAATCGTCCATCGATGTTTCGATAACACGAATATCAATGCTTCTTTCTGCCGCCACCTCTCGGTCTAATTCCAGCATCGCTGGTGAAATATCAACGACGGTTACCTTGGCTCCGGTAGCAGCATAAATGGCACTTTGGCGACCGCCGCCGGCAGCCAGACAAAGGACTTTCTTGCCCGATATGTCTCCGCCAAGCCAGCCAATGGCATCAACAGTGTCAAGAGGCTGGTTGAGATCATCATCTTTGGCCGGCTTCGTAAAACGTTTTTTACCAGCCACCATTCGGTTCCAGGCGTCCCGATTGTGCTGCTTAGCTATTGATTGTTGATTATCATCCATGGTTTTTACTTACTGCGGCCCAATGTTGACATTTTTCCCCTGCTCATTTGTTTGAAAACGAGCAAGCCAGTCGATACCGGCTTTAGCGATGCCCTCATGCCCACCCTCAAAAATTGTGACTCGACTTTGAGCGGCATATCGTCGGAGATGGATTTCACGTCCCAGAGATTTATCCGTAACCCTGTCAGAATCCAACGGTGTGATGAGACGTCCTTGCGGAATACTTAGCAGTTTCATTTCCTCCGCTGATACAGGCTTCGCTCCGGCTGCTTTAGCAATCATATTAAATGCTTCAAGCGAATGAGAAATGGGAACAGAACCAGTATGACCGTCGTGAATGCCGGCAGCTATATCAAGCGGCACTCGTGTTGAATGCATCAAATAGTGGATAGGTGAGCGTTCTTTGTATTGTTTATCAACAGCGCTGCTCGCTCCAGGCGCTCCGCCACAACTGGCGCGTATCATCTGACCATATTTAGTTTTGGCGTGTTTGTTGTGCCACCGCGTCAGGTCACTAATGCCAACCCAGGCGCTGGCAGCCGTCCAGTACTTTGCATGGCGACTGGCCATCAGCATCGTCATATGTCCTCCGCCTGAGACACCGGCCAGATAAATCCGTCGGTTCTCGGTACGATAGGTTGCTTTGACATAAGCTAAGGCATCCAGGATGTCCTGTTGAGCAATTAAACTTCCGCATGCCTCGGGCCGGCTGTTCGGTCCACGAAAGTGAGGAAATACATAGATCCAGCCTTGTTTATAAGCCTCTGCTTCCCAATTCGCGTTGTTTTGTTCGACCGAGCTGCTCCATGTATGAAGTGCCATTAAAACTGGGTATCGCTGTAAATCCGACTCATCATACCCTTTGGGAAGAATAATGTAACAAGGCTGTTTAGCTTTATCGATAGAGCTTACGATCAGTACTTTTTGCCTAGTTTGAGCACTCGATATGGGTAAATAAATCGTAAGTAGCAAGCAAATGAAGCTGGTTTTTAGGATTGAATGCTTGAAGGTCATATTTTCAACAGAACAAATGTAAGAATAACGAAATTGGAAGTTTGACGCATGGTATTTGGACTATCTAAAATAAAGGTATGGTGAATTTCACCAATATTCATCCTACCCTTTTTAAAAGTTCTCCTGGCGCCGTTATGAAAGAATTCCGACGACTCATCTACGTCTTTCTGGGACTATTGTTTTCAGTAGGTGGCGTTGTTGAAGCTGCTCCTAATATTACCTCGGTTAATCCGTACGGGATAACAGCTGGAGCCACAACTGAAGTTAGTTTGAGTGGAACACAACTTACATCACCACTTAAAGTATGGACAAGTTTTCCAGCCAAAGTTGAGGTATTACCGACTCCGGAAGGAACCGATGATGCAACGACTGCGAAGTTGCGTATTACTCTATTGGAGAATGTCGGTGTCGGAGTTGGTGCGATTTCCGTTGCCAATGCGACGGGTGTTAGTCAGCTTTATATCATTGTCATTGAGGATGCTCCGGTGATTGCGGAACCTTCATCAAATAATGTGTTGGCTGATGCAGCATTGATTACCTTGCCGGCGGCGGTACAGGCATCCTCCAGTGGCACCACCGCCGATTTTTTTAAGTTCGAAGCTACGGCTGATCAAGTAGTGTCAGTGGACGTTTTAGCTGCCCGGCTTAATTCAACAATGGACCCGGTTGTTCGCTTGCTAGCAGCCGACGGTACAGAGTTAGCTTATTCGGATGATAGTGAGGGGTTAGGAGCTGATGCCCGATTGCGGGTGAAGATTCCTACGGATGGTCAGTATGCTGTTGAAGTGGTTGATAGTAAATATGCAGGCAATCTTCCTTATTATGTGCGTATTGGTGAATTTCCACTTACGACTACAACACTGCCGGCGGCGGTGCAGGTTGGAGGAGAGCGAGATGTAAGTTTCAGTGGAACCGGAGCTAGTGGTCTGACAGCTAAGGTTGCTTTGGCTGCAACGATCGCCGGTGATGATGTTCGTGCTGGAGCGCGTACGGCTGCAGGTGTGATATCCGGATTCGCCAGAGCCCGGGCCAGTTCAGATACACAAGCCGTTGAAGTCGAACCGAATAATGAAATAACCCAGGCGACCGCAGCTATATTCCCAGGCGGTGCTAGTGGAGTGTTTCAACAGCGGGGCGATAAGGATTACTTTAAATTCAACGCAACCAAAGGCCAGCGACTTCGTTTCGCCGGGCATTCGCGGAAACTAGGTTCACCGGCGGTTGTAAATTTCAGAGTTCTTAAAACTGATGGAAGTCAGCTAGCGGCGGCACCAATTAATCCTGAAAATGAATTTTTTGTAGCCTGGAGTGTGCCGGAAGATGGAGAGTACATTTTGGAAGCCAGTGAGCTTTTGCAACGCGGTGGTGAGAGCTTTGCTTACGTTATCGAAGTTGCAGTAGGAAATACATTTACGCTAGCATTAAAAAACGACAAAGCGACACGTAATCGTTTTGTCGTGGATGAAGGGAAAGGCGGATTTCAATTCCCAATTACCGTGACTCGTGATGGTTATGCAGGGCCAATCACGATCAAAGCCAAAACAGAAATCTCAGGTGTCACCTGGCATAACAATGTGGTTGCTAAAGATGGTAAAGAGATCACGGTCTTGTTGGAATTTTCGCAGGAAACCAAAGCAGGTGATTTTGTGAATCTGGAAATAGTTGGTGAAGCTGAAATTGATGGCCAGGTTGTGCAGGTTCCCCTGACATCAAGAGATTGGACACGTACGCAGTTTGGAGCAGTTACCTATCCCTATTCGTTTTTACAGGGTGTCGTTCAATATGCGACAGTACCGGCAATCGAAGAGTTTTTTGAGCCGAAGTTCGAGCCGGAGGCAGTCTATGTAGCCCGGGGTGAGACAACTGCAACCATCAAAATGTCCACAGCCAGCAAACACAAAGACTTCAAAGGTGCGCTAACCCGAATGTTTGAGGATATTCCGGATGGAATTACGGTAGCCGATAAAGCGGATAAAGGTGTCCATACTATCACCGTCACGGTTCCAGCTGAACTGGCTGATGAGAAAGCCTTTACGGTGAAAGCTTATGCTGAGCATGCCGGCCACCTTCAGTTTGTTAAGCGCAGTGTTCCGATTAAAGTGGTTGACCCACTGACTGTATCAATCAAACTCGAAGCAGGAATTGCTAGTGGCACAAGTCAAAAAGCAGTGGTTACTATCGTCCGTGCTCCAGGTTCGGCGGCTGAAGTAGTCACACTCACTTTAGCGGGTTTGCCAGACAAGGTGACAGTTCCGACAGAGCTGACAATTGCTGCTGACAAGACAGAGCTTGAAGTAGAAGTTACTGCTGCAGCTGATGCTGCGGTTGCTAAAACGGACGGGATTACCGTCACAGCCAAATCAAAATACGCGGGCAAAGATGTGTCGGCGGTAAGTACTGCGATTGCTGTTGAAGTAAAAGCGGCTGAATAATTTTTGAAGGAAAAGCAGAAATGCAATTATGTAAACTACGAACTACATGCGTACTGATGATTACAGGTATGCTGCTGAGCGGTTTTTCCGGCAATAAGTTACTGGCCGCTGATGCTCAGCTTGACCGTATTGAAGTCTATCCGGCCGAATTGCAGTTGGCAGGTGTTCGCGAACAGGCCCAGTTGATTGTAACCGGCCATTATGTGGATGGTTCAATTCAGGATCTCACTCGAGTAGCGACGATCACAACGGCTAATGCTGAAATCGTGACGGTTCAAGGAATGGTTGCTTACCCGCAAGCTGATGGACAAGGAACGCTGAATGTTGAGTTTGAAGATAAGACGGCGACAGTCAAAGTTGTTGTTACCAATCAGCAGCAGCCTCAGCCTGTTTCCTTTCTTTATGATACGCTTGCCGCTCTTAGTAAGAACTCATGTAATGCTGGTGCTTGTCATGGGTCACCCAGTGGTAAAGGGGGTTTCCGATTATCACTACGGGCATTTGATCCCAAGCTGGATGAATTGACTTTAATTCGTGAAGATTTTGGCCGACGAACCAATAGTCTTGACCCTGATAATAGCTTGCTGTTGCTTAAGCCATTGATGAAGGTGGCACATGGTGGTGGCCGACAGATTCGTGTCGATGACCCTGCTTATGCAGTGATTCGGGACTGGATTGAGGAAGGTTGCAAGATGGACGCTGCCGATGTTGCCCGCCCCGTGAAAATCGAAGTTTATCCAAAATCAGGACGCGTGCTCAAGAAACCGGCTGTTCAGCAGCAGCTAAGTGTTTGGGCTCATTACTCAGACGGAAGCCTACGAGATGTAACACCCTTGGCCGTCTACTCCAGCTCTGACGTTGAAGTTGCCGATGTCGATCGTAACGGACTTGTCAAAGGGCTAAAGCGAGGTGAAGTGGCCGTTGTTGTTCGTTATTTGGAATTCATTGAGTCCAGCTTCATTACGTTTATTGAAGATGTTGAGAATTTCGTCTGGAACGACGCTAAAGTGAATAACTATATAGATGTTGCTGTAGATGGAAAACTCAAACAGCTAAAATATCTTCCATCTGCCTTGTGTACTGACGAAGAGTTTATTCGTCGTGTCTATCTTGACGTGATTGGTATTCTTCCTTCGCTTGAAGAAGTAACAGCTTTTGCTGCCAATCAAGATCCGGCCAAACGCGATAAAATCGTGGATACCTTGTTAGAGCGTCCAGAGTATTCAAAATTCTGGGCACTCAAATGGGGTGATCTGCTTCGCTTAACGAGTGGCCAGGTAACAAACGAAGGTGTTTATAAGTATTACCGCTGGGTTGAACGATCTTTTCGTGATAATCAGCCATATGACGAGTTTGCGACAGAATTGTTAACCGCGACAGGCAGTACATTTAGTAATCCGGCCGCCAACTTCTACCGTACATCCAAAGACATGAATGACTGTGTGGAGACAATTTCTCAGGTGTTCCTGGGAGCTCGCCTACAGTGTGCTAAATGTCATAATCATCCATTTGAACGATGGACTCAGGATAATTATTATGGCATGGCTGCTTTTTTCAATCGTGTACAACGAGCGAATACGAAGCGGACTAATGAGATGTTCATTTATGTTTCGCAAAGTGGTGAAGTGACACAACCTCGAACGCAACAACAAATGAAACCCTGGGTACCAGGCCAGGGCGACATTGAAAACCCAAATGAATTCGACCGTCGTTTGGACTTTGCCAGTTGGTTAACCCAACCGGACAATCCCTTCTTTGCCAAGATCGAAGTGAATCGAATTTGGAGCCAGGTGTTTGGTCGGGGAATTGTAGAACCAGCTGACGACTTTCGTGACACTAACCCGCCAAGCAATGCAGTCCTGCTTGATCAGCTAGCCAAAGATTTTGTTGAGAATGGTTACGATCGTAAAAAAATCCTCGCCACGATTCTTAAGAGTCGTACCTATCAAACCAGCTATCAGCCAAATAACTTTAATGAAGATGATACAAAGTATTTCTCTCATTATCAGCCACGATTATTATCAGCTGAGCAATTGCTGGATGCTATTTGTCACGTGACTCAGGTTGCTGAAACATTCAGCGGGTTACCAGCCGGAACCAAGGCGACTCATTTACCGGCGCCGGATTTGGTAAATAACGAATTCCTTAAGATTTTTGGTCAGCCTGAACGGCAGACAGTTTGTGCTTGCGAGCGAACGAACGAATCAAATTTGAGTATGGCGATTCAGTTTTTCAATGGTCCACTTATTTACAATAAGCTGAAAAGTGAAACTAATTCCTTCCGCAAGTCTATTACAGACGGTAAAGACAATACTCAGATTATCACTCTCTTGTATAACCTGGCGGTATGCCGAAATCCAAGTGAGACCGAATTGAAAGCCAGCTTGGATCATATCGCTTCCAAAGAAAATCGAGTGGAAGCTTTAGAGGATATTTGTTGGGCGATTCTTAACACCAATGAATTTCTCTTCCAGCATTAATAATCATCGAAAGTAACGGCAGACTAATGAGCAGAATATTTCATACTTTTTGCGTTGCTTTATTGCTGGCCTCCACGGTGAAGGCTCAGGATGCAGTTAGTTTTAGAGCGGATATTGCTCCGATACTGATTAATAACTGCCTTGCCTGCCACGGTCCCAAAAAGGCCGAAGGCGGATATCGAGTTGATACTTTTGAACGATTTTTGCGGGAAGGTGATTCCGAATTGGCGGCTATTACAGCCGGTAACCATGATGAGAGCGAATCATTGCGACGGATCAAATCAGAAGATGAATTTGAAAGAATGCCTCTTGAAGGTCAGCCGTTGTCGGCTCAGGAAACGGCACTGATTGAAAATTGGATTACCCAGGGTGCTAAATATGATGCTGAAGATCCGCAAGCGGCACTTGCCACGATTGTACCTGCCCCCACTCATCCCGCACCGCCGGAAACTTACCCTAGAAGTGTTCCGATTACTGCCGTGACATTCAGTCCGGACGGTAGTCAGGTTGTCACCGGCGGTTATCACGAAGTGGTTCTGTGGAATACAGCAGATGGAGCTATGATAAAACGAATTCAAAATGTTGGTCAACGCACCTTTGCACTTCGTTTTAGTAATGACGGCCAGCATTTAGTGGCCGCAGGCGGAGCTCCAGGACGGCTAGGAGAAGCTCGTATCTTCAGTGCGGCAACAGGCGATTTAGTTTCGGTTTTGGGAACGACATCGGATGTGGTGCTGGATGCACAATTTAATTTAACTGGCGATCATTTAGCGGTCGCTGGTGCGGATAGTAGCATTCGTATTTATGAATTCCCAGCCGGTAACCTTGTCCGTACGATTTCCAGTCATTCGGATTGGATTATGGCAATCGCCTGGGACAATGAAGGAAAACGTTTGGCCTCCGCATCGCGTGACAAAACGGCAAAATTGTTTGACGTTGAAACTGGAGAACTGCTGGTGACTTATAGCGGTCATAATAATCCGGTCAAAGGTGTCGCTTTTCATCCTGACAATAATCATATCTACAGTGCCGGTGGTGATAACAAAGTTCACTGGTGGAATTCCGCAGATGGAAAGAAAGCCGGCGAACTTGCTCAGGGAGGCGAAGTTTACAAATTGGAAAAAATCGGTGGTGTGATTACCACATCATCGGCCGATAAAACGATTCGTCAGATTGATGCGGCAACTCAGAAAGAGATTCGTAACTATGCTGGACATGCCGACTGGACATTGTCATCGGCGTTCCATGAAGCCACGAAGCGTATTGCCGGCGGAGCTTTTGATGGAGCTGTAAAAATCTGGAATGCGGAAGATGGTGCGGAAGTTCTTACATTCGTCGCGGCCCCCGGTGTGAAGTAGTAAGCATGCCGTCAGTACAATGGGATGGGCCTAAGTCTGCGGACTGGATGTTGCTGTTGGCGCATGGAGCGGGTGCCGGGATGGATTCCCCGTTTATGCAGCACATGGCTGAATCCATCGCCAGCCAGGGTATTTGTGTTGGTCGTTTCAATTTTCCTTATATGGAACGTGCGGTTCGGGAAGACAAACGCCGTCCACCAGATTCGGCAAAAAAACTTTTGGCGGCATGGGAAGAAGTTATCGCAGACGCTGCTACGCAGATGAATAATAAACAGCGGTTAGCTATTGGGGGCAAGTCGATGGGTGGTCGTATCGCTTCGATGGCCACACATCTAGAACCCATCGCAGCTTTGGTTTGTCTGGGTTATCCATTTCATCCTCCGGGTAAACCTGAAAAACTACGCACGGAGCACTTCAGTTCCATTAAGGTACCGGCAGTAATTATCCAGGGTGAGCGTGATATGTTTGGTAATAAAGAGGAGGTAAGGCGAATGCAGATTCCCCGTTGTATTAAGAATGTCTGGTTAACCGACGGAGATCACAGTTTTAAACCCAGAAAGGCATCGGGCTTATCGCTCGAAGATAATTTAGAACAGGCGGTACAGGCGTTAGTTGTTTTTCTAAACTCCTGTTGAGGTTGTTTGCAGAAAACCGGCCTCGTCCCATCCCCGCTCCAAATTGTAGGCCTTAACAAGTGCCTCGAGTGTTTCACGGTTTAGACTTGCTTGCTCATCATCCTCCAAAGCAGAAGTTAACATCCTCTCGGGTAATGTATCTTCTTCCGGGGACCATCCACTAAGGATGTTAAACTGCTTCTTTGCATCCACGATGGTTTTAGCGGTTGCGATTAAGTCTTTGGATTCGAGTGTCCATCCGGTAATCAGATTGAGCAGGAGGACGCATTCTGCAAAGTAGTCTTCGAAAACGCCTCGTAAAAACTTGCAGAGGATCAGAGAATCCATAATGGCGGCTTTATCTTCAGTTTCAACGGCCAGGCGTGCTTGACTGGTACCAGCGTTTCGACGATCCACGTCTTCTGAAAAGTCAACTTCGTAAGCCCCACTGCGATTGTGATCTGCTCCACGAGATCCCACCGCAAACCCTAGAGCCATCGTCTGTAACGCTCGTGGTTCATAGCCGGGAAGCTCCAGACCTTTTACCTGGGGCGCGAAGGCAATCGTATTTTTGCCAAGTTCATTCGCTAAAGCACGACTTCCTTTTGCCAGTTTCTTACCAAGTCCTTTGTTCTGACCGATCAGATGGATTGCTTTAAGAAGAGCATCGCCGTCGCCAAAGTTCAGCCATGGTTCATCCAGAAATCCTTTTTCAGCACACTCCATGGCAAAAGCAATCGTTCCGCCAGTACTGATCGTATCAAGACCGTAATAGTCGCATAATTGAGATGCCTGCAGAACGGTCTGCTGGTCACTGACTTCACAAAGTGGCCCCAGTGCGAATAGATTTTCGTATTCTATCCGAGCTCGTGATGCTTTGCCGTCGACTGCCACAGAGTAGACATGAGTACAGCCGATGGTACAGGCCGCACAACTGGTTTTCATCTTGTCCCGAGCGACGTTCATAGCTTCGGGTGACAGTTGGACCACGTTTTCAAAAGATCCTCTTTGGAAGTTCCTCGTAGGCAGGCAGTTAAGCCGGTTAAAGACCAGCAGGTTTGCCGCCGTACCAAGCTCACGATATTTTTCAGTCGCCGGCCCAAAGGAGCGTTTTGAGAGATCACGGGCTTGAGCGATTAATGCTTCTGTATTGTGCCAACCTGTTCTTTTCTTTCCCCGCACAGCAAGGGCTTTGATGTTTTTGGATCCGAGAATTGCACCACTTCCGCCCCGACCGGCATGACGACCACTATGTGAAATAGTGGCGTATCTTACAAGCTGCTCTCCGCCGGGGCCAATCACGGCAAAGGAGTAATCTTTTGCAAATTGTTTGCGTAGCTTTTCCTCTGCTTCTTCGGCCGAAAGGCCCCACAACTGGTCAGCAGGTTGGAGTTCAACCTTATCTTCATTAATAACCAAAACAGACGGTGACGCTGCACGGCCTTTGATTAGTAGAGCATCGTTTCCAGTTCGTTTTCCGGCAATCGCAAAAGTACTGCTGGCTAGGGAATCATTAATCCTGCCGGTTAGAGGACTACGACTCACGACGGCGAATTTGGCGCTGGTCGTTAATGGGCTGCCCACAAGGGGACTAAAGGCAAAAACAATACTTGCTTCGGCAGATAGGGGATCATACTTCCAGGCCTGGTGATCGATCAACAGCTGCGTGCCAAGTCCGCTTCCACCAATGGTTTGTTTGAGGAGTTTTGTGGATAGTCGATGGTATTTTGTGTTGCCTGTTGTGACATCAACTTCAAGGTACTGCTGGTGGTAGCCGTTTGGTGTGCTCATCTTATCCACCAGCATCCATAGAAAGGATTAATAGTGCATCGCCATCACGAGTGACTCCATCCTGAGATTGAAAGAACTGATTTCCGTTAAGATTGACGACCATATGCTTATTAATAGTCTCACCATCCATGCAGTGCTGTTGGAAAGCCGGATGTTTATCAGCCACTGCACGAAGAATGTCATGAATACCCGTTTCTTCCCCATCAAACTCATAACTTTCACTGGCGACGCCAACGCGTTGTCGTGGAATGCCGAAATACTCAATTTTGATCTTCATGGAAAATTATTACGAGTGGTCTGGGTTGCTTGCAAGATGATGCGGTAGGCACGAAAATATACCTTTCCTTCATGTTAAACATAGAAGGGAAACTCGACAATAAATCAAAGCCCCGACCCTTCTTATTAGGGATTAATTTCCGGAGAACAAAGAATATGTACCATACATTGATGCGAACAGCGGTTGCTGTGGCACTTCTGATTGGTAGTGTCGTCACTGCCGATGCTGCTGGTCCCAAGATTACAGACCCGGCTAAAGTAGATAGTGATTACGCTCTGCAAGGTGAATATACAGGCAGCTTGGAAGAAAATGGTGAAACAATCAAAGCGGGGGCACAGATCATTGCCTTGGGTAACGGTGAGTTTGCTATTTCTTATTACCCGGGCGGCCTGCCAGGTGATGGTTTTGGTCGGGACAAATCGAAGGTCGTAAGAGCTAATAGCAAATTGGAAAATGGCGAAGTTAAATTTTCATCTGATAAAGGCACTGCGGTTCTTTCAAAAGAGGGCATCGCTTTGTTTGATCCTGATGGAAATAGCGGGCCAGCTTTAAAGAAGGTTAATCGTAAGAGTCCAACACTTGGCAAGAAGGCACCTAAGGGAGCAGTTGTTTTATTCGATGGTTCCAATGTGGAGAACTGGAAAAATGGTCGGTTGTCTGAGGATGGTTTGTTGATGGAAGGGACAACCAGTAAGGACCTCTTTCAGGATCATCATATTCACCTCGAATTCAGAATTCCTTATCAACCGCTTGACCGCGGTCAGGGTCGAGGCAATTCAGGTATTTACGTACAGGGACGTTATGAACTTCAGATGCTGGATTCCTTTGGCCTGCATGGTGCAATGAATGAGTGTGGAGGAATCTACAGTGTGGCAGAAACACCTATCAATATGGCATTCCCACCACTTACGTGGCAGACCTATGATATTTATTACACTGCTGGCCGATACGACGATAGTGGAAAGGTTCTCAAGCATCCCTCCATTACCTGTTATCACAACGGCGTGAAAATTCACGACAAAGTGCAGTTGCCTGGTGAACGCAATACGACAGCAGCCCCTTTGAAAGCGGGTGCTGCACCAGGCCCGGTCTTTCTCCAGAATCACGGCTGCCCTGTGCGTTATCGAAATATCTGGGTGGTTGAAAGCGCTGAAGAAAAATAAATCCCACTGATCAATAGTAAAAGCGCGAGACAAGGCTGTGGCCCTATTCAGGGTGATAGCCTTGCTCGTCTATTACTTCGAAGATATAGCCGTTTGGATCTCTGAAAAAAAAACGTTCAAAGGGTGTTTCACGAATGGGATCGATTAGCTCGGCATGATGTTTTAGCAGACGGGATTTAAGAGCAGGAAATTCAATGCCCTTATAGAAAACGGCAAAGTGTCTGCCAAATTCTGCTTCGAAGGACGAGATTTCAAAATCTTCAACAAGCAGTAAATGAAGCTGTTGACCTGGAGCAATATCAAGCCAGTCCGCAGTGCAATCGATATTGTCCGGGCGGGAAATGGAGGTCCATCCCATCGTGTTCTGAAAAAACTGGCTGGAGGCTACCACATCCCGTGTGGCTAAAGTTAAATGGGCAAACGACATGGGAAATCCTTATTTGTAATCTGGCCTCTATCATAAATGAGGAACCGGATACAATAAACTTACATGAACTGAATTGACCGAAAATGTTAGCTGAAAAATGAACAGATCAGAATCAGGTTGCAATAATTTCAAAGCATGTTGTCTTCTTTTGGCACTATTGTTAATCGGCTGTGGTGAGAGGGAACAGGCTGAGCAGACCGGGAATGACCAAACTCGTAATTTAATACCCGGAGTTGATATTCCTTTAGATCCGCAGGGGGATATTCGCCATCAAAAGAAAGAACGAAAACGTCCGAATTTACTAAATCTTGAAGCGGAAGCACCGCCTCGTCGCCTGGTAAACACGGCTGGCGTGATTCAACCGGAAGTAACGAAACTGTTGGAGCAAATTGATGTTAGTCGTCAGGATGTGCCAACAGTAGTTGCCTGGGTGATCGATCGCAGTAAGAGTGCAGCGAATATGGTCGAGGGCATCCGATTGCAGATTCAGTATTACTATGACGACCTAGCTGTCGAATGGAATAAGCTTGAGCAGAAAGAGTCGGTGGAGATTGAGCACCATCAACTACATACGTTGATTTACACCTTTGGTGAAACAGTTGAATGCACTCTGCCGCTTACCGGTGAATTGAAACAGGTGCAGGATGCGTTTTCAACGATTCCTGTTGATACCACGGGAGTGGAAAATTCTTTTGCTGCTTTAAGGGCGGCCGTTGATGATGTAAAAACATTGCGGGCGGAGCAGGGTTATGAAGTCTTTCTGGTTGTTGTTACAGATGAAGCCGGAGATGATCAACAGCTAGCCGAGGAAATTCGTCCGCAACTTGCTAAGTATGCCATGCCACTTTATGTAGTCGGCGTGAATGCGCCGTTTGGTAAGCGGGCCATCTTGCCCGAGCACGTGGAGGCCGGAACAGACGGGCAGAGTGATCAACAGTTTATAAATCAGGGCCCGGAGACACGTGATCTTGAGCAGTTGCTTTTGGCTTATCCAGCTGCCGGTTTGGATATGACTACGGTCGACAGCGGCTATGGGCCCTTTGCCTGGGAAATGTTATGTCGAAGTAGCGGCGGAGTGTTTCTCGGGCTTAAAGCCCCTGGTTATACGTCATCGATGCTTAGTCGCCCGGGTAGTCGGCCCGTTGCACTTATTGGATCTTACGGCGGAGCGATAATGTCTAAATATGCTCCGGATTATGTGAGCCGCTCGAAGTATGACGAGTTGGTTCAATCTAATAGAGCGGTCAAGGCATTATTAGAAGTCGCTCAACTGAAAGATATCCCTACATTGCTAAACTATCAGGTTGATTTTGATGGAGCGGATGTAACGCGATTGAATCAGGCTCTTAGTCGGGCTCAATTGGGTGCTGCTCAGATTGAGCCACGGCTCAATGCGGCGTATAACATTCTTGTGGCAGGTGAAGCCGATCGTGGGAAACTTACGAAATTGCGGTGGCAGGCCGGTTATGATTTAGCGATGGGCAGGATCCTGGCTGCCAGATCTCGTGTTGAAGGTTATAACGCAATGTTGGCCGCTTTGAAACGAGGGAAGTCTTTTGAGAATGAAGCAAGCACGCGCTGGATCCTCACTCCTGCAGAAGAAACAGAAGCGGGTAGTGCTGTGAAGAAGATCGGCGAGCGAGCTGTTGAATATCTTGAACGGGCGAAAACGGAACACGAAGGTACTCCCTGGGCACAGATGGCGGAGATGGAACTACGGGTACCTGTTGGTTGGAAATGGATGGAACAATAATGAGTGATGAAAATATTGATCAGACTCAGCAGGATTTTGAACTGCCTATCTTTAAGTCTCAGGAATGTGAAAGTACTGAAATTGCACCTCAAGTGACATTGGATATGTTTAACGAGTTGCAGCTTGAGGTGATGCAGCTGCATGCCGAGTTTGCTAAGCTGCGTCGACAGTTTGAAGAACAGAAAAATAGCGACAGCTAAAGAGCCTCAAGCACTTCAGTGACAATTGCCATAAGTTTTGGTTCTGCCAAACGTGCAATATCTACAACTTCCTCGGCAGTGGTCTCAGACGGTGCATCAGGTTTTGCCACATTGGTAACAGCAGACAACGCGAGTACTCTCATCTGCAACGAGTACGCAGTGAGGACTTCCGGAACTGTTGACATTCCAACCACATCCCCCCCAATTTTTCGTACCATTCGGTATTCGCTACGAGTTTCATAGTTGGGCCCGCTGAGGCTCACATAACAGCCTTGGTGAATACAGAAGTCATGTTTGCGTCCGGCCCGGATTGCCAGACCAATTAATTCACGGTCATAAATTAGGGTCCCAGGTTGATCCTGAGATTTCGGGATAACTTCGTTGCCGGCGAGTTCCGGCTGCCGCTGAAACATTAGATTGATGTGACTATTAATCACCATTATGTCACCACCGGAAAATTGTGGATTAACGCCGCCACTGGCATTGGAAACAATCAGGATGTCAGCTCCCAGTTTTTGCATGATACAGACGGGTAAAACTGCATCTGATAGAGGATAGCCTTCATAGAGATGAAATCTCCCCTGCATGGCAATAACAGGTATACCTTCGAGCGACCCAATCACAAATTGACCCTGATGGCTAAGAGCGGTTGACTGAGGTAGATGCGGGATTTCACCATAAGGCAACGTAGCTTCTGGTTTAATATAAGTTGCCAGCTTGCCGAGACCTGTTCCCAAAATGATAGCGACACGGGGTCTGGAAGTAATGCGTTGACGAATGTAATTAGTGGCATCGTCAATCTTTTCAGCGTAGTGCAGTGATTCTGTCGGCATTGTCTAGGTTATGACTTCTCTTCCGCCAGAACTCCCTTCACCAATGTAGTCAGATGTGGTTCTGCTCGATTGGCGACGGCAATTATTTCTTCGACGTTGGCCGGCTGGAGAGCATCAGGTAAACACATGTCGGTGATGATTGAAAAACCGACAACTCGCAGACCACAATGAACAGCAACGATAACTTCCGGGACAGTGGACATACCAACGACGTCTGCGCCGATGGTTCGTAAGAATCTATATTCCGCCCGTGTTTCCAGATTGGGTCCGGCAACGGCAACGAAAACCCCTTTATGGGCAATAATGTCATGCCTGCGAGCGATAGTCAAAGCACGATCAACAAGTGATTGCTGATAAGGCTCGCACATGTCAGGGAAGCGGGGCCCTAGTCGATCGTCATTGATACCGATCAGTGGATTATCGCCCATCAGATTGATATGATCTTCGATGATCATGATGTCCCCGCATTGAAAATTGGGATTCATCCCTCCACAGGCATTGGAGACCACTAACAGATCGGCTCCTAATGCTTTCATGACACGAACAGGCAGAGTGATCATTTTTAGTGGATAGCCTTCATACATGTGCATGCGGCCTTCCATAGCAACGATTGGCAGCCCGCCCAGTGTCCCGCAGACAAGGCGTCCGGCATGGCTAATAGCAGTGGATGCAGGAAAGTGAGGGATATCGCCATATTCAATCGTGGCTTCCACCTCGATTTCTTTGACCAGGCTACCCAGACCAGTCCCTAGAATAACACCCGCACGTGGTGTTTTATCCCAATGTTTTTTGATTTCGGTGACGGCGTCTTCAATTTTGTCATGCAAATCCAACACGATAAAACTTTCTTAAATTCAGAATCCTGCTAGCAATAGTGCCTAGATTTTAACAAATACACATGAATTAGTTGTTACCGAATTCCAGACTATACAGATTCCCAAAACGATAGTTAGTTGGTCCTGTTTTTTGCGCCCTTCAGATAGATTTTATAGACAGCGCTCGAGCGGGTGGTAAGCCCTCTGCTTGGGAAGCCTCGAAACTGGATTTAGTTGGAAGATTAAGCATGGAATGGGCACTAGCCTAGATAGGGAAGTGAGTTCACAATAAATGTTGATAACAAGAGGGAAAAGTGCCGATTTTAACTAGATAGGCGCTTGTCTCTATTTAGGTAGTAGGCCAATAGCAATCCAGCCATTGGAAAGCACTTACATGTCCAAGACGTACATCATAATTCCCGGCCGAACCAGTAAACAGGGCGTGGGAATAAATGAGGGTAAGTTTGAAGAGACTTATCAGAGCGAGATTTCGGTCTTGCAGGTGTCATTCGAGGACATGGAAGAGCTTGGCCTGGAAGCAGGTGACTGGGTTCGTGTAACAAGCGAATACGGTCAGATTGAAATCCAGACCAAAGCAGCTAAAAAGGATGAATTGCCGGCGGGCCTATTGTTTATCGCTTATGGCGACTATTCAAGTCGACTCATGGGTGCAGACACCCATGGTTCAGGCATGCCTACAAGTAAGGGATTTGACGTGACGATGGAAAAAATTACTACTCCGAGCGAGTAACCCCGTCTGAGTGCCAACTAACAGGAGAGTGTAACTGGAGCTAAGCTCCCGTCGGTCAGACTGATTCGTGCGAACTGGTATTAACCAGCCATGTCTGAACGAGATTGATATCGCACGCACAGTGGAGCGTAACCAAATGGCTACTGTTACACCTGATGCGTCGCAACAAGAACTAGAACTAAAAATTGTCGAAGATGCAACATGCACATTTTGTGGATGTGTATGTGATGACATTGAATTGACGGTCAAAGGTCACGAAATCACCAAGGCTAAACGGGCATGTGTGCTGGGTACGGCGTGGTTTCTAAATCATTCGGTCGACGACCGTCCATCATGCCTTATTAAAGGCCAGCCAGCTTCAGTGGAAGATGGGATTGAGCGTGCCGCTCAGATTCTTACCAAAGCCCGTTACCCTTTAATGTATGGCCTAAGTGATACTACTACGGAATCGCAGCGAGTCGCGGTCAGCATTGCTGACTGGGTTGGCGCCAATGTCGACACCACCACTTCCGTTTGTCACGGACCTTCCGGGATGGCGTTTCAGGGAGTTGGCGAAGTTACCTGTTCGCTTGGTGAAGTGAGAAATCGTGGAGACATGATTATTTTTTGGGGAGCGAATCCTGCTGAAAGTCATCCGCGTCATTTCACTCGATATAGTTTGATGCCGAAAGGGATGTTTGTTCCGAACGGCCGGAAAGATCGTACTTGCGTCGTGCTCGATGTGCGAAAGACGAAATCAGCAAATACGGCAGATATTTTTATTCAGCTAAAGCCACGGTCTGACTTCGAAGCACTGTGGACACTTCGCGCATTATGTGCGGGTGTTGAACTTGAGGCAGATCAGGTTCTGGCGGACACCGGAGTGGAACTTGCCGTCTGGCAGGACCTGATGGACCGCATGAAAAAGTCTCGTTTTGGCGTATTCTTCTTCGGCATGGGATTGACCATGACTCGGGGAAAGCACGCCAATACGGAAGCCTTACTCGCGCTGACTCGTGACATGAACCAGCATACACGTTTCGTCTGTAAGCCAAATCGAGGCCATGGAAACGTAACCGGGGCTGATAATGTCGTTGCCTGGCGTACAGGCTATCCATTTGGTGTTAACTTAGCTCGTGGCTATCCTCGTTTTAATCCGGGTGAATACACCGCATCAGATGTGTTAGCCCGACAGGAAGCAGATGCAGCGATTATCATTGCCAGCGATCCAATGGCTAACTTTAGTGAACCGGCACGGCAGCATCTGAAGTCAATTCCCTATATTGCCTTTGATCCAAAAGAAACACCGACGACCAAGGATGCTGAAGTTGCCTTTACGGTGGCAACTTATGGTATTAACGTGCCCGGAACGGTTTATCGTATGGACGATGTTCCAATTTCACTTCGTCCAGCTTTTGATTGTCATCACCCCAGTGATCTCGAGATTCTTCAGGGAATCGAAAAACGAGTACAGGAACTGATTGCGTTAGAAGCACCTCAGGCGGAGAAGGATCCCAGCCTTCGTCCCTCGACCAGGTTAACGAATGGGGGTAAGGCCGAGTAATCGGCGCAGCATGCCAATTTGACCCGCATGTAACATTTCGTGATGAGCGCAGAAGATAAGGCACCCTAATTTGGTGGGATAGGCGGCGTACGGATTATCGACCGGTTCATTTAACTGCTCGAGAGGATACGTTCTGAGTTCCTCCATTGATTGACTATAAACTCGTTCATATACATTTTTAATCTCTTGGATCGACGGATAGAATTCCGGATCTTGATTGGGAGTGCTACCACGAGAGAATTTTTTCCGGAAACTTGAAGACATTAATTCCGTGTCTTCTAATTTCCGGCCGCGTTGGCGGAAAAGTACGAGGCCATACTGAGCCATGGCCAGATGTCCGATCTGCCAGGCAATATGATTTATCCCCTCAACAGGTTGTTGAAACCAATTTTTTTGGTCGATATCTTCCAATAGAGAATTGGTGTATTGGCGAGCGGCTACGATTTGATCGATAGCCATTTGAAGCTTTACTGAAGCGGACATAGGAATTTCAGCACAAAAAATAAATAAGTTATTGATACTTAACAAATGACAGCATCTTACTTAAAACTTGCCGGCGGTTATGTTTACGATCCATTAAATGGCGTAGACGGTCAAGCCCAAGATATTTGGATCCTCGATGATAAGATTGTGGAACCACCGCCGCCTGGAGTCCGCGCAGGGCGGGTAATTGATTTAGCAGGCTACGTTGTAATGCCCGGTGGTGTAGATATGCACTGTCATATCGCCGGTCCAAAAGTCAATATGGCAAGAAAAATGCGGCCAGAAGATAAACGCCGAGATGAAGTCATAGAACGAACACAAAAGACACATAGTGGAACCATGGGAAGCGTTCCGAGTACATTTGCTATCGGATATAAATATATCGGCCTTGGTTATACTACAGCCTTTGATGCCGCCGTTCCACCTCTTTCCGCGCGGCATGCTCATGAGGAGCTTGAAGATACTCCCTGTATCGACAAAGGATTCTTTGTGCTTACCGGTAATAATCACTTCGTGATGAAATCAATAGCAGATAATGAGCCAGAAAAACTCAAAGGTTTTTTGCCTTGGTTATTGGGAGCCGCGAAAGGTTATGCGCCGAAACTTGTCAATCCTGGCGGTGTTGAAGTATGGAAGCATCATCCCAAGGGAAATGTAGATACTGTAGATCAGACAATCGATTATTTTGACATCACTCCTCGCCAAATTATCTCAGAGTTGACAAGAACAGCCAACGAAATCGGTCTGCCTCACCCTGTCCACATTCATTGTAATAATCTTGGTATGCCCGGTAACTACTCGACCACGTTCAATACGATGGATGCTTTGAATGGTTATAACGGCCATATTACTCATGTACAATTCCACAGCTATGGTGGAGGTGAAGGTGAAGAGGAGAGCTTCTGCAGTAAAGCACAAGAACTAGCTGAATATGTAAACACCCATGAGAATATTACGGTTGATGTTGGCCAAGTGATGTTTGGTGAAACAACAAGTATGACCGGAGATGGCCCCCTCGGCTATTATTTACACAACGTCTATGGAACAAAATGGTTCAGTGCCGATACAGAGATGGAGTCTGGATGTGGTATTGCACCAATTAAGTATCGTAATGAAAGCTTGGTTCACGCATTGCAATGGGCGATTGGCCTGGAATGGTATTTACTTGTGAATGACCCTTGGCGTGTGGTCATGAGTACGGATTCCCCAAATGGCGCCTCCTTTACTGCCTATCCTCAAATTATTCGTTTATTAATGGATAGCACATACCGGAATGATGTTTTAAGAACGGTACATCCTGAGGTTGTGAATCGGTGTATTCTGGCCGATCTCAAACGCGAATATACATTGAATGAGATCTGTATTATTACCCGGGCTGGTCCTGCTAAGATACTAGGTTTGAAAAATAAAGGGCATCTCGGACCTGGTGCTGATGCGGATATTACGGTTTATCTCCCACACGAAAATAAACAACTCATGTTTGAATTACCAAAGTATGTTTTTAAGTCAGGTGTTTTAGTAGTCGAAGACGCAGAAATCCGTGAACCCTTGTCGGGTAAGATATTTCATGTAGATCCAGACTATGATTTGGAAATTGAAAAAGATATTTCAGATTGGTTTGAACAATACTACTCCGTACGGTTTCGTAATTATCCTATTCAGGATGATTATTTACATCACGCCGAAGTGGTAGATTGTAGTCAGCCAGAGGAGTCACCTAATAAATCAAGTTGAGCGATAGTATTAGGGTCGGGTTGAAGCCCAGCCCGTTGAAGGGCAGTCAGATAATCGTTCGGTTGATTGAGATTCATCAAACTGGACAATTCGGGATCAGCAGATAACAGATCGTCAGTTGCAACGTTTACTGTTGCAACCCGATCAAATAAGAATAACGGTCGTCGTTGACCGGACTCCAGCAGTGCATCAATTACTGGAATTATGGAGGTTCGGTAGATGGCAGCCAGTGGATGACGGAAACCGTCTTCCACGACCACAGCAGCATCGGCATTTCCAAGGCTGTTGGCAACAGCCTGTACAAAAGCTGGCTGAAGCAGTGGAACGTCACAACTGGTAACGTATGCGGCAGTCGCGGCCTGAGTCTTACTTGGATTTTGCAGCAGAGCATCCAGGCCCATTCGTATCCCTTCCAGTGGCCCCTGGCCGGCGATACGATCCTGAGTGATAAGGACATCGTCCGGCAACTTGGGCAATAACTGGTTTTCAGCTTTGACAATAACAATCGGCGAACTGACATTTGACATAATTCGAACAACACGTTGAAGCATGGTTTCATTACCGAATGGTAGCAAAGCTTTGCTTTGTCCCATGCGGCTACTGATACCCCCACAAAGGATAATGCCGGCGATTTGTAAGTTTGAATTTGTCATATGCATTCCATTTATATAACCCTAGTATAGATTTAATAATAGCTCGCGATTTGTTTTTATAGATAAGAATGATCCATGACTCTGAAACTTACCTATCAAGGTGATACTAAGATCCCTGTTGAAATTGAAGGGATTACCCCGGATATAGTGCAGCAGTTATCACTTGCCGAAATCGAGCAGCTGCCGGTTTTCCATGGGAAAGATAAATGTGTTCTTGCGGATTTCTTTAAAATCTCCGGAGATTCAGCCGATCTGCATATGCATCTATCGGGACAGCTCACCGGAGTCCATTGGATCGGCACAAAGATGCAACACGGTTCAATTACTATCGATGGAGATTGTGGTCGACATCTTGGAAGTGAAATGCGTGGCGGCACAATAATTGTCAATGGAAATGCCGGCGACTGGATCGGTGGGGAAATGAAAGGTGGTTTGATTCATGTTCATGGGAATGCAGGTCATCAGGTAGGGGCTGCCTACCGTGGTAGCGAACGAGGGATGAATCGCGGCACGATCATTATTGATGGAAACGCCGGCAATGAGATTGGATTGACCATGCGTCGCGGCCTGATCGTTATTGGTGGTAATGCCGGAGATTTAATTGGATTTAATATGTTGGCTGGTACTGTTATGATATTCGGCAGTTCTGGAATTCGTCACGGAGCGGGCATGCGTCGGGGTTCGATTATTTTTATGGGCGAGGAACATCCGCAGCTTCTTCCAAGTTTCCGTCATGCAGTGCAATATCAGCCTGAATTCATGCGAGTCATGTTACGTAAGCTTGCCGATACCGGTTTTCATGTTACGGAAGAGAATCTCAACGCTTCCTATAATCTTTATCACGGTGACATGATTGATGGTGGCCGCGGTGAAATTCTACTTCGAACCTAAATGCTAGTTACTGGCGATCATGCAATTCAAAACCCAGGTCGATCAGCCTGTTACGTAGAGAGTCACTGCTTAAAATATTCAGAAATTGTCGGACAGATTTTTTTCCCCAGCGATTGGACGGGATAATAAAATCGAATTCCTCATTTGCAACTGGAATAAAGTCTAATGCGGGATCAACGACGCCCTTGATCGCGATACCCCAGTCAGCCGAGCCGTGCTTAATACTGGCTGCGACGGCGTGATGACTTTTTGACTGCATCGAGTAGCCAGTCGGTTTTTCTGATTGTTGGCTGAATAATTGATCAATCAGTATCCTCGTACCGCTGCCCTGGTTACGGTTCACCATATGAACCGATGGGTTAGCGTTAACAAAATCAACAATTTCATTAACCGTTTTGTTATAGAAACGAACGTCACCTTTACGAAAAATAATACCTTGTGTGCGTTTATAACCTTTGACCAGTCGTAGTGAATCGTCCAGTAGATGCTGATTGTAGGTTGTCCCGTCGTCATTTAATAAGTGAACACCCGCAATATCACATTCACCTCGCCTTGCGGCTTCTACTCCGCCGGTAGAACCCACAGTCATCAGCTTACTGTGCGTGCCATCTTGTTGCAGAGTGGAGAGCATGAGATCGAGTCCGACACAGTGGCTGCCAATTACGACTAAATCAGCGATGGTTAGTTGTTTACCTAACAGAGTTACATTGACCGCTGCACCTTCATCCAGAATTTCATGATGTCGGTCGATGGTAATAAAACCGTCGGCATGACTAAAGGTGGTCACGCTACCGCTTCCCTTACCCATTGGGTAAGCGATCAAAGTGTCCTTTTCCGGATGCTCAACCAAGCCGACAAGTAGGTACTCAGTGCGCCCAATCTCAGAGCGAAGATGGACAGCCAGCCGAGCTTCTAGCTGTGTTTGATCGGCAGGGGCATTACCCGCCAGTTTTCGAATCACAGGAGCTACAAATTCATGAAAGGTAAAAATGGCAGACGTAGGAAATCCTGGCAGAATCACCACCGGCTTCTGTTGTGTCACGGCCAGACAAATCGGCTTCCCGGGTTTAAGCGCTACTCCATGGGCAACAATGCCCGGATCCTTAAGCGATGCGACAACTTTATAGGAAATATCGCCTTCACCTTTACTTGTTCCGCCTGAGAGTAATACAACGTCGCAGTTTATCACAGCTGTTTCTAGAAGCTCGTCTAATTGCTGTTCATCATCCTGAACGATGCCGAGTGCTATGGGCATACCACCCAACTCAGTTACAGCATCAGCTAGAATTCTGGCATTAGAATCAAAAACCATTGCGGGCTGCATGGTTTCACCTGGTGGAAT
The DNA here is from genome assembly GCA_002709045.1 of Planctomycetaceae bacterium. Lineage (GTDB taxonomy): Bacteria > Planctomycetota > Planctomycetia > Pirellulales > Pirellulaceae > UBA721. The sequence continues at coordinate 174,679 of PAPJ01000012.1, read as the reverse complement.
GATTTCGTCGCCTGTGGAGACGATTCCTACTTTTGGCTTTCGATAAACGGGTACTTGCGATTCACCAATAGCAGCCAGCACGCCGGTCTCTCGACTGGTCAGAAGTTCGCCTTGCCGCAGGACAATTTCTCCAGCTGTGATGTCAGAACCTGCAAAGGAGATACCGAATCCTGAATTGACGGTCTTTCGTACGACTAAATTACCATCGACCATATCGGTGTGTTCGATCATCACAACGGCATTTGCTCCGCGGGGAATCATTCCTCCGGTGGCAACGCTCATGGCGCAGCCGGCTGTTACTTCCGTTTGTGGTACGACTGCAGTGGCGATTGTTTCTTTCAGTAGTGCCAGGGGGCAAGGCACTTCTTCGGTTGCTCCATGAGTATCGCTGGCTTTAACGGCATACCCATCATAGTTTGAGCGGTCAAAGGAGGGCACATTGTGGGACGAACGGATGTCTTGTGCGAGAATGCGGCCTAATGCCTGGTCTAATTTTACGAGTTCAACACCGAGAGGTTGCAGATTGAGCGCACCGTGAAAGCGTTGCTCAGCCTCATCACGATTGATGACTTCTAAAAATTGTCTTTGCTCGGCCATAATTATTCGTACAAATATACTGTTACTTCTGAATCCCGGGCGTATCCTTCCAGATCTTCCGGGACAATAACGAATCCGTCTGCCCTGGTTGTGCTACTTAAAACACTGGCACCGCTAATCGCGATCGGCTCTACGAATCCATTGTTTATATTCACGCGTGCATAATCCGTGCGTCCTACGGTTGATACCAGCTTTCTCGATAGCGGCAGGGTAATGACCTTATGTGGCCAGTCGGCAGATTTACCGGCAAGCTTTCGTACGGCTCGAGCAGCAAAAAAATCATATGCGCAGAGACATGATACCGGATTGCCGGGCAATAGAAAGACCAGATTGCCGTCAAATGTGCCCATACCGCTGGGACTGCTTGGACGCATGGCCACGCCATGAATCTCCAGTGAACCATATTCGGCAAGTAATCGGGGAGCATGATCTTCTTGTCCAACACTTGAACCTCCGGAAACCACAATAATTTCAGCATCCGTCCTGAAGGCATCTAAAATACTGTTAGGGTTATCAGCAATAATGCCCGGATGTTTCACCTCTCCCCCGTCCCGCTCAATCAGTGCTGATAGCATGGGACTGTTTGCATCTGTGATATTAAAGTTTTCGGGAGTGGTGCCAGGTGGCAGCAATTCATTGCCAGTAATTATTAGACGTACACGAGGTCGTTTTACAACATCAAGATCACTGACACCAATAGAGCTTAGTACACCAAGATCCTGAGGGCGTAGTTGGCGGCCCCGTTGCAGGACGACCGTATCTTCTCTGATGTCTTCACCCGGAATTCCAACGTGTTTGCCGGGTGCTACTTCTTCCTGCACCAGGATAACCTCATCATTAATCACGGTGTGTTCGACGGGTAAAACAGCGTTAGCACCGGCAGGCATGGGAGCACCGGTCATAATCCTAATAGTATGGCCCAATGAGACTTCGCCACTGAACGGATTTCCCGGTAATGATTGTCCTATCACATTTAGTTTCAGCGAGTTATAGGTTGTTGCTCCCGAGGTATCACAGGCAACAACAGCAAAGCCATCCATCATAGCTCTCGCAAAATGCGGAACATTAACTTTGCTTGTAACATCGGCGGCTAATACTCTTCCCGCGGCTTTAGCTAATGAAATCGTCTCACTTAGACACTCCGGGGTCTGCTTGTCAATCCAGTCAATGCAGTTACGGACGGTCCAGCGGCGCGGGAAACCTTTCATGCGTACATCGGTTGGACGATAGGGTGGATCTTGAAACATGGAATGCCTGGATGAATTAACCGGTGATATAGTCTCGCCAGATATCGAGCTGTTCCTGGGACATTGTATTTTCACGAAGAAATTCATTGTCCAGCATGATATCCGTACCTTTGACTCGTACTTTAACTTTTAACCGACCGTCCTCTTTGTATTTAAAGAAGACTTCGACGGCAGAATGATCAGGTAAATCTGTTGGAATACCACGGATTATACAGGCACCAATCAACTGACAGGCATCAGGTGACCTGCTTTCCCCTTCGACGATCTCAATTTTTATAGATTGCTGATCTGGTCGCATTCGAAAATCACGTTTGGCAGTGATTGGTAAACAGGTGTTTCGTGGTATGATTCTGGCCGTTCGCGGCCTTTTTGTTTCCGGATCCACACCGACGACGCCCAGAGTATGCGAATTAACATTTGTGACAGAGAAATTTGGGGATCGTCCACCCTGTTGATCGAGTAATCGGCCGGCATGCAGAGCTGCTCCGTGTGCCACGGCCTCGTCTGGTGAAACACTGCGATTAGGTTCGGTGCCACTTTCCAGTCGGAGCATAGCGCTGACGGCGGGCATTCTTGTAGATCCGCCAACTAGTAGTACATGATCAATGTCATTCCAGGTTAAACCTGCGGCTTTGACGGTTTGGCTGGCAGTGAAACGAGTTCGTTCTAACAGATCCTCCGTAAGTGATTCGAACTGCTCCCGTGTAATACTAATTACTAAGTCCTGCTGCCGATGTTTAAGCTGAATAGTATGTTGCTCGGAGTTTGACAGCGAATGTTTGGCTTGTCGCGCTTGTTGCCATAGCTGACCAAGAGAGTTTTTATCGTCTCTGGGATCCACGTCGTAGGTCGCTATAAATTGCTCAGCCATATAGTTGACGAGTCGTTCGTCCCAATCGACACCGCCGAGTTTTACATCTCCATCAGTAGCTAACGCCAGGTATTTCTTGTCTTCGATTTTTATGATCGTTACATCAAATGTTCCACCACCTAAATCATAGACCAGAACAGTTTGGCTCCCGGAATTTCCGTCATCTTGTTGGTAGCCATAAGCGATCGCTGCAGCCGTAGGTTCATTGATAATGTCTAAAACATCGAGGCCAGCCAGATAGCCGGCGTCCTGAGTCGCTTTGCGGCGACTTTCGTCAAAATAGGCAGGTACGGTAATGACTGCTTTATCAAACTCGCCAATCTGTGCGATGGTATCTTTACGTAATTTATTCAATATGTAAGCGAGCAGAGTTTCGGGAGGATATTCAACGCCTTCCATTGGCTTATGATAACTACGCTTGCCAAGGTCTCGTTTGGTGTACTCGGCAATAGACTCAAATTGATGACCTTTGGCGAGTTCGGCCTGTTTGCCAATAACAATGTTCTGACCATTAAACAACAACACGCTGGGTGTTGTGCGATCACCTTCGGCATTTAACAGTGTTTGCGGACAATCCTTTTCATCAAGAATTGCAACAGCTGAGTAAGTTGTCCCTAAGTCGATTCCGACAGCAGGTATATCTCTTTGAATCATAGTGTTTGCACGGAAAACTACTACGGTATGGCAGGTAGTATGTTCCGCAGCCTCCACTTTTATTGTAGATAGAAAACTAACTTTGGCAGAGTGGAATTATGATGCGAGATTTTCGCGAATGACTTTATAAATAACACTGTTATCGAGATCACCATAGCCAGCCTCTATAGCGGTATCCAATAATTTGGCGTGTAAATCGGTCAATGGCAGGCCTTGTAGATGTTGATTAGCGAACTGACGGATGAGCCGGACATCTTTACGGTGTTGTTGTAGTCGGGCTTGGGGTGTGAAATTTTGATCAATCATCTTTTCGCCTTTGATATCCATGGCGGAAGAGTAGGCAGGTGTGGCTTTCAAAACCTCCAATGCTTTTTGCATCGGGATCCCCGCAGCGTCAGCTAGTGCCAGGCTTTCGGCCAGTACGGCTCTATTAAGCCCAATCGCCAGATTGACTATGAGTTTAAGTTTTGCACCAGCACCGATTTCACCAGCATAAAAAACGTCGTTAGAGATATGATGCAGCAAAGATGAATGCCGATTGAAGTTCTGAGTATCACCGCCAATCATCAACACCGCAGCACCTTCCTGAACCTGACTACTGGATCCGGCAACTGTAGCCTCCATAAAATGGATGTCATTTTGCCTAAGCATTAGGTTGTTTTTGACTGCATCTTCAGGTGTGCCGGTTGTTGTATCGATGACAGTCAAGCCGGAAAAAGCACTGGTTGCAATTTCAGAACAAACAGTGGTTGAAACTGTTGAATCCGGCAGCGAAAGGAAAATTACAGCGGCCGTTTCAGCCACTTCCGCAATCGAACCTGCTGCCTGTCCTTCAATCCGGAGCAAGGAATCCAACTGCCCGGGGTCAATATCGTAACCAATGATTGAGTATCCGGATTTATACAGGCGCTGACATAATGCGCTGCCTAATAGACCAACACCGATGACTCCGATTACATTTTGGGATGCGTCTGACATTCTGCTTTTATTTTGGTTTTGCGATTGAGGATGATTAACATAACGCCAAACAGTGATGCTGCTATCGAAAGACCAGCAAATACATGATTGGTATTCAGATTCGTTGTATCTTTGATCCAGCCGGCAAGCACGGCTCCTAAACTACCAACACCGAAACCCATTACGAAGTTCAAACCATAGCAAACACTGCGGTGTTCCCGAGGTGTGTATTTGGCTACTAAGCTATTGTAAATTGGCTGAAACATGAAATGTACAAATGCGAAGATAGCTGCTGATAACAGAGCCCATTCACCCGCAAAGAAGGCCATTCCCGCAAGAAACGGAGCATTCATCAGTGTAATGATAGTCAGTTGCTGTTCGAGTCGTTGTGGATTACCAATTTTCCCGGCAACAAACTGGCCCAGACATCCGAAGAGCATGATACCAGCCATTAGGAATGATCGTTGAGACTTAACCTCTGCCGATGTATCGAACCAATTGCTGAATAAAGATATTTTCAGAAAAGATTCGTCTTTGAAAAAAGTAATCACTCCGGAGTAGACCATTCCCTGAATTGCCGCAAGTGTGATTAAGATAGCAAATGAATGCCAGTCTCTGTCAGGTTCGTCGGTCGAAATCGAGTTTTCGTTTGTATCAGTAGTGATAGAAATTTCATTTTCCGGGACGATAGCCAGATGACGCCGTAAGGCAAAAAAGATGACGCCGCCGAGAACGCCAATAATGCCCAGCACAAAAAAGAAGCCCTGCCACTGCATTCCATTGGTTTGAAGTAGAGCAAAGACCAAAGGAGCTAAAGCTATCCCGGCCGAACCGAAGACGCCGTGTATACCTAATGCCATTGGTCTTTGTTCGGGCGTCGTTTTAAGAGAAATTAGTGTCAGACCAGCCGGATGGTAAATGCTTGCAAATAATCCCAGCACAAAGAACATACCAAACAGAGAGTCTAATCCCGGCCCGCAGGAAATTATAAAACAAAGCAACGCACAGCCAACTAGATAAATGATCAGCATCGGTGGAGCACCGAATTTATCCACTAAAAAACCTACAAGTAATGCGCCCAGTCCCCACGGCCATCGAAAGGCACTACTTAAAGATCCGATAACTGTATCGCTAGTGTGATAGTGGATTTTTAGGTCATCCTGGACCGCGGGCAATGCCAGCTCAAAAACATGCACCAGCGTATGAAGACATGAAATAAGGCAGATAATCCAGAATAATTGACGTTTCGTCATGACTTAGTTCGTAATTTCACTGAATCGTTTGACCACATTCAGAGCTGCCCCGTCATCAATCGATTGTTGAGCAGCCGTTGTGCATTCGGTTAAGGAAAGTTCAGGCTTGCCAAGTGAAATAGCAGCAGCAGCATTGATGACAACGATATCCCGACCGGCACCGTTCTCTCCATTAAGAATGGCACGAATTTTAGCAGCACTTTCGGAGGGGTCACTGGCTTCCATACCGGTCAATTCAGTGGCAGTTAGACCGAACATCGATGGTTCCCAATGTGTATCAGAAGTATTGTGCGGAGTTACTTCGGTAACATCGGTGTTACCTGTAAGTGTGATTTCATCCAGTCCATCGCTTCCGCAAACAACGTATGCCTTTTTAATGTCGAGTAATGAAAGAGCTTCCGCCAATCGTGGACGTAAAGCCGGTTTTCCAACACCGAGTATCTGGTAGGGAGCACGAGCCGGATTACAGAGCGGGCCTAACAGATTGAAGATTGTTGGAACTTCGATACTTCTACGAACCGGGCCAACATGTCGCATGGCGGGGTGGAAGAGAGGCGCGAAGCAAAAACAGATCCCGATTTCCATAAGAGCATCTTGCATGACATTGACCGGGGCTTCGATGTTGATTCCTAACTCCACCAGTACATCGGCAGAGCCAGTTTTACTTGTAATCTTGCGATTACCATGCTTGGCCACAGAAATACCAGCTCCTGCCGCAACCAATGCAGCGGCAGTCGAAATATTAAAAGTGCCAGATCCATCTCCACCTGTACCACAGGTATCAACCAGATCCCCCCGGGTTGATTCCAATGGAGTCATGTGAGCTCGCATGGCAGAAGCGGCGCCGGCAATTTCTTCGACTGTTTCGCCTTTAGCAACCAGCGCTAACAGCAGCGATCGAATTTGATCTTCCTGACAGCGACCCTGCATTACTAAGTCGATCGCAGCCGCCATTTCTTCCTGAGAGAGGTTTTTTCCGGCCTCTACTTTTGCAATTTGTTCGTTCAGCATGATAAATATCTTGATTGATAAGGAAAACGGAAAAGTAACCTAATCATTATTGTACAATTGCCAGCCATAGTGCGAGAGCATCAATAGATGTTGCAGCGTCGTTTGATTTCTCCGTGTTAAAAAAAGACAAACAGACTAGAATATTAAGTTTGCTACTGGGGACAGCTTTTATGGCGCGCCGCATAATTCTGGATTGTGATCCTGGTATCGACGATAGCGTAGCATTGTCGATGGCATTGTTCCATCGATCATTGGACGTCGTGGCAATTACCGCTGTTGAAGGTAATGTACCGGCTGAAATGGCTACTAAAAATGTTCAAACCGTGATTGAGCAGCTGGATCCGCCACGTCTTCCACGGATTGGAGCAGCAACTCCTAATGATAATCCGGATTACCGGGATGCCTGCTTTATTCATGGGCGTGACGGTCTTGGTGAAGCTGGGTTTGTGACCGCTGACCATCACCAGCGGCATTTTTCCGAGAAAATTATTTGTGATGAAGTTCGTGCCGCACCCGGGGAAATCGACATTGTTTGTTTAGGACCGTTGACCAATGTGGCTCGGGCAATTCAGCGTGACCCTCATTTTGTTGAGAATGTTGGTGAAATTATCATGATGGGCGGCAGTTTCAACGGAATTGGCAATATTACTCAAACTGCCGAGTTTAATATATACTGTGACCCTGAAAGCGCTCGAGATGTTTTCCATGCCCCGGTTAAGAAGACCTTGATCCCGCTTGATATTACGTCACAGGTTCAGTTCGCTATGAATGTTTTAGATCTATTACCAAAGCAATCCACGTCAGTTGGCCGGTTTTTACGTCGCGTGATACCCTACTTATTTCGATCCTATCATGAGCAACTTGGTCTCGAGGCAGTGCAGATTCATGATGCTATTGCACTATTACAGGTGATTGAGCCGCAATTATTTGAATTAGAAGCCTGGGCCGGTGACGTCGAAGTTAAGGGCGAGCTTACACGAGGTATGACAGTATTTGAAAAACGCCGAGCTAGAAATACTTCGCATAATCTGGAAGTTGCAAGGGTCGTCGCAGCTTCCGACGCACGGCAGGCAGTCATGAGATGCCTGAACACTTAATAAATGCCTGTTTTCTTCAGCGAAGTATGTCAAATTAGTAGTTTCTTGTGCAAAAACGGTTCTGGTTAAATCACTAAAAAGGCTGTTTTTAGAGTTCCAATTGTGTCGATTATTCCAATAACACCGTTAGAACTGTGTACCTGTGTCTCGTTTAAATAGATCGCTATGCGGTACGGGCGTTCTTTCGGGTCCTTGATTTACTTATTTGGAGATGACACCGATGGCCCGGAAAGATGCCATTGAAAAATTAAAGACGATTCTTTTGAGTCGTCGGGACGCCCTTCGAAAAGCTCTCGACGGTGACTTTAGTGCATTGCAGGCACTAAGAGATCAGGCTTCCGGTGATGTGGTGGACTTTGCACTGGATTCTGCTCAGGACGAATTGAATTCACAGTTGGCAGAAGTTGAAAGCCGAGAGCTTAAGCAGATTGAAACGGCCATCTCTAAAATTTATGCAGGAACGTATGGTTTGTGCGAATTGTGCGCAAAGAATATACCTTTAGCTCGATTACAGGCATTGCCATATGCCTCGAACTGCATTGCCTGTCAAACCAAAGTTGAAACACTGGGTGAAGACTGGAACAGAGAAGAAGAAAACGACGAGATTTTCAGCTAAAAAACGAAGTTGACATAGAGTAATAACATTATGGGGGGGCAGCACAGCTAATTAGGGCTGTCGCTGTTAGGATATGCATCGATTACTGTTTGTAATCTGTATGGCAGTTTGCCTTTTGTCTGGGCGTTTGGCCGTTGGCCAGGAGCAGCCTGTATCGGTCGCGCTGGATGCACGCGAACGACTCTTTGAACAACTGGCAGCGGATGCCGCTCAATTTGATACTCGTAATATCCTGAAAAAGGTTGTGCGAGTTTCTAAACCGTCGGTCGTCCATATTCAGAGCCGAAAGATTGTGCAGTCCGGTTCACAACGCACAATTGAAGAAGCAGGATCGGGCTTTGTTATTGAATTTGATGACCAGAAGTACATTATTACTAACCGTCATGTTGTCTTTCCGACAGTTGCAGATGGAGTCAAGATTTCGCTGGAAGATGGCCGTAAACTAACAGTAGCTAATGTTATTTCAGATCCATCCAGTGATATCGCTGTGATCACTGTTCGTGAAGAAGAATCGTTAGTGCCAGCCCGTATTGGTGACAGCGGACGAATGGAAATTGGAGATTTTGTGGTGGCGATTGGTAGTCCATTTGGATTAACCCACTCGATTACCTACGGAATTATATCAGCTAAAGGCCGTAAAGATCTGGCCTTGGGTACGCAGGGGGTAGTGATTCAGGATTTTATTCAAACGGATGCTGCCATTAATCCGGGTAACAGTGGCGGCCCTCTTGTTAGCATGCGAGGCGAAGTTATTGGTATCAATACAGCTATCGCCAGTAGCTCGGGAGGCAATGAGGGTATTGGTTTTACCATCCCAATTAATATGGCAATGGTGGTCGTAGAACAATTGTTAGATAAGGAAATAGTGCGTGGATCCTATATGGGTGTCCGCATGGATCATGATTTTAAGGATTCGACCGCATTAAAATTAGGATTGAGTCATGCACGAGGGGTTCGTATTACCGGTGTTACCGAGGATTCTCCGGCCGATAAAGCGAAAATTATTCCCAATGATGTAATTCTTAGCTTCAATGGTACATTGATTGAAAATGACGATCACCTGGCAAATCTTGTCAGCCTCACTCCTGTTGGAAATAAGGTTTCACTATTGTTATTGCGTAATCGCAAGCCTGTACGAGTCGAAGTAAAGCTGTCAGCACGACCGCAGAGTGAAGACAAATAATAATCAGACATGTGTCTGAAGGCAAAAACAAGCGCGACTAGCTGTTATCCAACAGCTGCCCGTATGAGGATTCGTAAGCAGTCAGATATTCAATAGCAGCTTCAAGTAAGGCTTCATCATTCGAAGATTTAGATACAAAGGATGGTAGCCTGTCCCCTACTATGTCCTCCGGTTTTAATTTTGATAATTTGCCGATTCTATAAAACATATGGTTTGAAAGGGATTTGCTGAGTCCCTCTTTCGCGACTTAAGAAATTATTATTAGCAGAAAGTCTGCAAGTAGCGGGGGCCGGAATACGCAAACCGTCCTCAAACATCAGTAAATATAGTATAGGGCGGTGGAACGCAGTGGTATATGGACCACAGTCTGGACTATAGATTCATGATTACGAGGTAACACTCAAAGCCTACTTGGATGATCGGGGACTATCTGGTTTATCCTCGCACTGGCTGATCCTTATAAAAGAAGTGAACTGAGATGGTGATAACAAGGCTGGGTCTAATACGGAAGAATTAGTCAAGCTAGGCCGACATAACGAGGAACTCCGGCGTGGTCTTAAGGGCCGGACGGCCGTAGCCTGTGTCTGGATTGATGGTGAAGGCTAGATATTTAACTGGTTATTTGCTTAACTTCTTAATTGCTTTTTAGCATAATTGTTTATATGTCTAATCGAGCTCTACAAATACCTACTATAGGTGACGTGCATCTGGCGACCAAAGTCATCTATGAGCACATTTCACCGGCTCCGCTCATTCGGTCCTACCCTCTTGAAAAGGAACTCAGTCTGGCGGCCGGAAGACGAGTCTGGCTCAAGGATTATGGCTATACACCGGTACGATCGTTTAAGCTCTACGGCGCATTAAACTGGATGGCGAATAACCTGGAACGATCCGGAGACGCGCCTATCGCAGCCCATTCCTCGGGAAATTTTGCCTGTGGCATTGCATTCGCCTGTAATCGATATGAAAAATCCGTCAACATCGTGATGCCGGAAGATGCACCTCCCATCAAATTCGATACGGTACATGCTTTAGGAGGAATCACGAAAACTTATGATCGTTCCCAAGACCATTTAACCAGCCTCCGAGACAAGATGACACAAGAACTTGTTGACTCTCTCGGTTCCCTGCGAGCGTCTCCCTACAACGATCCCCATGTAATTGCTGGCAATGGTGTTGGAGCGTTAGAAATTACCAACTCACTTAAGAGTGAAAATCGCGGCATGTCTCATTTCTTCTGCCAAGTAAGCGGAGGTGGCTTAATGGCAGGCCATTGTCTAGCCGTTGAAGACAACTTCCCGGATGCACGGATCATTGGTGTCGAACCGACAACGGCAGACGACTTTCAAAAATCAATGGCCGCCGGTGAACGAGTTCGGATAGAGAAGCCCTCTAGTATTTGTGATGGACTGCTTGCGTATACTGTCGGGGAATACAATTGGCCTATTCTTCAACGCACTGTTTCAGACGCAGTTACCATTGCGGACGCCTCCACTCGCGAGGCAATGAACTGGCTTTATGATCAACATGGGTTGCGGACCGAGCCATCAGGAGCGATCGCTACGGCGGCGGCATTATCAGGCAAGGCGGATCTTAATGGCGATGGAGATATCGTCATAGTAATCAGCGGCCGCAATATTGACGAACAGTCATTCCGCAACGTACTATCCAAAGTCGAGTAGGTTGGACGGAAACTACGTCGTCACCCAAACGTCTATTTCGGCGACAACGTGAACAGAGTTGCATTCGGGTCTGCCCTGTCACTTAAGAGGATACAATGATACCCCGCATTGAGCCAGTCATCTTCTTGGTCGTTGTAGTGCGGACTTCCGGGGTGACCAGATTGCCCTTGTCCATCGACGGCCCACAAGCAGGGAGGATTCGATCCCATATCATGGATCAGCCGGTATCCTGCTCCCGATACTGATGTCCAGTCCGGACCTTCACCAGTATTACCGACGGTAATCATATCTCCTGGGACGCCGATTGGATCGTGATTTAACAATTCGCCCAGATCACCAATATGATCCAATACGTGCGATTTGGTAAGGACGTGTAATTTCCCCCAAGCCCACTGATTCATATCCTCGCCGAATCGTTCTTTTAACATTGACAGAGTCTTTTCAAAGGTCTCTAGCACGGCCTTTCTATGTCCGTCGTTTTCAAACCAGCCCACAGGATCTTCGTCAATCAGGCGGCTTGCAAGGCCACCGCTGGCACGGCCGATAAATCCTAACAATTCAACGGGGAGTCGTTCCTGGGAAACTCGGGTCTGCCACATAGTGTAAAACACATTAAAGATCGCTCCAGCTGTACTATCCACCTCCATCGCGCCATTCCATGACGCTAGTATGGAAACGGCTTGTTGTATAGCTGCATCTTCCACCGAACTCAACACGCTAATTAACTTTGGTGTACATTCCACAGCACGTCCACTTATCACATCATTTTGCATCCCCGCGAAGTCTTCTTTAGTAAAGGGCGTTTTTTGTTCGTCTAACATGTTACGAATACGTGCGGCACGATGACCACTATTCCAACAACCCGACAACATATGAGGATAATCATTAGCCGCCGTTCGGTTGTTCGCTGTACGAATCCATTCGCAATCAGGGTTAATCAACTCCGGCATTTCATCAAAGGGGATGAAACCCAGCCATTGGTCTTGAGGATCAGATCCATTGCGGTAATGCCGATTATATTTTTTACGTCTGGGGATCTTGCCCGTCGCTCTCAAACCGATATTCCCTTGAGTGTCGCCACTGACCACACAAAATGTAGGCACATGCCAGGGCCGCATGGCCTCGTGTAATTCAGAAACCGTGGTTGCGCGATTCATCGCCAGCAAGGATGTAAGCCAACCGCCGCCATACATACCGACCCAACGTAACGACACAGGACCAGTATCCTGAACCGGCTTCGGTAAGATACTATCAACGATCGGACCGTTATGTGAATGAATGACCGTCTCGACGTGATCTTCTTTATCGCGAATTTGAATCGTTTCTACGCGGCTCGTCGATGTAATCCATTCTCCGTCATACAGAAAACTATCTGTATGCTCTTCTGACGTCTGTTCCTGATAAAGATCTCGTTGGGAACAAATATTGTTTGTAATACTCCAGCCAACGCCTGGAGTTCGACCAAACATCAATGCGGGCATTCCGACGTACGCCATCCCCGCCACGTCGTATTCAGGACACTTCAATCGAGCTTCATACCAACAGGAGTTGGCATCAATCGCTATATGCGGATCCGAAGCGACCATCGGTGATCCACTCGCTGTCCGACTACCCGAAACCGCCCAGTTATTACTCCCAAGACCTTCACTGGGAAGTGTTAGAGTTTCCCCAATCGGCTCGCTGTTTGTTGAAGTAAGCGGTTCGTAGCTACCAACAGGCATAATTGCCTCTTCTTCCGCTTCCCCAACCGTGAACTGTTCGTAAAGTGGAGTATCACCGACCGCTCGACGCACAATTTCAGGTATACAAATAATTGGGAAACGCCCAGTTAAATACCATTGGAACTCAACTTCACAAGCTATGCTGTCGAGCGGTGTCCATGGCCGGATTGAGCAATCTAATATCGAATACTCGATTGGTGGCAGCTCCCCCGATTTGGCTATCACGTGATTTACGCCATCTGTAAAACGCTGCAGGATCAGCTTTACGTTATCACTCAGGTCGTGCCACTGTGATTCTGCAATTCGATGCAATCCGACGATACGTGCCGTTCGATCAAGATCCAGATGCGATTCACCTAGCAGCTCGCTGAGTTGTCCCAGTCCCCGACGACGCAAAAAATCCATTTGAAACAATCGATCCTGAGCCATTGCCACGCCAAAGGCGAAAAACAAATCCTTTGTCGTTTCTGCATAGATCGCCGGGATACCGTATTTGTCTCGAGCGATTGACACCTTGCTTTCTAACGAGCCGTTCACCGCCAGTGCTCCTGAGTGAAGTCTGGCCTTACATTGTTCTTGAAACCACTCGTCAAATCTCGTACGTGACCATCCTTGTTGTTCACACAACTGATCGATGGTTACTCCCTGACCAAGACTCTTTAGTAATTCCAGGGATTCGTCTGAATTGCTTGCCATGTTTCTTCTTCGCTTAAACTCTATAACACTTCGGGCTAACCGTGCTTTCGGCTTCTGTTAATACAGTTTTTTTCGTAGGCGTCGTCGTTCGAGGAATCTAATTCGTCTGCTGAATATTCTGATCCGGTCTGCTCGGCGAGGATCTTACCGCAGGACGCTAATTCGGCACGTTCAATTTTATACGTATTCTCCCACAATGCTGACCGTTTAAGAGCTTTTCCACATCGCAGAAATGCATTTCGCACGTCGATCAGGATTTCGGTCGGTGGTACCTTGCCATTGATCTCACATGCCTCCAGACGCTCGTCATTCGTTATGATCTTCGCCACGCCTTTTACGCGTACCGTCTCAATCACTCCGGGAATGAGAAACAGCTGCGAGATACCAGGATTGTGAGTAAGATTGGTGAGAGAATTCAGACGGTTATTTCCAGATCGTTGAGGAATCAGTATCTGCATCGGGCTAAGAACCTTGACTGAGCCGGGATGTTCGCCTCGGGGAGAGACTTCGAGCGACCCATCTTTAGCTTTTGTAGCAATACAAACAAACGGAGAGAGCGTGATCATCGGCTGGCGATGTTGATCTAGTGCTATAAGAACCTTCTTCCGAGCCGCTACCGATTGCTCTTTGTATATAGAACGCAGCTCTTCTCTGCTGGTGATGTTCGCTTTTGGTTCTGTCATGAATCTTCAGCCTGATGTGTGCTAATGCATTCCGGCAAATTCATATTTTAACAAAATTGAGCATATATCGGATTTGAAGTTCGTGAGATATCCCGCTACTTACACTATTTCAGTTCGCCTGTTTTAAGGGTAAAGCAGGATGCAGGGCGCCCTTCTATATCGTCTTTCCTGTTAGAAACGAACAAACTAGAGACTCAAAATCCAACGGCTTACAAAATGATAGGAAGATCAACAGTGACAAACCCCATACGAATCGGAGTTACAGGCTCAGGCTTTATGGGCCGTATCCATGTAGAACCCGCAAAGCGAGCCGCGCAAGACAATCTGATAGGGCAGGTGATTGCTACCACGCCGATTGAAGAGTTGGCCAAGAACACCCTTGTTTTACAGCACTTGGGTAGTCTCATAGAGTCCAATAAAGAAGCCTCCAGTCTACTGAAGGCTCTTATGGCAGAAAGTCTGCAAGTAGCGGGGGCCGGATTCGAACCGACGACCTCGAGGTTATGAGCCTCGCGAGCTACCGGGCTGCTCCACCCCGCGTCATGTAACTTGATTATGTCGGGCTTATTGAGCAGCCACTTGCTGACAAACTTCATAGAGGCGATTGAGGTATGCCGTGCACTCATCAGGACACATGGTCAGTGGTGGGCTGATACGTAGGACTTTACCTGCTAACGCACCAAGCAGGTGAATAGATAAAGCGTTATTTTCGCCGCGATAGCATTTTTCTATTATCTGGTTGGCGACGACTGCACCTTCCCGATCTCCGAGATCAGCACATTCGATACCCCACACGCATCCCTCTCCGCGAACTTTGCTGATCGCTCCTGTTTCTTTTAATCGAATCAGCCCCTTTTCGATGATTCCGGACAGATGAATACCTTTGGCCAGTATGTCGGTTGATTCAAATTCATCTAAAGTAGCAAGTACGGCAGCGCTTGATAGTGGGTTGGCACTCCATGTATCTGATGCTTCGCCATAACCCAGACTTTCAAAAATATCATTGCGGCCGACCGCTGCACTAACGGGAACACCGTTACCTAAGCCTTTTCCAAGTAGCACTACATCAGGTTCAATTTCATAATGACTGAAGGCGTACATTGGCCCGGTGCGTCCAAAATTCGATTGAATCTCGTCGAGGATGAATATCAGACCATGCTCGCGACAGAATGATTGCAGTAACTGGAGGTATTCTTTTTGCGGATGATAGGAACCACCGCCACCGAGATAGGGTTCTGTGATTACACAGCACAGACGGTCGCTATGTTCTGTCCAAAGCGCATCGAGTTCCTGCTGATAGCCTGTCAGATCGAGTGGTTGTTTGCGAGTTTCCACATCATCACATTCGGTTTTGGGAAAGCTAATAAACCGAACACGTTCATCTCGTTCTTTATCTTTTTCACTTCCGGTAATCGCTCCAGCCAAACCCTTCTTGCCGTGAAAACCATCTCGTGTGGCAATGATCATATCTTTGCCTGGTTGATGTTTCATAGCAGCCCATAGTGCTTTTTGAACGGCTTCGCTACCGCTGGCAGACCACATGACCTGATTGAGTCGAATCCCACCGGCGGCAGCCTGTAGATTAGCGATTAAACGTTCGTTGGACTGAGATTCAACTTCAGTGATCGCGTTGTAAGCAGTTAAGGGGACACAGTTTGCATATTCACCGCCGGCTTTGATGGTACTTAGACCCAGATAGTCGATTACACGATTCCACCAGCTAACCGGGTTGTGACCGAGGTTAGCTACTAATACGCCGGACGTAAAATCAGCCAGTTTACGTCCTTCAGGAGTGTAGTGGTAACTTCCTGCGCTGTGACTGATAACACACTGGCTTGGCGTAAAAGTACGAATTGCAAACGGTTCCTGTTGAAGGATCTTTGCCCGTACGTCATTTGATGTAGCTTCACCGTTGAATTGGATTGGATCAATATCAGTCATAATAAAAACTAGATGCTTACTAAGTGATTAAATTTGGTAGATGGTAAAAGTTGGTGGTTCGTCTTTAGACTGGATTTTCGTACAGCACAATACCATCAGCCTGTCCCGGAATATACATGACCAGTCCGTTGCCGGATTCATTTACCTTTACAACACAATCAGGATTACCGGCGGCGTGTTGTTCAAGGATAGCTTCCATCGCATGTACAGCCGCTACAGTCTGCCGATCGCTGGCGATATCATTGTAGTAGCCGGCTGAAAGATCCCCGATTCGCTGTTCACGCGATTGATTATCGGTCCCATGCTCTACATACGCAACTTCACGGGCAAATTCTTCCAGTACTTCGATTCCGTAACCACGTTGAGTCCGTCGTCCATCGGGTTCGACAAAGGTACCGTTGTAATGATTGTTCATGGAGTTTTTGATAGAAACAGGTGTTTTTTCTTCGACGGTACATTCAACGCCTCGCTTACGACTGTGTCCATTCCAGATTCCGTTGTCGAAACGGAACTGGACTTCCTGTTCCACATAGCCGGGGAAGTTATCC
This sequence comes from Planctomycetaceae bacterium, assembly GCA_002709045.1. Classification (GTDB taxonomy): domain Bacteria; phylum Planctomycetota; class Planctomycetia; order Pirellulales; family Pirellulaceae; genus UBA721. The sequence continues at coordinate 157,922 of PAPJ01000012.1, read as the reverse complement.
GGTGTTACCCAGCTGGTATGAATATCAAAGGCTGCTTCGCGTCCACTTTCATATTCGTAAATCAGCCGCAGTTGAGTTGAATCCCATGTGTTGCCATCGGCTTCGCCCACGATCCCTCGCTGACCGCTACAGCTAACACTTTTAAGCTTACCACCAAAGGTGAAGTCAATCAGTTTAATGTAGTGGACTGCGACGTAAGTACCGGGATTACGCCCCTGAATCCATTCCGCGAATTGAGCCCCAGAAATCTGTTTCGGTTCCAGCAACGTACAATAGCCAGTATTGATATGTTGCAGGACATCATCGGCCACCAATGTTCGTAATTTTTTGTGATCAGGATCAAATAGTTTATGGTAAACGACTTTACACAGGACCTGCTTATCTCGGGCTGTAGCAATAATTGAATCGAGTTGCTGCATGGAGAGTACAGATGGTTTTTCGACAATCACGTGCTTGCCAGCCTCAATGGCTGCCATGGTTGCTTCATAATGCCGGTCATCCGGAGTGGCAATACAAACAAAATCGACATCATGCTTTAACAGTTGGCCAATGCTGTCCGGCTCGACATAGCTTGCAAAGTCATTGATTTGATCGCCGGCAGAAATTTTATATTTTGAGGCTCGGCCTCCGGTGCGGCTGGCAACAGCAGCTATTTCAAGTTTGAGGACACCTGTGCGCGCGTCATAAATACCCTGCTGATATGCATTCTCAAAGAAGGGTCGGTAAGTCTCATCAAAGATCATTCCCATACCCACCATGCCACCTTTGAGTTGATGAACGGCAACGGTTGAATTGGTCATAGGATCAGTGCTTTTATCAAGTAGTAAGTGTTTTCTGAAGGTTTAACTATTATTTTGGCAAATATGTTCTGGGGTTTCATCAATGAGAGCGTTGCGGCTGAAAATAAAACACTAAATTTTATTCCTACTAGATCTTTCTCATTGCTGACTAAGTGCCTTTCACGGCTCCAAACCATTCAATCTGCTTGCGAGGACAGTATTGGTAATTCAATTGCAGACAAAGAGGCTTTAGCCAGGTTTCGACTTCTTCTAGCTGCTGCTGTGTCCGGCCCTGAGGCATCAAATAGACCTGCGACGTTGAAATAACAGGAAAATGCCGAATATACGCGTCAATCTCATCCAGGTCGTCTTCCTGGTCGACAATGAATTTTATTTGGCAGTTGTAAGCTTCCAGCAGTTGCTTAATGACATGGGGAGCGAAACGAGTTCGTTCATGACGTCGGTTCCAGCGTTGATGTTCTGTAGCGTCGGGCGCGCTATTGGCCGTTTTGGGACTGATCGACATCAAGTCACATTCAACAGGTAGAAAAAGCGTACCAGCTGTTTCAATAGTGATGTGGTAGTTCTCTGCTCGCAAGCGATTGCATAGCGGTATTAACTCGGCAAACAGCATAGGTTCTCCACCGGTCAGCACCACATGCCGGGAACTCCAGACAGAAATCTGTTCCATGATTTCACTTACGCTGTAGTCTTCCCCTTCGGGGTTCCAGGAGGCATAAGGCGTATCGCAAAACCAACAGCGCAGGTTGCAACCGCTGGTTCTGACGAAGACACTTTCGGTACCCGTCAGGGCACCTTCGCCCTGTATAGATCGATAGATTTCAGCGACTTTCAAGTGGTAATTACCCCCTTACGACTACAGAGTCATCATGACACAATGAATGTGTAAGTAATAGGAGTAAAACATCAATGGTATTGTCCCACACCCCCGAATCACGCCAGCAGATCTTGGAGGTTTTTGATAATCAGTTCCCTGAACGAGACTATGTGATCGAGACATTTTGTCCGGAATTTACCTCTGTTTGCCCCAAGACCGGACAGCCGGATTATGGTGAATTGGAATTTCGATATATTGCTGATAAAAAATGTGTTGAGTTAAAGAGCCTGAAGTTCTATCTACAGAGCTATCGAAATGACGGTATTTTCTATGAAAATGTCACCAACACAATTGTGAATGACCTGGTTGCTGTACTTGATCCGCGCTGGATTGAACTCAAAGCAAAATTTAGTCCGCGTGGTGGCATTGCGACAAATGTAATTGTTGAGTGGAAACAGGGTGACCCGAAATAGCCATTCCCGCTATTTGTTACCCTGCCGTCCGCAGTAAGGACATTGGTCCACCGTTTCACTTGCGAAGTCGAGATCTTCGTCATCGTTTCGATAAGCAGTTGTCAGTCGATAGCCGCAGTCCAGACACTTGTGTTCCCATGAGTGGATTTCAAGTTCTCCCTGTGCAAAGAAGTTATATTTGCAGGTCATTGAATCACTACCACACTTTTTACAGCCGCCGACTATTTGAATATCTGCCATAGGATGAGCAGTCCTCTTTGTAGCACTTCGGGATATATCAGAAACCGCGAGCTTCGATGACATCATTAAAGTCACGAAGGTGGTAGTCGATATTGACGTAATCAAGCACATTGCAAAGTCCGCGCAGAGCAACACCTAATCCATCCGGGCCGCTAAAACCACCGAACTGACCTCCTCCTTTAACGTGAGGTTCAAGATCGAGGAATACTCCTGGAACATCACGCTTCTTTAAACGGCGTTCCATCACAGGGATATAATCACGGAAGTCCCGTAAAATGGCTTCATGACCACTGTCGCCGATGTCGGCAGGAACAAAATACTTAAGTGCTTCTTCATCCACATGGCCCACACGCTGGACTGGTTCAGGATGACGATAATCTTTGATATGCATCCACCCCAATCCTTTCTTCATCATGTGGTATTGAAGGAAGATATCATCAGACGAATATCCTTGGGTCACAATGTTGGCGGCATCAAAGATTGTCAGCATGGCTGGATGTTTTACTTTGCGGTGCAGTAATTCCAGCGTGCGGCCACACTGTCCAACAAGATTGGCCTCGACTTCCAGCCCAAACGTGATACCGTTCTTGTCGCAAAGTTCTGCAATGGCGCTAAGCTGATCTACTACACGATCAACATAAGCATAAGGATCTTCACCACGAGGATGATAGAAGGCAAAACCACGCATTAGCTTTGTATCAAATTCATTGGCAAGGTCACACGCCCGTTGTACATCGTTCTTCAGATACTTTTTGAATGGAATATATTTATTGTGAGTACCATCATCGACATCGAGCAATTTCACCTTTCCGATAGGTGACCCCAGCGAGGAGACCTTAAGACCATATTCGCCCATCTTCTTCTTGACATGTTTCACCTCAGTCTTGTTCAACTGCATCACGTTCTTGACACCATTACCCGCATCGATAAAGCGAATGGTGTAATACTGCAGGCCAATTGCAGCGAAGGCTGAGAACTGTTGATCGACGGTTTTTTGATTAGCAGCTTCGTCTGCGAAACCTGAAAGGATTACGCTGGGGTTATCACTCATAATTTTAAATTCAGCTTATATAAAAAGGATTGTCAAAATAGGAAAGTTTATTTTGAAAGGCAGGCCGGACCGCGTCAAGCAATTGAATTTGAGTTGCTGCAATATCAACCCAAGTAATAGACTGCTCCCGCAATTCCGGGTTGCTATGAATGTTCAAACTAACGACAGGTATTATTTTTCTTCTTTGCCTAACAAGCGACCTATTTCAAAGACCGCCTTTTTTAATGACATAGCAGCCATTTTGAAGTTTGTGTGATTTGAGATTTCCGGTTGAATCTCGCTGAAGAGTTCACAGGCATCACGTAAGCGACGCCATCTTTTATTTGCCTGTTTTAAATATCCTTCAGCGTCTCCGGCATTGAGATGACTTCCAAGCGCCAGGGAAAAATCGTACAGGCGACGGTGAACGAGCGCAAGCTCTTCGTCTTCTTCCGCCTCGTCGCTATGTTTTAAAAACGTACGCACCATCCATATATGACTAAGTTGTATATCCAGCTGACGCATTAACTCAGATTCGTCGCTCATGATTGCAGTTGCGGTCTAGTGAGAGGTGAATATTATTTTTGCTAGTCTTGTGGTTCAGCTTCATCCGATTCGTCGGTTTCTTCTTCCCCATCAAACTCGTCCAAGCCGTCGGTTTCTTCTTCTCGCTCAGCTTTATCTGAATCGTTGGCGTCTTCGTCCTGCTCGGCTTCATCCGAATCTTTGACGGCGTCCTGTAACTCAACATTCTTCGAATCGTCTTCGCCGTCCTCTGTTTCAGCAACAGCCTTTTCCGTCGGCTGTTCTTCTGAATCTGTCGAGGTGCTACTGGTAGAGTTTTCTTCCTGAACTTGTTCCCACAGAGGTTTTTCCTCCACAGGCACCCGCTTTTTCCCCGGTTTAGGAGCACTTACCAGAGTTACAATCGCACCGATGATCACGATCGTTAAACTTATAAAGAAGAGCAGATTTATATCATCAACAGATTCCATTTCTAAAACAGAGATAAAGGTGTTGATTATAGGAGCTCCACCGAATACCAGCGGCATGACGAATACAGGTTTCCCACCAAAGGTAAAGGATAGGATGATGCCTAAGGCTCCAACCGATCCGCAAACTCCGGCGAGTAATGAGAAACCCCAGCCGGATATAGTTGTTACCTGTGGAAATCCGTATTTCAACATGATTAGGCTTGGAATAAAAACCGCCAGTATAAAATAGGAGAATCCGACACAAAGCAGAGGTCGTAGGCGGCTACCCTCCATTAAATGCTGGCTTTTGTGGAGTACACTGCCATAGGCACCCCAGCTAAGAACAGTCAGGCAGATACCACCTACGATGAGAAGGATATTGGTTGATTTTTCTTTGCCAACATCTGTTGCCGGCGTCTGCTTAACGGTGGCCGTATCAGCAGAATTGGTTGACGCAGCCTGTTGTTCTGCAAAGCTTACCGTTGTAATTTCTGCCTGAACTTGAGCGGTGGCTTTGACTTCCTCTTTTGGTTTAAAGGCGAATACACCACAGGCTCCTAAAGCGACTAGTATGATTCCCAAATAAAACGTACGTGTAATCTCATTGAAGAGTTTGGTCATATATATCGAAACGATTGTATTTACGACCGGGGCACAACCGAAGACGATTGGCATGACATAGGAAGGGGAACCGCCTTGTGTTAAGGCTGTGATGATTCCAAGTGCACCAAAGGCTCCTAATGCCCCGGCAGCCAGACCCCATTTGACACCTCCGGCACTAAATTTCCCCTGTTCACCTTTCGACTTCAGAACATATAGTGGCACGATAACAGCCACAACAAAGTAGGAAATTCCAACGCACAGCAATTGTGCCCATGAATTATTATCCATGCCGATTTTGCCGTGATGCAAAACAGGTCCATAGGAACCCCAGCATAGGACAGTTAATAAAGCGAAGGGGAGGGATGCGACAATGCCACGCATATTTTTGATTCTCTTACGAAGTTGATTTGAGCATTTTGTTACTTAGATGATAAGTCTACCCGATTATCAGGCGGATTGTTAGGCTTGGATAATGGAGTCGGAAAGAGCTGACAACAGAGGATCATCATTTTGATTACAGAACCCGAGATGTAGATGTTTTCTCCAGCCTTCTGCATGGCTGAACTGCCCGGACATTGTTCCTAACTGCTGATCAAGGTCAGACATCGTCTTCAAATAGGAATTTAGACCCTGACTTTCATCGAGCCATTGCTTTTGACTGGCATGCAGCGCGAGCATGTCCTGTTTGCGTTGTTGTAGGTCAGAAACATCAACATAATACTGGGGATAGATGAGGTTTCCCAGCGGATCGTGGTGCGAATACGGTTGTGCGTGATAAAGAGTCACATTTTGAGTTGTGATATCTGTTAGTGGCTGTGTCGGATAATTGGGCATGCCGCGGCAGAATGCGGATGTGACTGCCAGTCGACAGGTATTGGTGTGATCTTCCATATAGTCTGCTGGACTGTGTGTCAGAATAATTTCCGGTTCCACTTGGCGGATGATAGCTGTTAGTTGTTCCAGCATGTCCTTCTGGTAGAAGACTTCAAGATCATTACAAAGCGGCGGGTGAAATGTTGCTTTGATAAAATTTGCCGCCGCTATAGATTCTGCTAATCGTATGCGCATAGTTTCTTTGGCAGAGTCAACGGTGCTGCCGCAGCATCCATTGGCCACATTCATATAGTGAAGTTGGTATCCTGCGTCGGCTAGCCGCATCATGGTTCCAGACATCAGAAATTCAATGTCATCAGGGTGAGCACAAATAGCGAAAGCTGTTTTCATGATGAAAGTCCTTGGAGGGGATGTAAACTTTTTACTCACCCCGCAATGCGGGTATTAAGGGGGCTCGCAGAGTTGCACGGACAGCGAATAGTCCCGAAACGACTCCGACGACCAGAATCATTAACAGCATCACAAACAGATCTACTCCCGGTGGAGATGCTGCTGCAAAGATGATATGAGGGAGCACCGCGAACAGGGCGGCGAGCACACCGGTCACCAAGCCGGTACAGAGTAATACGATGTTTTCACACAAAACCATTTGAGCCAGTCGTCCGGGAGAAAAACCTGTTGCTTTCATTAGAGCCAGTTCACCGCGGCGTTCTAGAATGCTACGTAATTGAACGGTGGCCAGACCGAACGTTCCAAGCAGTAGCCCTAAAGCTCCTAAACTTTGAAATGCACTGATGTATGTGTTTTGCACAGCTAATAACTCTTCCAGCAGCGACTGCGTGGATTGCATGTCCAGTCCCTGATCTCTAAATCGATTCTCCAGAATAGATCGAACGGTTCCTTCAGTTTGCTGGTCGGTTGCCAGGAAGTAGCGATAGCCACTGATATGGGGAAAGAGCTGTTTAAAGTCCTGCTCGCTTATCAACAGGCTTCCCTGCAGAATGCTGTTGGCTAATAGCCCCACGACTTTGAAGTGAACGGTATGCCCGTCTTCGTATGTGACATCGAATACCTGTCGCATACCGCCGTATAGCTTTAAACTATACATAGCGGTGTTTTTGTCGATTACAACTGGAACTGGATTAGCTTCAGTTCCGTCATGTACTTCGCCGGATGAATCCAAAATATGCCAGGGATTGGCTGCTTGCTCGGCACTGGCGATATTTGCTCCCCAGGTAAAAGGGGTTTTGGCATTGTCAAAATGTTTGACGAATGTCTGTGGTACTCCAAGGACACGAGGTTGAGCAGCCTGATAAACATTACTGCAACTTGCGTCATCACCGGGTTTATACCGTAAGCAGAGAATGGTTTCAGTGGATAACTGAGCCGTCGCTTCTTTTTCAAAGACGGCTGTATTTAAGTCGCGATAGGCAAGGTTTTCGTAGACGGGCATCGAGCTGAGTCCCCAATAGGTAAATCCACCACGTCCGTTTTCTGAGGGAGTAAGTTTGAAGGCCCCCATCGCTATGATCAGGAATGAAGCCATCGCCATTAGACCAATGGTCAGCGTGCTACGGCCGGGATTGCGACCAGCATTACGAGAAGCCAGCCAACTTAGCGGCATATTAATACGTCGGATGGAATCGGCATCCCAACCACCTCGCAGAAATGAACGAATTCGTAGTAATAATGCTGTTAGTACCAGGAATCCAGCACCGACAAAAGCTCCCGCCTGTCCTTCGCTGCCAAGTGATGATCCAATATCCGGTGCGGCCGCTGCTACTGCCAGAACCATCCCGAAGACAAATAATGAGGCAGCGATATTCACCCGTCGTTTTTTTGCAGTACCTTCATTTGTAAGTACTGCCTGATCAGTATTGCCGGACAGTAGACGACGGGCAGTTACTTTACTCGTTTTATGAATTGCCCAGGCGATGGTACCCGCCGAAATAAAAACTCCCAGTAGATAACCTACGATTAAACTACCGAATGTGATGTGGAATGTCAGGAAGGAAGTGACAATCGCATCGACCCACCAGGTACTCAGCCCGGTTAGCATTAGCTTGCCGTAACCAATACCGATAATAATTCCCAATAAGCCTCCGATTGCGGAAACAGCGATGGATTCATAAATCAACAGTTTGCTGATCTGTTTTCGCCTGAGTCCGAGAGCTAACAGCACCCCAAGCTGAGAGGCTCGCTGTTGGATTCCCAGCTTGAAGAGTACTATGATTAGCATCAAAGCACTGGCAATAACGAACAGACTCAGACCTAAAAATAAACCGTCAAAGGGAGTCGAGCCAGCGGCAGCTTTGAGCCCATTTCGTTTGACAGGGATAAAATTCATCCCCAGTGTTTGATTGGAATCTGATACAGCGTTCTGAAGTTTTCCAGCTACACTCTGCTGAGCACTGAAAGGAATACGAATAGTTGTGTGATTTCCAAACCTGCTACCCCACAGTCTGCGCCCCAGATTCAGTGAAACAAATGCCTTGGGAGTGGTGCGATGATTATTCCAGTAATCGTCATCCTGTCCACGGATACGATTGACCGTCGCGAACGGCAGATCCCAGTCGTTGATAGAATTCTGATCAGTTACCCCGGGAACCTCAGGTGTCAGGTCAGGATCGTTTAGTAAGGTGGGAGGTTGATTGAATACAGCCTTACGTCGTCTTGAATAGGGGCGACGTGGTTTGGTAATGCCAAAGATTTCGACAACTTTTAGGTCGATCCAGCGTTCCACAGTTTGGCCATGAGTGGTTTCCGGCTCGAAGTAGTCAATCCTTATGTAGTCTCCTAATGCGACTCCTAAATCTTCAGCTAACCAGTTATTGATGACAACCTCATCATCCTTGATTAATACGGGATTGTTATTGGTATCTAATAATGGTCCCAATTCTTTCTTGCTATCAACCGCTGTAATCATTGAGTATGGGACGATTTCATCGTATAGATCCGGATCACGTTTTTCAGTAACAATGCCTCCGTCGACAGAGGGGGATTCACTATCCGGCACCTTCATTATCGCATTGGCCAGATAGGTTAAGACTGGTTGAGCATCTTCACCCAGCGCGGTATTGGCTAGTCTGACGGTTTCATCATCCAGCATCATTTTGACACTCGAGAGACTGTGATACTTAAGTATCACGGTGTTTGTATCTGATTCGTTTTCGGATTCCCAGTCCAGTGTGACATCGGTGATAAGTAACCCCAGATCGTCGATGGTTGGTTTAAGTGATGCCTGCAGAGTTGCAGAGGCAGATTTGTCAGGTGGGATATCTATTTGGCCACCGGATACCAGAATCGCGTTTGCCCGTTCTTCCTGATCTAACTCATCCTGTAAAAATGACAGATTTACATAGGCATTGAGCGAGACTTGCTGTGATGAAGAAAGCGAAAAACGCCCCAGATCTTTGGCAGGAATGATTTTGGAAACAGTGAGCCGGGGAATACTTCGAATACGATCGTCCTGATTTCCCAAAGGACTATCTGCGTCTACCTGCTTATCTTCAGGTAGTCTAAGCGTTACCGTATCACCGACCGTAACCTGAAGTTCCTCAGCCAACGGCTGGTTTAAAACAATTTCGTCTTCAGCAGGTTGAATAGACTGCTTGCGTTGAGTCTGCCCAAAACTCCAGAACTGTTCATTTACTCCCAGAACCAGGATGTTTGATGCGACGTTTATATTCGGCGTTTTACTCTTCTGGGTTGATGACTCAAGCGTTCCCTGCGGGAATATAATAGCTGCGGTGGCCTGCTGATAGAGTTCCTGTTGAAATGCTTCAGAGGTCTCAAGTTCGTCGACTAGCTCCTGTCGAAAAAAGTGAGGGGTTACCAGTATTTCGTCAATCAGACCAAGCCGACCTAATGTGAGCGATTTGAGGCTGCCGCGCATGCTGTCACCGATCAGTAGTGCACCTGTCAGTACAGCCGTAGCAGCAGCAACGCCCAGAGCTACTGTCAGATTGATTCGATAATGGTGAATCAGGCTTCGCAGAACGAATCGTTTATTGTTCATTGTTTCTGCAGTCCTAACGGTTAAGCGCCTGGTGTCGTCAGGCGGCCATCATTTATTTCCAGTCGTTGTCCGAGCATGTTTGCCAGTTCATTGCTGTGCGTTACAACGACAAGCACCATTGCTTCTGCCTGTTGAATCTCGAGTAATAACTCACCGATTTGCTGAGCGTTCTTGCGGTCCAGATTTCCAGTGGGTTCATCAGCAAGTAACAATGACGGTCCGCAAATTAATGAGCGAGCGACAGCTACGCGTTCACGTTCACCACCGGAAAGTTCTGCCGGACGGTGATGTGACCTTTCAGCCAGTCCCACTCGTTCGATCAGCGATTCAGCACGAGCAACATCGTTTTGAGAGGGCTTGCCGTTGGCCATGGTAGGAATCAACACATTTTCCAACACACTTAATTGAGGTAGTAAGTGATGCTCCTGAAAAATAAATCCGATGTTGGCATTTCGAAAGGATGCGAGCTGGTCGTCATCAAGATCAAACGGATCGACGGCATTGAGTGTATAAGTCCCGCCGGTTGGATAATCGAGTGTGCCCAATATATTTAGAAGTGTACTTTTCCCTGATCCACTCGGCCCGATCACGGCAAGATTATCGCCCGCTGAGAGTTCGAGATCCATACCTTTGAGGATTTCGAGCGGTTCACCACGAGTGGGATACTCTTTTTTTAAATCGTTAATGACAAGTTGTGCCATGGTATTTCTCTATTTTATTTTTCCAAGTCGGCATGAATCAATGCGAGACAGCCAATACCGTAAAAGGTGTATTCGACATCACAGACTTTATCCCATTCGGCGCCATGAAAACCGCCAGCGGGTTGCTGGAGTCTATTAGCATACCTCAATAATTGCGTTCTATCGATTTTCCTGCCGCCACCGAGGTCGATCAATGTAAGAAATCCTGTGAAGGAGCTTAGTAAATCGGCAATGGGAATCCGAGTGTTTGCGCGCAGACCACCTTCGTCGGTTTGCATTTCACCAAGAAACTGGACGGTATCCTCCTGCAATTCATCATCTAATGCATTGAGGATTTTAAGAATGCCAATGGCAGCAGCAGTGGGATTAGTACCGGCTCTTTTTTGCTGACTTACTTCACGGAAACCACCTCCGGTGTCATTCTCCTGATCAAAGATGAACTGGATAAGAGGATTAGGATTGTTCAATGGCCGTTCAATGAGTTCACGACAAAGCAGTACCAGAAACGAATTATAGGTACTTCCAACACTACTCGCCGGGCTTTTAGCATACCCACCATCGTCCCGGCGTAGTGTTTCAAAAAAATCCGAAACAGTATCCTTCCATGGTGCTCCGGCAGTTTCGAAAACGTCGACTCCGGCGGCATTCTCTAAAAGAGAGGCGCCGTATATGAGCGCAGCTAAATCGACAATGGTTTCCTGTTCATTTAACCGTGAACGCAGGAAGTTGGCAGCAGATTCGGCACGATCTCCGTAAAGTTCGCCGGTTACAGCCAGAGTTCTTAATGCGAAAGAAGTATAGTAGGGGTCGCTGGTTCCTTCTCTGCCAGCCCAGCCGCCGTCACCGTTTTGTTTACTCCAGACCCAGTGGGCATGTCGTTGGCGTAATTCTTCCGGTACGTTTCCCATGGCGGTTGCCAGTCGAATCGTGAGCTCCTGAAGATACGCAGACATCGGATTTGATTTTATGGGTTACTCAGACAGATTAGGATTTGTCGCTCAGCGTTAGATCCACGAAGGATTCGAGCGATTCTCGAATGTCTTCGGGGATTTCACGAGAAGTAGGTTTTTGCCCGTTTTGAATACGGCAGCAGACAGCAGTGATTTCACCTGTGGCAATCGTTTGATCACTAACAAGGAAAGTGTGATGATAGGTAACACTTCGTGAACCGATACGCTTGATTCGTACTTCGATACTCATTTCATCTTCAAAACGAACGGGACCTCGGTATTCAGCTTTAGCGGCCACGCGAGGCCAGCTGACAGTATCCGGCCCGGCATCTAATACAACGCTGGTACCGATGCTTCGCAGTAATTCGTGTTCTGCTTCTTCCATATAAGTAAAGTAAGCAGAGAAGTGCATAATGCCGGCTGCATCGGTATCGCGGAACTCAACACGCCTGATTGTTGTAAAAACTTGTGACATGGTTCTATTATAGATGTCGAACTGGTTAGCGATGGTATTGTTCTGTTAAAAGCCGCTTATAAAAAAACACACGCTCGAGTTTTGAACGTGTGTCTTTTTATTTTTGCTTCTCTGAACAAACGTATAAAGTTTAATCACCATCGTATGGTAACAGAGCCATAAAGCGAGCTCGTTTGATCGCCTGTGTGACGGCATGCTGACTGGCTGCAGAGCAACCTGTCTTGCGACGACCGACGATGCGGCCATGTCGGTTGACAAGCTTTTTCAGCATATCGGTATCTTTATAGTCCACAAACATTGGACGTGGTCGTTTACCATCCACTAGTAGTGGATCACGTTTACGTGAGCGAGAACGAGCTTTTGTACGTTTTCGTGCTTTTGATGAGGAACGAGGGGGCATTTATCTTTTACTCCTGAACGAGCCTATATAGGCCATGGAATTGTTAACCGTTCGTCACCTCCCCAAGACTCGGTTCCAGTCTTTTGGACTAACCTACACATGCAGGAAATGGAGGAGGGAAAAATTCTATTCTAGATCACTAAAACCCCCCTACAAGGCCAAATAAGTTTGGCCTGCGGGGATTTTTTAATGTTTAAATCTTTGACTATTCGTAAAAGGTCGAAGCTTTAGACTTCGGGAAGAACTTACTTAACGTTTCTTCTGAAGGTGGCTTGGTTACCAGCGATATGATGATCATGGATGCTGTTGAAATCAGAATCATGAAAGTAACCGGCATGACACCCAGTACGTCATAGTGTGGATTCGAGGCGAAACCGGAATCCTGAAACATATAGAGCCAACTTAAGCCGGCACCAATCACCGCCGCATAAGCCCCGGCCTTGGTTAGTCGACGCCAGTATAGACTGGCCAGCACTAATGGGAATAGACTCGAAAATCCACTGAAGCACCAAACACCTAGCGTGAACACCCGGCGAGGCTCAAATAAACTGAAGATATATGTCAATGCGACAATCCCCACGATGAAAGCCCGGGCAATCATAATCAATTGTTGATCCGTAAAGCGTTCTTTTTTGCTGTAATGAGTGACAATATCAGTTGTGAACATCGTACCGACGCAGAGGAACTGACTGTCTAGCGAAGACATGATTGCTGCCAGAATACCTGCCGACAATAGGCCAGCAACGAATGGAGTTGTAAGTGCTTTCACCGCAGCAGGTAATACAGCGTTAGGCGGGAAGTGTGCCGGAATCAGGGAAGCACCGGTCTCCGGGTTTACAGCACTAGTCATCCAAACCCCTAGTAGCACACAAGGAACCCAAACTAACATGATGAAGATTGGATGAGCAACCACAGCCAATTTGAAGCTATTTGCGCTTTTGGCTGTTAACCAATGTTGGAACAAGTGCGGGAACATACCAACAGAAAGTGGCACAAAGAAGTAAGTAAGGAATTTCCAGGGAGACATACCACGAGGAGCATCGGGAGCCCATTTCGAAGCTCGATATACCCCTCTCGCTTTTTTGCGAGTCCACTTAGTAGGGTCACTTGGATTGCCAATTTTATCCTCAAACATTTCCAAACCGGCTTGATCAACGCCCGGTTTGCGCTTGTAATGCTTTAAATCTGCATGAGACATAAGCTTTGAGTCATCGTTACTTGCATGCTCATTGCTGGCTATCCGGTCATCTTGTGCAAGCATAGCCATATTTTGTTCCCGGATTGACAGGCCTTCAAGCAAACCATTCTTTTTAGCGAAGGTAGCAGGCGCCCGGTCTTTTTTTAGGAATGGTGGAAGCGGTGCTTTGAACTCATCAAAAGCCTGCTTCATCTGCTCGTCATTTAGCTTTAGCTTTCCATGCTCAACGGCATAGTTGTAATATGCAAGAGTTTGCCATTTACCATAATCCAGCTTGTATTTCTCCAAATCCTGTTCATCGACCGAACGCTTCATCTTCGTGGGATTTTTATCCAGAACATTCTGGGTTGCTTGCTCCAGACCACCAAGCTTATTCGAGATGATAAAAAAGGTGATTAACCCCAGAATCATAAAGACGATGGTTTGTGCAGTGTTAGCCATTGCTGTACCACGCATACCGCCAAAGAAAACGTAGACTAGAACGACGATACAGATCACCAGCGACGCGAGCCAGGGTGGTACGCCGTAGTCGTATTCTGCAAACGTGGTCTCAAATGCACCTTCTGTGATACTGTTAATCACAGTTCCGGAAGCCATCACACCAATTAACAGGTAAGGGATGACTAAACCAACAAGAATTGGAAAGAGGATAATCCCGATCTTGTCACTTTCCAGTCGATCACGGAAGAATTGGATCTGAGTGGTGTAACCGTACTTACGTCCCAGATCCCAAAGCTTGACACCGAGAACAAAAAAGCAAAGTGAGTGGATAATGCCGCTGGAAGAAGCCAGCAAACCGTAAACCCCGGCACCTTCTTTGAAAGATTCCCCTGTGGAACCAACTAATGCAAAAGCGGTCATCGTTGTCCCAAACAGGGACATCAACAACATGAATGGACCGATCGAGTGACTGGCAAGCATGTAGTCTTTGCTCGTTCCACGAAACAGCTTACTGGAAAAGAGTCCTAATCCGAGTAACAGGCAGAGATAGATGGCGATGATGATTAACTGAGTCATTATTCATCCCCCTCCTGAGCAGTTGCGGTTTCTACTGCTAAGTCCGCGTCATCTTCGTTGAATTCCGGCCAGGCAATTTTAGTGGCCAGAAACCAGGTTGCACCCGCTCCGATAGAAATGCCTGCCTGCCATAACAATGCCATTGGCATGAAACCAAAGACAGGCTCTTTATTATCCCAATTCCAGACGTCATGATGCAAAATGATCAACAGGATCACTAAGCAAATAATGACTAATTTACCAGTAGCTTTATTCATAATCTGTTATTAAGTCCGCAGCTTTTAAGTGGAACGCGAAACGGTTGTTTACGCAATTTTCAGTAAACTACTAGTGTAGTGTTTAGAAGCGGTGTATGCCACAGTTTGCGAAATCTGAAACGGCGACTTCAAAAATGCGGAGTTCTGCAACTCCTTTGACCTGAAAAGTTTATTAATCAGATGATCAAAGAGTGATTTTTGCGGATGGAGCAACAACTTCGAGTAATTCAATGGCTGGCTCTTTATTGCAGTGAATCCAACCGGTGCGTCCCCAAATTTCTGTACCGGACTCAATTCCAAACAGCTCAGCCAGATCCTGTCCGGCGGAAATTTGCCATAGTTCGGAAAGTTCCACTCGTCGCAGCACATTACGTTCAATGAGTATTCTTCCCAGGGGCGTACCTTCACTGATGATTTCCTGCTGAACTTCTGTTCCCAGATAATCAAAGTTAAGCCGGACGATCCCAAATTGAACAACGGTTCGGTCTGACTGCTTTGTTAGCAGTATTTTGCGACTATAGTAGTTGGCTACGTGGATTGATTCGAGTACCTGCACGTCTACCAATTCGTCATAGTGAGCCTCAATGGTGACAGTCATATGGTGTTCGTGACTGAGTAGTCGCTGATAAATTTCAGGCAACATACTGGCTGACACTTTAACAGGTTTACCGAATTCCGCGGCCTCTGGATAGAACAGCCCGATCAGTGTACTGATATCAGGAGCGGGTGTATCTGAATTCACGTGAACTGAATCCTTTAGATGCAGGGAACTGACGGCGTGTTTATTCTTAATGTTTGCCAAACAAGCATTAAGAAGCGTTTGCTTCTGGAGTTTCAATCATTGCTGAAACCAACTGTTGAATTTGTTCTTCCGGGCGTTCCAGAATGGAATCGATAAGGAAGTACATTAGTCGTCTCAGATCTTCCGGTTGAATTTCATCGGCAATCGCCTCGGCCCGGGCTTGGTGTTTATCCACTAACTTTAAGGCCATGTCGAACACCTGCACACTTTCATAGAGATGTTTGACGCGCTCAAGACGGATTGCAGGGTCTGACGGATGATCTTCACGGCAGAGATCAAGCAGTTCAGCTTGTTTATCATGCGGCAGGGCATTGAGTGCCAGAGCGTGCAGGACGGTTGGTCGTCCGCCAAGAACATCACCACCGGCAGCCATTTTGTTGAAGTCATCTCCCTGCCAGTCCAGCAGGTCATTGAGAATTTGAAAGGCGACACCAAGATTTCTGGCGAATTGTTTTACAGGCTCGCGATATTCACCGATAGGCTGAGCCAATCGGATACCCGATAACATAGCCGCCTCAAATGCCGGAGATGTTTTTAGGGCATAAACCTTGAGCGCATCAATCGGTTGGAGTTGTTTATCGAGAGAATCGCGCCATAACAACTCGGCTCCCTGACCTTCAGAAAGTTTCGTATGGGCTTCCGCCAGCGCATCTAGGATATCAGCTGTTACATCCGCTCCTAAGGTAACTGATTCCGTACTGACAAACCGGTAACCCATGCCGATCATGTAGTCACCAATATTAATCGCTGTTGGTATGCCGTAGCGGTTATGAATAGTTTCTTCGCCGTAGCGGAACGGGTCATTATCTTCAATGTCGTCGTGAACAAGTGAAGCTTTATGGAAAGTTTCAATCGACATTGCACATCGCTTGATCGAGTCAGACCAGTATTCAATTGTCTTAGCTCCATCACGAAGTGTGGCATGGCCTCCGGTTAAAGCATCGTAGGCTGCCAGCGTGATAAATGGACGTGAATGTTTCCCACCTTTGCTTAGGAAATCGTAAGCGACTGCTTCGGTAAGAGCCACCGGGTCGATCTTCCCTAAACCGTTTCCACTGACTTCACTAAGTCGCGGTCCACCCCGTACCCGGGGAATAATTCGTTCAAGTTCGTCGGCTTCAAAAAGTTCGGTCGATGCTCGCATTAAGTGCAGATAAGTCCGAGTCTGAGGCGCGGAGTCATCATATTCGATCTGGATCATTTCATCGACCCAGTCCTCATCAACAGAGGTATTCCGACAATCATCCGACAGTAGCGGTACTGCCATACAAGGAATCCCGGCCAGCAGGATTTTATCAATGGCTTTCTCGAGTACATTAAGGCATGCCACCCCAACAATCGCATCGACATATCCAGAGACAATAATTTTATGAACGATCGGCGAGCCTTCCGCTACCAAAACACGGTAACCCATGTCCTCGGCCATCCCGCGGAAATCAGCAATACTGCAGGCACCACAGGTTTTACAGTCGAGTCCGAACTGGTCATAGTCAGCAGGACAACCCTCAGCATGTTTAAGGCAATGGGGCAATAGAAAGAGTCTTCGATTGGGAGGTACAGCAGCAACCTGTTCTCTCCAGAACTCGGAAGCAAACATTACCATGGCCCACCCCAGATAACCTTCAGGAAGTTCCATTTCGTCCAGGACCTTACGAACCTCAACTTCCATCTCATCTTTGGTCATGGGACGGGATTTATCGATACCGTCACATATAACTCGACATTTCTTACGAACCGTTTCGCGCACGTCTTTCGAGTCGGGAACTAACTTCAGATGAGAGGTTTTCCGTCGTTTTGACTTGCGTTTTGGTTGGTCGCTTTCGGCTGAGGCATTAACAGATCCATCAGCAGACGATGCAGTTGCCAAGTTAATGCGTTCCTTTATTTAATATCGGACTTTGAAGTAGGGGGCGTCGCCGAATCGTTGGCACGACTCAAGGCAGCACCTAGTGTAGAAACCGTAAAAATCAGTGGGTACAACCTTTCATGATACCACAGCTTCGCAAAGTAGAAACCAATAGGTGAACAATCAAGGTATCTGTCAGTTTCCACTCGATTTATTAACCATGCAAGTCCCTTCTCGACAACCCCGGTATGATGTTCAATATTTGCGCTGTGAAGCAGTGCTTCAATCGCCAATGCTGTCTCCTCCACACTACTTCCTGCCTGTTGATTGCGTATCCTGCCGTTTTCCAGGCGTTGATGAGCCACTCCGCTTCCCCATCCGCCATCGTTATTTTGATGTTTTGCCAGCCAATCAAAACCTCGCACGGCAGCTTTGCTGTCTAGCCGTTCCCAGCTTTTATAGGCTAGTAATACTTTGGCTGTGCCATAAACCGGATTTTCCTCCAAAGGGTGATCCTGATTACCAAACCATAGCGGATACCAGCTACCATCACTATTTTGTTGAGAGTTGAGATATTTAAAACCTTGCCGGATAACCCGGTGGAGATCTGCAGGATTATTGGCAAACAATCCGTCCGGAGAAACTAAATCAGTTTCCCAGGCTTTCAGCGCCCGCAGCACGTGAGCAGAGAGATCCGCACCACTGCGATCAAATGGCAGTTTACCCCAACCGCGACAAAATGTTGGCCAACCTTTATCTCTATTCTGAAGATTCAGCATCCATTGCATCCCCGCCATTGCTGCTTTGCGTATCCGAGGTAGGTCGTCAGCATCGAATGAAGATGAACGTCTGATACTGTCCAGAGCCAGAATGGCTGAAGGAGTGTCATCACAGTCCGGTACCGCACCGGAGAGATCACTCCAACCCCAACCACCGGGATCGGCGCCGGTAAAAGGATGTCGCTTAGTGTGCTGACAATTAAGTAACCAGTCGGTAACTTTCAATGCCGCTGTATCCACAGAATGGTTATTCAAAGCATTGATTGACAGGGAAGTATTCCAGGTTGAGAGATTAGTATCGATGGGCCAGCTACCATCTTTGCGTAGAGTATCCATCAAAAAACGTACGGCGTTTTTGGTGACCGGGTGCGCAGCCCGTCCGGTGGAGATTAGGCTCATGGCGACAAACGAGGTTAACGGTATTGCTTCCAGATAGCCCCCACTGGCAGGCTGCATTTGTTCCAGAACGTTTAAGCTTTTACTTACGGTGAGCGAGCGGATAATACGGCTAATGGGATTCCAGGGTTTTCGGTGGAAAAATTTGGCCTGACCAATTCCAACCAGAGCAGGGATCGCGTAGCTAACAACCGGCAGTTGCAGGAATCGGTAAAAAGACTGAGGAAAACAGGCTAATTCGAAGGGGAGTGAAGCAACGGTAGACCAAGGGACGAGTCCAGCTAGAGCAGCATTCGTCAGAATCGGAACGGCAAATGTTTTATCTTTTCCGTAGCGTGCTTTTAGCCCATCGATCCAGCCCAGTTCGTCGACATAGGCGGTAGCGTTTTTTACTGTCTGTAAGTATTGCGTTTCTTTACCCGCTAATTTAATCGCCGCGATCGCCAGAATGGTTGTTGCAATATTGGAATAACTTAGGATAGTATCGCCCCAGCCACCGTCTTCGTTTTGGTTGTCAGCCAGCCATGCAGTTCCCGCATCAAGGTAAACAAGCAATTCGCTTCGCTCGGGAAGAGATTCATTATCCATGGGGTAGTGTTGATGGAGCAGTCCCAGTGTGCTAATCGCAGTAGCGGTGGAGAGTGCAGACGTTGCTAGTTCGCCTTCCCAGAATACTGGTATTGTACGATCATCCAGTAGACGTTGTCGGGACTTGGCAGCCGCGGCATTTAATCGAACAGATCCGAGCAGCGGATTTTCTATGGAAACATCGTTTTGCATTTATAGGGAGAAGTATTTCAAATACTTATCAAATTGCGGAGAATGAGCAGTACTCAAGTTGAAAAAAGCTAATACCTGTCTGTATCTGAAAAGTTCGACAGACAGTTCTGGAACTTGGAGAGCTATGCTACACAGGCAGGTCGTTTGAATCGGCATGGATTTACCCCGGTTTTTGAGGGTTCTCGGTTCTGGTATCAATCCATTTATCTGCCTGAAAATGTTTTGAATAGGTTCCGTAATCATTGAACCAGAATTTCTTAGCCAGACGATAGGCAATATTCTGCTCAGGAATTTCATTGCCGGGGTTGTATTGCGAAGGTCGGATTTCCATTTCTTCCAGTTCCTGTACAGCCTCACCACGAATGGTGGTGTCCTTCGCATCATGCTTTTCGGCTAATTCTCTGAGCAAATCAGGTCGTTCAAGGATGATGCACCCGCGGGTGCTTTCAGAAGCGACTTTTCGGAAGTCCGTTAGAAACTCAGATTCATTGAAAACTTCCTTGAGCGGTCTATCATCGTAGATTGATTCTTTGGAAAACTGAATGATCGGACAAGGCTCGATATCGCCCCAAGGGCTGATATGATGGGTGAACCCGGTTGCGGCAGGGCAGAGTGCATTGCCATCACCATCGTGATAGGCATCGATCATAACAATCGGTTTCTTGGCGCGTGTTTCCACGACGAATTTTCTTACGTTAAATTGTTGCTCCGGAGTTAATGCAAGTTCAGGACATGCGTCAGGGCCGACCGGACGGTAAATGTGAAACCAGCCGTACATAACTCCTAATTCAATCAGACGATCAATCCATGCGTCATTGACCAGATCTTCGTAGTTCGTCTGGCAAACACTAGTACAAACACCTGTCAGTAATCCGGCACTTAGACAATTGTGCAGACCTTCCATCGTGTTATTGAGCACCTGAAGTTTTCCACGTCGTTCATTAGAAGCAATTTCCGTGCCTTCAACACTAATCAGCGGAGTGACATTACCTAACCGATTTAGTTCCTTGGCAATTTTCGGAGTGATATAGTGGCCGTTGGTGAAAATCTGAAAATAGACGTCCCGATTATCTTCCAGAATCTGCAGAATCTCTTTGTGTAGAAAAGGTTCGCCACCAAGCAGTCCAAAAAAGGAATTCCCCATCTCTTTAGCCTGACCGATGATGTCATTCATTTTGTCGACATCAATTTTTTCCTGCTTTGCTGCAACATCGACCCAACATCCCTGACATCGCAGATTGCAGCTGTTGATAATGGAGATGTAGAGAAACGGAGGAAAGAAATCACCTTGTTTCAGTCGTTTCTTATGTCTTTGAACAGAACGAATACCTTTAAAACCGGCCTTGTAAGCCAGATTCCATAAAAGGCGCTTATTGGTATTAAACAACAAGCGTTTTGCCATTCGAAGATACATTGCCGAGCATATTCCGGAAATTGTGTTTTATAGGATTAAACCACGTTAATAGTTTCAGTATAGCCTCCACCTGTCCGCTTGACACCTATTGAAACTGAAGGAAGAGTAACGAACCACAACATCCTTGATTGGGTGCTGATTTCGGGCTTTGCAAGCTGGTAGGAGCGTGATATTTTGAATGATTAATAAATTTAAGTTCTGATAGCTATCTAGTTATCAGTGGTTACCTGGTAATTCACCGCGGAAAAGATAATGGCTAAACCAAACCACAAAATTAAAAAAGCAAATCACGGTCGGCGCCCTGCTAGTTCTAAAGCCCGTAAAGCAAAGCGTAAGCATATTAAGACCTAAGAGCTCGTTCCGGAATGAAGTGCTTAGCTAGTGTTGCTGAGGAGAAAATGATTTTTCCCGGTTACACAAGGACGAATAATATTGGCTGAAAAAGAACTACTTTTTGACCTTGATTCAATTGATCTGACGACATCAATTGCAGACCTCGGAGAAATTCGCTCGTACAATCCTCAGCGTTTTGAAATGGAACAGCTGTCAGGTATTTTGTATGAAAATCTGGAAGAAGGCGTTGCGGTGGCCTATAAGGATATCACTGACGATGATTTCTGGACTCGTGGGCATATGCCTAATATGCCACTGATGCCCGGCGTGATCATGCTTGAAGCCTGTGCTCAGGCCTGTAGTTTCTTTTGTCAAAAGAATGATATGCTGGGCGCAGATATGCTTGGCTTTGGCGGACTCGATGAAGTGCGTTTTCGAGATCCGGTCACTCCGGGTGATCGGTTAATTATTATCTGCAAGTTGATTAAAGCTCGTAAAAACCGGATGGTGGTCTGTAAATTTCAGGGCGTGGTCAACGGTAGTCTGGCAGTCGAAGGAATACTGCGTGGCATTCCGATCCCTACTGAGCAGCTACAAGCTGTTTTGAATTCTAAATAAAGCCGCTCCAATAAGGTTGGCCGGATACTCATGGGTCGTCGCGCATTACCGAAACTTAATCCTCAGTTGGCATATTCAGAGTATTACGGTGAGATTGACAGCTTACCTGCTGACTGGGATGTAAGTTCTATATTTGAATCTTCAGTTCCTCTGGAAGTTGAACTAGGCAGTGGTAAAGGTCTATTTATAACCACGGCGTCCGGATTGCATCCGGAACGAAATTTTCTCGGGATAGAAGTACGAAAAAAATACGCTCACTATTGTGCTGCGAAATTATCTCAGGCAGGCCGCGACAATGCTTTCATGCTGCAGGGTGACGGACTGATGTTTTTTCGCAGGTTTCTTAAGCAAAAATCTGTCGATGATGTACATGTTTACTTCCCCGATCCCTGGTGGAAATCCAAGCATCGTAAACGTCGTGTATTGAATCAAGCCTACATACAGGATGTTATCCGAGTGCTCAAAGATGAGGGGCGGTTTCATTTCTGGACGGACGTGGAAGAGTATTTTCTGTCGACACTAAAACTACTTAAAGAATTTCCGCTACTTGAAGGTCCGTTAGACGTTGAGGCGAAGCCAGCTGAGCATGACATGGATTATCGAACACACTATGAACGACGAACGCGGCGATACGAACGACCTGTTTATCGCAGCCTGTATATTCTGCGTCGATAGAGTTAGCTGTGCTGACAGGCTAGTAGGCCCGGGCGTCCTTCTTTTCCATGAAGTTAATAAATGACCGGTTGGCCACTCGATTTCCACCTGGCGTTGGATAGTTTCCGGTAAAATACCAGTCGCCGGTATGATTTGGACATGCTTTGTGTAGCCCTTCAATCGTTTGATAGATAATCTCAACTTCGGCGTTCATATCTGGTGGAGTCAGAAGTTGGCCAATTCGCTGAGAGACCTCTTCCGGCGTGAAAGGGTCAAACATACGGGTGACATGATTCGTTACCTGAGCATTGGACCGCTTCTCTTCTTCCAGACAGGCTTGATAGATTTCATCCAGAATCTGAGTTTCTTCTCGCTCTTTAATAAGTTCGACCGCTGCCTCGAAGGCAACAAAGTCCGCCATTTTTGACATATCAATTCCGTAGCAGTCAGGGAATCTGATTTGAGGCGAGGAAGAGACGATGATAATTTTCTTCATCCCCAGACGATCTAAAATCCTCAGGATACTCGTTCGCAATGTGGTACCACGGACAATCGAGTCGTCGAGAACGACAAGAGTATCTTTGGGTTCGATAATGCCGTAGGTTGTATCATAAACTTTTGCCACTAAATCTTCGCGGTCAGCATCGGCTGTAATAAAAGTTCGCAGCTTGGCATCTTTTGTCATTAGCTTTTCGACACGTGGCTGCACGGTCAGTAGTCGATTGATTTCATCCTCATCCCCACCTTCTTTAATAGTACGGGCAACTTTTTCTGTCACATACCTGCGGATTCCCTCGACCATCCCATAAAAGGCTGTTTCGGCCGTATTGGGAATGTATGAAAATACGGTATTTTCCAGATTGTATTCGATTTTACTCAGTACGCTTTCAACCAAAGAATCACCAAGCTCTTTTCGCTCACGGTAGATGTCACTATCTGTTCCCCGCGAGAAGTAAATACGTTCAAAAGAACATGCTTTTTTAGGGAGTGGTTCATTTACAATTTCACTGGAAATGGTTCCGTCATAACAAACAACTAAGGCATGACCAGGCTCAACTTCTTCGACCGCATCGATAGGAATATTAAGCGCGGTCTGTAACTGTGGACGTTCCGAAGCGATGGCGACGATTTCATCGTCTTTATAATAAAATGCCGGCCGGATGCCGGCCGGATCACGCAAGACAAACATGTCTCCGTGCCCAATCATGCCAGCCATTACATAGCCACCATCAAAGGCTTTCGTAGCTTTTCTCAGAACCATGGGGATATCCAGATCTTCGATGATGCGTTTTGTGATCTGTTTGCGGTCTATTTTCTGTTTGTTGTACTTCCGGAAGATTGCATCATTGGCTTCATCCAAAAAGTGCCCGATTTTTTCAAGTACGATCACAGTGTCTGTTTGATTACGCGGGTGCTGGCCCAGATCGACCAACATTTCGAAGAGTTCGGAGTTATTAGTGAGGTTGAAGTTTCCCGCCATTACCAGATTTCGGGTCATCCAGTTGTTTTGTCGAAGGAAAGGGTGACAGAATGTTTCACCGGATCCGCCGAAGGTTCCGTAACGCAGGTGCCCAAGCAGTAGTTCCCCGGCGAAGAGAATATTGTCTTTGACCCATTGTCCATCCTGATATTCCTCAGGATTTGCATCCCGAGCGTTGATGAAAGATCGCGCTAGACGGTTGGAGACTTCCATAATCGGATTCTTACCAGCGCTTCGCGTACGAAATATATATGGGTCTCCAGGCGGCATATCCAGTTTGATAACGGCTGCTCCGGCACCGTCCTGACCGCGATTGTGTTGTTTTTCCATCAACAGCGTTAGCTTGTTGATGCCATACATCGGAGTCCCATACTTTTGGATATAGTAATCCAGGGGTTTTAAGAGTCGTATCGCAGCAATACCGCACTCATGGCCGATCCAATCGCTCATAACATACCGTCCTCGGGTTATGTTTGTGTGTAACAGTTGAGAAATGTCATTCTAGATACCGCTGCCTGAAAGCTCAAGCAAGCTAAGAAGATTATTACTTTTGTTGTAGTAAAGAAGCTGCTGCGGAGTCGAGATAAAAAGTGACGTTTGAATGTTGTTGCAACGCACTGGCAGTGCATTGACTACTAACAGGCCCTTCGAGGGCATCACGGATAGCTCGGGCTTTATTTTCACCAGTTGCCAGCAAGATGATTTCTCTGGCTTCCATAATAGTTGCAACGCCCATCGTGATTGCCCGTCTTGGTACATCCGCCTTCGCTTCGAAGAACCGGGCATTGTCATCAATGGTCTGATGATCCAGTTCCGTGATATGCGTTCGACTGCCAAGAGCAGTTCCCGGCTCATTAAAAGCAATATGTCCGTCTGAACCGATTCCTAAAATCTGTAAATCGATACCACCGGCCTGACTGATTTGGTCTTCATACCATTGGCAATAAGCCCCATAGTTTTCTTCAATCCCGGACGGGATGAAGACCCGCTGCCCTTCAATATTAATGTGATTAAGAAGTTCTTGATGCATGAAATAGTAGTAACTTTGCGGATGATCACGATGCAGTCCGATGTATTCGTCAAGATTAAAGCTTGTCACTTCTGCGAAGCTAATCTCACCAGCTTTGTAGCTTTCAATCAACTGCTGATAGACTCCCACTGGCGTACTTCCTGTAGCCAGGCCGAGTACGGCTTGAGTATTAGCCTGTAGGCAATTGATGAACACTTGAGCTGCAATGGCACTCATGTGCTGGTAGTCGTTACAGATAACAATATTCATGCAGGGTGTATCCGGATGGTCATATTTGCTACAGGCTATACAACAGGTTTAATCGGAACCTAAACAGCCGAAAGAATCGAACAAGATAACTACACCCTACCATAGCGTTAAGACAAGCATAGCCTAGAATTAAGAAGGAGATATAGGGAAGCGTTTTTGGAGCGTTTCACCCGTCAGAATTAGTCCGTCAAAGAGATGCACAAACCCAATGCTTCATTCCACTTTAACTGAAACCAACGACAATGGTTTTCTCGTGCCCCATACAAAGTTGCCGGTTACGATGTACACCACGCCGGGTGATACAAACCGGGCTGTGGCCGGGCGAATTGCCAGCGTAATTCGCCGCGCTCAAGAGCAAAAACGAAAAGCCGTTTTGCTATTATCGCCAGGCTCAACTCCTCAGGGGGTTTATCGGGAACTGGTACGTCTGTATGCAGAAGAAGGCCTCGACTTTTCTGAGGTGATTTTCTTCGTATCACTGGAGTTTTATGGATTGAGCAAAGATCGCCCTCAGAGTATTCATGCTTCATTGCATGCGAATTTATTCGAACAGATCAATACTCCGGCTGACCAAATTCATATTCCGGATAGTCAGATTGAATTGAGTCAAATGGCAGCATACTGTAAAGAGTTTGATCAACTTATTCATGATGCCGGTGGGATCGATTTTGCATTGTTGGGCTTCGGATCCAACGGTCATATTGCTGGTAATGAACCATTTTCCGAGTCGAGTAGCCGGACACACATGTGTGTTCTGGATCCAGTAACACGAGTTTGTCTGGCAAGCGAGTTCTTTGGTGAAGAGAACGTTCCCACGCAGGCAATTACGATGGGATTAGGCACGATTATGGAATCTCGTGAAGTGGCTGTCATGGCACTGGGTGAACACAAAGCGTCGGTCGTCTCTGCACTCGCCGAAGGCCCGGTTACTAACAAAGTACCTGTCAGTTTGTTTCAGGATCATGGTAACACGAACATTTATCTGGACTCTGCGTCAGCCGGCTGTCTGGAAGCGATTGCTACTCCATGGACATTAGGTTCGGTTGACTGGAAGGAGACAATGGTGATTCGTGCGTTGGTATGGCTGTCAGAGCAAACCGAGAAATCGCTTTTGAAACTGGATGACGACGACTTTCGCAATCACAATTTGCATCAATTACTGAGACATCACGGACCTTCACATTTGCTAGCCCGGCGTGTCTTCAACTTGCTCCAGGGAACCATCTGCGATCAGGTTTTGGAGAGTCAAAATCAAACGGTTATTTGTTTCAGTCCTCACCCTGATGATGATGTGATTAGCATGGGCGGTACTTTGATTCGACTTAATGAAGAAGGACATCAGACCCATATTGCCTATATGACCAGTGGAAACATTGCAGTGTTTGATGATGACGCGCAACGTATCGCAGATCTGGTAACCGAATATAACCACCTCTTTGGAATTGAGAATGAGAAGTCGATTGAAGTTGAACGGCGCGTGGCGGACGATTTGAAAAACAAAAAAGCAGGACATCCCGATAGTGATGCGGTGTTGAAGATTAAAGGACTCATTCGCTGGAGTGAAGCTAAAGCTGGTGCGATTGTAGCTGGCTGCAAAGAAGAATATCTACACTTTCTGGATCTGCCGTTCTATCGAACAGGCAGAGTGAAAAAGAACCCTATTGGTGAAGCAGACATCTCGATTATTGTGTCATTGATGGAAACAGTAGAGCCGGATCTGATTTTTGTAGCCGGCGATCTGTCTGATCCGCACGGGACTCATCGCATTTGTGCCGAAGCGATTTTTAACGCCCTTGAAGTCTTACAACAGCGGGGAAAAAAAGTCCCTCAGGTCTTACTTTATCGTGGTGCCTGGCATGAATATGCCATTCATGAAATCGATCTCAGTGTTCCATTGAGTCCGGGGCATCAGCAAACGAAGCGTGAGGCAATTTTTAAGCATGAAAGTCAGAAGGACGAGGCGTTATTTCCGGGATCAGATCCGCGCGAATTCTGGGAACGAGCAGAAGATCGAAATAAAGCAACAGCGAAACAATTCAATAACCTGGGATTACCAGAATTTCCGGCTGTCGAAGCATTTCAGCGCTGGAATGGACAAAAGCTGTAATCTGAAACAGGGCTGGTGAATTTGATGAGTGATTTATTGCGTCAGGAAGTGACCGCAACGGCAGAAAAAATTGTCGTTAAGGTAGGTACTCGCGTTTTGACTGATCGGCAGGGCAAGCTGGACCTGGATCGGATCAGTTCGCTTGCGAAGCAGTTAACCAGCGTTGCTGAAAGCGGCCGGCAGGTTGTCCTCGTCAGTAGCGGTGCCGTTGGTGCAGGTATGAATCGTCTTGGCATCAATGCCAGACCAACTGATGTTGCCACATTGCAGGCGATTGCGGCTGTCGGACAAACCGATCTGATGCAAACATACCAAACGTTGTTTAATCAACACGGTCGGATCGCAGCGCAGGTGTTGCTGACGGCCAACGAACTGGATGACCGGGTTAGCTATCTAAATGTGCGTAATACATTACTGGAATTACTTGAGCTAAACGTGATTCCGGTGGTCAATGAAAACGACACAGTTTCAGTAGATGAACTTCAGACAACCTTTGGGGATAACGATCAGCTTGCAGGACTGGTTACCAATCTTTTAGGCGCTCAGCTTCTAATTGTTTTGTCCGATGTGAATGGTCTGTATACGGGCTGTCCTGATGACGAAGAATCCGAGCTTGTTTCCACTGTCACGTCGCTCAATGAAGTAATTTCAGGTTATGTACAGGAATCATCCGGCGGTTTAGGTTCGGGCGGAATGGGTTCCAAATTAAATGCAGTACGCATGGTTACGTCCGCGGGAGAAAATGCTGTTATCGCCAATGGACGGGAGAAAGACGTTCTTACGCGAGTACTTGCAGGTGAGACACTGGGGACTCTGTTTGTCGCAGAAGGAAAAACACTTTCGCCATGGAAGCGATGGTTGCGTTTCTCGGCTCAAACCCATGGCACGATTACGCTTGATGATGGAGCTTGTGATGCGATTCAGCAGGGTGGCAGTAGTTTACTGTCGATTGGAATTGCCAGACTGGAAGGACACTTTAATAAGGGAGATGTTGTTCAACTTTGTGATGCCAGCGGCAGGGAACTGGCTCGGGGATTAACGAACTATAATTCCGATGAGTTGCAGAAAATACGTGGCCATCGTAGCGAAGAGTTCCTACAGATCTTAGGCCAGTGCCCGTATGAGGAAGTTATCCATCGCGATAATCTGGCACTCGTTTAATCTTTACGGGTCGCCTCGTTTTAAAAGTGTCCGGAATTGTTTTTCCCAGATTCCAAAACCGCTGGTTACTTCAAGATAGCGGATCTGTTTTTTTGCTTCGTCTTGTTTGCCGTTTCGCATATATAAAGATGCGATATTGAACTTAGCCTCATACCACCGGTCACTTTTGGGTGGATTACCTTGTAACACTCGCCGCCACTGCACTAACCCTTTTTCATAATGAGCATCACTCTTTGTTAGAGCTTGTGCGTAGCGTAACTGAATCAAACCATGTCGCGGGTTTTTAAGTGCTAATGTCTGATAATGCTCAATACTCTCACTTAGATTTCCTGATTGCATATAGGCTTCTGCTTCGAGCAGTTCCCATTCAGATCTGAAGTCAGGTTTTACTCCAACTAGCTTCGGTGACAATTGTTTGAAGAGTTCGATTTGGATACGGGCGATAGCGATTCGGGTTGATTCCGGAGCCCCGGTTGCCACTGTCTGTAGTTGTTTGAGTGTCTGTATCCATTGACTCGTTTTGCCCGATAATATTTGATCGATGTGTTCTCGTGCCCCCTTATCTCTCCCTTGAGCGGCGAGTGAGACAATACGTAGGGAACTGGCTAGTGCTAACCAGTCCTCGTCAATAGCGTCTGTGCTGGCTGCCGCCAAAAGTGTTTCCGCTTCGTCATAATGATTGCTGGAATAGGTAACCAGAATACCGGCAAGCGTCGTGGCAGCATATCGTTGAGTACTTGTCCATTGTTGAGGTGTCTTGCCCTGACTATCGAAAATCAACGACTTCAGATGATCGATAAAGGCTTTGACGTCGGTCAATTGGTTATCACTTTTGTTTTGTTTTAGCTTGGCCGACCAGCAGAATTCGAGATTTTGAATAACGGTTATATAGTTTTGATAATCAGGACTGATGGCCATATAACTTGCAATGGCTTGCGCAAAACTTTGCCGCCGTTGTTGTAGAGTTCCCAGCCAGATGGCGGCCTGATCCACGCTACTACCACTATCAAAATAAGTCAGATGCTCAGCTAGAAGAGTTTCAAATTCCTGTTGACGCGAAGCATCTTTATTGAGAATTTCGATCACGGCTCGAATTCCCAACATATGAACTGCGGCTGCCTGCGGGTGATTCCGTAATTGGATGCCCGTGGTTGTAAGACGTTCTATATAGGCTTGGTTATTATTCCGTTTCTGTTCGATAAGTGCGGTTTTATAAAGAACGCGAAATGCCAGATCGTTATTACCGGCAGCTTGAGCGGCGTCAGCGGTAGCGTCATAAGCGTCGATAGCTTCTGTGAATTTATCCTTGCGGTAAAGATCATCGGCAGTGCGTTCAAGTACAGCTAAATTCGTATTATCGCCATTCATGCCAGCATGTTTTAGCAACTGCAATTCGGCGACTCGACCCCAATAGGGACCATGGATTTGCTCGATATGCTTTACAGTTAGTACTGCCTGCTGTTGATAGTTTTCGGCACCGTCAGGATTCTTTTCTTTGGTGGCCTTGCCCCAGAAATATATAAATGCATCGAGCAATGCCAGTTCGTATTCGGGAACTAATAGGCGTTTCGACTCGCGAGGCTTATGGAGTAATTCCAATGTGGTTTCCAGATCTCGCTGAGCTAATGCCAGCCGCACAGTCTCCGCCCGTAATTTCATAAGATCTTTAGCCGACAATGCCAGTTTATGCGACTTTTCAATGGCTGCTTGTGCCTGATCAAACTGTTTGAGATCACGATGGCAGGCGATCATCGCCAGATGAATTGCGATGACCAGTGGATCTTCCTCAGACAATTGTGTGAGAGGTTTATTGAGGGCAGTGACAGCTCGCTGCAGTGATGCAATTTGATCATTGGTACCACTTGCATAGGTGTTGGCCTGATTACGATAAGTTCTGGCAAGATGGTATTGTAAGTTTTGCCGCAGTGACAGTAATTCCGATTGCGATGGAGCCTCATCGGTTGAATCTTGAGTGACGCGGGGCAGGAATTCCTGGATTTGATTGTCCAGATCTGTTAATGCCCGCACAGCCAGTCGCAACTGTTCTCGGGATTTTTCACGTTGTGCCGCTGCTGTTTTGGAAATAGTTGATTCAAGACGAAGTAATTCACCGTTGGCAGTTAATGCTAGGGCAGCCTGTAATTTGACATGTAAATTGAATGGACTTTCCAGATGTTCGGTAACATAGTCATCGGCCTCATCCTGAGCATCCTCCCAGAACTCATCGCGTTGTTCAGCAGATTGACGGAGTGCCTGCTGGATAACGGAATTGATCAGGTGCACAGTCCATTCCATTTTGGTGCGTTCGGAACTGTCGGGATCTTTAATCCGCGATCTACACTGATATTCGACCAGAGAAAAGAGCCCGCGCTGTTGTAGCCCTTCCAGTAACAGCGCATCATCCTGCGGGTCTCCAAACGTAGTCTGACAGGCAGTCAGGAAAATCAGGCTTGTTAAGATAATGGGTTTCATTCGGCTATCGCGAATTGAATTTGAGTGAAGCCGGCCAGGCGGGTTACATCGTAGACATCAATGACGTTACCAACGGGCACGGATTCATCTGGGTGAAGAATCACGGGTGAATCTGTTTTAATATCCGCCACAAGTGCCAGTCGTTCGCGGACATCAGCCAGAGAAGCGGCTGGTTGACCGTTGATCGACCAGGCAGGGCGTTCGTCGGAAAAGGAAATACGAACGACAATATCTTCAAATTCAATGTCCGGTTGCGGTTCATTCGGTTTAATACTTTGACCGGACCCCTGTTTTTGGCTTAGTGAACTGGGTAGCAGATATTCAACGGCATGGAAACTTGAAGTCCATACAAAGAAGACCAGCAGCAGAAAGACGACGTCGATCATTGGCGTCATTTTGAGTTCTAATTCACCACGCTTACCGTTGAAGATGGATGGGCGTTTCATTGATAGCTATCCTCCTTCTGTAGGGTAAACCGAAAAGGACACATTCCAGATTCCCATTTTTGCGCAGGCCAGCATGACCGGACGCACCTGGATAAATGGAATTTTACGGTCACTCCGGATTCGTACTTCGACATTGGCGCCGTTGTTTTTTATGTGTTCGGCAAGTTGATCTTCGATCCCAGCTGCGGATACCCGACGTCCACTGATAAGCAGTTGTCCCGAGCGTGTGACATTGATCACAATGCGTGGATTGGGACTGGCCTCCGATTCCAGACCGGATTCAGCATTTGGCAGGTCGATATCCATTTGCGACTCTTGTTTTGCCAGATGGCTGGAAACAAGAAAGAAAATGATCAGCAGGAACACGACGTCGATCATCGGCGTTACGTTAAAACCGACTTCTTTGGATCGGGCGTAATTGGGAATCTGCATGGTGATTCAATACCGTGTATCTACTTACTTAAGACTAATCCTGTTTTGCTGGCGGGGCAGGTTGAGATGGATTAATATTTCCGCGAGCACGACGTTTGACTGGCGCAATTGTATGCTGCACAACGTACGAAGCTTCCGCGACTAAATGGTCGACCCGGTTTCTGAAAATGGCAAAGGCCCCAAGAGAAGGAATGGCGACAATCAGTCCGCCTACCGTTGTTACCAAAGCCTGATAGATTCCTTCGGCCAGATCACCAGCTCCCGCAGCACCTTGTGTTGTGGCTACTTGTTGAAAAGCAAAAATCATCCCGGTCACTGTACCGAGCAGTCCAACCATGGGGGCGATGTTTCCGATAACCGAGAGGTATTCAATTTTTCGGAAGAGCCGAGCTGATTGTTCTGCCATGGCATCTTCCATAGCCTTTTCAATGGCCTCCCAGCCACCTTCCATTTCACCGAGCCCATGGCTGATGACAAATGTTAAGACGCAGGGATTTTCGCGACATAAGACATCGGCTTCACGATACTTACCGGCAATCAATAATTCCCTCAGTTGAACCCCCAGTCCGGTAGGCATAATGTCTTTGGCACGCAGCGTTAAAAGGTGATCGATTACCAAATACAGTGCAGTCAGTGACAGGCAAAGCAGCAGGATAAGAATCGCTAGTCCGGTAATACCACCAGAAAAAACAATATCCGTAAAGCCCTTCGTTTGGGCTGTGGATACGGTACTGTCCTGTGCCATGGCTTTAACCTGGAGCATTAGCCCGAAAATCAGTCCGCTGGTGGCAATTATAGTTAGCCAGTTAAATCGTCTCACGACGAATCTCCTTCCATTTTTATTGCATTTCGCGCTTTGATACGAGAGTGGATGTTAGATTCCAATCGTTCCGCCTGAGTACCTGCGGTGGTGTCACCGTAATGGGTAGCTAACTCTTTACATAAGGTAAGAGCTTCATCGTACTGAGCCATCGTTATTAGTTCACCAACCGAGGCATAGGTAGCTTCAGATGCAAGATGATATTGTGCCGGGTAAATAATTGGTATCTGCATCCATGTGAGCACCGCCTCTTCATGCATATCAAGTCGACGTTTCATTTGAGCAACGACATGGAGGGGACCTGCACGCAGTTCTTTGGGTAATTGAGTAATAGCCTGATCCAATTTTTTTACATCCGCGACTTTGGCCAGAGGAGTTTTGCTGCGCCAAAGTTGAGCCGATGCCAGCAAGGCGATAGATTTGTCTGAATGTTGTTCAAGTTGTTTGAAGAGGATAATGGCGTCATTGTTATAAGGTGATGAAAACAGCCAACTTGCACCAACCAGTTGCTTTAGAGGATTGTCAGCCTTCATTAGTTCCCGACCACGATGAAGCAGCTCTCCTGAAGAGGTGAGCGAGTGCCATACGATTGGTGCTGCTGTTCGATAAGGGGTGTTGTTTTGCTGGCTAAGCAACACATCGAAAAACTGAGTTGCAGCGTTGTGCCAGTTACCCATGTTCTGCTCACATTGAATCCTTCTGGCTGTGATTCGATGTTTAACCCATTCACGAGTCTCTTTGGTATAAGCCTGACGAAAACTGATTGCCGCACGTTCGAATCGATGTTCAAACATATACCCTTCAGCCGCGACATAATCCGAACCCCATTTGCTTGAAATATTGGTGATCAGCGCAGCGGGGACAGTCTGCTCCCGCCCCGAGACTAACTGTAGTTTAAGTGCTTCATTATCGTAACTAACAATGGTACCGCGGTAAGTTTGCTGCTTCTTTGTTAGGTTGTTAAAAACGGTAACAACATCCGGTGAAGGTGCCTGTGCATGGGCTGTATTGGTAAGCATCAGACAGCACAAAGTGAAGATCCCGAGATTCGGGAAGCAACGTTCAGAATTAAATAGCCAGCTCATGATGATTACTTGTGGAATTCTCATATTTAAAACCGAAGATTAACGCATTGTCCGGAGTTTGTTCAAGTCGACATAGTTGTATTGACCACCATTGAGATCAGCTAGACGCATTAAAAAATTCTTCGCTCCTAAGTATTTCCCGACACCAAACTGAATGCAGTTAATAGAAGCTCCAATACTGTCATTACGGCTGGTGATGAAAGCTAATTCATTCGTTGTTAATTGTGGTTCATCCGCATCGGTCAGGAAGAAAATGACATCTGGTTTCATATTCAGAGCGATCTTTAATGCGCCAATGTGGTTTGTTTGGCCCGCTGGTTTAATATCTTCAACGAAATTAAAGGCCTGTTTCTGGTTGATTGGGTTTCCGTAGAGAAGCTTAGCTGGTGAAGGATGAAACGGATTAAAGATCGAAGGATATTCGTTGTAGAAGATGATTTGGAATTGGTGGTTTTCTTTGAGATCCGTGAGGCTGGCCAGTAACTGTTGTTTAGCGGCCTGAATTGGACGTCCCTGATAACCTGACATAGATGCTGAGCGGTCAAAGACGTAGATGAAACGCGAACCTTTCCCTTTGATTCCGAAAACGCCGGTTTCAACTTTTCCATAATCCCCGCCGGTCGAGGTTTTATTATTGGTTAATTCTTCCAGACTCGGTAATGCACTTTCACTACTGCCGTTGGTTTCAATCAGTGGTTGAGCACTTTCATCCGGTAGCCCACCGGGCAGGTCTAAATTTGATAAAGTATCTGCCTCTAAGTTTTGTTCTAGCAATTCACTTATCGAAGCTGCCGCTTGGGAAGTGTTGTCTGTATTTTGCTCGCTTGGATTCTGATGGTAGGTAGGGCTTTCTGAGGAATTGTTGACCAATACAATCCCCCCCTGAGCTGTTTGATCTTCGGCAGCGCCCATAAAAGTGGTCTTCCAGGTGTAAATTAACAGCAGCAATAGAAGACAGTGAATACCGATTGAAATAAATACGGCAGAGTTATGACCGTTTTCATAGTAGAACATACCGTCCGTGCCACTGAGATCTGCCAGTAATTCACTCTGATTCTCCGGCAGGTCACTGATCTCTGGTGGAATATTATCAGATAGATGTTCGTCAATCGCTGATTCGTCGGAGTTTGTCACAGAGAAAATACCAGTGAAAATTATTTGCCTTTACGATGTATTCCATTATAGGGATGTGAAGTCAGTTTCGAAGAACCAATAAATAAGAGTTTATTAAAGGGCAGGCCGCAGGATTTGCCGGATTTGTTCAGCATGTTGGGACTTTCAGACGGGATGTATCAATGCTAAGTTCTTAATTGTTGAAGCATTAGCGCAATACACCATAGGTAATTCGAATTTGGCCATGGAAATAATCACTCACCCGCATCCGACCCTGAAATACAAGTCGAAACCAGTCGTTCGCATTAATGCAGAATTGAAGGTGATTGTGAATGAGATGTTTGACTTGATGTATGAAGCTAAGGGTGTTGGCTTAGCAGCTAATCAGGTCAATCTTCCATTGAGGTTATTTGTTTCCAACCCCAGTGGTGTGAAAGGCGAAGGGGAGGAATTTGTCTTTATCAATCCGGTGATCAGCAAAGGGACCGGTAATGAGGTTGCTGACGAAGGGTGTTTGAGTTTGCCCGGGGTTTACGGCCCGGTTAATCGTTCCAGAGCTATCCATGTTGAAGCTTTTAATCTCGATGGCCAGGTAATCAGCGTTGATATGGACGATTTCATGGCACGGGTGGTTCAGCACGAAACAGATCATTTAGACGGCGTGATGTTTACCGATCGAATGGTGGAACATAGTTTGCAGGCAATTCAGGACGAAATCGAAGAATTCGAAATTGAATACCGTGCGAAACTTGCCGATGGTTTGATTCCTGATGAGCAGGCAGTCCATGAAGAGTTGGCAGAGTGGGAAGCCAAATTCTGTAAGTAAACGACAGGTACACAAGTTATGCGACTGATCATGATGGGAACGGGGCCATTCGCTGTCCCAATGTTTAACGCGATCCTAGAAGGCGGGCATCAAGTACCGATCGTGGTGACCCGTCCCACGCGACCTGTCCAGGGCCGAAAACAACCGCCTTCAAATCCGATGCGTATGGCGGCTGAAGCCGCCGGTATCCAAGTTTGGGATCCGTCATCAATTAATACTCCGGAAGCGATCAAGCAGCTGCAATCTTATATGGCTGATTTAATGGTTGTTTGTGACTATGGTCAGATCCTCAGCCCTGAAGCGTTGGCAGCAACTCGACTGGGAGGAATTAATCTTCATGGTTCACTGCTACCAAAATACCGAGGAGCGGCACCTGTGCAGTGGGCAGTGATTAATGGTGATCCAATTACGGGCATTACCGTTATTCATATGACGCCGAAACTTGATGGCGGACCGTCACTGGTGCAAATAGAAACTCAGATTGAAGTGGAGGAAACAGCTGAAACGCTGGAATCTCGCTTAGCTGCTCTTGGTGCCCCTGCGGTACTTCAGGCAATTGCAATGCTGGAGGATTGGGATGGGGAATCTTCGATTGGTGAAATTCAAAACCCGGAAGAGATCACTAAAGCTCCGCGACTTACAAAGAGACATGGAAAAATTGACTGGACCAGAAATGCTGAGGATATCGTGAATCATCATCGCGGAGTCCAGCCCTGGCCGGGTACTTTTACAGTTTGGGACCGGGGTAAACAACCGCAGCGTCTGATCATCACAGAGCTTGCAATTTATGAAAAAATGCAGGCTGGCGATGCGGGTGAAGTTGTTATTGCCGAACAGGACATACTGGTGGTTGCCTGCGATTCAGGTAATATTCAATTACTTGAATTGCAACCGGCGGGCAAACGAGTGATGACGGCAGAGGAGTTCCTCCGGGGTTATCAGTTAAGGCCCGGTATCCACTTACAGTAGACTTCCTTCACCGGCTGGAATTCTCGATAGCAAATCTTACAATGAGTTGCGGTAGATGACTCAAAATTAACTCGTACTAGGAGTGGGATTTAAAAGACTATGGCAGATAAAATTCGTTGGGGTATTATCAGTACTGCAAAGATCGGCACTGAAAAAGTGATCCCTGCAATGCAACAGGCTCAATTTTGTGACATTGTTGCTATTGCATCCCGAACACAGCAAAAGGCTGATGCAACGGCCGCTGAACTGGGAATCCCCAAAGCCTATGGGTCTTATGAGGATCTGTTGGCAGATCCAGATATTGATGCTGTTTACAATCCACTTCCAAATCACCTTCACGTTCCAGTCTCTATTCAGGCATTGGAAGCCGGTAAGCATGTTCTTTGCGAGAAGCCCATCGCTTTGACCAGTGAAGAAGGTCAGCAGTTAGTCGATGCCGCTGCAGCACATCCGGAACTCAAGTGCATGGAGGCTTTCATGTACCGTCATCATCCCCAATGGCAGAAAGCTCGTGAAATTGTACGTAGCGGTGGTATTGGAACGCTGACGACGATTAATTCATTCTTTTCCTACTTCAATGATGATCCAAATAATATTCGGAATATGGCCGACATTGGTGGCGGCGGCTTGATGGATATTGGATGTTACCCGATCAGTGTTTCCCGCTTTATCTTTGCAGCCGAACCGAATAGAGTGAGCGGGATTGTTGAGTTTCATCCGGAATTTGGAACGGATATTTTATCCAGCGCTATTCTGGACTTCGGTTGTGGAACCTCTACCTTCACCTGTTCGACTCAGTTAGCCCCTTACCAGCGAGTTAACATCTACGGTGATCAGGGTCGGATAGAAATTGAAATTCCATTTAACGCGCCTCCAGATGCTCCCTGCAAGATGTGGCATCAGAAGTCCTCTGGTGAGATCGAAGAACTGGTGTTTGATGTTTGTGATCAATACGGCATACAGGGTGATTTGTTTTCCCGTGCCGTGCTCGACAATACAGATGTACCAACTCCGATTACCGATGCGGTTGGCAATATGAAAGTGATTGAAGCGATACGGCGATGTTCAGAGAATAATAGCTGGGAAGCGGTTGAATCAATCCATGGATGATTGTACGGCCGAGGAAACCTTAAAGAATGGTTTTACACAGAGTGAAGAAGAGCTTGCCCACCTAATCCAAGTAGTAGATTCTCAACACTGATCTCGGCCATTTTGCGCCGGGTTTGTATTGTTGCACTGCCCAGATGAGGAGTGATCGTGACATTATCAACTGAAAGTAGCGGATGATCCCGCGGTAGCGGTTCTGGGTCAGTGACGTCCAGGCCAGCGGCATAGATTTCTCCATTTTGGAGTGCTTCGGTTAGTGCGTCAGTATCGACAACAGGTCCCCGAGCCACGTTAATGAGGACGGCTGAGTTCTTCATTCTGGCAAGTTCTTCTTTTCCAATCAGCCCCGTGGTTTCCTCGGTGAGCGGGCATATGGTCACAACGAAATCAGATTGTTCGAGAAGCTCGTTTAAAGTGACATAGGTTAGATCGAGGTTGTCGGGATTGTCTGCTAGCGGCGTACGTTTGTGATACAGGATATTCATATCAAAGGCCGCACAGCGTCGTGCAATTTGATAGCCAATGCCACCGAGACCGATGATTCCAACGGTTTGGTGATGAATTTCTGTACCTAGCATATATGCCGGGTCGAAATAGGTGAACTCAGGGCTTCGAGCGTAAATATCCCCTTCCCTCAACCTTCGGCCGGCCGCTAGCAAAAGCGTCATTGCCTGATCCGCTGTTGTTCCATTGAGAACGTGAGGTGTATTGCCGACTGGGATGTTTAAAATGTGAGCAGCATCGACATCGATGTGATCGACCCCAACGCCGTAGTTACTAACGACTTTTAAA
Source organism: Planctomycetaceae bacterium (assembly GCA_002709045.1). Lineage (GTDB taxonomy): Bacteria > Planctomycetota > Planctomycetia > Pirellulales > Pirellulaceae > UBA721. Next base: position 119,424 of record PAPJ01000012.1, on the reverse strand, counting down.
TCGGGGAATTTGGCCAGGTGTTCGGCTGTGACCAGTAGATGGCCGAATGTCAAAATACCGTCCACCGTGTCATCGTCAGCCCCATCTAAGGTTGACCATGGAAGGCGTTCGATTTTCCCGTCAAGTAGTTCGATAAGGTTCTCTGAGAGCACATCATCGGTAATTACGCGTGGTAACTGAGTCATTCTTTTTCTCCGGCGATTGCTTTACGCACTTTGTCCACTTCTCCACCCAATAGATGTTGAGAATAAGAGTCAAATGCCTGTGTTTTTAATGGGTTCTTATAATGAGATTTTCTAAGCTGGAAAAGTTTCAAGGGGATTTCCAAATCTTCCGGTTGAAAATGGTGCTGTGAAACGGTTTGCTTTTGGATGTGTTCTAAATAGTACAAGCCATATTCATGTGTTGGCTCAATATTTGTTCCTTCACCAAAATCATTCCAGGTGGCAATTTGTATTAGTTGGGAAGAACCTTTTTGTGCTTTTTTAAAAGTCGATCGGAAGGTATTGCCTTTTTCACTATCTATAAAACCGTAGCTTGGACCAACATCCGCCTGTCTGTAGATATCCTTAAACCCCGGAAAAACAATCGATATTACTTTCTCTTTGGATGATCGGCTTTCAAGAGCCTCCAAGTACGCCAGCCATGTTTGTCGGTTAATGGTTTTGCCGCTGTGCACAGGAGGCCAACCGAAGGCACCATCCAATGCAGTATCTCTACTGAGATGAGGGAGTCCGAAAATTTCCAGTTCTGTGTGTTGTTTTAATTGCTGCCAACTCTTTGCTGTTAGATGTTGTGGGCCGAAAACCAACAGCACCGGCCGATGGGAGATTTTGAGATAAGAGTTATCGACAAAACAATTTGTTTTGAGCCACATAAAATCTTTTTCCGCATTCTCTAAGGCCTCTTCCGGCTGAATTTCTTTTTGGTCTATTCGGTGTTTGATGGTTTGGTCTTCATAACAAATAGCATATTTCAACCCAGCTTGTTGAATTACATTAATTAGCGCTTTTGTATTTCGATGGATGATCGCATAGTCTCGAAATTCTGACACGCCGTACCAGTCGATAATGACTCCGTTAATTCCAGAAAGCTTCATTAGTTGAACGTGATATTCAAGTGCATGGCGATCAAACGAGTCATAAGCTCCTATTTGAGGAACGAAATGAGAGGCAAGCTCGACAGGTTTTTTTTCTGGCGTGAACTTATTCATTGTCCAGTGCCATCCCCAATGACCGCTGATTGGTTTCGAAGCGTACCAAGGCATATAATGCACGAAAATTTGCTTCTTTTGCTCTCCGAATAAAGAGCTTGTTAGAGTCAACAGGCTGAAGCTAACGACTGTACAATAGACGAGAATATAGAATTTAAGTTGTCTCATAACATTAAAAATTCTCTCTAAGTTATCCGCCTCATGACAGCACCAAATCCATCAAGCCGGAGAAGAGATCTCATTGCCAGACTTGCGGTTTGTACTTTATTTTAGATTTGCATCTCTTGAATTGCCAGCAAAGGTTGTTCTGTCTGGGAGGTCATTTTATCAGTAGTCTTCCCAAGCGTAGAGAGATGTGAAGTATACTGACAGAGCGAACACTAAATTATCGAACGGAGCCCTATGTTTTATGCGTAACCAGCGATTTGTTTTCTTCTTGATTGTGTTTGTCATCTTGAGCCTTCCTTGTTTCAGTTGGGCGGCTGAACGTCCTAATTTTATTGTTATTATTGGCGACGATATTAGCTGGAACGACTACGGTGCGTACGGTCATCCAAACATTCGCACACCTAATGTGGATGCCTTGGCGAAAGGCGGGATGCGGTTCGATTTAGCATTTCTTACCACCAGTTCGTGCAGTCCGAGTCGTTGTAGTATTATGACAGGCCGCTATCCTCATGCCACGGGTGCCGGTGAATTACATCAGCCTCTGCCGGAAGATCAGCTTACATTTGCCAAAGTGCTCAAAGGTGCTGGTTACTATACTGCCGCGGCGGGAAAATGGCATCTGGGCAACGCTCCTCGTGATCACTTTGACTCGATCAAGGGTGGTGGTCCGAGTGGGTGTGAACAGTGGGTTGCTTCGCTAAAGAATCGTGATAAAGACAAACCGTTTTTTATGTGGTTTGCCGCCATCGATGCTCATCGTGGCTGGTCGCGTGAGGCTGTGGATCCTCCGCATACCCATGAAGATGTAGTCGTTCCTCCATACCTACCCGACACCGAAGATGTTCGCAAAGACTTGGCGTTGTATTACGACGAAGTGAGTCGTATGGACGAGTACGTTGGGAAGGTTGTGTATGAACTGAAGGCTCAGGGAGTTTTTGATAACACGGTTATTGTTGTGATGGCGGACAATGGTCGTCCTTTTCCCCGATGTAAGACAACGATGTATGACAGTGGCATTCGAACGCCTTTTGTAGTTTCCTGGCCTCAGGGGGTTGCTGCCGGGGAGGTCAATAAAAACTTAGTCAGTAGTGTTGATATTGCCTCTACTTTTGTGGAGCTGGCGGGACTCGAAATACCAAAAACCTTTCAGGGCAAGTCCTTTAAAGAGGTCCTGCTAAATTCACAAGCTTCCGGTCGGAAATATATTTATGCCGAACATAACTGGCACGATTATGCTAGTCATGATCGGGCGGTTCGCGATAGTCGGTATTTGTACATTCGCAATTCATTTCCCGAATTTCCTGCAACGCCGCCGGCCGATGCTGTTCGCAGTTTAAGCTATGACAGCATGCAGGTACTGGAATCCGAAGGGAAATTACCGGAGCACCAGCGTCAGTGTTTTCTCTACCCGCGTGCAGCTGAAGAACTTTATGACCTACAGGCTGACCCGCACTCGTTGAACAATATTGCTGCTGATCCGGCTCAGGCTGAAATTAAAGCGAGACTCAGTAAACAACTCGATGTTTGGGCGGACAGGACTGCGGATAAGGTTCCGGCCAATCTGACACCTGATAGATTCCATCGCCGGCTGGGAACTTCGTTAAAAGTGATCAAGATGCCGCAGGATCGTTCAGGTTTGCCGGCTTTAGTTCAAATTCCACATAAGATACCGCCGCAAGGAGTGGAGCTGGATGCGGAGACTTTGGATTCATTTCGTGCCCGGCTTACTGCACTGAATATTGCGTTGGAATTGCCTCAGGCTCAGGGTGCTTTATCGGCAGATGTCGCTGCTTTAGTGAAGAGTGTTCAGTGGGCTGTTGATTTAGGAGAATTCTATTCACCGGCACATGCGGGCATTGCCAGGGCCGTGCTGGCCGAAGCGGAACGAAGAGCGGCTTTATTGGCGCGCGGAGAAAATGACTGGATTCAGAAAACAGGTTTGGTGGTTCGCGGTTACTATTCCAGCATCGATGGCAGCCCTCAACCTTATGGCCTCGAGATCCCGGAAGGATTTGATTTCAGTCAGCCAGCACCGCTTTATGTTTGGCTGCATGGGCGGGGTGATAAGACGACCGACATGCATTTCATTCATCAGCGCATGACGCGTAAAGGGCAGATTGCTCCGGAAAATGCTATCGTTGTGCATCCCTTCGGGCGACACTGCATGGGATTTAAGTCGGCTGGTGAGATCGATGTGCTCGAATGTGTTGCGCATGTAAGTCAGCAGTATAAAATTGACTCACGCCGAATCGTTTTGATGGGCTTCTCGATGGGTGGTGCCGGGGCCTGGCATGTTGGTGCTCATTATGCCGATCAATGGGTGGCCGTCGGACCTGGTGCCGGGTTCGCGGAAACCAAAGAATACATCAAGCTTAAAAAAGAAGATTATCCGGCTGAATATGTGCAGACGCTTTGGGGTATGTATGATGTCCCGAATTATGTCCGTAATCTCTTCAATCTGCCGACGATTGCTTACAGTGGTGAGTTAGATAAACAGATCCAGGCTGCCCAGATAATGGAACAGGCATTTAGGGCAGAGGGTGCAGTCCTTCCACATATCATTGGTCCGGGTATGGGGCATCGGTATCACCCGGACTCGCTCACCGAGATTCTTGCCCTGGTCGATGAAGCAGTGCGGCAAGGACAATCTGAGATTCCTAAAAAGTTGCACCTGCAAACCCAGACTCTGCGTTACAACAAAATGCACTGGCTAACAGTGCATGGACTTGAACAGCATTGGAAAGACAGCCGGGTGGATGCGGAAATTGTAAAGCCACAGTTTTATGAAATCAGGACGAGCAATGTGACCGCGTTGACGTTGGATCCTGTATTACGGCTTGGTGGAACGACGATCAGGATAGATGGTCAGACGATACAGGTACCGCGTACTAAGCCTTTACAAGCTGAATCAGCCCTCCATCTGAGTAGAACAGATGGCGAAGATCAGATTTGGTCACGTGTGCCAGACCAACCCCGGGGGTTAGTAAAACGTTCCGGACTGCAGGGCCCGATTGATGACGCATTTCTGTCGTCGTTCCTGGTTGTGCTTCCAAGTAATAAATCAGTTCACCCGCAGGTAGAACGATGGGTGCATTTTGAGTTGCAACATTTTCTTCATCGTTGGAAAACTCTTTATCGTGCCATTCCAAAGATGAAGTATGACAAAGACGTTTCTCAGCAAGATATGCAGAATAATAACCTGATTGTTTTTGGTGATGTGAAGTCTAACACATTGCTACAGTTGATCATGAATAAGCAGATAACATTACCACTGCAGTGGGATAAGAACAGTTTGATGCTCGGTGGTAAACAGTATGCTGCAGGCTCTCATGTCCCGGTTATGATTTATCCGAATCCCTTGTTTGCTGAGAAGTATGTAGTGCTTAACAGTGGTCCAACACACAGAGAGGCTCATGACCGCACTAACTCTTTGCAAAATCCTAAATTACCGGACTGGGCTGTTATCGATTTGTCGGAGACTTCGACAGCTCAAGCACCAGGCCGTATTGTGGATGCCGGCTTCTTCAACGAGGCTTGGAAGTAGCAGGAAGTAGCAGGAAGTAGCAGGAAGTAGTGAATTCAGAGATGGCAGAATCAAAGTTGGATTGTCATCAGGCGAACCTCGAAGAAAAGTGTGCTGCCTTTGCAAATGTTTATGAATTTTGGGGCAATGAACTGCCGCTGGATGAATATGTGCAGTGGCGACTTAATTCGATCCATCATCAGCGGGCTAGCTGGTATGTCGGTACGGTGGAAGGATCGGTAGTCACCTCTTTGGGCGTCTTTCCGATGTTTCTTTCTTTTCGCGGTGATGTACAAGCGACGATGTTTATCGGAGCAGTACATACTCACCCGGACTATCGAAAACGAGGATATGCGGCGGATCTTATCGCCTATGCCGAACAGGATCAGGCAACTAATAACGATGTGCGTTGGAGTCTGTTGTTTTCGGATATCAATCCGAATTATTACGCCCGGCAGGGCTATCAGATTAGCAACGCTCCGAATGTTTGTATCAGTCGTTCAGAATTCGACGGCTGGGAAACTGAGCCTTTTGAAATTGCGACAGAATTAGATCAAATGATCGAGATATTTGAAGCCAATCATCAATCTCAGACATGCCACCTCTATCGGCCCCGTGAGTACTGGGATTTTCTGGCTGTCAAACATGCCAAAGATTGTTTCCTTTGGTTGATTTGCAGTGGTCAGCGTCAGGGATATATCCATCTCCGTCAAAATAATGATCTGGCCTGTTTAGAAGATTTTGCCGTTGCTGATTATGATAGTTCAACGCTTGAGCAATTGGCTGGATCGGTTTCCAGTTACGCAAATAAGCATGGTATCAGTGAGGTGCATGGATGGTTTCCGTTGATTGTCACAGACCATCCCTGGCTCCGATTTTCGGAACGCAAAACGGAAATCACGATGTGGAAATCACTGACGAATGTATTGCTGACTTCGCATCAATCGGATGAACTTTCATTTTTACGTCATATTGACCATGTCTAGCTTTTGATTACGTCTGATTTACGCTTTAGAATCAGTAGCATCAACAAGTTCATTAATTCATTGAGTAATCATGATGATTAAAATTATTACCCTATGTCTCGTCGCCCAACTGGTGTTTGCGGAAATTACTCAGGCACAACAGTTGAGTAATACCAAACCTTTAACACTGGAAGGTGATATTGCTTCACATCTAGTTGACGGCGTTGATCGATTTCTATTGCAGCAACTTCAGTCGACGATTGAAGCCCGGGCCCGATACTGGAATCGTGATACCAGTTCAGCAGATGCCTATGTCAAATCGGTTACGGCTAATCGCGACCGTTTGGCTGAGATTACCGGTGTGGTAGATGATCGAAAGGAATTTGCTGATCTCGATATTGTGGCCCGAACGGAGGGTTCGGTGGAAGCAGCAAAGAGCGATTTGTTTACGGCTTACAATGTACGTTGGCCCTCGGTTCGGGATATTAACGCAGTTGGCTTGTTTCTGAAACCGGCTAAGCCGAATGGGGCCTATGTGATTGCGATTCCGGATGCCGATCAGACACCGGAGATGATTAGTGGTCTGGCCGAAGGTATTCCCGCCGCGCAACAGTTTGCCCGCAGATTTGCTGAGAGTGGATTTACTGTAGTTGTACCTGCTGTTATTAGTCGTGAGTACGGCTCACGTAATAATCGAGCGAAGATGACAACCCGCGAGTTTCTATATCGCAGTAGCTTTGAACTCGGTCGGCATCTCATTGGATTTGAAATTCAAAAAGTGTTGGCTGCCGTGGATTGGTGTCAGTCCCGCTCTGATGATGAAGCGTCTGTCGCTGTTGCAGGCTATGGTGAAGGAGGCCTGCTGGCTCTTTATAGCGCCGCACTGGATACCCGCATCGATGCTGCCCTGGTAAGCGGCTATTTTGATTCAAGGCAGGAGATGTGGTCGGAGCCGGTCAGTCGTAATGTACATGCGTTACTTGATCAGTTTGGTGATGCTGAATTAGCCACTCTGATTGCCCCTCGTCATCTTGTGATTGAAGCTGCTAAAGGACCGGAGTTTGAATTGAAGAGTGAAGGTGGAGCTCCGGCTGTATTGGATACGCCGGATCCTCAGGTGGTGGCTGCAGAAGTTCAGCGCGCGAAAGATCTGATTGGCAGCGACAGCCTGACCAATATTAAATTAGTTGTGAGCGGTGATGGGCATGGTGATTTTGCTTCGGTTGCTGCTTTACAGTCTCTTGCAACGGCTGTTTTGGCGGATGCAAAAATTGGAGACGTGGGTCCGGCTCCTAAGCTGAGTATTGTGGCAACGGATATCAAAGCGCGTGAAGCTCAGCAGGCACACGAGATCGAAGCTCATACCCAATGGTTGTTGACAGAAAGTCATTTTGTTCGTCAGGACTTCTTTAAGGAACTGGATACCAGCAGTGTGGAAGCTTACGAAAAGACAGTCGAATCTTATCGTGAATATTTCAGACATGAAACGATTGGTCATTTTGATCTGCCGCTAAAACAAATGAACCCGCGAACACGTTTAGTGGAAGAATCAGAAAAATGGACTCGTTATGAAGTTGTACTGGATGTGTTTGATGATGTGATTGCATATGGTTTGATTACAGTCCCAAAAGGTATAGATGACGACGAGCGGCGTCCGGTCGTTGTTTGTCAGCACGGACTGGAAGGACGACCTCAGGATGTAATTGGAGAGCAGAGTGCACAGTACTATTCCGCCTTTGCGACGAAATTGGCCGAACGAGGCTTTATTACTTTTGCGCCGCAAAACCTTTACATTTTTAAGGATCGTTTTCGCACGTTGCAGCGTAAAAGTTATCCGCAGCGCAAGACCCTTTTCTCAACGATCGTCCCTCAGCATCAGCAGATCGTGAATTGGCTCAAGTCACTTGAGAATGTTGACGACGATCGGATTGCGTTCTATGGACTTTCCTATGGCGGTAAGAGTGCCATGCGTATTCCTCCACTGGTCACTGATTATTGTCTCAGTATCTGTTCGGCGGACTTTAACGAATGGGTTTTAAAGAATGCGTCGACCCAGCACAATTTTAGTTATATGTTTACCGGAGAATATGAAATCTTCGAATGGAATCTGGGTGGAACATTTAACTATGCTGAGATGGCTTTTCTGATCTGCCCTCGGCCATTTATGGTTGAACGAGGTCATTTTGATGGCGTTGGTAAGGACCAGTGGGTTGGATATGAATTCGGCCGGGTACGCTTTATGTATCAGGGGTTATTGAAATTACAGGACAAAACTGAAATCGAATGGTTCGATGGTCCACACAAGATTAATGGCGTTGGTACATTTAAGTTCTTACACAAGCACTTAAACTGGCCCGAGCCAAAAGAGTAGAACGAAAGTTTCCACCTTTAGGTGGTATAGAAAATATTTTCAGAGGAAGTATCACATTATGAAAAAAGTAATCGCAATCACGCTCGCAATCGTGTTTACCTTTGCAGGTGTCGTGTCTGTTCAGGCACAAGATAAGAAAGAGTGGATCGATCCGGCTGAAGCCGCCAAGGTTCTGGATTATCAGCTTCAGGGTGAGTACGTTGGTGATTTCATCGAAGATGGAGAGAAGACAAAGATCGGTTTGCAAATCATCGCAATGGGAGATGGTAAATTCCGTGCGGTTTCATTTACCGGGGGATTACCAGGTGCTGGCTGGAAACGGGGAGATAAAACTGAATATGTTGATGGTGTGTTAAATACCACTGGTCAGATTGTTTTTAAATTGGATGATGGTGAAGCGACAGCAGTGGCAACCATTAAAGATGGCAAGCTGACTGCGGTTGAAGGCGATACGGTTGTAGCGAAAATGGAAAAAGTTCATCGTAAAAGTGCAACGATGGGCGCTAAGCCTCCAAAGGGCGCAGTGATTTTATTTGATGGGACTGCTAAATCAGCCGAAAACTGGACTCGCGGCCAGATTGTTCTTGGAGATTTACTGCGGCATGATGTCGAGTCCAAAGAAAAATTTCGGGATCATACGCTGCATCTGGAATTCCGAACTCCCTTTATGCCTTACGCTCGCGGGCAGGGTCGGGGTAACAGTGGTATGTATGTACAGGGTAGATATGAATGCCAGATTCTGGATTCCTTCGGGCTGGAGGGTAAGAATAATGAGTGCGGTGGTATTTACTCCATTGCTGAACCGATCGTGAATATGGCTTTGCCACCACTAGTCTGGCAGACATACGATGTTCATTTCACAGCAGCTCGTTATGACGCCGACGGTAAGAAAGTCAAAAATGCGCGCGTGACGATCAAGCACAATGGTGTTGTGATTCACGATGATCTGGAATTGACTCATGGTACGCCAGGCAAGCATCCGGAAGGTCCTGATGCCGACATTATTTATTTGCAAGGTCATGGAAATCCAGTAGTCTTCCGGAATGTCTGGGCTGTTAGAAAATAGTCGGTTCTGATGATGTTAAATACCCCCACAGGGTTTTTATCCTGTGGGGGATTTTTTATGGTCGGATAAATCAAAGATCCTGAAAAATACCACAATGATCACACCAGAGGCTGGTATCGAAAAAACGTGTCATTTGATATTGCTGCAGTTCCGGGTGCACTCTTTCCCAGGGAATGACTTTATTGATCAACCAGTCATACAATAGTTTATTATCAAAGTGCTCACAGCGTTTGAATTCGATGCCTAGGCCACTCAGCCGGTCAAGGATTTCGACGACTTTATCCTGTAGTTGTTCGTCACTCATGTTTTCCGGCGCGGGTGTTTGAATAGGCGGTTCCAGCAGATCGCTGATCAGAATGTTATTGTTCTGTTCACTGATTTCCTTCATGAAATCGATCATCCGCTGCTTGGGACCTTCTTCAACTTTATGCACCATGGTTTGAAGCCGGGGAATTACAAGGTCATCCAATTCTGAGTCCGTTGGCATTTTGACCGAGATTAGGAACTCGTCCTCGTCCTCGCCATAAGTTCTGTCAATTTGGTTGATGTGTTGGTTGATTGATTCGCGTATTGATGAAGGGAATATCTCCTCAGGTAAATGGTCCGGTTGTCGTAATTGTGCGTCTTCCCAATGCATTTTGAGATATGCCGGTTGGATGGTGATATCGATAATTTCATCCTGATTTTCCCAAATTAGTCTGAAGTCAGACTGGTAATCACCATCAATGCGGAGATCGACATGATGATGGTTGAACATGGGTGGGTCGACATTGCTAAAACGCAAGGCAATGAGCTGTCCAAACTGAATCGATTGGATTTCCGGGATCTCACTGGATTCCGGTTTATAGTCCGCACTATGCTCAAACGAGAACCGACAGCCATCCATTGCGGATGGTGCCTGAGATTCAAGCTCAAAACGGATTAATGTATCCTGGCCAAACAGTTGAAGCCAACCTTCCAATTGGTTGGTCGTAGAAATCGTCATCTCCCCCCGACGAACAAGGGGGCCTAAATGGTGGATCATAATCAGGTTCCTTCATGGATTTGCTGAACAAACCTTAGAGCAATAGAATCTGATTATGAGGATAGTTAGATACAGAACAAATAAATGGTTCCTGTAGTGACATCTAGTGACATCGGCGGCAAACTATTTTTCTATTAGTTGGGGTGCAACCGGCTTGAGCCGGATGTTTCGGAATTCGGCACTTGTATTCCAGCAGACAAAACCAAAAGGTCTTGCCGGCTCCTGTTCCCACCAGATGTCAAACTTATGTTTTTTGGTTTTGACGTTAGCGTATTCCAGATTATCAATCCAAACCTGAATCTGTTCTTCGCTGACCGTCAAGGCAACCTGATACCACTGTTTGTCTTTCACTTCGAGGTAACGAGTGGTTTCATTCTCGATTGCCGCCATAGTATCGATATTGGAAAGTCCCACAACACCGCCACCCCAGCCACCGATGATCAAGGTGCAGTATGAATCATTAATGGGAAACGTAAGTCCGCAGAAGAAGTCACTACCTTCCACGCGACGAGCTTCAAATTCGACCTCATAATTCATTTTTGGGAATTCGCGTTTCACTCGAACTCCTGACGCAGGACTTCCTTTACCAAGCTTTAATACGCCCTCTTCAACCTCAACAGAACCATGGTTTTTGAAATCATAATCCTTAACTACTTCCCAGCCGATTAAATCCGTTTCGTTGAGCAATGTATGCTGGCTACCGATGGTAGAGATACGTTTTAGTTTTGTGTAATGGCTAAGGCCATAGTATGCTCGTGGAGTGATTCTTTTCCCTTGAACCCACTGGACATTCATATTCGTAACAGCTTCAGTGGCACCGACTAATTCTTCAGCATTTAATTGCAGCCGTAGTCGCAGTAAATGTTTCACTCGTGTTGTATCAGATGTTTGTAGATCGCCGCTGAAAATACCCGTTAAAGTATTCCCGCTAAAATTAGGATTTGTTATGACAGTCACCAGTTGACCTTCCAACCGCGCTCGGCAGCTTCCATCTTTGCCCAGCCAAAGCTGCAATTGACGGGGTCCTTCGTATGTTTGAATGATTCCGCTCCAGGTACCAGCCAGTTCGTCGCTGACCTTAAATCCGGGAGCATTCTTTCGCTGAGCAGGTAGTAATAGATTTGGATGGTCGTATGGATAGTTCTCCAGCATCTCAGAAAGAATTTTCTTTACAGTTTGATGAGGCAGACTGCTTTCCTTATTACTCAGACAAATAACAGCAAGATTCTCTTCTGGTACAAGTGAGAGTCTGGTGGCAACTCCGGGCATGCCTCCGGTATGACTGACAATTTCATAGTCGCCTTGATCCATTCGCCACCCCATACCATAACCGCTACGGGGACTTATTTCACCGGTCGGTTCTTTCATCTGTTGGATGTATTCAGGTTTAAGGACTCCCTCAAATCTGTCTTCCAGATGGAGTAATGCAAAGCGTGCGAGATCATAGGCAGATGCATAGACTGCCGAACCACCATCATGATCGAATTCGTATAGGGGAATCGGATTCCCCTGCCGGTCATAGCGTACGGCTACATTCTTTTGCTTTCCGTCGGGTAACCCTACAAAACTATGCTCCATCTCGAGCGAATCGAATAATGCTGTCTGGATGAAATCCGGATACGATTTACCTGATTTGCGAGCGATAATGTGATCCAAAATTCCATAACCAAGATTGCAGTAGTAATAGGAATCACCGGGAGGGCGGGTGGCGATGCCATAGTGTCTGATAGTCGTGTCTCGATTTGGAACAGGGTACTGGTCTGTTTGATAATAGAACTGATAATGTAGACCTAAACCGGAAGTATGATTTAATAGTTGGCGGATGCTAATTTGATTATCTTCGCCAAATGGATTAGTGATCTTTGCCTGCCCCAGGTATTCATTGGCTGGTTGATCCACATCGATTTTTCCGGCCTGAGCGAGTAACTGGATACCAGTAGCTGTGATCGGCTTGGAGATTGAAGCAATCGAGTATGCAGTGTGTTCATTCGCTTTACGGCGTTTTTCTTTATTAGCCCATCCAAAACCGTGAGCAAAAATAATTTCCCCATCTTTTACCACAGCCACTGATAGACCCGGGTCACCGTTGTAATCCAGTTGTCGCTGGATCCACCCGGAGATGTCATCGAAGTCGGGCTCTTTGGCCTGTAAATTCATAGGAGGCTCCGGGCTATCCAGCAGTAATGCCAGACTAATAAGTAGGGCGGGGAGGCGCATCAGGTTTATCCTTGAAAGCCGAAAAGGGTTAACAGTGATACCTGAGATTATACTCTTTTAAGAATGTAGACGACGTCTTCGGAACGATCGTCGACTTCAATAGGATGATTCAGGTTATAACTGAAATCATAAGTCGTTGCGATTTCAAATTCCCGAACCTTCCCCAGCAGCTCTTCTTCGAACTGTTTTTTGGTGTAAGTTCGAAAATTGAATTCGTCATCCAGTATCCTGTGGTCTGTTGGCGTCCAGATATCATAGCGCATATGAAAACGCTCGTAACGCTGCTCGAGGTTGCGATCGACCAGCCACATACTGGTTTGAACACAGAGTTGCCCGCGACGAGCAATCCAGGATTCCTCTTCAACGGCTTCGCCGATCCCGGGACTTAAATGTAGCCCCAGAATGTAAACTCCGCCCTTTCGAATCGCTTGGCCCATGCAGACAAGGTGAGCGCGTGCCTGAGCATGCTGTTCCAGATGACGAAAACTGTTGATGGTATTAAAGGCGGCACAGTATTTGGACTTTACCTGAAAGTCTGTCATATCAGCGACCCGTGCCGAAGCCCTGAAGCCATGCTTTAGCAGACGTTTGTTGCAGTAGTCAACGGCCTTCTCACTTAGATCGATCCCGTCCACCTGTAAGCCCGCTCGCTCCAGCCGAAACATCAGTCGCCCTGTTCCGCACGCGGGTTCTAGTAGTCGTTTGGTTTTATGAGACACATGTTTTTTAAACACTCCGTTCAAAAAATCAACTTCAGCCTTCCAGTCCGAACCGTAAACCAGATCGTAATAGCGGGGGTAATCGTAGAGCGACATAATTAGTCGAAATTTTTTAGATCCAGGGCAAACTGAGTGATGTCTTTACGTTGTCGAAACCCCAGGTGTTTCCAGAATTCTTTGGCTGGGCAATTGTCATCAAGCGTAAATAAAGTGACTCTCTGAATACCAAGATTTTTGAGGTGGCCGGTGCAGTATTCCACCATTGCTCGGCCCACGCCACGTCCACGGGCGTAAGCGGATACAGCGGCGTGGTACATATACCCCCGTCGGCCGTCGTGACCGCAGAGGATCGCCCCTAGTAAGACACCATTTTCTTCCGCCAAAACACTGCTGTTGGGATTGCGTTCGAGAAACTGCTGCAGTTCTTTCGGTGATTCGAGCTGGCTCATTCCATCAGTGCTGCGCCAAAGAGATGTGATCTGCTCAAAGTCAGCGATTTTCAGCGGTCGTAAATCGTATGATTGTTCGATGGCATTCACGATGGGGGAAAGTTAGTCCAGAAAGTTTGCTTGGGCCAGTCGTTCAGGAACATACTCCTGAGTAACATAACTAATATCTTTGGAGATCAATGCTTCCACTTCAAGTTTGAAGCCGTTGGTTAACATCTTTTTGATTTCGGCTTGCCAACGTTTCTTTTTTTCAAACCAGGGATACTTAGCAATTTGGTTTGCGCGTTTGATGTCGTTATCACTGAGCTTAATGGTGACACTTGGATTAAGCTCGCAAAGTTCATAATCGCGGCTTCTGAGCCCGATAAACTTGGCACCCGGAATTGCCATTCGCCGTGACTCGTAGGCCAGATTGATTGATCCCTGTTTGATGACGCTGTAGATGTAATATCCCCAGGGATCATTATCAAGCAGGCAAAAGATAGGTAGTCCTAACTCATTGTGCATTCTGCTTAGTAGTCGCCGCACTCCTCGGGGAGGTTGACCATTACCATGCGTCAAAATACAGTTATGCTCTTTCCAGAACTTGTCTTCGTTGAAGCGGCGCCAGACTGTATCTTTTTCGACATGAAGGATAAAGTCAGCGTCGCACTTGATGAATTGCATGACTTCTTCTTCGACGATGGAAGGAATCGCGTAACCCCCGGAGCCCATTCGAGAACAATCTATTTCATCGCCCGAGTCGATAAGCTGGATATTTCCAACCATCGCACCCCGATTAGAAGCGTAAACGTGTAGTTCTTCACGAAGCGCATTAAGGGTTACTTCGACATCCTCAATCACCGGGTCGCAATCACCCTGATCGTTGAATGTTTCTTCGCGTGTCCCCTCGATGGTGTGTTTGAGCAGATAGTAGAGACCACGAATGCTCGTGGTCTTACCCTGTTCAATCAGTTCTTTACATCCGCGCCCCACAAGCAGTGTTTGCATATAGGTTCGAGCCTGAGAGAGATTAAACAGTTCACGTTTATTTTTAGAGCTCCCCATTTCGATGATTTTCTTAGTGGGGCTGTATTTTACATTCGAGAGACTTCGTGACGGGACTTCGAGGTGAGGTGCCCGTCCGCGACTTGCCTGTCTGAAGACACCATCAGCCATACCGACCAGGGCATTCAGCGTCTTCTTATCCTTGGCAGTCAACTTGGCTTTGCGTGCCTGTTGAGCAGGTGTCGGTTTTTTTGCCTTTTTCTTTGCCATCTCTTACCTCTGCAGGTGTCTTGCTTCGCCCGCTGGTGTTGATTGGTTAAAATAATTTTTTCTGAGGTACGGTTTTTTCGAGCTGGTCGCTTAGCTCTCCTTCAGGATCATCACTGATGATTAAGACGTTATCACCATAATCTTCCGGATTAATTTTATTTCCGCGATCATCCAGTTTGGTATCTGCTTCCTTGGTAATTCGTTTCGCCACACGGGTCAGGTGGTTGTAAATCTCGTCTCTGTCACAACCGTTGAGATCTGAAACTGCCTGAGCAACTTCACCAAGATAGCGGACAAATACATTTCTTCGCTCCCCCTCTTTTTTCACCTGCTGACGGCGACGGAGAAACATACCAAGTTTTCGTCCGACAGTCTGCAAACCTAATCGGATTTCCTTTTGGATCTCATCGTAATGCGCAATTGCTTCCTTTGATTCACTGGTAAAAGGCACCCAGACACTTGCTACGTGTACCATGACCCGTACCGGACCGGACGGCAGATTGCTACGTGATTGTGACAAACCGTAACTTCTCCAGTTCATCTTCATGACTGTCTGGGTGATTGCACAGTCCCGCATCTTAAATTGAAGTGGCACTCGATTGGCATAGCGGAGCACTTGCATTGCCTGTCCATCAGAGACATTCACGTTCTTCATCGATTCGTGCAGGCGTTCGATTTCTGCCTGCTTCAGTTTTGAAGGAGACTGGCGACTACCAAATTCTCCCGCTTTCATGATTTTGTCAGCGGAGTCGGAACCAAGTCCGTCAAAAGTGTTCATCAGGAACTGTCGCAGTGTACGTGCATCGGTTTCCTCGATTAGCCTTTCGAGTAATTCCATTGAGACTTTCTGGGCAGCATTTTGCCCACCGTATGCCAGGGCACATTCGATTAGAAATGGGTTGCCTCGGTAGACTGAAGGTGGTCTGGTAGCAGCCACATAGAATTCACCGGGTACCACCTGGTGTAGGCCTTTGAGTAGTAACTCTTCACCAATCGGAGCAATACAGTCGGTGCTAGGTGCTTTGATTTTGGTCTGCTGGATAGCTTTGTAGATTTTATCAGCGTCGTCCCGGCTGATCTTTTTGACGCTACTGCGCGTACTCACATCGGCAGTTTCACAGATACGTCGGGCCACGGCCGGACTTACACGGCTAAAACTGGAAGTCAGGAACTGAGTGATCGTTCCCTCTTTCAGCTCTTTGAGCATGGTCACCAACCGACCAAGCTCGACCCCGTATGGGTGTGGTTTGATCTCTTTGGCTTCAGGAGGGAGTTGGTCAGTGCTGCGCTGGTAAGTATGCAGGATACCTTCGGGATCGGTGTAGTGTAATGTGACATGGGGGTTGGCAATGGCGGTCATTTCCAGATACTCATCAACACTGCCGCGACCACGTTGGTATTTAGCTTCGATCTCCAGCGTGACCCGAGTACCGCTACGGACTTCGACCGGTTCAGGAATTTCCATTCCTTCTTCGACTTCCGGAACTGGATAGAACGCTTGCCACTCGATCTTCTTCTTTTCCATAATCACTCGACCTTTTTCTCCGGCCGGGATATCCAGTCCATCTCCGCGATTATTGAGAATTTGTGGGTTGTTGGTTTTGGTATCAATCTGTAATTCGTAATAGTGCGCCGGTTTTCGAATGGAAATCTTGGAGACAATTTTGACCGGCTTGCCGGTTGTCAGCATGCCGTACATCCCGGCAGCACTAATTCCGATGCCCTGCTGACCGCGACTCATTCGCAGACGGTGGAATTTGGATCCATAAAGGAGTTTTCCGAAGATTAGCGGGATTTGCTTTTTCAAAATCCCCGGGCCGTTATCTTGAATTGAAACTTTATATCGGTCCGGCTCTGTTTGAGTGATATTTACCCAGATTTCAGGACCGATCCCTGCTTCCTCACAGGCATCGAGTGAGTTATCAACAGCTTCTTTGACAGTCGTCAGTAACGCTTTACGCGGATTGTCAAATCCTAAAAGGTGTCGGTTTTTGGCAAAAAACTCACTGACCGAAATAGAACGTTGCTTGGCGGCCATCGCCTGAGCTGTAGTTCGTCGAGTTTTGCTATTTCCACTTGCTTTATTAGCCAATGAGCGTGCACTCCCTTTGCAACACGATGACTCCATTCGATTTAATTACTACCTAACGGTTATATGAATAAGACCGGTGGTAGTGTTGAAGATTGACGATTATAGCGATTATCACGGTTTCTTAACAGTTGAGTCTATAAAACGCGGGTATCCGCTGGTGAATCGATGACAAAGGTATCAGTTTTCCGGACAAATATTTGTCCATGCAATTCGATAATACCGAATTAAGGTAAAGAGGTAATAGGATTTCCGTGCCGTGTTTATGAGTGCGGAGTTTTGTCGTGCTGACTTGTTACTGTGAAGTCAGTTCAATCAGGGAGTCAAATAATGGCTAAATCGAAGATCATCGCTGGTATCGTATTTTCTATGATGTTTTTGTTGTCAGGCATAGTTGCTCAAGCTGCCGGGCCGAAACTCAAACTCAGCCGCAAAACTAAACCTGCCAAGGCCACAGCAGCCCCACAGGAACCAGCTGTTCTGAAGCAGGCCCCGGTTGCTAATCCAATTCAGGCTGAGGGGGAGGTTCCCGTTAACCCGCGTCTCTTCTACAATTATTACAGTCCTACTCAGGGTGGCGGAATTCCTGCTGTAATTTACCCAGCTCCTAAGCAGGTGCCGCTAATCATAGGGCATACTTACAATACATATCAACCATTGATGCCACACGAGTTTCTGTATCGTCATAACCGTAGTTATCACAACTACTATCCAAACGGTGCAGGGTTTACGAGAACTTTTATTCGCTATCGATAATTTTTTCGGCTTGTGCGGTTGAAACTCTATCAGGAATGTACCAATGCACAAGCAATCCAAATTTTGGCTCGGCGTATGTCTGGCCCTCGTATTCAGTGCCTTCTCTTTAGAATCTGAAGCACAAGCCGGTCGTCGTAACCGTCTGATGCAGTCATGGGAACGACAGCACGCTCAGCAAACCCCCTGGAATGGAGCTTATGGTCATCAGACTACTGGTGTTCCTATTGCTTTGATCGTGCCTCCAACAGCACGCTCTATGCGAACTTTCAACTGGGGTGTCTCGAGAAATACTATTTCACCGATTCATCATCAATACAGCTTTAACTCCACGACGGGAAATGCAGGTCCGGGACCTTTCCTGAAGACACCGATGTACCCCAGCGGGAGTGTGCAGTTTGGTGTTTATTACATTCGAGGACCTTGGTAGAGACATTCTACCTGATCAGGGTCGGGGTATGATCCAGAGCCTCAGTGAGCCATTGGTAGCTACGTTTTTCAGCTTCTTTGGTTAACGGGTGACCAGTCCCGTGATTATAAAAAGCGATGGCCGGTTTACGGGTGTAGAATTCGTAGATAGCCGTCGCTTTTGCTATGTATGGCCAGCTGCGATCACCGTCAGCTGAATCCCCGGCAATCAGAAGGAAAGGGCGGGGAGCGATTAACGCCAGTAGTTCTTCATGATCGTGATGGAATGATTTGTTAATTGTTTCGCCTAAGTACCAGGGAGCATTCCAATTGGAGAATTTTGTGCCGATCCCCCCTTCACTAAAAACAGTTGCTTTGATGCGTTGATCGAAAGCAGCAAGGTAGAGCACTTCTTTTGCACCTAAACTGTGACCCACGCATCCAATACGTTTAGCATCGACCTCTGGCATGGCCGCCAGAATATCAGTGGCCACCAATGCGTCATACAGCATGCGTGCCATTCCTTTTGACTCCGGATACTTCATGAGAAACTGTTTTGCCATCTCATCAGCTTCGATTCCATCATTGGTGGGCCAAAGATAATTACGAGGTACGATTGCGATCATTCCGCGTTGAGCGGCACCAAGACCGTGGAATTCTTCCGGTCGTCCGTTGATGCCGGCAGGAAGGTCAATACTGTTTTCGACAGTGGAATGAAGTACAACAATGCCGGGGACTTTAGTTTTTAATTCCCGTGGCTTGAGGATATAGGCCTGCACAAAGTCACCCGGCAGGACTTCGTATTTCACTAAGAGACGTTCTACGTTTCCAACTTCTTCACGCTTGAGATATTCCAGTTTCGGTAGTCTTCTTTTTTGCGTTGCCAGCGGACCCAGATAAGTAAGCCAACGATATTTAATGGTATCGCGAGCGCTCTGTACCCCATCTGCCTGAACGCCTTCCCACTGTTTGCGAGTGGTCAGTATCTGATCGCTATTGGTCTGCCAGTGTTTCTGAGAGGGAACATTGAATTCGCCGGCAGGGGGTGTTTGTGCTGCTTTGAGCCATGGCAGTCTGGAAATCTGTCCATAACAGGTGGCAGGTACAGTGAGACTTATGGTCGCAATGAGAAGTATGTATCTAAGCATCATTATTTATTAGTTCTGAATATAGAGGGGGGTGATTCGCAGCAGCAGTGTCCTAAAGCTGATACCTCTACTATATTGACGTTAGTGATTATCCTGCAAACAGTAAATCCATAGAGAGGAACTGGTGTGCCACAGAATAAATTTGCCAGTGCTGTTGTAACGACGACCGACTGGCGACCGTCCCTGGAAAAAAGTTGCCAGGATTTAAAGCTTCGATTTAAAGATCGAGTCGATTTACTGGTTGTGTTTGTATCCAATCACTTTCAGTCTCAGTTGGAAGAAATTACGGAATATCTGCAAAAGCATCTATCACCACAGCATTTGATGGGCGGCACGGGTGAAAGTATAGTTGCCGATGCGATCGAAATAGAAGCCAGCCCGGCGATTTCGATTTGGTGTGCAGCCCTACCGGACACGCAGATTAATTCCATGCGACTTACCTTTGAAAGAACTCCTGATGGAGGTACTTTCATCGGCTGGCCTGATGCACTAAGCACGTCCTGGCAGGAAGACTCTGTCATGCTACTAGTAGGCGAGCCATTTTCATTTCCAGCGGATGGGTTATTGAGTCGATTACAGGAAGACCGGCCGGGTATACCGGTTGTGGGTGGCATGGCATCAGGATTTCATGCACCTGGAGAAAATCGCATTGTGATCGGGACTGATGTGTATAACAACGGTGCCGCTGTGGTTGTTTTGCAGGGTGGAGTGAAGACGCGTACGATCGTCTCGCAGGGATGCCGCCCGATCGGTGAGCGATTTGTGATTACGGCGGCTGAAGGAAATATGATTACCGGCCTTGGTGGTAAACCGGCTTTGGAGGTTCTTAAAAAACTCTACGAAGAATTACCAACGACTGAACAGGTGGCCATGCAGAACGGTTTTCATGTTGGCCAAGTTGTCAGCGAGTATCAGGACGAATACCAGATGGGCGACTTCCTGATTCGCAATGTCGTTGGAGTGGATCCCGATCAAAAAGCCGTGGTTGTAGCGGACTATTTAAGGGTGGGACAAACGGTGCAATTCCATATTCGTGATCACGAATCGGCCAGTTTAGAATTGAATCAATTACTAAGTCAGGTTGAAACACCATGTGCGGCTGCGCTATTATTTACCTGTAATGGACGGGGTACCCGGCTGTTCGAAGTTGAATCTCATGATGCTGCAGCAGTGAGTCAGCACTTAGGTTCGATACCTGTTGCTGGAATATTCGCTCAGGGTGAATTGGGCCCTGTTGGCGGCAAGAATTTTTTACACGGATTTACGGCTAGCATTATCACATTTGAATCATGAAACAACTATCAATCTGTCTCCTACTTGTAACGGCCGTTGTACATGCTATTGCCGTTGGAAATGAAAAACTGAAACCTCAACTGGAACTCCAGGAAATTCAGCAGCTGGTTGGACAATGGAAAGGTGTCGGGCAGCTTAAACGTGGATCGACACAGGGTGGTTGGATTGAGGAGAGTGTCTGGGAATGGAAGTTTGGGAAGCAATCCGCTTTGGTCTACAAAAGCCCGCGCGGTAAATTCGTCAAAGAACTTAAGGTCTCATTTGAAAATGATATGTATATTGCCCGCGGTATAAATGCTGCTGGTGATAAAATCGAGCTTGCAGGAAAATGTGATGACAGCGGTAAGTTAGTGCTGGTCAATGCTGAGAATAGAATGCCGTCACGCATTTCTTTCCGCACAGTAGCCTCCGGGAAACGGATGGTTGTTTCCTATGAACGTAGAATTTCTGAGGCGTTATATACTCGCCTTGGTGAAGTCGGAGCCACTCGTAAAGGCAGTATGTTCGGTAAAGGTGTACAGGAAGTTGTTTGTATCGTTTCAGGCGGAAAAGGGACGATGCCTGTTACTTTTGATGGTAAGACCTACTATGTTTGCTGTACCGGATGCCGTGACTACTTTAATGAGAACGCAGCCGAAATCGTGGCGGAATATGCCAGCAAAAAAAAATAGAAATTCAGCAAGTAAGCTTAGTCGACAGGATTAAGTGATCGGAAGATAGCCCCCAGGGTTCCACCCCCCTTTTCTTCCTCTTCGGCAGGCTCCTCAGCCACTTCCTGCCCGTCAGGAGTTTCTTTATCACCCCCTGTAAAGAAGCTGGTAATGGCTTCCAGCGGACTTTTTTCCGACTCATCCGCATCCCGGTTTTGTGGTGGTTGACTACCGTTGTCTTCACCGGCAAATCGGTCCTGCTGCCCTTGAGTCTCTAAATTCTCAAAATCAATAAATGTCTCAGGCAGTAATTGCTGCAGTTTAGCAACACCGTTCTGAGTTACCCGAGTGCCGGACAGACTGACTGAATTGAGCCCCGATAAACCTCCTAAGACACCGAGCCCCTCATCACTAATGGCCGTATTGCTAATGTCTAACGCATTTAGATTTCTTAGATTACTCAGTGTAGCCAGACCTTCATTAGTAAGGTTTGTACCCGAAAGTGTTAATTGTCGGAGTTCAGGAAGTTCCCCCAAGGCAGCAATACCAACGTTTGTAAGTTGCGGACCGTCGAGTTGAAGAATCTTAATCGTCGTGATATTCCCGATAGCTACTGCTACATCGTCATTGCAATTTTTATAGGCGATTTGGAATAGCGGTAAATCCATGATCGCATTAATCCCTTCACCAGTAATCTGAGTACCTGTCAGATTGATTGTATTTACTTTGGTTAATCCGGTGATGTGCTTGATTCCCGCATCCGAAATCGGCGACCCCGACAGGTCAAGCATTTCGAGATTTTCGACTTCTGCCAGTATTGCCAGATCATCATCGGAGATTTTCTTGCCTTGCTGGGCCATCTGGGTGGCACTGAAATCGATAGAAATTGCACCGCGGCCAGTCCAGGCGCCGCCAAGTTCTTCGACTTTCTTTTGCGCTGCTGACTGTTCTTCGGAGACTTCAATTTCATCCGATCCGCAGCCGGTTAAAAATAAAGCCAATAGTAATGCAGGAATAAGTCGTAAGTAAGACATAGGTAATTTCACCTGAATTAGAGAATAAGATTATGAGGCTGACAGCCACTGGGCCACTTTTTCATTACCTCAATATAATTCGTCGATGGCAGCCTGTGAATTGTTTGCTTGCCTGAAGCAGAGCATTAAATGTTTAACCGCCAGGTCCGATGTTAATTGGGATAGCTATAATCGGGATTTTCGGGATCAAAATCGATATCGCTGAGACCAACATTTAACTTTACGTTGTGATAGATATACTCCTCCGTAAGGACAGGATTTTGGTCGTTATCGCCATCTTGGGGCCAATCCCATGTGGCTAAACGAATAGGGATCATCCGCTTCATATCCATATCAATTTCAGCGATATGGAAGGTAAAAGGCTTCCTTTTTTCGGGATGTACGATTCGTAAACGCGTGCAGGTTACTTCAGCGACTGTAATCTCTTCAATAATTTCTACTTCGCAGTCACCATGTTTTCGGTCCCGCTCACCGTATTGCGTTAGTTTTTGCATCATGCGTAATAATCCTGTTTCTGTTACCGGGTAGCGATTGCCTACCATGGCAACGAAGCTATCCGGAGGTTGAACGACTCTCAACAGCCCCAGTAGCCCGGTTTCGTGAGCTACGATTTTATTCTCGTTCTTACCAGCGACCCAGATTACTTCACGGCCTTTGGTGCTTTCCGGTTCGGTGAACTTAAGGTAAATAGAAAAGGCCTGATCCTTGCGTGGATTACGAATTTTTATCTCCATCGCATTGGGTGGCATTGCCTGTTCGCCAATGCGTTCCCTGCGGGACAGAACCGCAGTATAGTCGACGAGCGTAGCTTCCATCTTCTTGATGGATTGATATGCAATTTGCAGAATCGGATCGAGTGGATGCTTACGTTCCGATTTCTTCAGTTCCAGGGTCTTCTGAAAGTCTTGCTCCAGCTGATTTGCCGCCTGACGGCGTTCATCCTGTCTGACTGATTCACGTAGATAATACCAACGTCCCGTAAATATGGTGATCCCCAGAAGAAGAAAGAATGTCAGCAAAAGTACGGATTTGCTCCGGAAGCGGAGCACCTTTTTTCCGCTGAGAACTGGTTTGTTGGTATTTGACTCAGGCTGGTCGTTCATTAATTTTCCGTTTTACCTAACTCTTTGCTTTTTCTCAGAACAGACTCCAGCTGTTTTACGATTTCAGGATGTTGCAGCCAGAGATTATTTGTTTCCGACAGGTCTTCCTTCAGATTGAATAACTGTCCTGCCGGCTCGCCGTCCCGGGGTTTGATGTCCCGCGGTTGCGTAAAGCCTCCGCTACCTAATCCAGTAATCATCTTCCACGATCCCATGCGAATACCAAAGTACTTTGCATTGTTGCTGGTGATGAGTGTGTTCCGCAGGGGCCTTTCCAGTTTGGGCATGAAAAGTAACTGTGATTGATTGATACTGTCCGGCGCCTGTCCGGAAGGAATCTTTTGTCCAGTCAGTCCGGCCAGAGTTGCCAGCATGTCGGTATGACAGATTAGATGTTCATTTACAGTACCGGCCGGTGTTTTATTTGGCCAGCGAACAATGAACGGAACGCGGTGTCCTCCCTCATAGCAATCAGCCTTCATGCCCCGCAGTTTTCCTGTGCTGCTATGGTCAAGCCGCTCGGTATCTGCGGGATACCAGACAGGACCATTATCACTGGTGAAAATAATCAGAGTATCTTCTGCCATCGCGTGCTGGTCGAGTCGTTTGATGATTTGGCCCACCATGTCATCAACCATCATCACAAAGTCGCCGTACATGCTGGCTTTACTCTTACCGGTGAATTTTTGACTTGGAAGCCAGGGAGTGTGAGGTGCGGGTAGGGGCAGGTACAGGAAAAACGGCTTTCGTGTTTTTGCCGGTAGTTGTGCCTGCGTATCTAGAAAAAAATTGGCCCGGCGCGACAGCGTCGGCAGTACCTCAGCATGCACAAACCCGGGGGCTATTCGCCCTTTTCGCCAAAAGGCTCCCTGTATTTTTGTCCAGCCTTCACTGAAATTATCGCCGATTGTCTTAGTGGGAGGTAGTAATGGTTTACGGTTTTGAATCCAGTAGTACGGGGGGATATCGAGGGAAGCCGGAATACCAAAAAAGGAATCAAAGCCACGATCTTTCGGGCCCCCATAGAGTCCCTCAGAATAATCCTCTTTGTCTTTGCCTCCGACAAATCCGAGATGCCATTTGCCCAGCATGGCGGTGTAATAACCAGCACTTTGGAGCATGCCGGGAAGGGTTAATTGGTCTGCTTCTATACAAGGCTCTATTCGTTCTCTGAGGGTGGTGCGAAATGGGTATTGTCCGGTCAGCAGGCCATAACGAGTTTGAACACAGAGTCCGGCCGGAGCATGTGCATCGGTGAATCGCATACCCTGTTTGATGAGACGATTAAGATGGGGTGTGTCAATTTTTGAATTCGGGTTATATGCTCGAATATCACCGTAACCCATATCGTCAGCCATGATGAAGATGATATTGGGTTTCAATATAGTATCAGTAGCCGCGGCCTGTTTAAGGGAACTGTTGATGAGACACCAGAAGACAGACAGCAGCAATATACGGACGAGATAGTGATTTTGGTGAATTGACATTTTTATAGTTCGTCGTAGTTGATAATTTGAGGGAGCATGGAATTGGAATAATGTTCAAGGTTGTGCGTAGTTTTCAGCCGTTTTTCCGAGGATGCTGCTTTAGCATACATGCCCTGACCTGCCAAAAGATAACCTTCGGCCACCACTCGAATGTCAGACCCCAGTTTATTCACCAGTGCGGTAGCGCGTGAGATATCCCGCTGAATTTCTGGACCAGCGGAAAATGCATAAACGCCATAGTAGGCAATGGACCCGTCTTCCGGGAACAATTTCAGAGCGATTTCTAATTGTCGTTGCGCATTGTCAAATCGCTGGTCAGCCAGTTGGCAATAGATTAACAACGTCATCGCCTGTTGATCAGCTGGAAATAGGTCCATAATATGCTGCAGATGTTCGATGGCCGCTGTGGGGTTATTGTTTTGCAGTAAAGTATTCACGTAAGTTTTTCGAATCTCACGATTGTTAGGCTCGATCGCCACAGCTTTTTTAAGTTGCGACAGGGCCGCGGCTATATTGTTCTCTGAAATAGCAATGAGCGCCAGACCGGTCAACGCACGTGAATGTTGGGGATCGATTTCCAAGGTGTTATTAAAGTGAGTTGTTGCATCACCGAGCAGCCCCAGACGAAATTTTGCCACCCCCAGATTTAAGTGAAGTGATGGGTCTTTCGGGGCATTTTGAAGTGCCTCAGTATAGAGCTTAATTGCAGTTGGATAATCACCTGATAAGAACAGCGCGGAATCGCCTCGTGCCCTAAGTGCGGCCGGTGTGTCGCGCAAATCTTCAATAGCCCGCATCAGTTTGTCAGCAATGGTAAGTTCTATACCGCCTTGCTCAAATGCGGTCTTATGAAGGTGTGCCTGACGCTGGTTTCCGATTTTGTTGTAAGCCATCATCAAACTGTAATGGGTATTACGAGCAGTTGGATTAAGCTTTAATGCATTCTGTAAATGATTGATTGAGGATTCAGGGTTGGTTGTGAGTGCTATTTTGCCCAGACCCCAGTGGACGATGGCACTATTTTGGTAGTGTAAAGCCTCTTCAAATGCCAACTTTGCTTTTTCCAGCTGATGTAGTGATAGATAGGCATCGCCCATATAGTAGTAGATCGCATGCAACAGATCAGGTGTCTTTTTCTCCAGCATGAGGCAAACCCGTTCAGCTTCTTTAAGATGCTTGACTGCTGCCAGCTTATTATTAGTGGTGAGGAAGATTTGAGCTAACAGATAGTTCCAGGAAAGATTGTTATCCGGATCCAGAAGGATGGCATTGGTGTAGCAGATCGCCGCTTGATCAAGGAAACGATAGGCATGAAGTAATTGGCCTACTGTTGCATATTGTGATGCGAGTTCACCGGCCTGAGCAGGGAGTTCTTTTTCACCGGATTGCATTTGGAGCAGGGAGGTGCAGGCCAATGTGATCTTATTTTGAGCCACAGTATCCAGTTTGCTCAGATCCGGCAGTGTAACAGGTTGTACACCATTCGGGATTTCATATGAACTATTACTACAACCGGATAATACACTGATCCAAACAGTTAGCGCAAGAAGCACGACTCTCATTCCACCACTCCTTCACCTTTGACTAAGGTGACGTATTGGTCGACACTAATTTCACTGTAGGATTCAATGGTTCCGTCTGACCAATACACTCGCAAAGTAACGTCGTCGGTTTGTTCGCCGAGTCCGAAAAGGACGCGTGGATCATTAACTGACAGATAGCTGCCATCGGTTCTTGGCGTTCGAACCAGCCTCCGCTTATCGTTTAATTGGACGTCGATACGACATTGCAAAGCAGGAGTACTCCTGCCGGTTATTTGCAATGTCACCCCCAGCCAGTGCTGGTTACCTCCGAATTGATTGATATAAATTCGTGCGGGACCACTATTGTTACTGACGAGGATATCAGTGTCTCCGTCATTATCAAGATCTCCGAAGGAGGCCCCCCGAGTCACTTCAAGGCTTTCACACAACGCGCCAACCGAATCGGTGATATCCTCGTACAACTTCCCAGTAATATTTCGAAAAAGCTGATTGCGTTCCTGCAGAGGATAGACATCATTTAACTGTTGACGAGCGTCAATGAAATTGGTGGCACCATTCGCCATGAATAAATCGAGCCACCCGTCGTTGTCAAAGTCGAACCAGGCGGTGCCAAATGCTGTATAACCGATACTTGGAATTCCCAGGTTAAACTGGTCGGTTGCATCTTCAAAGTAGCCGTTTCCTAGATTCAGATAAACGGTATTGGTTTCTTCCGCCCAGTGTCCAATGACCAGATCTTCATCCCCATCCCCGTCGATATCGGCTGCATCCACTCCCATGCTGCCTTCGGCCAGCCCGTCGATATTACAGGCACACCCCCGAATGAGCGCTTCGTCTATAAAGGTCTCATCCTGTTGATTAATCCAGAGATGATTATGGCCCGCGTCATTAGCAACATAGATATCTGGCCATAGGTCATTATTAAAATCGCGAATAAGTACTCCCAAGCCTGCATCATGCTTCTGAGCGATGCCGGAAACTGCTGAGATATCCTGAAAGGTACCGTCCTGCTGGTTCAGATACAGCCTATCCGGTTCCGCTACGCCGCTTTTGGGACCACAATATCCAAGGGCTCCGTTGGGCAAGTAGCAGGGACGATGCGTGTCATAACCGAAGGTAATGTAATTGCTAACATATAAGTCATCCCAGCCATCCTGATTAATGTCTACAAATGCAGCGCTGGTTCCCCATTGTTGTGATTCGACACCGGCAGCGGTTGTTACATCGGAAAACGTACCATTCCCATTGTTTTTCCAGAGCTGATTTTTCCCCCAGTTGGTGACATAGAGGTCAAGCCAGCCATCCTGATTGAAATCGGTGACCGCTGCCCCCATTCCATATCCCCGTGCATCAATTCCACATTCGTTGGTGACATTGACAAAGTTCAGTGTTATATCCCCCGATTTGCTGACAGTCAGGTCGTTGCGAAACAGTTGGTCTCGGGGAGTGGCTTTAGGTGGGTAGATTGAGTCTTCAAGTGAAGTTGATTTTCCTAATAGAGTCCCCTGGATCAGGTATACATCAAGGTCACCATCATTGTCGTAATCAAACAGGACTGTTCCGCTGCCCATAAGTTCAGGTAGATATAACTTCCCGGTCATCCCGTTGTAGTGTGTAAAGTTTAAACCTACTTCTGAGGTAACATCATGGAATGCCTGCCTCTCTTGAGGAAGAGTGTTTTGAAACTCCGGCTTGGAGCCGGGCTGATTTATGATTGGAGTCTGTTTTTCGCCACAACCAAGACAAAAAAACAGCGCTAATGGGTAGAAGAAAGACCTCATGCAATTTTTATTATCACCACTGATTATCATGTGAATACAGGCAAAAAAAGATACTTAGACACCGATCGCAGCATTATTCAAATCTCAATTTCTACCGGGATCTCCATTCCCCGAATGGCAATATTTTCACTTTTAATATGTAGATTGAAGATATTGTTTACTATCAGTTCTTTAGTGGCGTCAAAGTAGTAAGTTGTACCACCGTCAACGATTTCCATAGCTATCGTTGTTTATGTAAATATAAACACAAGTAAAACGCCGGTCAGCTAATAGTTAAATTGCATAATGCATTTCCTACTTTCCCATATTATTTTTAGAGAGTTGAATTATAAGTGATTCGTTTGGTTAGAGAAATCTTTAGGAGAATTGAATCGTCTCATTCGCCTTCATATCTTCTGCTCCATATGGGATAATAAAAGCAAGTTCGCCGGAACGTCAGTGAAAGCGGATAGCAACTCTAAAAGTTTCACCTTATTGACTGGATGTTCATAGAGACGATGATGCGAGCGATCAACGTATGTGCATTTGCTCTTTTATGTCTGCCGGTATTTGCCGGCATACTTCGAGCGGAAGAAAAACCGGACCCGGTTCAGCTAGAGTTTTTTGAGACTAGGATTCGTCCTGTTCTGGTTGAGCATTGCTATTCCTGCCATAGCCTTAATAGCGATTCTGTCAAAGGTGGCTATTTGCTAGATAGTCGCAAGGCAATTCGTCAGGGTGGAGAATCCGGAGTTAGTGTGGTGCCCGGTAAGCCTGATGAGAGTTTATTGCTGAGTGCAATGAAGTATGAATCTTTTGAGATGCCGCCTAAGGGTAAGTTACCTGATGAAGTTATTAAAGACTTTGAAATATGGATTAAAAATGGTGCTGTTGATCCCCGTGAAGGCGGTCAGGTAATTACCCGTAATTCCATCGATTATGTGGCCGCGGCAGAATTCTGGGCATTTAAGAAGCCCGTCTCCCATCAGCCACCAAAAGTTAAGCAGAGCGAATGGGTCAAAAATGATGTCGACCGCTTTGTCCTGGCGCAGTTAGAAGAGAATCTGATGCAGCCCGGCGCAACTGCCGATAAGCGGACTTTGATTCGCCGTGCTTATTATGACCTGATAGGTCTTCCTCCTACTCCTGAACAAATTCAGGCCTTTCTGTCTGATGATAGTATTGGCGCTTTTTCAAAAGTCGTGGATGAACTATTGGCCTCTGAACATTATGGAGAACGATGGGGCAGGTATTGGTTGGATGTTGCTCGCTATGGAGAAGATCAGGCGCATACATTTAAAGCGAGGAAATACCCGCAAGGATATTTGTACCGTGACTGGGTTGTCCGGGCATTTAACGATGATATGCCCTACGACATGTTTGTGAAGTATCAGGTTGCCGGTGATCTGGTTGAGGATGAGAATCAGCATGAGCGACTTGCAGCGTTAGGTTTATTTGCACTCGGGCCGGTTTACTACGCTGAAAATGTAGAAAAAGCCAAAGCAGCAGCAGACGAATGGGATGATCGTATTGATACTGTCAGTCGAGGGGTCCTTGGTCTAACGGTTTCCTGTGCTCGCTGTCATGATCATAAATACGATCCGATATCGACGAGTGACTATTATGGTCTTGCCGGTTTATTTGCCAGCACGAATTATCAGGAGCGTCCGGTTGTATCGCCGGAAGTAGTTCAAAGTCGCGCTGATAAAGATCAGCAGGTGAAAGACAAAGAGCTTGAGATTAATCGAGTGCTGTTAGAAGTCGGAAGGGAACTGCGCCCTTCATTGACTGTAGACATCCCCAAGTACATGGTTGCAGCATTTAAGTTTTTGGAACGAAATAAAATCGAAGCTAATGGCAAGACGATCTATGCAGCAGTGCTTCAGGATTCCGGGTTAAGTGAAACGTTGTTAAAGCGTTGGGTAGCGATGTTGCAGATTAAAAAGGCGGCACAACGCGCAAGGCGGCCACAACTGGCCGATTGGTATGCCTGGGCGGATACATTACCGAAGGATAAAGATCAATCAGCAGAAGAAAGTCTGCTGAAGAAAGCGAAGGAACTTGGTACGGCGTTACAACAACAGGTTGAAGCGAAACTGCCAGACCGCGAAAAGCTATTTAAATTATTTGGTGAAAACGTAGCATTTGTAAAACAGGAAGATATTGCCAAAGTTCCGCCGGGAGTTATTCCTTTGGGAAATCTCTTCGATGATGGCAAGACCGTCCCGCTGGATGGGGCTTTAGCATCCGATGCACTTGGTGCTGTTGCTGAACCGACAGATTTGGGAGTTTTAAAAACGGCGTTTGGTTGGGGTGAGAGAATTCATATAGCTCCGGAGATTGATTTTGACTTTGTTCATTTAGGTGCGGATGCAAGAGCTTACGGCACGGTTTCCAACGATGCCTGGTTAGATAAAAACGGGATTTCTACCCGAGGCGAAGGCTATCGTTCGAGCGGGAAACGTGATGAGCAGGGGATTGGGATGCACGCCAATGCTCTGGTGACATTTGATTTGGATGAAATTCGAAAAGCCGGGCTACTTCCTCATGATCAGGCATTTCGATTTAAAGTCGATCGTGCCGGAATCAATGATGACTCGTTGAATTCCAATGCCAGTGCTCATTTCGCAGTAATCGTATCCAGGCCCCATAAAGATAAAAAAGTGATGGATGCAATTCTGGGTGGTTATGTGAACGGTCAGAAGATGCAGGTTACTTATAGTGACTTTACTTACTATTTCACGGGAGTTATTCCACCTGAAGTAAAGGGCACGGGGAAATTCTTCACAGTGGATATTGAGATTCCAGCAGCGGCAAAGTATGTGACCTTGGTAACAGCAGGAGCAGGCAGCCCGAATGATAATACGATCAATTCAGATCATGCAGTTTGGTCAGGTGTTCGCCTGGAAACAAATCCTTTGCCACAAGATGTCCTGGCAGAAGTTGAAATCAGTGAAGAAGACCTGAACAATGAAACGCTGCGTCAGGATGCAACTTTGTTATCACTAATGCTCTATGAAGAAGGTTTGCTCGCGTTACCGCCGAATGAAGTGAGAGCCCGTTTAGAGGGTCAGGCAAAACAGCGGGTTGTTTCCTTAAGCAGTGCCCAGGATGAATTGAAAAAGGAAGCCGAGTCTATTCAGATTCTTCGGGCACACTCATTAGCCGAAGGCAATGCACAGGACTTGCCAATCTATTTGGCGGGTGATCCTGGAAAGAAAGGTGATATTGCTAAACGGTCGAATCTGGCCATTTTTACAGCGGGCCAGAAAGTACCGTATGAACCGACAGGTAGCGGTCGACTGGAATTTGCGAACTCGATTACCTCGGAAGAGAATCCATTGACCGCACGAGTGATGGTAAACCGTATTTGGGCCGGCCATTTTGGTAAGGGACTTGTTGGAACGCTCAGTAATTTTGGGACACTCGGTGACCGTCCAACTCATCCTCAACTGTTGGATTTTCTGGCCTTAGAATTTATGAAAAACAGCTGGTCGCTGAAGCATATTCACCGATTGGTGATGAATTCAGCCGTTTATCAACAGAGTAGCGAATTCAACGCTCAGAAATTTGAAGCTGATCCTGAAAATAAATTATTGTGGCGAATGAATCGTCGTAGACTGGAAGTTGAACCATGGCGAGATGGTTTATTAGCCGTTTCCGGTGAACTGCAGTTAGAGATGGGTGGTCCTTCCGCCGAGTTGGATAACACTAATAATAAACGCAGAACATTGTACGGTTTCATCAGTCGTCATCGACTTAACGAACTGTTGCGTTTGTTTGATTTTCCGGACCCGAATATTACCGCGGCAGCCCGACCGGTAACGACGGTACCGTTGCAGCAGCTGTTTGTACTGAATAGTGATTTTATGATGAATCGTGCCCGGGCGTTAAGTGCCCGCGTTCGTAGTGAAATGAATGGTACGATTGAAGAGAAAATACAACAGGTATTTGAATTGTTATATGGACGGGATCCGGATCACGACGATATTGCCATAGGGAAAAGTTTCCTCGAAGCTGTCGGAAATGAGTCCGGGATGGAACACGCCTGGGACCAATATTCACTGGCTCTTTTGAGTGCCAACGAATTTATGTTTGTTGATTAATCAATGTCTCGTGATGTGCTCACAATTTGTTTTATAAAAGAAGAACTATGTACGATCGCCAAATTGTCGATAATCCTCTGCTCAGAAATAGCCTTGTTTCAAGACGACAACTGCTGAAGTCAAGCGGTGTGGGGTTTGGAATGCTGGGGTTATCAGCATTGCTGGCTGAAGAACAGATGCTGGATGCAGCAGTCAAGTCAACAAGTCCTCTGATCCCTAAGCAGACACACCACGCTCCACGTGCCAAGCATGTTATTTTCCTGTTCATGAATGGTGGTCCGTCACACGTAGACACATTTGACCCCAAGCCTGAACTGAAAACTCAGGAGGGTAAAATGGGACGTGGTGGCAAGTATATGCCGTCACCATTTAGCTTCAGTAAATATGGGCAAGCCGGCATTGATATGAGCGAGTTATATCCTCATCTGGGTCAGGTTGCTGACGAGCTCTGTGTTCTTCGCGGAATGCATACCACGACACCAAATCATGAGCCGGGACTGCTGATGATGAACAGTGGTAATCAGCAACCGATTCGCCCCTGCCTGGGATCCTGGGTTACCTATGGTCTGGGTACAGAAAATCAAAACTTGCCAGGGTTTGTGGTTTTGTGCCCCGGCAAGCCTGTTGTAGGTCCGGCATTGTGGGGTAATAGTTTCCTGCCGGGAATTTATCAGGGGACACATATCAACAATTCAAAAGTTGATCCCAAGAACGTGATCGGGCATATCAATAATAAGAATCTGACACCGGACGCACAGCGTCGTCTGCTCGACCTGTTGCAGCAAAGTAACAAGCGACATTTAGAGAAGAGGACGGCAGATCTTAATCTGGAAGCAAGAATCCAGTCTTTGGAAGTGGCTTATGGAATGCAGTTTGAAGCTCAGCAAGCCTTCGATATCACGCGTGAATCCAAAGAGACAATAGAGGCGTATGGAGAAGGGCAGTTTGCTAATGGTTGTTTGGTCGCCCGCCGGTTAGTCGAACGGGGTGTTCGTATGGTTCAGATTTATTATGGCGCCGGCCAGCCATGGGATGCTCATGGGAATATCATGGATCACAAGCGTGATGCAGCAAAGAGCGACCAGCCGATCGCAGCTTTGATTCACGATCTTAAGCAACGCGGGCTTCTTGATGATACGTTGATCATCTGGGGCGGAGAATTCGGACGTACTCCAACAGCCCAGGGCAAGACCGGACGAAATCATCATAACACCGGATTTACGACCTGGCTCTGCGGGGGTGGAGTCAAGGGTGGTTACGTTCACGGTGCTACAGATGAACTGGGAGTGGACGCTGTCGAAGGGCGGATGGATGTCCATGACTTACACGCTACGATCCTGCATTTACTGGGTATCAACCACGAAGAGCTGACATTCCGTTACAGTGGTCGTGACTTCCGACTGACGGACGTTTTTGGCAATGTAAATCAGGACATCATTAGTTAGGTAACCGCCTAAGTCTTAATTGTCCGAGTGGGTGAATTCTGTAATTTTTCACTGATTTTCAAGCCCGAAATGCTGCAGCCGGTTTAATTATTTAACTCATCAATTCCGTACTTGTCGATTCGCAGCGAGGGAATTAAATTGAAACACTCAGTGGTGGCTGTAGCTCAGTTGGTTAGAGCACTGGATTGTGGTTCCAGGGGTCGGGGGTTCGAATCCCCTTAGCCACCCTCACACTGCAAAGGCAGCCAGCAAGCACGATAGTTTTTACTATCGTGCTTTTTTTGCGCTCTTAATACGTAATCCAGAGAAATACTTTTCCCGCTTCATCGGTACGGAATTCGCTACGTAAGCTACCTTGCGACAATGCGCGATCAATAATCTTTTTATAAAAGGTCTTACCCGCCGGAATATTAATGCGCTTTTCAAGGCTTAACCCGCGTCGTTCAATCTCACCATAGTCAATGATCATGGGAGTTTTTAGCCGAGGTGCGATTGCATGGAGTGTTTTTGAGAGTTCAGTTTCTTTGATCTCAACGTCCAGTTCGTTGAAAAGATCCGGTGCAGCTTTGCCTGCATTAGTTTCTAATGCCCAGCCGGTGGGCCAGAATTCTTTGTTCTTCTGGTGCTGAGAAATCATTATCTGAACATCCCCCCCGACAGGTTTTTCAGGGTACATGACGAGCCCGACCGATTTCAGAACCATGGCCATGGCAGAACCACTGGTCAGGCCTTTGAGTTCGCCCGGAAAAGGCTGCTCACTAAAAAGAGACTGGCGGGCATTGGAATCGACACCGACACGTAGTTTCCAGACTTGCGAGATACCACGAATCACATCTTTTACAGGACGATCTCCGGTTGATAGCGGCACAGGTTTTGAGAGCTCATCGTAGACTTTCACTATTTGTTCTTTGGTAAGACCGTAGGCGCCCTTTTCGGCAGTCAGGTTGGCGGCACCATCACCGCTAAGTTTGGCAATCCAGTCTTTCGCCGCATCTAGATCGCCATAACTGATGGTTCCTTTGGGTAAATGAATTTTTGTACCAGCCAGAATGCCCGTTACGATGTAGAGTTGATTGTCCCCTTTGCCAACCATTCTTATTTCGGGTTTATCTGTTGGCTTGATGCTGCGAGCACGCACATTTTTAAAACCTGCTTTTTGCAGTATTTCGATCCATTTCCGCACAACTGCAAAATCGGGAACGCCATCCATAGCTAGCTCCAGATCTACAACAGGAGCCGCTTGAGCGGTGGTTGTCAGTGTGCTGGACTGAGTAAACAAACCGAGCAGGAGTGTAAGCAGCAGATGCTTTTTCACCGGAGTTTGTCTTTCGATTCTGACGGGCAAGTGAATTAAACTATGTGGAAGAATTTTACAGCTAGGCAGGGTCTAAAAACAAGTACGAAAATGGATTGACATCTGTATGCCATACGAGACGCAGAAGTTTTGGCGGTAGTTGACTAGAATGTAAGTATGAATTGGTTCCAGCGACACTCGCACAGGCTGACAGCTTTGTTCGTGGCTCTTTTGATCGGTGCTACGGCTGGTAATGTATACGCTCAGGATGGTGAGAGTAACTTTGCTCAGCAATTAGAAGCGTTGGCTCGGAAGTGTGATGAATTAAACCTTAAAGAACAGGCAGTAATTACTAGAGATTGGATTGTTGCTGCGCGCTCTGATCAGCAAGTATTCTATCCGTTTCAGAACGTTGACTATTACCGGCCTGCAGGCAATGCAACTCAACTTCAGAAGTTCTGGTATCAACGATTTACAGAGATACGTAGTACAGAAGCAGAACGGCTTTATCAGCAGGCTGTTACACTGACTACCGATCTGCCAAAAGCTTATTGCATGTTACATCAAGCACTCCATGAAGATCACAGGCATCGAAAAGCTCGTCAAGTGCTTGGCTATTCGGATTCTACCGTTTTTCAGTTGCGTCCTAGTCCTGCGCGGGCCCGTAAACCAATGCCACTAACCGGATGGGTCGCAGGAGAATACTACACCATCAAAACAGCCCATTTTGAGATTTCTACCAATGCCTCGGCAGCCGAAGGAGTACGGCTGGCGCGGCAGCTTGAAAGACTTTACTCTGTCTGGCAACAGGCATTTGTTGAATTCTGGTGTGATATGAGTGGACTAAAGAAGCGGTTAGCCGGTGATAATGTCGGGCTATATAACAAACGGATTCATCGGGTTACGCTCTTTGCTAAAGAAGCAGAGTACCAGCAGTTTTTTAAGCAACGCAATATCCCCAATACGAACTCAACCGGCTTTTACCATGAAGCCTCCGAGCGAGCATTTTTACATTTGGGAAAGACCAGTGTGAATCCGTGGGTACATGAGGTGACTCACCAGTTATTTAGTGAACTCGGTCCGGGATTACGGAGCATTGCAGCAGAACAAAATATATGGGCTATTGAAGGTGTGGCCACCTATATGGAATCGTTGCAGGATTTTGATCGCTTTGCTACGCTTGGCGGATTTGAGTCAAAACGATTGCAGTACGCCCGCTATAACGCGTTGGTCAATCAAATGCATGAACCACTGCAGCAGTTGACAACTTTGAGTAATGACGAATTGGCGGCTCATCCGAGGATTGTACAACTTTATGCTCAGTGTAGCGGTTTAACGCACTTTTTGATAAACGGAAAAGACGGTCGCTACCGTCAGTTTTTTTTTGATTTATTAAGGAAGGTTTATACCAAAACGGATACAGCCGGTACGTTTGCTCAGTTAAGCAGGACGCCTTATGAACAATTAGACCGAGAATACCATGAGTTTCTAGTTATTGATGACGAAGATCTAAACCAATTGCGTCCCAATACGAAACTGGAAGCGTTCTGCGCTGCACATGGAAATGTAACAGATAGCGGTTTGGCCAAACTTAAAGGCCAGCGGGATCTTACATGGCTCGATGCGACCGGGTGTGCTATTACCGATGGCAGTGTTGTATTATTTCAGTCGCTACCGGCGTTAAAGGAGATTACGCTTGATGGTACCAGGATCTCTGATAAATCAGTTCAAGTATTTGCCGAGCTGGCGAATCTGGAAACACTTGATCTAGCTCACACAAAGGTGACAGACAGAACAGTGCAAATGCTTGCCGGGAAATCGACGCTGACGGTATTGTACCTGACCGGAACATCAGTCACCGATCAGGCAGCAGCGGATCTGGAGACCATTGTGAATTTGGTGATTCTTGATTTAACAGGCACGAATATGAGTGTAGAAGTTGTGGACAAGGTAAAATCCAGTCTCACAAAACTGAAACCTTAATTGTCCGGTAACTTAGTAGTAAGGCAAATAAACTATGCGACCCTGGATTTTATCTGAAACGAACTACGGCTACATCAAAGAGAATCCCTACGACGTGGCTGTACTGCCAATGGGAGCGACTGAACCTCATAATCTGCACCTTCCCTATGGAACGGATCATTATGAAGCAGACGATATTGGCTCACGGGTTTGCGAAGCGGCTCATAAACAGGGCGCCAAAGTGGTGTTGTTACCCACCGTTCCATACGGCACAGAAACTAATATGCGGCATTTTCCGCTGGCGATGAATCTCTATCCCACGACATTATTCAAAGTGATCGAAGATTTAGTCGAGTCACTGGTCCGTAGTGGAATTCGTAAAGTTGTTATTCTTAACAGCCATGGTGGCAATGAATTTAAACCGTTGCTAAGAGAGCTTTCAGGTCGAACCGAAGCACACTTGTTCCTGACCAATTGGTTTCGCATGCTTGAGGATGTCTACCATGATATTTTCGAACATCGGGAAGATCATGCAGGGGAGATGGAAACATCGTTGATTCTGGCTTACCGAAATCATCTTGTTGCCAGGAATGAGGATGGGTCGTTGTCTGCCGATGACGGCTCCACACAACCCACTCGTTTTGAGGCGGTCAACAAAGGCTGGGTGGGACTCACCCGTCAGTGGGATTTGCTGACAACCAACAGTGGTTCCGGTTATCCTCATCAGGCTTCGGCTGAAAAGGGCGAGCAACTGATGGATGTTCTGGTTGAACGCCTGGGAGGTTTTTTGGTGGAATTAGCTAATTCACCTTTGGATGCAAAATTCCCATTTTAAAAATAGGTTTAAAAGAAGAATGAAAAGAGGCAGGTGCTGATTACAGTACCTGCCTCTTGTAATGGCTTCTCCTAAGATATTGCTTAGTTGTCAAAAGCATCATCAAACTGGACATCAGAAGGTGAGATGTCTACAGCTTTAGTGAAAGCACAGGCTTCGGTTGCTCCCTGGTCACGCTGCATCCCACAGTCTTCCCACTCAATTGAGAGTGGTCCGGTGTAGTTAATGTCGTTGAGCGCCCGAACGATTTCTTCAAAGTTAACTTCACCACGCCCCGGACTACGGAAGTCCCAACCACGACGTGAATCACCAAAGTTTAGATGACTACAGTTAATACCTGTGCGTCCATTAAGAGTACGAATCGCATCTTTGATGTGGACGTGGTAAATACGGTCAGGAAAGTAGCGGATAAATTCTACAGGATCAACTCCCTGCCAGATCAAATGGCTTGGGTCAAAGTTAAAACCAAATTCCTCGCGATGATCAACAGCCTCTAAGGCACGTTCAGCGGTATAAATATCGAAGGCGATTTCGGTTGGGTGTACTTCTAACGCAAACTTTACTCCACACTCTCCGAAGACATCGAAGATTGGATTCCAGCGTTCCGCGAACAGATCGAAGCCGTCCTGAATCATGGATTCCGGAACAGGTGGGAAAGAATACAACAGGTGCCAGATACTTGAACCGGTGAAACCATTGACAATATCCACGCCGAATTTCTGGGCAGCACGTGCAGTGTTCTTCATTTCCTCGATAGCCCGTTCGTTGACCCCGGCAGGATCACCGTCGCCCCAAACATGTTCCGGCAGAATCGCCTGATGGCGTTCGTCGATATTGTCGAGAACAGCCTGACCAGCCAGGTGAGCACTGATAGCTTTGCAGAGCAGGCCGTTACGCTCTAGTTGCTCATGCTTTTCAGCACAGTAGTTTTCGTTTTCCAATGCCTCAACAACATTGAAGTGGTCGCCCCAGCAGGCCAGTTCAATTCCGTCATAACCAAATTCCTTGGTTTTTTGACAGATTGTTTCTGCCGGGAGGTCTGCCCATTGGCCGGTGAATAGTGTTACCGGACGTGCCATGGTGTACTCCTTAGGTATGTATAAAATAGTTTGGTGATTTCAAATGTTCATAACGCGGCGGTTATGCTTCTTATTTTGATGCTCTTAGCGATGACTTACAAGTCCCGTAATTGGCGGTGGTAAGATGTAACAATTAGCTTAAAAGAGCTTCGAGTTGATTTACCAGAGATGAAAACTGTTGCAATGCAGTGTCCACTGTGTCGGGTTGCTCCATATCCACGCCGGCATCACGCAGCAGGTCGAGTGGATCTTTGCTGCAGCCGCCCTGCAGGAAGTTTAGGTAATCATTCAACTCCTGCTGTCCCCCGTCGAGGACTCGTCTGCTTAGAGCAATCGCAGCTGATAGGCCAGTCGCATATTTGTACACGTAAAACGCTCGGTAAAAGTGAGGAATCCTGAAGCACTCGAGCGATAGACAATCATCGACGGTAAAACCCGGCCCAAAGTAATCCAGTAGCAACTGCCCATAAACTTCACGCAATGACTGAACAGTTAACGGTTGACCATTTTCAGTCATCTCATGAGTGATTTTTTCAAATTCAGCAAACATCGTCTGACGAATGATTGTTCCGCGGATTGCGTCAATGTCACGGTTGATGAGATAGGCCCGTTCCCGGTCATCCTGAGCATGCTTCATCATATGGTCACTAAGTAGCTGTTCATTGAACGTGCTGGCAACTTCAGCAACGAAGATTGTGTAGTTGTAATATTCGAAACTCTGATGCTTTGAGCTGTAGTAAGAATGCATGGAGTGTCCTGCTTCATGCGTAAGCGTAAAGACATCATTTAGCACTTGAGGTTTATAATTCATCAGGATGTAGGGATCACCGATATAGCTGCCCGCACTGAAAGCACCACTTTGTTTTCCGGCATTCGGATAACGATCGCACCAACGCCCCCGCAGACCTGCTTCCAAAACTTCGCAATATGTCTTTCCCAGCGGCTGTAGTGATTCCATTACCAAATCAGTAGCCTCATCCCAGCTTCGGTTCACTTGCAAATCACCAATGATTGGCACGTACGTATCGTAATGATGGATTTCATCGATACCCATCAACTTGCGACGCAGCTCATAATATTTGTAGAGCGGTTCGAAGTTATTGCGCACCGACTCGATCAGGCTGTCATAGACACTTTGAGGCACATTATCTGGAAACAGTGCCCCCGAAAGTGCATTATCATAACCTCGCGCGCGAGCGTAATAGACATCCTTTTGGATAGATCCACCGAGCGTTGCTGCCAATGTATTTTCATGGGCCTCGAACTGGTTGTAATACTGATGAAAGGCTGCCTTACGAACGTCCCGGTTTGGTGAAATAAGGAATTGGCTAAAGGTAGCGTTTCCCAGTTCAACCAGCTCACCATGTTCATTTTCGACTTCACCGAATTTCAAATCCGCATCATGTAGCTGACGGAAAATCTTTGAAGCAGATTGTGCCATTTCGGCCTGCATAGCTAAGAGCTCTTCCTCTTTTTCGCCGAGCGTATGAGGTCGGTAACGTAGAATTCGTTCAAGTTGCAAGCGGTAGTGCTGTAGGCACTCGGTTTGCATAAAGGCTTCGATCTTCACCGAGTCGATTGCCAGTAGTTCAGGACGGATCCAGCTGGCAGCCTGAGCGGCCCGCGCAGCTAGATTTTGCATGCGTGCTTCAAGTGCCTGACTGTTACTATCAGCCTGATCTTCGGTTAGCCGCAGGAAAGCGTAATAGCCCAGCCGCTCAAGAAGAAGTTCCATTTCACCGTCAAAGGTAAGTAATTCTGCCAGTATTTCCGCACTTTCTGTCAGTCGACCCTGAAAGTCAGCGTATTGGTCGAGCTTTTCTTCGGCGAATGAATAATCTGCTTCCCATTGGTCATTGTCGCAATAGAGGCTTGAGAGATCCCAGGTATCAGATTCAGCGACACTACTGCGAGGTGGAAGAGACTTTATATTTGCTTCACTCATGATGATGCTTACCTAAAAACGATTGTCAGAATTGTATGGCGGGTGTTGGGCCGGCTATTATTACCAGTGCCAGACACCGGCGCCCCAGGCCAGTCCGGCACCAAAACCGCTGATCAGCACGTTATCACCGGCAGAAATTCGCTGCTGCTCAACGGCTTCAGCTAATGCCAGTGGAATACTGGCGGCGGAGGTGTTTCCGTATTTATCCAGATTGACGAATACTTTTTCGGCTGGCAAACCAAGATCATTCGCTGCCGCATCAATGATTCTGATATTGGCTTGATGGAATAATGTTAAATCAATTTTATCAGCGGTCAGACTAGCAGCATCGAGTATTTGATTGACTGAATCGGAGAGTGTCCGGATTGCCCATTTAAATACGCTTCGGCCGTCCATCTTTAAGTACTGTAGGTTTTGAGCGAGCGTTTCCGGGGTGGCTGGGCACCGCGTACCACCTGCCGGTTGTTCCAGAAGTTCAGCTCCGTGCCCGTCTGCCCCGAGCGTATAGGATACGAATCCCTGTAGGTCTGAGCCGGGACCGATAACAACTGCTCCAGCACCATCCCCAAATAATGGAAAGGTTTTCGTATCTGCCGGATTGACTGTGCGGCTCATAAGATCTGCACCGATAATCAGAACACGTTGGTAAGTGCCGGTCTTGATGAATTGCATCCCGGTTACCAAAGCATACATAAAGCCTGAACAGGCGGCTCCCAGATCCATGGCTGGCGCATTGGAGCCAAGCATTCTCTGCACATGGCAGGCTGTTGACGGGGTTGGTTGATCCGGCGTGATGG
This sequence comes from Planctomycetaceae bacterium, assembly GCA_002709045.1. Lineage (GTDB taxonomy): Bacteria > Planctomycetota > Planctomycetia > Pirellulales > Pirellulaceae > UBA721. The sequence goes on along the minus strand of PAPJ01000012.1, from coordinate 77,720 downwards.
TCGCCAGTAAAATTAAATCGATTTCTGAGGAATCGATGTTCCCATTATCCAGACAATGCTGAGCCGCTTGATACGCAAGATCACTACAAGCGTGATCATCTCTGGCACGGCAGCGGGATTCAATTCCTGTGCGTTGAAGAATCCAGTCTGCGTCGTAGCCCAATTCAGCTAAATCTGCATTGGCAATCACATTTTCCGGGGCATAACACCCCGTAGCTAGTATTTGTACACCGGTTAATGAATTAACCTGACGACTTTGTGAAGCGACGACAATCCGGTCCTGGCTGCCAGAGTCAGATTCGGGTTGGGCGTGGTTTTCACTCATGTAGATTGTCAGTTAGATAGAGATCGGTGGAAAGGGTTTTTACGTATTACAACGGATGCTTAGACCAGTCGGTCTGCAACGTCAATCCAACTTGCATTTTGATTGGACTCTAATACGGCGTCAGCAATAATTTGAGCGTTAAGGCCATGATCAAAGCTTGGCATTGCATCACGCCCTTCGGTAATCGCTGAACAGAATTCCCAAACGAGATCATAACGGAAAACGTCGGCGGGCTTTCCTGCATGAGGGTCACGTGGGCTGTCAGCAGGTTTGAGAAATTCTTCCGGAACGTCGACCGGGGCAACATCTTCTCCGGTTCGTCCCAGCCAAATTTTGTTCGGTTCATGCAGGCGGTAGCGAACGGTTGCTTCCGAGCCGTTGATTTCAGCCAGTTCATGGCCAAAACCGTTAAAGCCGTATCCCTTGGCAACTGTCGTGCCTTCCCATACCCCAACACCACCATTTTCAAAGACACCAATCAGAGCAGACCAGTCATCCACATCAGAGGGAGGGCATTGCTGGCCATCAACGGTGACATCACGAGGGCAGAATTGTGCGACACCTCCACAAAGCCGGTCTATTTTCCCCATCAGATCCATAGCGAAGTCGATACGGTGGATGGTCATGTCAAATAGATCGCCGGCACCAGCCGTCTTCTTGTATTGTCTCCAACCCCAGCTTGTTTCCGGCCAGTCTAAAAATCGTTGACTGCGGAAGTGGCGAGGCTGGCCAATAGCACCTGATTGAACCAACTGCCGAATGTATCGCATCGATGGAGCAAATCGGTAAGTGAATGCAGTCATATGTACCACACCGGCCTCCACCGCCGCATCTCGCATTTCACGTACTTGCTGAGCATTGAGAGCCAGTGGCTTCTCACACATGATGTGCTTACCACCTTTGGCGGCTGCAATAGCCTGTTCGTGGTGTGTGAAGTTTGGCGTCGCAATGATGACCGCATCAATATCGGGATCTTCACAGATCTCATTGAAATCTGTTGTAACCTTGTCGATTTGCCACTCACTTTTTCGTTGCTCCAGCAGTGCCTCACTCATATCACAGGCGGCCACCAATTCTGCTCGTGGATCAATGCGAATACCAGGAACATGGTGATAATCGCTGACAGCACCAGCGCCAATGATGGCAATACGAATAGGGGTCGAAGATGTTGACATAGTGGCGGATTCCGAGTGCAAAAAAGGTCTGCGTAACAGGTAAATAGTAATAGCCAGTCGAAAGACTGCAGTTCTAAAAAAGAGGTGTATTAAGCAGTTTAATGCGTTGACAGAGTCACCAAAACACCCTTAAAGCTAGTATTTGTTTACTGGATAGTAATTAATTTGATGCAAACCCCCCGAAGTAGGGTGTTTGACTTGGGAGGGTGGAATTAGATTGAGTTCTTCAGTCGAATGCGAATGTAGCTTATTGTGAGGAAGACAATGGGTTACTCGCTGTAAAAGCTTATTAAAATCAAGACGATATATGTGCATTCTTGCCATTCAATATAAATCGGTGCCGGAGGCACCCATTCTGGTTGCAGCTAACCGAGATGAATTTTATGATCGCCCGAGTACAACCCCTTCAATTCAGTCTGGAAAACCTCGTATTTTAAGCGGTGTTGATCAACAGGCTGGAGGAACCTGGATGGGTGTTAATCAACACGGATTATTTGTTGCTGCTTGCAACCGTCGTAAGTTGATTCCACCTGTGGTACCACGTTCGCGAGGTGTTTTATGCCGCGAATTGCTTCGTAGCACATCAGCTCAGGAGGCTGTTGGCCTAGCGATGGACGAGTTGCTGAGTAAGCGATATGAAGGCGTGAATTACGTGATTGCTGACGGGGAAACGGGTTGGGCGGTACATGGTACAGATGAACCGGAGGTTGTTCCACTGAAGGAAGGACTCAACGTCATCGGTAATCGCAACCTAAATGATCCTCGCGATGAACGTTGCCAGCTGGCAAGTCGTTTGCTGACGCTTCAGACTCTGGATTCATCGGTTAAGTTCCTTGCCGTTGCCAGTAAGGTTTTTGCTCGCAGTCCAGTTTCTCCGATGCGGCCAAGCATGGTGCTTCGCAGTAACGATCGGGGGACAGTAAGTTCCACACTTCTGGCTCTGGGCTTAAAACCGCGTGACGCGATCTATCAATTCGCTGCCGGTGCTCCAGATGAGACTCGTTATGAGGATTACTCACCGATGTTACGGGATATTCTTAGTCGTGGTTTACGCGAGGCCCGAGCAAAGGCGAATGCCTAAAGCAATCTGGTGCTGTGCCTAAGCGTTAGATTGATGCCAACTGTCATTTTTAGACTTTTCTTTTGCCGGCTGTTACCACTTAGTCGGACGTATTAAACTATTAGGCGGTAGATAAGTCGGCGGTAGATAAGCTAAAGTATTACAGAATCCACCCAAAACATGGAGGTTTGCAAAGGTCATGTATTCCAAAGACGCGCTGAAGGAAGTTGTTCGCCAGAAAGCTCTTGAATTCGGAGACTTTGTTCTGGCTTCAGGTAAAAAGGCAACGTTTTACTTGGATTGCCGTAAGGTTACGCTCGATTCGCGTGGTGCTCGTCTGGTCGCTCAGGGAATCTTGGAGTTAATTGGAAATGAACTTCCGGATGCGGTGGGTGGGATGGCGATTGGAGCTGATCCAATCACCGCTTCGATTTTGACAGAAGCTGATATTCAGGGTAAGTCACTTCGTGGATTCATTGTACGCAAGGAAGCGAAAGAGCATGGCAAAGGAAATCAGGTTGAAGGGCCACTGGAATCGGGTGACCGGGTTATCATCGTCGAAGATGTGGTAACCACCGGTGGCAGTAGTCTGAAAGCAATTGAGCATGTTGAAGCGGCGGGCCTTAAGGTGGAAGGTGTGATTGCTATCATTGACCGCTTATCCGGCGGCCGCGAAGCCTTTGCTGCTAAGGGCTATAAACTGCAAACTCTGTTGACAATCGAAGACTTTGGTATTTCTGCTGAGTAGTTTCTGAATCGCAGAAAATACACTAAAGGGGCCTAACAGGCTCGGTATTACCAGAACATCTATTTCAGTTTATTTTGATCTTTGACTGAATCGGTATTTTCACGATCAACGGTTTTCTCGTACTATTTTGGGTGGATGTGAGTGAAACCGAGGCGGAAAGCGGGGTACTTATTAGTTGATTATGTAGAACTTAACTAGAACAGCAGTTGCAGGGAGAATAGGAATCCTAAAACTCCCAGAATGGCGAACGTTACCCACCATAAGGGCCGGCCTCGCCAGGGATTATAGGCAGCTGCTGAAGGGGTGATAAATAAGCCACAGCTAGGACATATATCAGCGAATTCGTAAACCTCTTCACCACATTCCGGACATAACAAAACTTCGGTTGGATCGTCATCCCATACATCGGGTTCCGACCATTCGTCGTAGTCATGATCAATCTCGTCTTCGTAATGCATATGCGTTGGAGCGGGGTTGAGAAAAATGGGTTTATAAATCCGAGTCAAACCGACTCGAAACAATACTTAAGTTTTTGTTAACGTTAGATCTATTCTAACGAACACTGGTTTTCGTCAGGGAGGACGAAAATGCAAAAGGTTAAAACACTATTCATCTTTACATTTATGGTCGTCATTTTATTCGGCGCTTATCACGTTATTTACACGAGACCGGATACTCCACCACCGGAAGTGGCTAAGGAGTTAGATAATCTCCCTGATGCTTTGGAGTTAGACCTAGGGACAGAGATTTCCGCAGAAGATTTACTGAACGGATTAAATGACAATGCCGGTTTGTCGGAAGAGAGTTCGGTAGTGACCGCCGCTGATGATGGTCAGTTTGAATCACCGGCAGCAGGACAGCTTGACGAGGAAATCACCACGCAGGTACCACTACAGATCGAATCCGGGTCGGAACCGACTGCTACTAACGAGATCGTGACCAACAGCGGTATTGAAAACCCACTGATTGATACGGTGGACGCCAATGTTGGCACGGAAGCAGCCGGCGATGACGCACAATTTGTTATCAGTTCGGAAAACAGCACGGATAAGTTTCCAGTTACCGAATCGGACGACAGCCAATTCCAACCGGGCAATAGTAACGATGCATTTGCTGTGACAGAAACAAATAATTCAAATGATGCCTTCCCTGTCAGCGAAGCTCCTAATGACAATAGCACTTTCTCATCGGAAGGTAGTCCTCCGCAGAGTCAGCTCGAGACGCCTGTTTTCAATGATGACAATATTTTTCCAGCTAACAATGTCACCGAACAAAATCCACTGTCAACCCCCTCAGCCTTTGCAACAGCCTGGGCCGCGGCGCAGCAACAAATCGAAACGGGGCATTTACGCGAGGCCTTGCAGGCACTTTCAACTTACTATGGCAGTAATGAACTGACAGGAGAACAACAAAAACAGTTGTTGCCTGTATTGGACTATCTGGCCGGTGAAGTTGTTTACTCTCGTAAGCACTATCTGTTTGAATCCTACACGGTTGGTCCAAATGACTCGCTGGACTCTATTGCATTTCAGTTGCGTGTTCCATCTCAGCTTCTCGCGAATATTAATGGTCTGCGCAGTGTAGCAGTATTGAAAGCAGGTGATGAACTGAAGATTGTGCAGGGACCGTTCCGCGGCGAAATTAATGTCAGCAACAAGGAATTGACGTTGTTTGTCGGTGTACTATATGCAGGTCGTTTTCAGATTCAGTTAGGCTCAGAATTCAACCCTCAACCAGGTCAGTATTCTGTGCTGGATAAACAACTCGATCGAAGTTATTATGCTGCAGATGGATCGATTATTCGTGGTGGTGCGATGAACAATCCTTACGGCAAGTACTGGATGGATCTGGGGGGAAATATCAGTATTCATACACAGCCTCAGGATGCAGGATCCCGCGATGTAGGTTTGGGTAGCATCAAACTCAAGCCGGTAGATGCACGAGACGTTTACCATATTTTAAGTGCCGGCAGCCAAGTCACCATTCGTTAGTCCCGATTCCTGCCTACGAACAGATATGACTGCGAGGTAATCACTGATTGCCCCGCAGTTTTTTTCGTATTACTTCCAGACGTCGTCCTAATTCAGCCTCAAACCCACGGTCGACAGGATTGTAGTACTGCTTATCGACTCCCAAATAATCAAATGCAGCGATCCCATCTTGATGATTATGTGCGTACTTATAACCCTCGCCGTGATTGAATTGTTTGGCTCCTGAATAGTGTTTATCTCGTAATGCTCGCGGTACCGGTACTGTTCGGCCATTACGAATATCACTACGTGCTTCATTAATCGCAACAGTCGAAGCATTGGATTTAGGAGCACAGGCTAAGTAAGCGATGGTTTGACACAGGGTAAGTTGGCATTCAGGCAGGCCAATAAATTCACATGCCTGCATACAGGCGACAGCAACCGTGAGAGCGTGTGGATCAGCGTTGCCAATGTCTTCACTCGCTAAAATAACCAGCCGGCGACAAATAAACCGAATATCTTCTCCTCCTTCGAGCATGCGCGCCAGCCAGTAGATCCCGGCATCAACATCACTTCCACGAATACTTTTTATCAACGCACTTGTTACATCATAGTGTTCATCCCCGCCGACATCGTATTGCATTGCCTTACGTTGAATCGACTCTTCGGCAAGCCTGCGATCAAATTTGAGAGGAAATGTGTTACAAGACAATACGCCGATTTCCAAAATTGATAATGCGCGTCGCGCATCACCGTCTGATACTTCTGCGATGAATGTGCGGGCTTCGTCAGTTAATGTCACTTCGTAGCGGCCAAGACCTTTGAACTGGTCATTTAATGCCCGGTCGAGAAGCTGTTCAATATCTTTCACGGCCAATGGCTCGAACTGAAAGATTGTGCTGCGGCTGGTTAACGCATTGTTGACTGCAAAGAAAGGATTGGCGGTTGTGGCACCGACCAGAGTAATAACACCATTTTCAACATCCGGTAGAAGGGCATCTTGCTGTGCTTTGTTAAAGCGATGAATCTCATCAATAAATAACAGTGTTCGAGATCCACCGGAACGTAATTCGTTTTGAGCTGTCTGGAGGATCTCTCGGAGATCTTTGACTCCGCTAGTGACAGCACTTAGCTGACAGAATGTACTTTTTGTTTCCGTTGCCAATAGCTGAGCCAACGTTGTTTTGCCACTTCCCGGAGGACCGTAAAAGATGACAGAGCCTAGTCGGTCGGCCTGCAAAAGTCGCGTCAGCAGTTTACCTTCACCCAGAAAGTGTTGTTGTCCAGCAAATTCAGTTAGATTCGTTGGACGCATTCGCGCGGCTAAAGGTTTCACGCGTTCTAGATTGGATTGTTCAGATGCTTCAAATAGTGAATTCACAGGCTTCTCTATTGATTGATAACAGTAATAAAAACAAAGAAATCTTTGCAGAAAATTGTACGGATTTAAGGCGAATTTGCCACTAATACTATAGAGCCTTTTATGCACAGAGGTGCAATCGGCAGAGAATAACCAAAACTAATTCATAGAAAGAACGGATTCAGCAATGCGATTAACATTACGGACGATGCTGGCCTATCTGGATGATATTCTTGAGCCGCAGGATGCGGAAGCGTTAGGCGCTAAGATTAGCGATAGTGAATTTGCTAGTGAATTGGTTTATCGCACCCTTAGTTCAATTCGTAAGCCAAATCTGAGTGCTCCACCGCTTGATGGTAGAGGAATTGGTGGAGATCCGAATTCAGTTGCTGAATACCTTGATAATACACTGGACGAAAACCGCATTCCCGGCTTCGAAAAAGTTTGTCTCGAATCAGATATGTATCTCAGCGAAGTGGCTTGCTGCCACAGCATTCTTTCGATTTGCATCGATCAGTCTGTCACGATTGAAAATGATATGCGAAACCGAGTTTTGGGATTGCTTGAAACTTCACTCAGCAAAACAAACGAGTTGACTGAAGTTAATGAGAAACCACATGCTGTTCTGGAAAACCTGATTGAACCTAAGCCCGCTGGTGCACCGGAATACATCAGAAAGAAAGTGCACCCCCTATGGCAAGCAACGGTCATCATGACGTTTTTGGGCCTGATGACGATCATAGGATTACGAGCAGTTGGTCCTTTTGACGAAACACATCCCTGGATTGGTTCGATGTTTAGCCATGCTGTGACTGATCAAGAAACGGGCGACGATGCCGCTGATCAAGAGGAGCAGACCGATGCAGTTCAGCAGCAACAGTCATTAAATGTGTTGCCTGAAAATTATGTGCAACCGGTTACCGTGCCTGAAAGACTGAATGTCACTCAGCCTGAAGTACAAATTCCCGCAAGCGCTGTTGCCGAAGAGAATACCCCGATCCTTACCAGCGGCGATGCTTTTGCGGAGTTATTGTCTAATAGTCAGCCATTGTTACGTTCGGCCAATGGAATGCTGAATAGATTAGATGCTGGTACCCTGATTAACGTCGGCGATACGGTCGTCGGCTTTGAAGGCTATCGCCCCGAATTATTGCTCAACAGTGGAGCGAAGTTAACACTTGTAAGTGCGGCAAAAATTGAAACATCACTGGCCGAAAAAATAGGTCTGGACTTATCAGTCCATCATGGCAGGATTGTCTTGCAGGGCAGTGATACTCATGACTTCAAAGTACGCTTGCGGGCCGGTGGTGCTGAATTCGATCTTGAGCTTAGCGGTGATTTGGCAGTCGCTGCACTGGAAGCTGTACCATATCAACTGGCTAATGGAGAGGTGAGCCGAGCGGTACGTTTGTTCTACAACAAATCGGTGACCGTTGCTGGCCCTGATAGCGGTCATGAAATTCTTGAATCGAATCCGGATCGAGTTTCAGTATTTACATCCTATCCCGGAAGCACTTCTGTAACCCGCGTCACAGACTTTCCTCAGTGGGTTATTGGATTTGAGTCGAATTCGATCATGAAGGAAGCTCGGGAAGCTTTTAACGAACAGTTCTCAAATGCAGAAGATCCGGTTGAAGCATTGCAGGAAATTTTTGAATCTCATCGACTGATTAATGTTCGTCGTCTGGCAGCTTACGGGTTATTGGAAATGGGAATTGCCAATGCTTTTGTAGGGATGTTGGATGATGGAGACTACCGGGCACTTTGGTATCAGGATGTTGGTTTGCTGCAGGGCTATTATCATCGGGACGCGACAAGTCGAATATCGGTTGAAACAGCATTAAGCTCATACACAGGGGATAATACTCATCAGATCCTTTCATTTTTGTCAGAGTACGAAGATGTACATTTGTCAGCCGGGGTGGCTGAGCAAATGGTTCAGCAATTGAAATCGCAGGTGACTGTTTCCCGTGTCATTGCATTTGAGCGTCTGAAACGTATTACTGGCAAGACGTTACTTTATAAGCCTGAAGAAAGTCCACAACGGCAGACGCTTCCGATTCGTGAATGGAATGAATTGTTGTCAGAGGGAAAACTTAGCAATATCAATCAAGACTTCATATTAGCTTTGCTTTCCAGTTAGCTTTTATTTTTTTGATGGTCTTAGGACCATATTCTGATCCATCCAGAGTGCGCAATTTTTTTCGCCGGACTCCGGTTATTAAACGGACTCAATCATCTTTCTTATTGATGCTTGCGGTGATCACTTAGTTAGTCCTTGTTGATTCAGTGAACCGCCGAAAATTCTCAATAGATTATTTATGTTGTTTGAGGTAGTAAAACTAAATTATTTGATCGCATGTTGTGCAAATACTAAGAGTCTAGTTTTCCCAGCCATCGGTGACGCATGCAGAGGATTACCTTGATTTTTAGCAATGGGAAGGGAATTCTCAGGAATCGTCAAAAGCGCGAAAAAGCGACCCTTTCCTCTGTAGAGGGATGGGGTATACTACATTGGTTGAACTGTTAGAGTTTAACGACCGGTGGTTTCCTAACCAACGTATTCGTTCTCTGGTGATTTGACCACAATTGCACAATCTAAGAAGCAATGCCGAACGGCTGAGGTCCTGTCAGAAGGGCTAGGGCCAGAAGCCATGACGGCTTTTTCTTCTCCGACTGGTACACCTATTTGGTTACTCTATTCAAAAGGAGGGCAAGCATGCTAATTGGTATCTCTGCAAGGCACGGTCATATTGGTCACCGCACACAAGAGCGGATTCAGGGAAAGATCGGCAAATTACTTCGATTTTATAACCGTTTGACGTCTATCGAAGTGACGGTCGATTTAGAGCATCGAGAGAGTCCTGTTGCTGAAATCCGGGCTACTCTTGAACGCCACGACGATTTTGTAGCGACTTATACTGCACCAAGTATAGTAGCTGCCGTTATGGGCGCCGAACGGAAATTAGAACAGCAAATAAGACGTTACAAGGATAAGAAGAAACACAAACATCGTTCGCCTCATGGCAAGCGATCGGCGGTGCACGATTTTAGACCTGAGGTGAACTAACCCTTTCGATCTTCCTGAACGCGGTATGAGTCAGAAGATGGGATAGTAGACCAGCGACGAATTACTGTTTATGCCAGTGATAACAAAGGCATACCAGCATGATCGACGCTTGATACGTAATTATCAATGCGTCGTAGTGAAGATGATTTGTCAGGTAATTCAACTCAGGCCTGAGTGTGCTGTGGTGAGATCCGCCACAGGCATCCAGAGAGGCTGCATTTTTGTAGCACTTGCTGTATTGAAAAGATATTGCCTCCTTATGGGAGTACTTAAGTACCTCAGACTCCGTTTAATCATTCGGAGTGGCTGTTTTATTCCTACCTGATGAATCTGCGGGATTCTGGATTGATCGCTTGGGTCAGATCAATCTAAGGAATCAATTGCAATGAAATTTGCAGACTTTATGTGTGAATCCGCTATCTGCGTGGATGTTAAGGCAACTGATAAAATCGGTGTCATTCAGGAACTAGTAGGCTCTTTGGTTTTAGCCGGTCAGTTCAAAGAAGAAGACCGTGACTCGATTGTCGAGGCAATCATGAAACGTGAAGAGCTGGGAAGTACCGGCATCGGACGTGGTGTAGCTGTTCCGCACACAAAACATTCAAGCGTTGAAAGCTTGATCGGAACCGTCGGTGTTAGTGCCGAAGGTGTTGAGTTTGACAGTTTAGATGGAGAGAAAGTGCAGCTGCTATTCTTGTTGGTATCACATCCGGATCGCCCAGGTGACCACCTGCGTGCTTTGGAAAATATCTCTCGTCAGTTGAGAGACGATACATTTTGTCGCTTCCTTAAACAGAGTGCGACGGCTGATGATGTCTCTCAATTGCTAAAAGAAGCGGACAACAATCAGTTCGCTTCCTAGCTGTCAGCATTTGCTTGCTTAGCATTCGTCTCGGTTGCCCGATGTGCAGGCCTGAATAGAGAAATTGTTCACTGTCGGTGATATATTTCGATATTTGGAAAGACCCTGAATGAAGCTAAAGATTCAAGTAATTAGTAATTGGAAATTGAAAGAATAAAGAATTAGACAGGACACGAGGATTTAGAGAAATTGATTATGTCATCGGAGATACAAACGAAGTCGGTAATAATCTCGAATGAGGAGGGTTTACATGCCCGGCCGGCCAGTTTGTTTGCGCAGATGGCAAATCAGTTTAATTCTCGAATTTCAGTCGTTTGCGGAGAGGAATTGGTGGATGGTAAAAGCATTCTTTCAATTCTTACATTGGGAGCGACTCAGGGTGTCCGGTTAACTATCCGGGCAGAAGGTGCGGATGCCGACCTGGCTGTGAAACAGCTGAGTCATTTGGTCGAATCAGGTTTTGATGAATAGAACTTTAATACACTCGTCAGATCATAAAAGACTCTGACGAGCTCTCCTGATTCAGCACGAGGCCACTTCGCCAAAACTTTTGCCGTTAAGCAGACATTGAAAGTTACTGCTTAATAGAACTAATCATACATTTTGTTGCTTGACGCATTGATGCGAATTGCAGCTACCAACGTGAACCGCATTTTCCGGATACAACGGTTGTCCTGAAACGAATTCGAAGCATCAGCTGCGAATAAGGTTTAGATGTTGGTGCGAGGAATGTAATGCAGATACTTGAGGGTATCGCAGTTTCTCCGGGCGTAGCCATAGGAGAAGTTGTGGTCATTGATAACGAGGGATTTCGGATTCCTACGCGTTTCGTAACTCGGGATGCCGTGGACGACGAGTTGCTGCGCATGAAACATGCTTTTGACAGCGTAATCGCCGATATCTCGCGCAATCAGGAAAGAATCTCAGTCCGTCTTGGCCAGCACTATGGTGCTATTTTTGCCGCTCATCTGCAGATGCTTCAGGATCCAAAACTGGTTAATGAAGTTAATTCTATGATCAGTGAAAAGCATCATTCGGCTGAATATGCCGTCTCTAAGATTCTCCGTCGTTATGCCAAAATATTTCAGGAACTGGATGATCACTATCTGGCCGAACGTGCTCATGATTTCTTTGATCTGGAAAAGAATCTGCTTGGCAAACTGCTCGGTCGTCGCCGTGAATCTCTCAGTAAGATTTCCACGCCTGCCATCGTACTGGCTCATAACCTGACTCCGAGTGAAACTGCAAAGCTGGATCCGCGTTTCGTTCTTGGTTTTGCCACAGAAGTAGGTGGTCCAAGTTCTCATACCGCGATCGTGGCCAAAGGGCTGGAAATTCCTGCTGTGGTCGGTACCGGGAACTTTTTGACAGATGTGTCAGGGGGTGATGTGGTTATTGTCGATGGTGATCACGGTCAGGTGCTCCTTAACCCTGATGACAAAACACTACATCGCTATCAGCAAGAATTAGAACAACACCGCAGCCTGGCTGCGGAATTATCCGTGTTACGGGATTTACCGGCGGAAACACAAGATGGTGTCCGAATTCAATTGGGTGCTAATATTGAGTTTCCTCATGAGGTAAATGCCTGCCGCGAACGCGGAGCCGATGGAATCGGACTGTATCGTACTGAGTTCCTTTATCTGGGAGCTGATGAAGAACCGACCGAAGAAGATCACTATCGGGCTTATGCTCATGTGATTCAGTCCATGGGTGATCGTCAGGTTGTTTTTCGAACACTTGACTTGGGCGCTGACAAATTAGGTCAGTTGCCGCGGCATGAAGAAGAGAATAATCCGTTTCTGGGTGTTCGCAGCATCCGCCTGTCATTACGAAATCTGGATTTGTTTCGAGTTCAGTTGCGAGCATTAATTCGCGCCAGTGCTTTAGGGCCTGTCCGTGTAATGTTCCCGATGATCTCGACATTACAGGAATTGCGCCAGGCAAAGATGTTGTTAATCGATACTATGGAAGATCTGGTCGAAGACGGATATGAGTTGAAAGAAAAACTCGAAATTGGAATCATGGTCGAGGTACCATCAGCCGTACTGATGCTTGATAAATTCCTCAAAGAAGTGGATTTTATCAGTATCGGAACGAATGACCTCATTCAATACTGCCTAGCAGTGGATCGTAGCAATAAGGACGTGGCCAATCTATATCGTGCCAGTGATCCGGCTGTTTTACGACTGATTCAGTCGACGATTCGACAATCTGCTGAAGCCGGTGTACCGGTAAACCTATGTGGTGAAATGAGTACATCACCTAAATATGTACCGTTGCTGCTAGGACTTGGCTTACGCTCTCTGAGTGTGCCGCCCAGCTCCGTGCCTGAAATTAAACAGGTATGCCGGAGTGTCAGTATTGAACAGTGTGAAGCGATCACTGAGCGTGTTATGCAATTAGAAAGCGCGCTTGAGGTTGATGCCTATCTCACCGATCAACTGAGGCAGATTTTTCCGGAGCTGGCGGTTTAAGACCGCCCGGGCCGGTAAGTTTTGCCTGTAACATAATGAAAGAAGAATAATGAAAAAAGAAATGGTAATTAATGTAGCTCAGCCCGAGGAATGTCGGGTAGCGGTAATTGAAGATGGCCAGCTTGAAGAGTTACACGTGGAACGTGCCAGTCAGGATAACTATGTCGGCAATATTTACAAAGGGAAGGTTGTTAATCTGGAACCCGGAATTCAGGCTGCCTTTGTCGATTTCGGAGTCGGGCGTAATGGTTTTCTCCATATCAGTGACGTCGAACCCCAGTACTATCGTCAGGGTGGTTACGATCCTGATGTCCCGGTGGAAGAACAAAATAAAGATTTGGCAGCTCGGCGTAGACCACAACACGGCCGTGGTCGTAAACGACGCTGGAACGGGGGACGCCCCCGAGTGAAGCCGCCCATTCAGGAAATTTTTAGAAAGGGTGACGAAGTTCTCGTTCAGGTCATTAAAGAAGGCATCGGCACTAAAGGGCCAACGCTTTCTACCTATCTCAGCATTCCCGGACGTTATCTGGTGCTGATGCCGTCATTAGGACGTATTGGTGTCTCCCGGAAAATTGAAGATGACAAACAACGTCGCAAGTTAAGAGATATTCTGGTCGATGTGGATCCACCAGAAGGACTTGGTTTTATTGTACGAACTGCCGGTATGGAACGGACTAAGAAAGAGTTGTCCCGTGATATGGCGTACTTAATCCGACTCTGGAAAGCGATTGTTCGGCGACTAAAGAAAACGAGTGCACCCACGGATATTTACGAAGAAAGTGACATTATTATTCGTACGATTCGTGATACGGTCAGTGGCGAAATGGACGCCATCTATATTGATGAGGAAGATGCCTATAAGCGGGCAAAGGATTTCTTGGAAATGGTGATGCCAAAATTTGCCGATCGATTGCAATATTACGATAAGACACAACCCATTTTTCATAAGTATAAGTTAGAAGATGAAATCGCTCGTATCTATAAACGCGAAGTACCACTGAAAGAGGGAGGATCAATTGTGATTGATCCGACCGAGGCTTTGGTTGCGATCGATGTTAATAGTGGAAATTTCCGTAAGACTGATGCTGATGCTGAAGAAACAGCCTATCAGATGAATCTGCAGGCAGCCAAAGAGATCGCCCGTCAACTTCGTCTGCGAGACCTTGGTGGTGTTATCGTGAATGATTTTATCGATATGCGAAAGGAAAAACATCGACGTGGGGTAGAAGGCGCTTTACGTGATGCGATGGCTCGTGACCGGGCCCGGACTAAAATCCTGCGGACTAGCCCGTTTGGACTGATCGAAATGACGCGCCAGCGAATTCGCCCAAGTCTGAAACGTAGTGTTTACGATGATTGTCCTTGTTGTGGTGGCCGTGGTCTCGTTAAGACTGCCGAAAGTATGGCGATTGAAGTGGTTCGAAAACTTATGCTGACCTGTCGACGAAAAAAAATAGCCCGAGTGACAGTGCGGGTTCATGAGAGTGTGGCAGCTTATTTAAACAATAAGAAACGAAGTCAAATCATGAAGCTTGAAGAGGAAGGTGGCATGGTAGTCCAAATTCTTACCGATGAAGGGATGTACCCCGAACATCTTGAGATGGATTTTCGAAATTCGGATGGAAAGCACGTCAAAGTCTAGTAATTGAGTGTTTCGAATCATAGAGACTTCGTGGAAAGTTGATCTGATTCCCCAGTTAGCCCCTCGACGAAGTCCGGATTTTGAGATATTTTTAATTGTTCTCAAAGTGTGTGTTTACCCTATCTTTGGGGAGCATCAACAAAGAAGTGATGAGAATGCTGCAGAGATAATGTCAACTGCGGCAGTAGTATTCAGAGAAATAATAACCTTTAACCGTTTATTCAAAAACAGATAAATACCATGTACGCAATCATTGCCGACGGGGGACGTCAGTACAAAGTTGAAGAAGGTCAGGAATTGGATATTGATTTGCGAGATCTGGCGTCGGGTGATGAAATCACATTTGATCAGGTTTTGGCAGTATCCGCTGATGACGGAGTTAAAGTGGGACAGCCTATCGTTGAAGGCGCATCAGTAACTGCCGAAGTATTGGCAGAAGTTAAAGGTGATAAAATCTACGTCCAGAAATTTCGCCGCCGTAAAGACTCAAAGCGTCGCACCGGTCATCGGCAGAGATATACTCGGATTCGAGTCTCTAAGATTTCTGGCTAAGTTTGGTTGCCAAGAGCCATTAGAATCAAAAACACCTCCGAATTTTCGGAGGTGTTTTTTTGTGCGCCGGATTTTTAACCTAACCTGTCTTATTCACCGTGCTCTCTGGCATGTAGTGCGGCGTGCTCATCTTCGTCTTCGGGGCGGTTATCGAAACCCCGTTCTCTAGTAAACTCGATATGATCGAGAAACTTCACATTGGCGCATTCATCGATGTCATCAGTATTGCAGGCGGCATGATCGATAATCAGGAATCGGTAGGGTCCACCAGATTTTACATCGAGTGCCTGTCCATCTTTGGCGTACTGAATCAGTCCTCCCTGCAACACAGCACTTAGCGGAATGCTGGCATGGAAATCATCGAGACTTCCGTGAAGTCCCAGAAACTGAGCTTCTTGACTTGGCTGACATAATGAGATCAACCCCTGTAGCGTAATTGCCTGACCGTTGCGACCGGGCATCACCGCCGCAATGTCGTTTATCATGTGTTCCGGGCTTACCTTACTAAAATCTTCGTAGTTCAGTGATAATTCACGGGCAATCAAACCTGTAACTCGTAGCATTGTCATTGTTATGTTCCTGTCAAGCGATCAGTTGGTTTTAAGAGTTACGATCATGTTCTTTTCGATTAAAGGATTTGTGTCACCGTTGATAATCCTGCAAACAGCAATTTTTTCTTTGACGCTTACGACCTCGAGGGTACAGACGGGGATCGTAACTACATCCAATACTTCACCCGTTTGAGGATCAGAAATAATCTTGCCAGACTTATTACAGGAAAGTTGCGAACCCACTTTCAGTCCGGCATTGGTGCCTGCATTTAAGTAAACAAACTGTTCGTCAAAGTCAGCAACCCGGGCCTCCCAGGGATGGGAATTCACTTTATTGGCAGTTCGTGTTACAGCCAGCTTTACTGCCTTAGCAACAGCCTTGCCAACAGAAGTGTTTTCGATTTTGCCAAAGTTAATATCGAAGCCCTCCAGTTTATTAGGCCGGGCATCCTGATATGCAAAACCCAGATTTAAGCCGGAACCAACAGATGTTCCATCGGCGCGATGTGAAGCAATGATTTTTCCGGAACTGGTTTCGATTACGCGGATGACCACGGTTGCTTTAGCTGTGGTTCGACTGGTGCCGACAACTACATCAAAACCATCACCTCCTAATCCAAGCTCACCTAACCCAAACTGTAAACCCTGGCTGCTTCGCTGGTCTACGTCTGAAACAACGACTTCAAATATCAGTTGAGCACCGATGTGGCGAACATTTTCAAACATATTTGCTTCGGATTCCAAAGCTTCAATGTTGAGACGTTCCACCACAGTAAATGCTTCAGAGTTCACAAGTTCGTCAACCACAAGTTCATCCACTCCGGGAAACTTAAAACCCGGCTGATATTTGGGCCAGACAGCGACAGTTTTTCTTGGTCCGGCTGGTTTTTTTAGTACCGGTTCAACCATCACCGTTTTGTTCCGGCTGGGCCTAGGACGGCTATATTTAGGACGTCTTGGTGCGGCCTCTAAAACAGAGTCCGTTAGGCTGGCAAATAATAGTAAAATCCCAATGTAGGTAAGTCGTTGCATGAACTAACTCGTTAATTGATAGGAGGGTAAGTGACTTTCTTTTAAATTTACTCGAAACCGTATGCACCCGATGGTCGGATATTGACCCCTGTTCGGCGAGCAATGCGGCTATTGGCAAGGAATCGGGGTTCTACCGATAGCTGTACCCCAAAGTTATCTCGACTCTCATCATAATTGACTCCGACGCGTATCAGCAATGACTCGCCAATACGAACCATCGAAAGACTCTGGCCAATATTTCCGGAATCACCAAGGTCAAAAGAGGATCCTAAAATTCCAATCCACTTTTGACTCATTTTATAACTTAGTGCGGCATTCACAATATGACTTGAGATAGGTCCGTCAATCATGCGATATCCAAGATAGAAACGACCTGTATCTGGGCGACTAATAACACCGCCAACGCTGGCAGTGCGCAGGCCTTTTTCGAAGAAGTCCATATATCCATCAGACAGTACGGTGAATCGATCTCCCACATGCCAGCGATAATCATAGTCGAATAGGCCTGTATGTTGCCCGTGGTTATCCTCTCTGTCTGGGAAGAGAATCATCTGCGCGTGGAGAACCATCCAGTCGACAATATGCTCCTTACCGGGTAGACCGCGTTTGGTTTGCCAGCGTTGTTCGGTCCCCAGCCGAAAAGCCATCGTGTCATCAGCGATTTCCGTGACCGGAGCGGTAACCATTCCCTGCATATTAGTGCGATACGCAAAGATGCGTTCATCCCACTTGGCGCCGATATTTTGTCCCGCCAGACCACCAAAAGTGTCAAAGAAGAAGCGTCGACGGAAGTGTTCCTGAGCATCATCGTCTAGTGCGTCGTATCTTGGAAACATTGCCATTTCTTCGCTGGCATCTGCCCAGTAGGCATCCACGGTCCAGTTGATCTTGTGAGAGACTCCGTTGACGTTAAACAATGTACTCTTAATATTTGAATCTGTCCGGGTCATTGGTAGGTTAGCTCGGATCCCAAGCTGGCCGTAGGTTCTGGTTGCTGATTGTTGATTGATGTTTTCGCCCCAATAGGCAACTTCACCGAGCATGTACGGCACCACTTTGACGGCACCCCACTGCATTGGCATATCAAGTTCCTGTCGTGACGCGGCCCGTAAGCCGTTGTAGGTTTGCTCTTCTCCGGCCATTAAATCGAATTTAGCCAATTCCCCCGGATCATCAGGAGCTTCCGCTGTTTTTAGTTTTGCATAGCCAACATGCGTGTGCTCGTACCACGTCAGACGATCGGCGAACAGAGACTTTCCTAACCAGTCATGTGTGAAGCGTGGCAGCCAGTCTGTTTGTGTGTGAAAATTATTGGTGCGAATATTAGTGTCAATTCCCCAGGAGCTATTTTCTTCGATACGTTTCAGTTCCACACCAGTCATCTGGTCTTTGTCTTCATCCCACTCGCGTTCATAGTATTGTTCGAGAAAATTACGGTCTGAGATGACACCGACTTCACCGGTCAGTTGATAACCGTCACCTAGTAGTTGCCGATGGTTCCAGAAGACACGCCCTCGAAAATCTTTCTCGGGTGCCAGGCTTCGTCGGTCTCGACCAAGATTGTCGAGCCCGGAATCCTGCAGTCCCCAGGCGTCAAATCGTCCTTTTGCTAATCCCGGTAGCTTAAACATATCGTCGCGCTGGTAGTCGTACAGCGTACCGATACCTACTCCACGTTCACTCATAAAGTCGGCAGAGATCGACCATTTTGTGTTTTTAGGAGGATTTTGCACATTGAACAACTGGAAGGCATTCCAGTCGATCAGTAGTTGTTGACCATAAACTCGATCACTTTTAAATCGGACACGATCAAGATAGAACGCTGGTGAATCAAGTCGAGTTGCCATTACTGGCCAGTAGAAAATAGGTACGCCGCCAACAAATAGAAAATTGTTTTGACTTTCAGCTGTGATGTTATGGTTATAAACAAGTTCATTTGTTTTGGGGTCCCGGCGCTGCTGACCGGTAAGAGGATCGATCTGTTGTTCGAGTTGATCATTGATTTCAATCTTATCAGACTGGAACCAGTATGTCGGAATCCCCATACGACTGGAAGTGATGGCAGCACCATAGGCTAAAAACTTCTGTTTGTTTACCTGCTGTAACACATCCGCTTTAACTCGCAACAGACCTTCATATTCTGCGATGGGCGTTAATACCTCGGCACTAAGAATCATGCCGTACTCTTTGGTTACGTTGTAGTACATCCGGTCGGCATAAATAATACGATCTCCCTGACGAAAGATGATATTCCCTTCCAGATAGAGTTCCAGCGGTGCATCTTTATCCGTGACCTCCCCGTCTTCCAATTGCGTTACGGAAGGTCCCCAGACCACCATATTGTCCGTTTCAATCGTAAGTGCACCGGAGTCGCCAGTGGCCGGAGCCTGGAAACCTTCGATCGTTGCACGGATACCTGATTTGGCTACAGCAATTGTTCCTGAACCATTAGACGCCCGATCAATGTGTAAGCTCCAGTCGACATTACTGCGCCCCTGAATCTTTAAACGATGATTGCCAAGCGAGACTTCGTTACTGCGATTATCCCCGCCGTTATTGTTGATCGTCGCAGCCTGAAAGCTGGCCGGACGGATATTTGAGTCCGGTTGCTTAATTGATCGTTGAGCAATATCCCGGCGCGCTTTACTTGCACGTTGAAACAGGCTGGAAGGCGCACGTGCAGTTTGCCGGCGGTTCTGAACATTGATTGAGACATTGGTGAAAGTGTAAAGACGTCCGATCCATTGTTTGTCCTGAATCACACTTTCAGTATCTATTGGTTTGTTTTGTTGGTCAAAACCCGTAATCGTCCGGCGTTGGACTTCGACGTCCGGGCCTTCAAGATATGCGATGACTTTATGAGGCGCTCTGGAGGAAGCCATGGCTCGATCGACCCAGATGACCGCCCGGTTGCTGGTGGCAGAAAACAAGCCATGACGAATGACACAATGTTCCAGCTCCCAGATTTCATAATGTCCCTGATTCCAGAAATTACCCTGCTCAGCTGTAATTAGTACCGGCGTTTGAATGTCCTGATCGGCAAATTCGATCTGCTGAGCCATTAGCCTGTTGGGGCCGGATACGGCAACAAGTAGCAATATGATAACAGCGAGAAGCCGCGCAACAATAAGTGTTACGTCTGGGGAACCCGACATAGCTGGCCGAGGCAATTCGACATTGAGACGAGCCTGTTGCAACACGATTTTAGGACAGCACCCTTGCCATAGATAAATGAAGTCTTTCAGGCATCCTGTAAGTACCTGCCAACACTCATGGTCGACGACACCAATATGCCTATAAGTCCGGGAATTATAGGGATTTCAGCAGTCTTTAACAATGCGAATCAGCTATCTATTAGACTCGGATTGAGGACCTAAAAATGAGACCGCTGCCACCAGACAGAGTATAGGGATGATGGGGGCCCGCATTCGCATATTAGACCAGAAAACGGCATGCATCAGAGTAAATGAAAAGGCCATACAAAAGCCGGCAAAAAGCCCGGAATGGAACCATTGCCGACAGTGAAATAATGTGAAATTGATTAGTAGTAGGTAGATCAGCGTATACCAAATCCCAATCGCATATCTTTCAGTATCACTTCTTTTGGGTAGGGCGGTAGGAAGAGGTGTCCAAAATGCTTTTATACGTGTGACGCAACCCCGTGCAAAATCGACGAAGTTCTCATTAATATGGTGAAATGCCACGGCATAGCAGAAGCTGTCCAGTTGAGCTTCATCGCGTTTAATAACCGGAGATTTAAGAGATGCTTCGGCAGACCAAAAGTCATAGCCAGGCTCAGTGGACACATTAAAGCGAAGAACACCTGCATCGAATTGCTCGGCCGAATATAAAGCAGTGGAATCATCTAGCTGCTGATAGTAGAGTGGATTATTGCCTAGCAGCAGTGTATATCCTCCGTGAGTCGTGGCGGGTATTGGTTTATTGAACAACTGGTAGTTTCGATAGATCCAGGGACTCAGCGCGAGCAGGATTATACAGCCAATCAGAAAACTTGTCATGAAGCGTTTTAGTAAACTCGTTTGCAGCACCAGTAAAAACAGGGTTAGAGTGAATAAAGCGTACAGGTAAAATGTTGGACGACAGTACCCGGCCAGTGCAAAACTCAGTCCCGTTAGCAGCGCATTGAACGCTTTGGGTTCATCCATAAATTTGGCTACGCGAAGCATCGTGAGGACGGCCAGAAAAGTTGCTAGCGTTTCGGTCATCACCCAGAGTGATTGATGCAAAAGAATAGGATCCACCATGACCAGAATTCCCGCGAACCAGCCAGTTTTATAGTCTTTGATATGACGACCTAAGGCGACGGTTAACCAGACCGTTCCCGCCGCTAGCGAAACATGCAGGATCATAATCCAGATTTTTGCCGTTAGGCCTAACTTAAGCCCTACGGCAATCAGTAGTGGGTAAAGGATCGGTCGAAAGGCAGTTGGTTTGTCATGCAGTTCATACACTGAAGACTCAGCGAGGCTTCCGGCTAAATGCAGATATCGATCCACATCCTGCTCAAGGTTTGCTGTAAACTGCTCACCCAGTATCAACAGAATCGCCGTGCGGAAGATACATACTGCTAACAGCAGCCAACGTAATTTAAATTTCCCATTAGCGTTCATCTGTTCTTTACTGTTGTAAGGCGTAGATCAGCATGTTGGTTGCAAGCTTGGCAGCGTCTTCCTGAAGATAGCCTTTACATTCTAAGGAGTTTTGGTTTTCCAATGCACAACTTAAATCAAATGGCGAAAACGCCATCGCCAATCGCCCATCCAGAAAGAGTCCCTCGACGTGAGGAGTCACAGATGATTCGCTGGCCTGAACACGCTGTTCGGCCATCTGTCTTGCCGGAGAGCGAAGAGTGACTTTACCGACATTAAACCCTCCATAATCATCGGTAAATATTTTATGGTCAGACGGAAGTCGCCGTAAAGTTTGTTCCGGGAAGATAGTTCTTATTTCCCGCCGGAAGGATTCCGTGAATTGAGGACTAGCACAAATCGCATCACCAAAGATGAAGCCGCCATTTTCCACAAACTTCTTTAATGCTTGACGTTCGGCTGCTGACCATTGAAATGTGCGGCGACCATGTATAAACAAAACGGGGTAGCGTTCAAGTGAATCGGTAAGCGATACAACCTGAGTTCCCACGGAGACTCGCATGCCGGCTTCTTTTTGCAGAGTTAAGAGTAAATTATTGAGAGCGTTCGGAGCTTCATTACTTCCTCCGCCATGGCTAATTTTTGGGACCTGTAGTGTTTTGCGCAACACGGAGTTGGAGTCAGTTGTATTGAAGGCTAACTGAGGCCGATCTAGTTTATCTTTAAGCCGGCGATTGGTTGCATAGGTTAATACATTAGTTCCGATAGCCAATCGAGCCTGTACATCCCGCTTAATATTGTCAGGGATTCCGGAGTCCGGACGGGGATTGTATAGTTCCCAATAGCATCCTAAATCCGTTGTCGCATAGACAATACTGGTACGACAACATGACTGAATACCGTGTAGTTTCCCGATAAACTTGGGAGGTATATGCTGATCCGCAAACCAGATGGCGTGATCAGGAGGAAGCGGAGACAGCGGACTTTCAGGAAACAGGTCGGCCATCATTTCGCGGAATTTTTGATCAAACTGCATATCTCCGCAGGCATTTTCCACAAACAGGAATCCGCCTTGATTAACGTATTGTTTGAGTAATTCCCAATGTTTAGCTGTCCACATCAACGGGCCTTTGCCACTGATAAACAATACGGGAGATTCCATGAGATCTGATAGATTGGCGATTTCCAGTTCTATTGTTTGCCAGGTGAGATACATATCCCATCGTCGCTCGGTCTGCATTACCAGATTCTGCAGGTCTTGTGGATTGTGGTTCCACTGTTGATCGTCACCATATTTAAGTTTGGAAATGGCGATCGGACGTCGGCCTTTAGCCAGAAATAAAAGTGCAAACGAGGTGGCAATCATTGGGTTGCTTTCGCCATGTGACAGACTACCACGCCAACTACCGCGCAGATTATCCTGTAATCCGACAATGTGTTCGCATCCCATACGGTACCAGTCTGTCGTACCAATGAACCGTGTGCCGGTCAGCCGTCCAACACGTTCAATGCAATACATCTGATAGAAGTATGCAGAACTGGATGCCTGTGCTCCGACCTTGATGTTTCGTGCCAGCCAGATCAGACCGCGATTGACAGCATCATTATTTTCCGGTGGGTTGCCGCAGCAGTTAACCTCTCCATTGGTGATTCGATTTTTGTCACTTCCCGCTTTACCCCGGGTGACGACAAGTGATGCGACACCAGCACAGGTCATGCTGATGCTTGCCTTAGGACCAAAGGTTGAATCATAATTCCAGCCCCCACTTCCCGCTTGTCTTGATGTCCAGTATTGTTCAGCTTTTTCCCAGGTGGATTTGGGAATGAGAATGCCTTGACGCTCAGCGTCATGCAGTGCCAGTAACGCAAATTGACTATTGGACGGGTCCGACGAGACACTGGTTTTGAGATATCCCCAGCCACCACTATCTGTTTGAGTACTCACCAGCCATTCGGCCAGCCTCTTAATATGCAATTTATCTTTTTGAGGTTCAGCCTGGCAAAAAACCATCAATTGAAGTGATACCACATAGGTGGTCCCTGAGGCAGCAGCGGTACGTATGTACTTTAATGATCTGGAAACAGTCGGATCCTGAACATCATAACCACAATTAAGCAGTGACAAGGTAACAAGGTTAGTTACACCATTGGGGAATAGTACGGTTCCATTAGGAGCAGAAAAATCCGGGTAAGATCCATCAGCCTTTTGCTGTTCCCGCAGAAATTTAACACCCTTATCAATCGCTGAATTTACTCGCTCTGCTGTAACATCTGCCTGCACCGATCTCGAGGTACTGTAAAGTACGACGAAGGTTGTCAGTATGATAGTGAAAACAGATTCGACAGGGGGATGACGAAACATAGGTGTCCCGATAGGTGATGGTGTCATCAATAGTGCTAACGAATTAAGTTTGCGGTGTTATTTTACTTAGTTAGCACGTATTTCAAGCAATTCCAATATTAATTTAGGGATGAACGATAAACGAGGCAATGTGAATCTGTAAATATGACTGCCGAGAGGCCTCAGAAGACTGAATTGTTATGGACATGGGGCCATACTTATTCAATGATACGCTGCTGGAAAATACTTTAATTACAGGAACAGGTAGACGTGTCTAACAGCCAAAAAAGTTTAGGAGATATTCTGCAGGAATTTGCACAACACCGAAAAGTGATGCAAAAGGAATTGCAGAAAGTCATCATTGGTCAACATGATGTCATTGAACAATTGTTTGCCGCCATTTTTACCAGTGGGCATTGTCTTCTTGAAGGTGTTCCCGGTCTGGCCAAAACACTTATGGTGAGTACGCTTGCCAGAATTCTGGATGTCTCATTTAACCGTATCCAGTTTACTCCGGACTTAATGCCGAGTGATATCACAGGGACAAATGTTTTAGATGAGGACGATCAGGGCAAACGAGTCTTTCGGTTCGTGCAGGGTCCCATTTTTACGAATATTCTGCTGGCTGATGAAATTAACCGAACGCCACCGAAAACACAGGCTGCTTTGTTACAGGCGATGCAGGAACGTGAAGTAACCGTTTCCGGTAAAACCTACGATTTACCTCAGCCCTTTTTCACAATTGCCACACAAAATCCGATTGAGCAGGAAGGAACTTATCCACTACCGGAAGCCCAGTTGGACCGATTTATGTTCAATATCAAAGTTGGCTATCCATCCGCTTCAGAAGAAGAACAGATTTTGGCAGCAACGACCCGTAACGAAACTCCGGAGGTGAAAAAAATATTATCAGCTAAAGCGATTGTAAACCTGCAAAAACTTGTTAATAGCATTGCTGTCAGTGAACAGATTGTGAAATACGCAGCACGGCTGGTACGAGCTACCCGGCCTGATGACAGCGAGTCACCGGAATTCATACGGGAATTGGTGGATTGGGGAGCTGGCCCCCGTGCCGGTCAGTTTCTGATTCAGGGTGGTAAGGCTATTGCTGCGATGGATGGCAGGTTTAGTGTGGCTATTTCTGACATTCAGCGGATTGCGGTTCCGGTTTTGCGTCATCGCGTGAGTGCAAACTTTCAGGCTCAGGCTGAAGGAATGGATAATGAAGCGATTGTTTTGAAACTGCTTGCAGAAATACAGTCCCCCAGTGCAGAAAAGTATGAGTAATCGTGAAGAATGATGACTGCTGTTGAATCCTATTTGAAGCCTGAAGTAATTAAGCAAATCAAGCGCCTGGATTTGCGTGCTCAGTTCGTCGTGAAGGGCTTTTTACAGGGATTACATGCTTCCCCCTTTCAGGGATTCTCGGTGGAGTTTTCAGAACACCGTAGATATTCACACGGCGATGATCCAGCCGATATCGATTGGCTGGTATACGCTAAAACCGACAAGTATTACGTAAAGAAGTTCGAGGCAGAAACCAATATTACGGGGTATTTGGCGATGGATTTAAGTAAATCCATGGGATTCACTTATCGTCAGGAGTTGACTAAATTTGATTACTCCATCTGTTTGGCCGCAGCGCTCTGTTATTTGATGATCCATCAGCAGGATCCGGTTGGTTTAGTAACATTTGATGAAAAGATACGACATTGTCTGCCTCCGAAATCTAGAAGATCGCAGCTTGCCAATGTCCTTTCTCATTTGTCTCAGCTTAAACCGGAAGGACAAACCGATATCGCCACGAGTCTCGGACAATTAGCAGCCATGTTAAAGCAGCGTAGTCTTCTTATGGTGTTTTCCGATTTTCTTACTGAAACTAAGCCTGTCTTTGAATCACTAAGAAGATTACGTCATGGCGGGCATGATGTCATTCTGTTTCATGTATTGGATGAAGCAGAAGTGACGTTCCCTTTTGATGGCATGGTGGAATTACAAGATCCGGAGTCTGAAGATAGATTAGTGGTGGAAGCAGAAGGTTTTCGTCAGGACTATACTCAGGAAATCGATAGTTTTCGAGAGGAGTATGCTGCTGAGTGTCGCAGTATTGGTGTCGATTATGTTTCGTTAGATACGAGTATGCAATTTGATCGTGCGTTGATGGGATACTTAATGAGTCGGCGCAGCCGTTGCTAAGTTTGACGGGAGTTTAGATTTTGTGGCATTTTTGAATTCATCGCTGTTGTTTGGCGGATTACTGGTGGTTCTACCGCTGATCATCCATATGACGATGCGCCGCAAGCCTGTGCCTCAGATGTTCCCGGCTCTGAGATTCGTTAGACAGAATCAGGTAAGCAATAAACGCACACTCAGAATGAAGCAATGGCTACTGTTATTTCTTAGATGCTTGTTGCTAGCAGTTTTGGCACTCGCTTTGACAGGGCCTTCCGCAGATCGAGCGGTTGCCGGTAACTGGATTGCGATCGGCATTATTTCGGCGGCAGTTTTATTGGTCGCTGTTGTTAGTGTTGCTGCTGTCATCTCTAAAGTGCCAAAGCCCATCATTGTTTCATTACTAACGGCCTGCACGGTGGGATTATTGGTAGATGCGTTTCTGCTAATCAAAGTAACAGGTGATCAGCAGACGGTACTGATTGGTGATGCGGATGCTTCGGTAAGTGCCGCCTTAGTTTTTGACAACTCACCTCGAATGTCCTACCAACAACAAGGCAAGACCAGACTGCAGGAAGCCGTCGAGATGGCTGATTGGCTGGTCAGTCAGTTACCTGAGTCTAGTGAGATAGCAGTTCTTGATCGCAATGCCCGTCAAGTTGTTTTTAATACTGATTTGAATTCGACAATGAATGCGATTGAGCAGTTGCAAATTGAGCACTTGCCCGTATCTTTACAAAACAGTCTGCGGTCGGCAATGGAACTGTTGTCCACCTCAGAACTTCCTAGAAGAGAACTCTACTTATTCACTGATTTATCAGAAATGGCCTGGGAATCGATAGATCAAAGTTTGCAGGCGACTTTGGAGAAACATCAAATCGAGTTATTTTTGATCGATGTGGGAGTTGAGAAACCGGCCAATGTTGCTTTAAGCAAGCCTATACTTACCAATGAAGTAATGATTGGGCAGGGTAGTACTGAATTGAGTATAGATGTTTCCCACGTCGGTGCGGAAGCAACTCGTGCGATTCAACTCGCCATTGAAGAAGTTGACATAACGTTGCCTGTTATTACTGACGGGCAGTTACAGACACCGAATTTCCAGATGCTGGCTCAGCAGGAGGTCACCTTTTCTACCTCGGAAAAGGAGTCCCAACAGAATCTAGTTTTCTCTCTCAGTGGTCTGCCAGCGGGCGTACATCACGGACAGGTAAAATTGCTTGGTGCTGATGGGTTGAGTGTCGACAATGTTCGTTATTTTACGGTGACTGTTGAGGATTCTGCCGAGCTATTAATTATTACAACCGACGGGGTGCCAACGCGATTCTTTACGCAGGCAATTGCTCCGCAGTCAGACAGGCAAACCGGCAGGGCTAGATATTCATTTTCCGTTATGCGTCAGGGGAATGTTAGTGAACGACCATTGCGACAATTCGCATCCGCCGTTCTGATCGACCCGCCACCGCTGACGAAGGATGCCTGGCAGCATCTGGCAAATTATGTTAGTGATGGCGGATCGCTGGGGGTTTTTCTGGGTCCGAATTCAACTCTTGAGAATCTATCACAGACTGAAGATGTGGCAGAATTACTTGGTGGTAAGATTCAGCGTCTGTGGCGTAGTGATCAGCGTAATTTCCTTGAGCAACAGGCAGCAGAACATCGAATACTGCGAGATTTTGCACAACTGCAAGGTTCCGTTCCGTGGGCCCAGTTTCCCGTGGTGCGATATTGGCAGATCGGTGAACTATCCGAAACTGCCAGACCTATTATGAGTTTCAGCCGCGAACTTTCACACCCGGCACTTCTCGAAAACAGTTTTGGACGAGGCACAGTGATCACGATGCTTACCCCTGTTTCCGAACCATTGAATCTCGAAAATCGTACGGCCTGGAATCAGCTGGCAAGCGGAATTGATAACTGGCCTTACTTCATGCTGATTAATGCAATAGCTGAGACGTTGGTCTCAAGCCGGGAATCGCGATTAAATTATCAGGTCGGAGAAGTTGTTGCTTTGAGGAACGAGGACGGCATGTTTCCCGAAAAATATCAGCTGTTTACGCCAAATGCTGATTTGCAACAGGTGCAAGCAGTTGAGAATCAAATCCAGATTTCGTTCATTGAATCGCCCGGAGCTTATCGGTTAAAGGGACAGATGGATGGTCCCCACCTGAGAGGATTTTCTGTCAATACACCGGAAGCTTTCAGTAATTTAAAGCGGCTGCCACGGCAAGAATTGGAGTTAAAACTTGGTGAAGGTAATTATCAACTGGCCAGAGACAAAGAGGATGTTTCCTTTGGAGTGCGCCAGCGACGAGTTGGGCAGGAGTTCTTTTCATTGCTGATTCTGTTGGTTGTCCTCTTATTGCTTCTGGAACATCTTATGGCCAGTCGATTTTATGCGACTGAGACTTTTGATGCCGTGGCAGATGAAGGAGGATAAGTGATGGAGAGTTGGTCACTTGATCCGATATTCGGCAGTCTTACCACAGTCCTGCTTATAGGACTGCTCCTGCTGGTATTGATGCTACTGATTCGACCTTATCGGTTATTGACTGGGCGGCGTCGGTTGATCCTGCTGCTTCTGCGTGTCAGTGTGATTGTTCTTCTGGTCATTACTATGTTACGTCCGGGTAGAACCATTTCGGAAACGCAAACCCATCCGGCCTCCATTATTGTATTAACTGATGAGACCCAAAGTATGTTAGAGGCATCCGCAGTGGATGATGTCAGCCGCTGGGAACACCAGAATCAAGTTTGGAAAGATACACGCAGTTTTCTACTCAAACGAAAACAGGCTGTTGAACCCAGATGGTTTGGATATACGAATCATATTTCCGCTCAACGATGGGATTCTGAGAACAGAATGCCGGATCCGGAGCAACCGGGAGGCGAATCCACAGATTTGGGGGCCGCGATATATGAAGCGATTACGAGTGAGCCGGGTGAACAGTTACATGCCCTTGTTTTAATGGGGGACGGTCGGCAAACGGCTTATCGTGGTGCTATTGATATTCGCCAGGCGATCAACGAATTGCGAAGACGAGGTGTACCATTAATCGGTGTCCCGTTCGGGCGCGAAGGAGATGTTTTTCAGTCTAAAGATGTGGCCATTGAACAGTTGCCCCAACAATTCAGGGTCTTCTCAGGGAATGATGTTCAGATCAATGCAATAGCACGTTTACGAGGTGTGCTTGGGTCTCCTATTCAAGTTCAACTCAAACTTACACCTCAGGATGGTGAAACCGAGGTGGTGCAAACTTTGGAGGTTACTGCCACCGAAGCAAATGATATCCAGCCTGTTCAATTTACAGTTACGGCAGCGACTCCGGGCGTTTATATGCTGGAAGTCATGGCAGAGTCGGCCGAAGGTGAAGTCTTGCTGGCCAATAATCGCCAGATTGCCTATCTAACAGTATTGGAAGGTGGTCTGCGAGTTTTATATTTGTATGGAAACCGACTGGGTGAACAGTTGGAAATGCGGAGAAGTCTGGCATCTTCTCCGGATATCGAATTATCAGAGAACTACATTCGGCATTTTTCTACACGCAACTGGCCTGATCCCCGGACCAATATTCTGAGCGATCAGGATTTTGATGTCTTGTTAATCGAAGACGTTCATGCCGATGCGATTGGAAAGGAAAATTTAGAGGCTGTTGCAAAAGCTGTAGAAGACGGGAAGGGCTTGATGATGCTCGGTGGTTATTACAGCTTTGGTCCCGGAGCGTATCGGGATTCTCCACTGGCACCTGTCCTACCCATTGAAATGGAAATTTTTGAGCGTCAGGAAGTAGGAGCCGATTTGCCGATTCGTAAAGTCTTTCATATTGATCGTGAAATTACCATGAAGCCTATCGCGGGGCATCCGTTGATCACTTTGGGAAATACAGATCAAATTTGGCAGCAGTTGCCGTCATTACGCGGAGCGAATCTCTTTCAGGGCGTGAAGCCGTCGGGGCAAGTTATCTTGGAGTCCGGTCAGAATGAGCCTCTTATGGTGACCTCACAGTATGGTCTTGGTCGAGTCGTGGCCTTTGCAGCAGATTCCACCTGGCAATGGGCACGTAGTGGTTACGGAGATACGCTGCGAAGATTTTGGCGTCAAAACATTCTTTGGCTGGCACGTAGAGAAAACCTGCAACAGCGAGACGTCTGGCTAAAACTCGATCAGCGTCGCTTTTTACCCGGCAGTGAAATTACTTTTGAGACAGGTGTTGATGTAATAGGTAGTGAAGAGCTGTCACCCGAATTACTGGATTGGACAGTTACCCTTATTCAAAAAGAGACTCAACAGCAGATTCCTGTCGTGCGTAGTGGAGGCATCTGGGGCGGGACGATCGTTGACCCCGGGGTTCCAGGCGAGTATCAGTTGATAGCAGAAGTCAAGCAGGCAGATCAGTCTCTGGGACAGGCTCGAGTTAATTTTCAGATTGTTGATATACAACCAGAACGTAATAACCCGCTGGCGGATTTCCAACAATTTGATCGGCTGGCCGAAATGACCGCAGAGCAGGGTGGTCAAGTTGTTACCCCGGATGAACTCAACATCACGTTAAAGCAAATTATTGATCAGGCAAGTCAGCAGGAAGTTGAGGTACAGGTGAGTTGGCAGTTGGGATCCACACCCAGAAGCGCCTGGTTTCTAATGATGATACTCAGCTTACTCTTCACCCTTGACTGGATGCTGCGAAAGAAGTGGGGCCTGGTTTAATCAGAGCTGGCATCAAGATAACACATTCCAATTCGTGTCCTGATATTTGCTGCACATTAGTTCATCAAACAGAGTCTGAACTCTTTCAGGCATAATTCCTTCACTCAGTACAGGCTTCCAATATTGAATAATTGCCGCTTTGATTTCAGTGACGGGCCGGTCTAAATTAGTGACAAATTCGATATGCGTTCGATTTTCTCGATAGCCAGGTTGTTTGGGAGGTGGAAGTAGTGCGTTGGAGATTCTCTTTAGGTTAAATTCGCAGAGCAGTGTTCCGTGGTACAGGATACTGTCACGTTTCAGACGCAGGCTGTTACCGGAGAATTTTAAATTGCCGATTGCCAGATCACTAACCCCAAGGATTCCGCAGGGTATTCCAATTTGATTCAAAGCGTTCACCATTTCTCCCAGAACAAAATCATGGCATCCTTGAATTTGCTTGAGTTGCAGGTTGAGATTGCTGTTGAGTACAGTTGCGTACATCAAACAACCGGGCCCGGTTAAGATCGTACCACCACCGCTTGGCCGGCGATAAACAGGGATTTGGTTTGCACGGCAGTATTCAGTGATGGCTTCCTGCTCAAGCTTTCCGCTACGTCCCATGATGACGGCATGCTGCCGGGGATTCCAAAACCGGAGGAATTGTTCTCCTGTTTGTTCGCAGTGTAGCAGTAAAGCTTCATCAAGCGCGATGTTTTCGATCATGGAATCGAGTGTGATGTCTAGCAACTGCATGAAGTTTGAGTTTTTTCGTGAAGCGAAGATTGAAATAGCGTCTGGGAAAACCAAGCAAACGAGTGAATCGTCTTGACGGTATTACTGGTCAATCTACACTAAAATCATACTCTTTGGTGTGTTGTTTCAGGCACTGTTAAGAAGTAATCCTAATCGATTGGAGTTTAGATCTTTGTTAGATCATTCAGAAAACGAAGAAGCCACCGATAGGCCTGATACTTACACCACCTCTCAGACGTTACCTGATGTTCAACCTCCGCAAGCTGGTTTTTTAGTTCAGCTATTCCTGATACCGATGGTGATCGTGGCGGCGATTATTTGTGTCTGGTTACTTTTCAACGTGATTTCGCAGAGTGAATCGCCCACCGAGTTGGTTCGGGGGTTA
Organism: Planctomycetaceae bacterium; assembly: GCA_002709045.1. GTDB lineage: Bacteria > Planctomycetota > Planctomycetia > Pirellulales > Pirellulaceae > UBA721. Next base: position 45,942 of record PAPJ01000012.1, on the reverse strand, counting down.
CGTAAGATGGACAGTTCAAGTTGGCAAAAAGCGTATACGCTTTCCAATTTACTGCGAACGCCGAATTCTAAAGATCTAAAAAATGATCCGGAGTTAGCTGCAGAGTTAGTTTCGATTCTTGAATCACCGTTTGATGTGGAGAAGGCTGATCCGAATCAAGTGAAGTTGCGAGTGTTTGTCTGTCGTTGTCTCGGTGAGCTTGAGATTCCGGAAGGGATGGACGCGTTAATTTCCGCCATGCAGAAGACAGATAACGAGAGTGAGATTGAGATTGGCAGAACGGCCGTAGAATCTCTTTCGATTCTTATTAAGAATCTTGGGCCGCAATCACAACGTCGGAATAAAGAGTTATTAGCTGCATTGGTCGACACATCTAATATTCAAACACAGAATGCTAAGATGCAGCTTAAGGTAGATCAGTTGCGGAGCACGATTGGTTTTGCATTAGGGGTCTTAGGTGGCGAAGAAGCTATTCGTCGATTGCAGGGAATGCTATCAGACTCGTTCCCCAATGCTCGATTTAATGCCGCGGCCGGATTAGCCCGTCATGGTGACCTATCCTGTAAGAATGTGTTGCTGGAAATGCTGGATGCAGAAAGCGAAAGTGTTGTGGCAGGTGAAGAACATCAATCAAGCCATCAGTTTAAGCGCAGTGTCGTAGCCACGACAGCGATTGGAGCAGTCTCAGCCCTAAGCGAACATTGTGAGATATCGGAATTGTCGGATTTGATTCCAGCTGTAAGAGCTGCTTCAGAAACAGATGCATTTGGAGGGAAAACTAAAGTCTTGGCTAAAGAGCTTTTAGTGAATATTCAAAAGTCCTGATTCCCTCTCTTTTTTTGATGGATGAATTTTTTTTCTGGGTTATCAATAGTAGAGATAATATCGATTGTCTTTTGATAGATAAACCTCATTGAACATGTCTTTTAGAAAGTAATTAGAGTCGTTGTTGTGACAGAAGTCCTCCCTCCATTTCAAGGTAAACGCGTTGCGTTTGTAGGTAAACTTGGCGGCGTTAGCCGGCGTCAGGCCAATTCGCTTATTACCGAAAATGGCGGCTTTATAATGAACAGGGAAGATTTGGAAGATGCCAATGTGGACATAGTTATCATTGGCGCAGATCAATGGCCGCCGGCAGTTCCCGAACAATTATTGCCCTCTTCGGTGCTCTCTGCTGTGGCAGATGAAAAATGCGAGGTAATTACAGAAACGCAGTTTTGGGAGCGGTTAGGGTTGCTCACAGAAGACCAGACTATCAGGCGGTTATATACTCCGGCCATGTTAGCGGAAATGCTGAATATTTCAGTTGCCGTTATTCGGCGTTGGCATCGGCGGGGATTGATTATTCCGATTCGTGAAATTCATCGGCTTCCCTACTTCGATTTTCAGGAAGTGGCGACCGCTCGGCATTTGGCGGAACTGCTGGAAGCGGGAGCTTCACCGGCGGAGATTGAACGTCGTTTAGAAGAGCTGTCGCGTTATGTACCGGATGTGGAACGACCTCTGGCTCAACTTTCTGTGATTGTCGAGGGCCGGCATATTCTACTGAGACAGGGTGAGGGCTTGGTCGAACCGGGTGGGCAGTTGCGAATCGACTTTGATTCTTTGGAAGAAGCATCAGAAGAGCAGAATGTTATTGAGGTCTCGCATGACGATGTAATGCGAGTATTTGATCGACAGGATGAAAAAGACCCGCATATTCTTGCATTTAATGACATGATTGATCGGGCAGTGATGCCACAGAATCCGGAAGAGATTTTGGCTCAAGCCACTGAACATGAAGAAGCCGGTGAATTGCATCTGGCCATTGATTTGTACCGCAGTTTTCTGGCTGGTTATGGTTTGAGGGCTGAAGTCTGTTTTCAACTAGCTGAATTGTTATATCGGAAAAATGACTATACTGCGGCTCGTGAGCGTTATTACATGGCGATCGAACTTGACGAAAATTATGTGGAAGCCCGCGTGAGCCTGGGTTGTGTTTTGATCGATACGGGCGAGCTAGAGCTGGCAGTGGCCGCGCTGTTTGGAGCGCTTAAATATCATCCCGATTATGCTGATGCCCACTATCATCTCGCCAGAATACTGGATGAATTAGGTCAGACCGAAAAAGCGACAGATCATTGGCGGGCGTTTTTGGTGTTGGCTCCGGACAGTCCGTGGGCTCAGCAAGCCAGAGACCGCCTTCGCTAATTTGAATTATGGTCATAAAAGTCACAACTAAGATACAATAGTTGTTTCCGCACGAGTACCGATGATGTTTGAAAACCAGCAATTGTACGAACAACTGAACGAGCTATTCTTTAGCTATGAGCATGTCGAATCCACGACATGGTTGTATTTAACGACATTGCTTTCGATCGCTGTCTTTTTCAAATTTGGCCGCATCTTTAGCATGCGTAATCTGGATATTATTCTGCTTTCGCTTTTTTCTCCCTGCTTTATGCTTGTCTCCTTTGGAATAACCAATGGGTTTGAAGAAATTGTAAGGCTTGGCTATGTCACGCTGTGGGTCATGGGCGGAATCTTTATGCTCCGCATGTTTTATGACTGTACGATGGTACGGCGACCATTGCTAGAACCGAATCTTTCGGGAGGAGGACTTTTATTTCTGGTATTTTCGTTGTTTGTCTTGCTGGTCAGTAATGTGTCGCTGGGATATTTGCAGAGTGATGCTGAAATTCACAGAGATCTAACATCTCAAAATATGCCCGGTTATCGAATTCTTGAAGACCTGCCTCCAGTGCCGGTGGCATTTTGGGAAACTCCTTTTGAGCTTAACCAGCAAAGTGGTAAGTCAGGTGTATATCCTTTTGAAATAAATCAGGCTCTGTCGCTGGGCATTGTTATCGCTGCTCACTTCCTTGTTGTCCTCGGACTTACTCTTGTCGGCTTGGTGCATTTTGGCAACGTTCGCATGGGATTGGGGGCAGCGGTCATTTACCTGTTGATTCCATACACAGGTGAGATGGGAGGGCACGTTGATCATGTGCTTCCCGGAGCATTACTTGTTTGGGCACTGCTGTTTTATCGAAAACCGCTGATCGCTGGCTCTTTATTATCACTTTCGTTCTGTATTTATTACCCCCTGTTTTTGATTCCATTGTGGGTGAGTTTTTACTGGCAACGCGGGAAGTTAGAATTTGGTTTGGGAGTGTTGCTGGGCTGGGGATTATTGGTCTTAGGGCTGTTCCTTACCAAAAGCGACTTTATAGACTTTGTAACCCAAATGAAACGTATGCATGGGGTGCTGACGCCACAGATGAATCCTGAGTATCTGCAGGGCCTTTGGAGTTATGGCTGGGCACCGGTTTACCGCATTCCCCTAATTACAGCCTTCATTATGATGAGCATTACATTTACCATGTGGCCCGCTCAAAAGAATCTTGGTAGCCTGACCAGTTGTACTGCAGCCTTATTGCTGGCAACCCGTTTTTGGAATGGTGAAGGGGGCGGCTTATTTCTCGGCTGGTCTTTGCCGTTGATTGTTTTGGTTATGTTCCGCCCTAATCTGGAAGACCGGGTAATGCTAAGGCACGATGCGATTAGTGACGCGCAACACAGGGAGGTTGCAGAGTGAACCAGTCTGTTGAGCAACATAAGTCCGGTCCCGGGAAGCCGGTCGGAATTTGTGTCGTTACCATCAGCGATACCCGTACGATCGAAACAGATCGGGGTGGCAGTCTGATTGTTGAATTGATTGAGCAAACTGACCATCTGGTAGTGCGTCGCGAGATTATTCCAGATGAACCTGAATCCATGCGTCAGTTGTTGGCAGAATGTGCACAACAGGATGATATTCAGGCAGTACTAATGACAGGTGGAACCGGGATTTCTAATCGCGATCAAACCTATGAGACAGTTAGTGCACTGTTTACCCGCGAGATCCCCGGTTACGGGGAATTGTTTCGCTATCTCAGTTTTAAGGAAATTGGTTCTGCCAGTATTCTCTCCCGTGCAACGGCCGGTCTTATCAATGAGTTGTTGGTGATCACCATGCCAGGTTCACCGGCAGCGGTTCAATTGGCAATGCAACAGGTTATTCTTCCTGAATTGAGACACTTGATTCGGGAGGCTACTAAGTAATATCGAGGAAAACCCGCTATGGCAGAATTAGTGAATCTAAATCGTGAACGATTACTGGAGAGATTTCTTCGGTATGTCAGAGTGAACACGACAGCCTGTGCTGAAACTGATGTTTATCCCAGTAGCAATGGACAGTGGGAATTAGGAAAAATCGTGCTCGCCGAGTTAGAGGAACTTGGTGCGCAGGATGCGCATGTGGATGAGTACGGACTGGTGTGGGCGCTGCTCCCGGGCAATGTTGAAGGTGCTCCGACGATTGCTTGGAATTCACATTTGGACACGTCACCAGAGACAACGGGTGAAAACGTAAAACCTCAGGTGATAGAGAGTTATGCCGGTGGTGACATCCCATTGTCTGGAGATAAGTCGAAAATTATTACGATGGCCGAAAGTCCGGAACTTAATGAACTGATCGGCAAGACTCTGATTACTACTGATGGCACCACCCTGCTTGGCGGCGATGATAAAGCGGGTATCGCGATAATTATGGAGGCGGCAAATTACTTAACCGAGCATCCGGATATCAAGCACGGCCCGATTCGAATTCTATTTACTTGTGACGAAGAAATTGGCCGTGGTGTGAACCATGTGGATATTGGAAAAGTGGGCGCTGTTGCTGCCTACACGCTTGATGGTGGTGGAGCCGGCGACATTGATGTAGAAACATTTTCTGCTGATGGCCTGACCGTGAAGGTAAAAGGAATAAACATCCATCCTTCGATTGCCAAAGACCGAATGGTAAATGCTCTTCGCGCAGCAGGCGCATTTCTTGATCGTCTTCCGCAGGATCAGGCTCCGGAAACAACGGCAGGTCGCGTTGGCTTCATCCATCCGTACGTGCTCGAAGGTGGTGTAGCTGAAGTGACGATCAGGATCCTGCTTCGTGACTTCGAAACTGCTGAGTTACAGGTGAAAGCGGATATAGTACGGGATATTGCTACACAAGTGGAGCAGGACTTTCCCGGAATCTCCATTCAAGTTGATCATCAAAAGCAATATCGCAACATGGCTGACGGGTTGCCTAAAGAACCACGTGCCGTTGAATTCGCCGAACTGGCTCATCGTGAACTGGGTCTGAAGTATCGTCTAAGTGCTATTCGTGGCGGAACAGATGGATCAATGCTTACCGAAAAAGGTCTGCCAACTCCGAATCTATCGAGTGGGCAGCATACACAACATTCACCACTCGAGTGGGTATGTCTTGATGAAATGATTCAGCAAGGTCAGGTTCTTATTCAAACCGCAGTCCTATGGGGACAGGCCTGATGGGTCGGTCCCGCGAAAGGAAAAGTCATGACTGATATTGGTTATTTGGTTTTTGATATTGAAACTGTTCCGGATGGAGAACTGATATCCCGTATTCGTTATCCAAATGAAGCATTGGATTCTCAGCAGGCTGTCGAGAGGTATCAGCAGGAGTTGCTGGAGAAGAATGGTTCTGATTTCATTCCTTACACCTATCACCTGCCGGTGTCGGTTGTCATTGCAAAGGTCACTACCGACTTTAAATTAGAAGATCTGGTTGCCCTAGACGAACAGGATGGGCGTCCACACTTTATTACGCAATATTTCTGGAAGGGCTGGGATAAATACGAAGCAACACTTGTTACTTTTAATGGTCGTGGATTCGATGTGCCGGTAATGGAGTTGGCTGCATTTAGATACGGGATTTCATTAGCCCGGTGGTTTAGTCTAAAGAGCCGGAGTTTCAATCAGCCTCGAAATCGCTATAACCTTGAAAGCCATTTTGATGTTCAGGATGTTCTTACCAATTATGGTGCTTCACGTATGTACGGTGGCCTGAATCTAATGGCTAACCTGATCGGCAAGCCCGGGAAGATGGATGTTGCCGGAGATATGGTACATCAACTTTACAATGAAGGTAACCTGCAACGGATCAACGATTATTGTCGTTGTGATGTATTGGATACGTACTTTGTTTTTCTAAGGACGCAGGTTTTGACCGGTGAGTTAACACTTCAAAATGAACAGGAAATTGTTCGTGATACCCGGCGGTGGTTAGAGTCTAGAAGCGAAGAGTTCCCGATCTACAAACAGTATCTTGAAAATTGGGGCGACTGGCAGAATCCATGGGATAACACAATAGTTGGCTAGACCAGATACTCATCTTCAGGATCGAATTTTGGTAAGACCATGATAAGCACCTTCATTTTTCCAATCGCTCGGTGGTGTGTCCCCGGGCGGATCATAATCGACATGCCGGGCTTTACCGAGATCAGTTCATCGTTGAGTTGCATCTTGGCATCTTCATTACATTCGAGAAAGAAGTAAGTTTCAGTTAGTGTTTTGTGATAATGTGTCTGCGCATTTGTCGAAATTTCGGTGACATGCACTGTAGCCGGAAAGTCGTCGACCTCAGTAAATGCACGTCGAGCTATTCCACACGGGCAGGCAACCCCTTCGATCTGAGAGAAGTCGACTAGTTCATACGGCGGTTTAGATAGTTCAGTCACAACTTGATTCCAACGTTTGCGGCACTCGTTCGGGGGGTGAAGTAACAGACTATTTTCATATTTATTAGATGCACTTTTTATTTAATCGATACATCTTATCACAATTCCATAAAATCCGTAGAACAGCAATATTCTGAATAATAGTCTCCCGATAAAGAACCTATTGATTCATTAACAAGCTAATTAACTATTAGGTGGGTTCAGAGGTATGAGAGTTACGAAGACTACAATTGCAGTATTAGTGTTTTGTTTCTTCACTCTACAACTCAAGGCCAACGAGCCGCTTAAGGTATCCAAGACGGTGCGTCAGGGTGCTATACAGGAAGCGATGGAGTTGATTGTAAAGGACCTGACCGGTGAACCTGTCCTAAAATTAAATTTAGGTTTGAATCTCGATCTGAAATTGAATCCTCTGCCTCCTTTTAAGGCATCCGCTACTCCTGCTAAGCCAGACACAGAGACGCCACAGTCTGAAACAAAATCTAGACCTGGTAAGCGTAAGTCTCCGGCTCCAATTGTCAGTCCTTCTAAATTCCGTTTTGGAATTTCAGATAAAGAGATTTAGGACTGTTTGAGTTTCGATATTATCTAGAACTCAGTTCGTGAACGGCATCGACCAGCGCAATGGCATTTTCAACCGGTGTTTGTTGTAAGACACCGTGCCCGAGGTTGAAGATATGTCCGGGCCTTCCAGCAGCCTGTTTTAAGACCTGTTTTGTACGACTACGAATCGTGTCGTGATCTGAAAGAAGAACGAGTGGGTCCAGATTCCCCTGAACGGATCGATCATACCCAATTGTTTCCCAGGCATCATCTAACCGGATACGCCAGTCCACACCGACAACACGTGTACCCGCTTCTGCCAGCAATGGTAGCAAGGCGGGATTACCCGTTGCAAAGTTTATGACAGGAACCCCTGGTGTAATCCCGGCAATGATTTCCTGGAGGTATGGCAATACATACCGTCGGTAATCATCCGTTCCCAAGCAGCCGGCCCACGAGTCAAAGAGTTGAACACATTGGACACCGGCAGCAATTTGAGCATTAAGATAGCGAGTGATGGCACGTACAAACCGTTGCATCAATTTTCGCCAGGCACCTTCATCACGATACATGATGGTTTTCGTGTTAAGGTAATTACGACTGGAGCCACCTTCGATGGCATAACTCGCTAATGTAAACGGAGCGCCTGAAAATCCAATTAGTGGCATGTCAGCCGGTAGTTCCAATCGCGTTTGTTTCACGGTCTCCATTACGAAGTCAAGTGACTCGACGCTTTCAAGTTCCATCACCCGATCGATGTCTTTGGATTCACGAATTGGGTTATGAATGACCGGACCTTCTCCCTTGGCAAATTCCAGATCGAGGCCCATAGGTTCAAGGATGGGGAGCAGGTCTGAAAAGATGATCGCCGCGTCAACACCTAATTTAGTGACTGCCGTCACCATAATTTCAGCACACAGATCAGGACGTTTACATAATTCAAGGAAAGTCGTCTTATTGCGGATGTCCCGGTATTCTTGCATATATCGACCAGCCTGACGCATCAGCCAAACAGGAGTTATGTCAGTTTCTTCACCACGACAGGCTTTCATAAATGGACTGTCATACCAAGGTGCATTAGGGTCGAGTACATCTGAGCTGGGGCCGGATAGCATATGCCGAATCCTCTTCTTTCTTTCTTTTAGTTCTTTACTATTGCGTGCGGCAGCGGCGACCATAGGTCCCATTTTGGGACGTTCGGGTTCTAAGTCTACAGGCAATGATAGCTGTTTCATCCATTCGGAGGTGGTGGGGCCTATCGAAACGACGACACAGTTATCAAATTGTGATTTTAGCTCATCACTGAACCCAAGTTGGTCGGCTAATGCAAACAGGTTTGTTAATTGATGAGCCGATGTAAACATCAGTACATCTATCTCCCCTGCAACAATTGCTCGAATGTTTTGTTCCAGTGGAATGGTGTCTTCCGGTAAGTCCCAGCGATAAACTTTGACCGACTGGATGTGCGCCCCCCTTGCTTCCAGCCCCGCCACCAGACTGGGGTTGGGTTTTCCATATTCCTGAATGGCTACGGTAAGTTGATCGACGGGTAATTGCTGATCGAGTGTGGAAAGAATTTCCCGCCATGTGTTAGGCGAGGGAACCTTAATCGTCGGCGTAATTCCGTAATCTTTCATCGCCGCTACAGGCTTCGGACCTCGAGTTACTGTTGTCATATCTTGTAGACAGTTAAGGAACCGTTCCAGATCTACATGACGTTCAATAGCACTAATCAGATGTTTAAAACCGACACCCGTCATTACGATGAAGACATCAACCTCACCGGTCATGATCCGATTGGCAAGATCGATACTTGGTCTGTTCTCACTCAAAGCGACTTCCCGCATCGATGGACTGACGTGCGCTTCTCCGTTATTGTGTCGAATCAAGCGCGCAATATCCTCGGCTCGGCGACTTTCAAACGCTGCTACTTTTAGACCGTCAAAATCGGGATGTTTGGAAGGCTTGGTCATGATGTCTTCAATATAACTTAGAGATGCTGAATTGAGAGGGTGTTTGGAGGTCTGCATAGTTAGCATTTTTTCTTCCGACACAGACTCGGTATGAATATGAAAAACTATATAGAAATACAGAAATTTGTCTCAGGTTCCTGCTGAACCGGACGATTTGTAAAAAGCGCGGCAGGGATGCTGTGTAGTTGGCTTATTGAGAAGACGAGCAAGGAAGTTCGTTATAAGCCGCTGTTTATCGCTGGAACTATATAGACAGGTTAAAAATCAAATGGTTCGACGAATACTGAATTTTCAGGCAGCTCAGGCTAAAGTAACTGGGCAAGCAGAAATAATGGAGCCGTTGCAGCAGAAAACGCATGTTAAAGTCAAGCTTGGTCAAATTCTGCCGGCATTAACAGATGCCCTGTTAAGCCAACGAGCCTGGGTGGAGGATTTTGAAGACGACCAAATAGAGGTTAGCAAAGATCTTTATGAAGTAATTCAGGCATATGAGCGGATGCGAAATGCCGCCTGATCGTCGTTCTTCAGGCTGATAAACGGGCCTTCGGAATAGTGCTCTGCGGGGAGCGATAGTCCGAAGGCCTTTTTTTAATTGCCTCAGATTGCCTGAATCGAAACAATGTAGACAGCAAATCAGTGGAAACAAAAAAGACTTTTGAGGGGACAGTGTGATGAGTGAACAGCAGCAACGTCAGGAACGTATCGATGATTTAATTCAGCGTATTCGTAATTCTGCGCAACGATTGGCCGAGGATCATCCTGCTCGTGGGGATATGAAGATTCTTAGCCGCACACTGCGAGAACTACGTTATGCGTTCAAAATTTTTGCCCCTTACCGAAAGCATCGAAAGGTGACGGTTTTTGGATCAGCAAGAACTCCCGCAGGTGAAGCGACTTATCAGGCGTGTGTCGACTTTGGTCGCGCAATGGCCGAACGTGAGTGGATGGTGATCACAGGTGCGGCTCATGGGATCATGGAAGCCGGACATGTTGGTGCCGGTCGCGAGATGTCGATGGGACTTAATATCATGTTACCCTTTGAGCAGTCGGCCAATGCGATCATCGATGGTGACCATAAACTTGTGAATATGAAGTATTTCTTCACCCGCAAGTTGATGTTTGTCAAAGAATGTGATGCTGTGGTTTGCTATCCGGGTGGATTTGGCACGATGGATGAAGCTATGGAAGTTCTCACTTTGGTTCAGACCGGGAAACGTGATGTCGTCCCAATTATTCTGGCAGATGCTCCTGGTGGAACTTACTGGAAAATGCTGGATCAGTTTATTCGAAAAGAATTGCTTGCCGGCGGTATGATTTCTCCGGAAGACCTGCATTTATATTCGGTAACCGAGGATTTTGAAGCGGCGGCTGATGAAATTATGCAGTTCTATAAGAATTATCACAGCATGCGATATGTTGGACGTGATTTAGTGCTGCGACTCAAAGAACCATTATCAGATGAATCGCTGGCGATTGTTAATCGTGATTTTGCCGACATTCTCAATAGCGGCGAATTTGTGCAGACAGGCAAACTTGACGGTGAGCATGACGATCCTGAAATCGATGATCTAACCCGATTGGTCTCACATTTTAACCGCAGAAATCACGGGCGACTGCGTCAGTTAATCAATTTCATCAATACACAGACTTAGGAAGTTTTTGCTTTCATCAGTCCGGTTGCAAAGCCTAGAACATCATTGGCTCCGCGGCAGGACTCCACTAATTGTGAGTAGTCTCCTTTGGATTCACAGAGTTCCAGTAGTGATGGTGCGAGCCCGCCGGTGCGTTCACCAGGTTGAATCAGTTCAGCAGTTGCCGCTATGGCCTGATCTACCTGGCCGATGCGATTGAGCAGGTCAATGTAGACTTCGACAGCCAGGGTTCCCCACTGATTACGCGGGACATCGTTTGCTTTTTGTCTGAAGTGTGCCAGAGCATCCTCGACATTTTCTCCCAGAAGTGCCTGATAGTAAAGTGCATGATCGGGGTAAATGTCGGTGAACGGTTCATCACCCTCATATTGAAATTGAGAATTCAGCATTCGACCGTAGTACGTTAAGTCTAATGCTTTACGTAAACAGGCCTCCTCTTCTAGAATTCGACTAAAGCGAGTTGTTGATGCAAGGTGGGTTGTATCAATGTGGTAGGCATGTTCACCAAACAGCCATTCACGATCGGCGACTAAATCTTGAAGTGTGGTTTCTTCCGGTTCCGACTCGCTGCGATTAGCAATGTCAGACTTGACGTTGTTAAGTAATTCAGCATGGACATGATCTAACAGTAGTTTGGCAACTTTGCGTTGTTCAGGTTTTGATTTATGGGCGACGACGGTTTCGTAAGTGGTGATTGAATTACATGTTCCGTAACTGTCAAGTACAATCTGGAAACCGCGCTCAACATCGACACCTTCCTGAAGTAACACTTCGACCAGTTCGTCGAGATTATTGTCACCGGCCTGAACCTGATCTAATATTTCTTTAACAGCCTGACGATCACCAACCGGTCGCATATACATATAGCCTTCAGAAATACGACCTTCCTGTAGCAGGCCCATTCCAACCTGACGACATGCACTGATTAGCCCGTCTTCCAGAGCATTTCGCTGTGATGCTTCTAGTTCATCTCCGGATTCACCGTACAACAGAGGAAGACCGATACTGTGGCGCACTTGCATCTTTAGCGCCTCAAACAGCTCATGATATTTTTTTTCTTGCTTCAGACCAGTAATAAGCTGTGTTAAAACAGCCTCCACGCCACCATCCTGCATACTGGACTCGAGTTGTTCAAAGAGTGAATCTGACATGCGAAAATTGCCTCTGTCACACCGATTAAGTTTTTATTTATCTGCCTTCTATAGTAGCAGGAAGCAGGGGCTAAACAATTAGGTACGCGGACAATTCAATTGCCCCGAAGAAGCATTCCCGTTCTGCTATACCGAAATTTTGTATTCCTGCTGTGGAAATTAGCGGATTTTTTAAAAGACCCTTTAAATTAGTGAATGGATGTGGAATTCCTAGGTTCAAAAGCCACGGAGTCTTGCTTCTCAGTCGCTACAGATTTATCTTAGAAGCTAGGGAATTGCCGGCTTTTGGAAAGACAAGGGCGTTTCTTAATAAAGGAATTCATTGCTTCTTTGATTTAGGAAAAAACTATGCGCAAACAGCGGTTTCAAAGTAAGTGGTTGAGTGTTAGTACACATTTAGCTTCTGTATTGCTTGTTATTCTGTTTCTTGGAACAAGTGGATGTTCGGATGATTCATCTAATGACAAGACCTCTAATGGAGAGTCTGAAACGCCAACCCAGACAGACAATTCGGATCACGCCGGTGAAATGCCAGTGGAGGATCCCGCAGCAGAAACAAATCAAGAATCCGCCGAGAAACCGATTGCCGAGCCTGCAGAGGAAGAGGCTCCCACTAGTGCCCCGATGACTTTGCAGGGAGACCCTATGGAACGAGATGGAATTGATTGGACGTTCTGGCGTGGCCCTGGATCAAACGGCATCTCACCTGAGACCGGATTGGTTGATGATTGGGATCCAAACGGTGGCCCGGGCAGTAATGTTAGTTGGAAACGTACCGACTTAGGTAGCCGAAGTACACCGGTCACTATGAATGGTCGGTTGTATATGCTTTGTCGGGCTGAACGTGAGTCTTCACGAGAACGTGAACAGGTTGTTTGTTTGAATGCTGCCACAGGGGAAACGATTTGGACTAATGTCTTTAATGTTTGGCTTTCTGATGTACCTGATACCCGTGTTGGCTGGAGCAATGTAACTGCAGATCCGGAAACGGGAAATATTTATGCTTTAGGAGTCTGTGGTTTGTTTCAGTGTATTAATGGAGAGACCGGAGAGACGATCTGGTCGATGCCATTGCATGAACGTTTTGGTTTGCTAAGTACTTACGGTGGCCGAACCAATACTCCTGTTATCGTTGACAATCAGGTAATTATCAGCTCCATCGTGATTGGTTGGGGAGAAATGGCAAAGCCGGCACATCGTTTTATCGCTTTTGATAAAGCAAGTGGTGAAGTCATTTGGTTCAACGGGACGCGACCACTGCCTTACGATACGACGTACAGTACTCCAACGGTAACCGCACTGGCTGGCCAGAGATCTCTCGTGTTTGGTTCGGGAGACGGAGCTGTTTGGGCAATACAACCCCGCACGGGGAATCACATTTGGCAATACAAGTTCTCCCGTCGCGGATTGAATGTATCTCCGCTTGTGGTGGGTGATAAAGTATTCAGCGGTCATAGTGAAGAGAATGTTGTCGGTACGTCGATGGGCGCCGTTGTGGGGATTGATGCTACCGGTACGGGGGATGTGACCAAGTCGCATGAACTTTGGAAATATGAAGAAGTTATGATGGGTAAGTCATCACCAATTGCGATTGATAATCGACTGTACTGTTTTGATGACCGAGCTAAGGTTTATGTTTATGATCTGCAAACAGGTGACCAGATTGGACGTAAACAGGCTCTTGGTCGAGTGATGCGTGGTAGTCCACTTTATGCGGATGGAAAGATTTATGCTGTAGGAAATTCCGGTAACTGGGCTATTTTCCAGACGCATGAAGACGATGGATTAGTCAAGTTGGCCAGCGGTCGACTGCCAAACAGTGAAACAATGGCCGCTTCGCCGGTTGTTTCTCATGGGCGCCTGTATTTTGCAACCAGCGGCGGTTTGTACTGCGTGGAAGATGTAGAAAAGACGTCAGCTGTTGCTGAATCAGTGTTACAGCCGGAAGAAGCCTCCTCGGACGATATGGCTGCCACTCACGTTCAGGTTGTACCTGCCGACGCTTTGATTCGTCCGGGCCAATCGCAGGAATATAAAGTCCTGCTTTACAACGCCGCCGGTCAACTCATCGGTCCGGCGAAGGATGCTCAGCTTTCCGTGGATGCATACGGTACTTTGGAGGGTAGTACATTCCAGTCATCGGCTGATGTTGCTCATGTCGCTGCTTATGTTACAGCGACGGCCGGAGAGTTGTCAGGTCGAGCTCGTATTCGAATCGTACCGGACCTTCCTTGGAGTTTTAATTTTGATGATTTGACAGCGCCTCCAATTACATGGGTCGGTGCTCGCTATCGCCATGTTATTCGTGAAGTGGACGGTAGTAATGCGATGGTCAAAATTACTACGATTCCCAAGGGAACACGAAGTCGTTCCTGGATGGGACATTCAGATTTATCTAATTACACAATTCAAGCAGATGTTAAAGGCGCTCGTAATAATGATAAGATGCCTGATATTGGTTTAACCGGTCAGGGCTATTGTCTTGATATGCAGGGTGAAAGTCAGAGATTACAAATTCGCACCTGGGTGCCTCAGGAACGTATGGCAAGGACATTGGACTTTGCCTGGAAAGAAGACCAATGGTACACCATGCAATTTCGTGTGGCTGTGGAAGATGGTAAAGCTGTCTTACGGGCAAAAGTTTGGGAGAAAGGTTCGCCGGAGCCGGCTGACTGGATGCTGGAAGCAATCGATGATGTACCAGTGACTCAGGGCAGTCCGGGACTATACGGTAATGCCAAAGATGCAGAAATTTATCTAGATAACATTACCGTTACGGCTAATAACTAATACAAATTAAGAGCCAATAAAGAAACTCACGAGTTGATTAGATTGAGGTCCCGTTCAACTCGGTAGAAATTCCGGACCGGAGAATTGATAATGAAAAATGCAAGAGTTATCGGATTACTAACCCTTTGCTTTTTGCTGGGTTTGTTCACCGTAGCAACTATTTCTGGCTGTTCAGAGAAAAAGGAAAGCTCCGGCGACATTCAGAGTGAATCGACCGAAAGCACGCCAGAATCGGAAGTTGATCCAGAAGGAGATCCTGCAGATCAACCCTCAGAAGAAACAGCATCCAACCCGGCTGATCTGTTCAATTTCAAACTGGATGAGAACGGTAACCCCGTGGTTGTTGCCGGTGATTGGGGCCAATGGGGTGGAACCTCCTACCGAAATAATACTCCTGAAGATATCGGGATTCCGACCAGTTGGAATGTAGGCCGCCGAGACCGCGAGACAGGTCAGTGGTCCGGTCAGGAGAATATTAAATGGGTTTCTGCTGTTGGAAGCCAGACTTATGGTAATCCTGTTGTCGCAAGCGGTAAAGTACTTGTTGGAACTAACAATAGTGGTGGCTATCTTGCTCGTTATTCATCAGCAACAGACCTTGGAGTTCTGCTTTGTTTTGATGAACAAACCGGTGAATTTCTCTGGCAACACTCCAGCGAAAAACTGCCTACTGGCCGCGTGCATGACTGGCCACTTCAGGGTATTTGTAGTGCTCCTTATGCTGAAGGTGATCGTATTTGGTTTGTTTCGAGCCGTGGTGTAGTTGTTTGTGTTGATGCCGATGGTTACCACGATGGCACAGACGATGGGGAAGTTATTAATCAGCGTGCTCGTTTATTTGATATTAGGGTCAATGAAGATCCGGCAGTAGATTTGGTTGCGCCTGCAGTAGCAGCGTTAGGTGAAGGTAATGTGAACGAGACATTACGGGCAGCGGCAGCTAAAGCCGGATTCGAACTTCCTGAAGAAGTTAGTGTTGCAACAGATACCGCTGGTAAGAAGTGGACGGTCACTGCCAAAATTGGTGATGAAGATCGTACCGTAATTGCTCAAATTATGGGCCCAAAACTAAGTGTCTTCAAAATTGTTACTCCAACTGATACCGAAGAAGCAGATACGCTTTGGGAATATGACATGATGGGTAACCTCGAAGTATCACAGCATAATATGTGTTCCTGTTCGATTACTGCGCTTGGGGACCTGTTGTTTATTAATACTTCTAATGGTCTCGATGAGTCGCATATCAACCTGCCCTCTCCAGATGCCCCTAGTTTTATCGCGATGGATAAAAATACGGGTGAAGTTTACTGGACCGATAAATCACCATTTGACAATAT
This sequence comes from Planctomycetaceae bacterium, assembly GCA_002709045.1. GTDB lineage: Bacteria > Planctomycetota > Planctomycetia > Pirellulales > Pirellulaceae > UBA721. Next base: position 29,939 of record PAPJ01000012.1, on the reverse strand, counting down.
TCTTCATGGGCAGTGGTCGTCTCCGGCCGTGGGACTTCTTGATGGTGTACCTCAGGCAATTTTTGCTGGTGGTGACGGTTGGGTTTACAGTTTCAAGGCAGACAAAGGTACCAACGGTGCTCCGGAATTGTTATGGAAATTTGATGCCAATCCAAAAACAAGTAAATGGATTCTTGGTGGACGCGGTACCCGTAATAATATCATCGCGACTCCGGTAATTTATGACGGTCACGTCTATGTCGCCGTGGGTCAGGACCCAGAGCATGGTGAAGGTGAAGGTCACTTATGGTGTATTGATCCGTCTAAACGTGGAAATGTCAGTCCTGAACTTGCTGTCGATGTTGAAACCGGTGAAGAAATTGACCATCAACGATTACAGGCTGTTATCGAAGAAGACGGTCAGGTAGCTCGTGATAATGAAAACTCAGCCGTTGTCTGGCACTACAGTGTGAATGATGCAGATGGCGATGGAGATATCAGCTTTGAAGAACAGATGCACCGCAGTTGCGGAACTGTTTGTATCAAGAATGACTTGTTATATATCTCTGATTTTAGCGGTTTGTTTCATTGTCTGAATGCTGAAACCGGTGAAGTATATTTTACGTATGATATGTTTGCAGCAGCATGGGGCTCTCCTTTGATTGTTGATGGACACGTTTACATCGGAGACGAAGACGGTGATATCGCTATTTTTGAGTTGAACAAGGATGCTAAAGATCCAATTGAAGAGATCAATATGGGTAACTCAGTCTATTCAACTCCAATTGTTGCTAATGGGACCCTGTTTATTGCAAACAAGACTCACATTTTCGCCATCGCAATTGAAGGTGAAGCTGAAGCGGCAGCTGAATAGTTTTTATCTTAGACATTAAAAAACGCGGCGATCAGTTTTGATCGCCGCGTTTTTTTCAATGGGAGTAAACTTTGTTAAGTTTGCTCGTCCTGAACCTCGATCTCTTCCTTCCGTTTTTGCAGGAAGTGAGGAGATTTTTTGCTGAGAGACTCGACTTTAGCCAGAGCCTCTTTTTTTTCATGAAATTCGAATTTAGCTACAGGTTTCATAGTTGAGCTGAAGACGACCCAAAACAGCTTCTTTATTGTTTGCTTACGCTTTCTTCGAGTACGTTTTTTTGGTGCAACCGCTCCCACGTCTTTGACGGCAGCTTTCTTTTTAGGAGCTTTCTTTTTAGCAGCTTTCTTTTTAGCAGCTTTCTTTTTAGGAGCTTTCTTTTTAGGAGCGGCTTTTTTAGCTACTTTTTTTTTGGCCGCTTTCTTTTTGACAGCCTTCTTTTTAGCCATTGGATTCTTACCGATGGAGGTACGAAGAACCTACCTTTCGATAGGTATTAGGGCAGATCTCTGCTGTTTTTCACCACAAACCTGTCATTAACAAGGCTTTATCATAGCGAATTATTATGATAAAAATCAAAGTCAGATGGCCTGTTATATCATCATTTGTCTAATTGACAGGCTGAATCTCGTGTAATTTAACTTTTTTACGACGTAATTGGCCACAGGCTGCATCGATGTCGTCCCCTTTTCGCTGCCGGAACTGAACATTGATATTAGATTTAAGCAAGATAGTCCTAAATTCACTGATGGCCTTAGATGAGGGTGTTCGGTATGGTAATCCAGGTACTGGATTGTAGGGAATAACGTTAAGTAGTATATTTTTGGACTTTAGTAGTTTGGCGAGTTGGCGAGCATGTTCAGGTTGGTCATTGATGTCTGCAAGTAACACGTATTCAAATGTCAACCGACGGCTGGAGACATCAAAATAATGGTCAGCGGCTTCGATGATCTTATCAATGCCGATATTCGAATTCACAGGTACGACCTGATCCCGAAGTTGGTCATTGGGAGCATGTAGTGAAACAGCCAGGTGATACCTGCTGTTAAGATTTGCCAGGCGGTCGATTGCTTTAGGCAGTCCAACGGTGGAAATCGTAATACGTCTGCCGCTGATTCCCAAACCGTCTTTAGCACTTGCCAGATCTAAAGCGGGTAGCAGGCGATCAAGATTTGCTAACGGTTCGCCCATCCCCATAACAACGATATGGCTTAATCGCTCATTTTCCGGTAGCAGTCGTTGTAAGCGTAGCATCTGCTCGATTATTTCACCGGATGTTAAGTTTCGATCAACACCATCTAGTCCGCTGGCGCAGAAAACGCAGCCCATTGCACATCCAACCTGACTACTGATACAGATCGTACGACGGTTTTCTTCTCTTAAAAGAACACATTCGATCTTGCCACCATCAGATAATTCGAGCAGTAGTTTTTCTGTACCATCCTTGGATTTTTGATGACTCCTGATTTTGGTAGTCCAGAGAGTAAAGTCGTTGTCGATTTGGTCAAGAAGTAGTTTAGGTAGATTATTCATATCGGCAAATGATCCGGCACGCCCCTGATACAACCAACGTCGTATTTGTTTGGCCCGATAAGCAGGAAATAGCCGCTCAGCTAACCAGTCGTTTAACGATTTATCGGGGTCGAGGATATGAATCACGGTTACTCTAAACTTCCAGAGGATCCACCTGTGGATTGTGTTGGGAGATAAGTTGTTGAATTGAGTTGTTCTGCAGGGCTGCTTGAAAACAATTCAACGAATCTAAAATCATATGACTACAGAACTTAACTACCCAATTGTGCGCCATAGGACTGATGGTGATGACAATTTTTCGATTTCTATAGGCTTCCCACATTTCAATCGCCGTACCCATAGATGCTTCGGGAGCATATGCGATCAGAACATCAATTTCGTGACCGCACATGTGGTTGTGATTATAAAACGTTTGCTTGCCCGTTGTTTCGTCGTAATCGATAGAATCATTATGTCCGGCTAGGGGGTCATAAACTTCGGCATCTTCAAAAACGTCGTTAATCCATTGTGCTAACAATGTTCTGTAGTTTTGTGTGTGTAGTGAGGGATCAATAAGAGATCCCTGCATGATTCCGGCAATAAAAAACTTCATTAATATCAGCCTTAAAGCAACATCCACGTAATCTTCGTAAAATGAAATAGCAGTACATCTTTGTAATCGACGCAGCATTAATTCAAAAGGCATTAAATTGTGGTAGAGACCCGGATTCCCAAGAGAAGCAAGAAGCAACAGGAGAATCTCATCAAACAGGTGATTGAGATGATGGCGATTCCGGGTAAAAGTGGTGAAGAGTTGGAGATTGCGGAGTATATTCGCGAACAGTTGATTTATGCGGGAGCAGACCCCAAGGCGATTCGTCACGATACAGCTCATCGTAGAACACGTATCAGGGGCAACGTTGGTAATCTTGTGTTTAAGTTGCCGGGTACTTATAAAGCTCCCCGACGTATGTTAAGTGCTCATATGGATACAGTCCCGATTTGTGAGGGCTGTCGTCCTAAACGGGTTGGAATGAAGGTTACATCTATTGATAAGCAGACAGGATTAGGAGCAGATAATCGGGCGGGTTGTGGTGTCGTTCTATCAACGGCTCTGGAAATCCTGCGAAGTGGTCTTGCTCATCCTCCTCTGACTTTCACATGGTTTGTTCAGGAAGAGGTCGGTCTGCAAGGTTCGCGTCATGCAACAATTAGCCTGTTTGGAAATCCTGAACTTGCGTTTAACTGGGATGGTGGCTCCCCAGTTAAAATGACTATTGGAGCTACAGGTGGATATCGCATGACAATCAACGTGAAAGGAATTGCGTCACATGCCGGAGTGTGTCCGGAACGTGGAGTTAGCGCGATTGCAATTACATCGCTGGCGATCGCGGATCTGCAACAGCAGGGTTGGCATGGAGCGATTAAAAAAGGAAAGCAAACAGGAACGTCCAATGTTGGTATTGTGCAGGGGGGAGATGCTACTAACGTTGTGACGGATCACGTTTATGTCCGGGCGGAAGCAAGAAGCCACAATCCCAACTTCAGGAAACGAATTGTTCGGGAAATTGAGAGTGCTTTTGAACGTGCGGTAAAGAAAGTTAAAAGCGTTCAGGGTGAATATGGCAGCATTGAGATTGAAGGTTTTCTGGATTATGATTCGTTTAAGCTTGGCCCGAAAGAACCATGTGTGAAAATTGCTTCTGCGGTTATTAAATCGTTGAATCACGAGCCTTTACCAGCCATCGCAGACGGCGGACTAGATGCCAACTGGATTACCAAACACGGTGTGCCAACCGTTTCAATGGGATGTGGCCAATTGAATGCGCATATGGTGACTGAAACACTGAATCTAAAAGAATACTTAACTGCCTGTGATATTGGTTTGGCGATCGCTCTCGGATTTGAGGTGTAATCTAATGCAACCGGATGACAATCTATGCCTCTGCTTTCATATTACCAAACGTAAAGTCATGAATTATATAAGAATAGAAAAGCCGCGTCGTGCATCGCAAATCAGCGAATGCTTCGGTGCGGGCACCGGATGTGGCTGGTGTCGTCCGTTTCTACAGCGGTTGTTTGAACAGGCCAGCCCATCGGGTAAGAATAATGCTGAACTTCCTGATCGAAAGGAATATTCATCACTGCGAAAAAAATACATGGATGAAAAGAAACGACAGCAAAAATTATAAATAGGATCAAGTACTTTATCTTACTTCGTTACAGAATCCTGCTTTTGTTTCTCTATTGTATTTAATTAAACTGAATTCCGATTACTTATATTTCTTGGCACTGGTGCGTGAATTTGAATAAGCCTAAAGCTTCCACTGTCGACTATGCTGAGTTGGATCCGGATGTCCGGCTGATGCTTCAGGTGCGCGAGGATAATGCAGCAGCGTTTGAAGAACTCGTATCACGTTATCAGGTGCGTCTTGTTTCAATTTTTGAAAACATGGTCGGCCGTCGAAGTATGGCGGAAGATTTGGCTCAGGAGGTATTTCTGCGAATCTATCGGGCTCGTAAACGTTATACAGCCGGTTCAAGGTTTTCCACCTGGCTCTACCGAATTGCGCATAATGTTGCCAGCAATGCCAGGCGAAGTCTGGCCAGACGGAAGGAAGTGAATGTTGTAGCTGTCTCGGATGCTGATTTATCCTCACAGCCTCTTACTCACATGGTAAAAGAAGCAAGCGGACTTATGCCGACTCGTCAATTAGATAAAGTGGAACGAGCTCAGATTGTACGCGCCGCTATGGAGTCTCTTAATGAACGCCAGCGTATGGCGCTCTTGCTTTCGAAGTTTGAAGGCATGAGTTACGAAGAGATTGCCGACGCGATGGAACTAAGTGTTTCGGCGATTAAGAGCCTGCTTTCCCGGGCCCGAGTTAATCTTAAAGATATCTTATCGCCATATATTCAGGATGGCGTATTACCGGAGTCCGTTGGAGAATTGTTGGATAACAATGCTGATCGTCAGCAAAAACAGGGTGAGGAGTGAGAGTAATGCCAGAATTTGATGATGATTTGCAGAATAGCGGCTTACCCGAAACGGATTTTTCCGATCAGGACAGTCAGCAGTTAGTGGCATACCTAGACGGTGAACTGGATGAAGAAACCTGTCGTCTGGTGGAACACAGGTTGAGCGATGATCCCGAATATCGTCTGCGTCTGCAACAGTTGCAACAGGCCTGGGATCTGTTAGATGAACTTCCACATGCAAATCGTGATGAAGGCTTTACACGCAGCACGGTGGAATTTGTTGCCTTGAGTGCACGGCAGGATCTGGAAGAAACACAGCAGTGGTCACGGTCAGGAAAACAAAAGACTCTTATTAACCGAGTCGCTATCACCATCGCTGTCACCATCGTTGGGTTCTTTTTAGGTGACTGGTTCTTCGGTAGAGAGCATCGTCAGCTACTCAATGATGTGGAAGTGATTTCCGAGTTTGATCAATATCGGTTGACCGAGGATATACAGTTTCTGAAGGACTTAGAGCAGTCCGGTGTTTTTGATGTTGAGGAGCTGTCGGATGAAGAATAAATCGAACCTACTCCCGCTTCTGGGAGTTACTTTGGTATGGATCAGCCTACCGGCGATTTTTGCTCACCAGCCGTTGCCCAAGACTGTTGAAGAACTGCAGGAGTTGGCTCCAAAAGAGCGAAACGAATTGCAGCAAAAGAAGGTCAGGTTCAATCAGCTTAGTGAAGAGAAGAAAGCGGAGTATCGAGATTTCAATGTGAAGCTAAATGCATCACCAAATCAACAACGCCTACGTTCAGTAATGGAGGCCTATACGGTGTGGCTGCTGAATTTAGAGACAGACCAGCGGAATCGTATTTTGGCACTACCACTTGATCAGCGTTTGCAGGAAGTGGTGCAATTGGTGAAGCAGCAAAAAGAACAACGGTTCAAAGAATTGCTTGATACCAATCTAAAACATAACGATCTGCTCCAGGTTGGGCAGTGGTATGAAGGATGGTTGGATGTTCAAAACGAAAATTTGACACAGCTAGCTAAGTCTATTGAGGACGAGGTGGCTCAATCTATTATCAAACAGACGAAGGACCCCAGACAACGTAGCACAGTTATTGTTGCTTTCCTTCTTCGGGAACAAGGAGATTCAAAGTGGCATGAATGGTTTGGAGACTGGGAAACGGATGTCACGAAGCTGATGGGCTCACTTTCGGAAACAGCTCAGTTTTTATATGCTTCCGCAGAATCGGACCAACAACGACTGCAATTAGTTCTTCGTTGGGGATATTATTATTTTGTGGCTCAGAGTATGCAGGGCATTTCAGACGATGAGTTGCTGGATTTCTACAAGAATAAGATGTCTCCGGAAGATCGTGAAATTCTTGATCGTCAGCTGCCTGCCAACGTAATTCCAATGCTGCGTCGATTCTATTTTCAATACCGTATGCCGCAGGTCATCAGGCGAATGCTGGTCCCGGAAGAGCGGTCGTCCGAGTAAACAGTTACGTCAGAGGAAGTGATTGGGTCAAATAGGTGAAAACTGTATGAAAACGCATGAAAACTTATAGAACCTTGTGCTTCGGTGTTGTCTTCAACCGAGTTGAAATCGTATTCTATGGCAGAATGTTAATGAAAATTCAATAATGCCCGATGTGTACTGAACTACGGAGAAGGAGCGCCATTTTGATCGTAGCCGCGAATACAGCTAGTTTTTCAGAATTATCTCTGAGTGACGCGTTACAGCGAATTGCGGATTTGGAATATACCGCTGTAGAAATTGCGATTACGGATGATAGTAACCACATCACTGCAGCGGATGTGGCTCGTGACCGTAATCAGGCTCATGAGATTCTCCGCAAATCTCATCGTTTGGAAGTAACCAGTTTTTATGTTGAAATTGGTCTTACCGGAGATGAGCATTATCAGCAGTTTGAAGCCATTTGTGAACTTGCACGAATCTCCAAAGTCGTGACACTGAATGTCCCTTCTGCAGTATTGGGAACTCCATTTAACGAAGAGGTTGAACACCTGCGTCGTCTAGTCGAGATCGCTGATGACTACGGTGCCAAAGTCTGCATTCGAAATCAGAGTGGCCGACAGGCGTCGGACCCGGATACGATTAAGGTCCTCTGTGATAATGTCGACAATCTGGGCTTGGCATTCGATCCAAGCATTTACATCTGTGGTCCGGATGCCGGCAAGGATACTGACAAGATTCAGCCTTATGTTGGTCATGTGTACTTGCGCGACACGAGTTCCAGCGAGTTTCAGGTAAAAGTTGGTCAGGGTGAAGTCGATTACGGTAAAGTTATTTCGCAATTAAATGCTCTTGGATATCGCCGTGCACTATGTGTGGATGTTGTCGAGGTGCCTGGTATTGAGCACTCGGCTGAAATGCGAAAAATGCGACTTTTGCTTGAGAGTCTCCTTTAATTCAGAGCGATCTACTCTCTTTCTTTTTTATTCCTCCAAGTTGTGATAGAGATGCGCATGGATAGAGGATTGATTCCGTCGGGCTTGCTACCGATAATGAGAGCTAATGAATAAACATCAACGGGATTTTTTTGTTGTCCCGATCAAGACATTGTGTATCGAGGAGAAGATTGATGCGTCATAGTTCACGTTTGTTAAGGTTGGCAGCCTTTCTGATTTTACCTGTAACAGGGTTTCTGAATGCTGCAGACAAATCCGGAGTTGAAGTGGAGAACTGGGGTAAAACTCCGGATGGTCAGGAAATTAGTTTGTATACGTTCAGTAATAAGAACGGCCTGACGGTCAAAATGACTAATTACGGAGCTATTGTAGTATCAGTCGAAACACCTGATCGCAAGGGTAAATTGACTAACATTAATGCCGGGTTTGATAATCTGGATAGTTATCTTGCCGGTCATCCATACTTTGGTTCAACGGTTGGTCGTTTTTGTAACCGTATCGCCAACGGTAAATTTTCGATTGGCAAAAAGCAATATACTCTGGCTCAGAACGATGGCGATCATCATTTGCATGGTGGAGAGAAAGGATACGATAAAGTCGTCTGGACAGGTACGCCTGTAAAACGAGCCGGCGCGAAAGGCGTAGAATTCAGCTACCTTAGTGAAGACGGTGAAGAAGGTTATCCGGGGAATCTGGCTATCAAAGCAACCTACCTGCTTACAAATAAGAATGAACTGGTTGTGCAACTGCAGGCAGAAACCGATGCAGCGACTCCGGTAAATCTAACGAATCATAATTACTGGAATCTTGGCGGTGTTGGTAGCGGAACGATTCACAATCATCTATTGAAAGTGGAAGCAGACAAATCTTTGGATGTGGATGCGGGTCTCATCCCAACGGGGAAATTTAATGATGTAGCAGGTACTCCATTAGATTTTAGAAAGTTCCACAAGATTGGCCTGCGGATCGAGGAGAATACGTTGGATCCAAACGGGTATGATCACTGCTTTTCATTACGTAACCAAAAAGGGAAAATGGCACTGGCAGCGACCGTAAAAGAACCAAAATCAGGTCGTGTGATGAAAATCTACACAGATCAGATTGGTCTTCAATTCTATTCAGGTAATTTCCTGTCCGGCGATGAGAGTAGTGGGGGAAATGATTATCAAACTCTGTTCTGCCTTGAAACTCAACACTATCCAAACTCACCAAATATCAAATCGTTTCCAACAACGATTTTGAAACCTGGTCAGAAATATCATCATGTCACAGTTCATGCCTTTAGTGTTGAAGACTAGGATTCTCCGTGCCCAAAAGTTGAAAAATAAAAACACCGCAAGAGATCGCTGATCCTTAGTGGTGTTTTTTTATAATTCACCTACCATAAGTGTACAAGTGTGCACTATAATGCCGATGTTGATAACATTGGATTATTGCTTTGCCTTAGCGAAATGGAGTGCAGCTCAGGATGGCCGCGACAGATACACTTACTGCCCGTCAGCTTTCAGTTTATGAATTTATTCGAGATAAGATTCTGGACCGTGGTTATGGACCGACCGTGCGGGAAATTGCCGATGTGTTTGGTATTAAGTCCCCTAATGGTGTCATGGGGCATTTACGAGCATTGGAAAAGAAAGGTTTAATCCTGCGCGATAGGAATAAGTCCCGTGCTATCGAGCTTACGCCAGAGGCGTTAGAAGAACAGCGAGGCCTTCCATTGGTTGGAGTTGTCGCAGCCGGCCCAACTAATCTTGCATTTGAACAGAGTGACCGTATTGATTTTAGTCATATGTTTAACGGCAACGAACAATTTGTATTACAAGTCAACGGCGACTCGATGATCGAGGCTCATATCTCAGATGGTGACTATGTCGTGGTAAAAAAACAAACTAATGCTAACGATGGTGAAATGGTTGTTGCTCAAACCGATGAAGGTGAAGCCACGTTGAAGTACTGGTATCCTGAGAAAAACCGCATACGCCTTCAGCCTGCCAATTCAACGATGCAGCCGATTTATGTTTCTCACGCCAGTGTTCTGGGTGTCGTAGTTGGAGTGATCCGTCGGGTTTAACCAACTAGGCAGATTTGTCGAGCTGATTGTTAAGTTTGTTGTAGAGTGTCTTGAGGGACACCCCTAGTTCTTTTGCAGCGTCGGGCTTATTTCCATCATGATGTTTTAGAGCTTCGCTGATTGCCCACATTTCAAGCTCTCGTAATGTTTTGCCGACAAGTACTTCAGTATCCGTTGGCAACACTAGTGGTGTATTCGCTACAGAGCCGTTAATTCTTTGTGGTAAATGCTGAATATCGATTGGGAGTGCATCGCACAGGATCGACGCGTGTTCGATAACATTGGCAAGTTCGCGAACGTTCCCTTTCCATTGGGCAGACTCGAGTGCGGTAATTGCATCATCTGTAAACACTCTTTCGACGTCCCGTCCAGGGTTCTCATCGTTCTTGGAGTTATCTCCGACACCATCTTTACGTTTATAGAGATGAGTTGCCAATAGCGGGATATCATCACGACGTTGTCGTAACGCAGGGATTTCGATTTCAAATGGATTGATGCGGAACAGCAGGTCTTCGCGGAATTCCCCGATTTGCACCATCTCCTCCAGATTGCGATGGGTAGCACAAACAACTCGAACATCGACGTGAAAAGTCTGGTTGTCGCCAACCCGCCGAATCTCACCGCTCTCGAGAACGCGTAAAAGAATCGCCTGCACACTCTTGGGCAACTCGCCAATTTCATCCAGCATAATGGTGCCGTGATTTGCCATTTCAAAGAGGCCGCTGCGCTGAGTATCAGCACCTGTGAAAGCGCCTTTGCAATGTCCAAATAACTCACTTTCGATAAGGTTTTCCGGCAACGCACCACAATTGACTGCGACGAAGGGTTGATCAGCGCGATCACTTTGATTGTGTATTTCACGGGCTACTAGCTCTTTCCCGGTACCCGTTTCTCCACGAATCAATACCGTCGACGTTGTAGGCGCCACTCGGTTAATAAGTTTCTTTACCTGTTGCATCAGTACGTTGTTTCCGATGAGCTGGCTGTTCCCTTCGGCGCGCTGTAATTGATGGCTGACTGCTTTAATTTTCCGAGCGAGCCGTTGTTTGTTTTGGATGCGCTGCAGCAGGGCTTCAATTTCAATTAGCTTGCACGGTTTGGTGAGATAATCAAATGCACCGTAACGTAATGCGGCGACTGCTGATTCAACAGTGCTCTTGCCGGTCAGTACGACGCATTCGATCTCGTCAGAAAGTTCACGCGCCTTGCCAAGCAAGTCAATTCCGGACATGCCCGGCATATCGAGATCAGTGATTAGACAGTCATAGTGATCCTGTTGTAGTGCAGCCAGAGCCGTTTCTCCATTGGGACATACGGTGACCGAGTGACCCATACGAGGTAATTCAAAGTTAATCAGTTCCTGCAACGATTCTTCATCATCTGCAAAGAGAACGTGCAAGCCTTTAGGCGACTTGGTTTTGTTGGCCGTCATGGAGAATGTTTTCCTGATTAAGTTCATGAAGGGGAAGTGTGACGACAAACTGGGATCCCTTGCCTGGACCGTCACTGGTTGCCGATATCGTACCACCGTGTTCGCTGACGATTCGATAAGTAATAGAAAGCCCTAGTCCTGTTCCCCGCCCATCGCGACGTTGCGTAAAGAAAGGCTGGAAAAGCTGTTGTAAAACTTCGGCAGTCATACCACAACCATCGTCAGTGATAGTGATACGACATTCTCTGGTATCTCCACCAAGCGTGACACTAACCAGTCCCGAGTCATCGAGACTGTCGAGAGCATTGGTGATTAGATTTAACATCACTTGCTTTATCTCCTGAGCATGGACAACAGCAACGATGCCCCCTCGTTCGCACTCGAATTGAACTGATTTGTCTTTATATTTTCCGACGTGTTTGATTAGTTCAAGTGTATCTTCGATGATGGGTTGGATAGGGGTTCTTTGACGCTGTGTTTCACCAACACGCGAGAAGTCCAGAAGTCGTTCCGTGATTCCTTTGCAACGGAATGCTTCGTGTTGAATACGTTGAAGGTATTTGACGATTACGTTTAGATTGTCTGATTCTGCCGGGATATTGGCCAAGCCGGCAAATTCTGTGATACGTGATTCCAGAGATTCCGCACACATTGCGATCGAAGCCAGAGGATTGTTGATTTCATGAGAAACCCCGGCTGCCAGAAAACCAACGCTGGCTAACTGTTCACTGCGAATAGCTTCCTTTGTCCTGATTTTTACCTGTTCGTCCAGATCATTTCTAATTAGACGGAAGTTACGAGTCATATTGTTCATGGCATCGGCCAATTCAGCCATGTCGTCATCGGTGTCAGTTTGAATCTGAAACTCAAGATCGCCCTGAGCGACACGTCGACTTCCCGAGATAAGCTTATTGAAGGGTTTCAGAATCCAGGCGTGGCCGAGTCGGATCAGTTGTACCAATAGAGCAGTGGCGGTAATGGTTGTAATCCAGGTTATCACGATCCAGGTTCGATACTCCATGCGAACTTCATCAACAAATGATCCCATACGCTGCTGAAGAATTCTGGGTACTAAATCGGACTTCTGGGTCAGGATTGCCATCGAACCATGAATAGCTTTGAATGAGAGTTGCGAACCTAATGCGTTAGGTTCCTGCAGCATTGCCCGCACCGTGACAAGTTCAGTACGGATCTCGTGAACGATTTCCGATTCCCGCTGGGTGTCATTAATTGATAGATCGCTATCCTCTGCATCGTGTAATTCGTTTTCATATGCATCGATGCTCGTAGAAAGCAGCTTCATGTGTTCAAAAAGCTGGTCGACAGTATCTTGCTGATCGTCAGCGGGATCGTTCTTATAATTTTCAAGAACGATTTGCAGGTTATCCGCATGATTACGCAGGTCTTCAGCCAGTGGTAGTTCTTCAGCTCGTTTACTGATACTGCGAGCCAGGCGGCGGTACGAGTAGACGCCCTGAAATCCACTGAATGCTAATGTCCCAATAATGGTCATCAAGAGGCCAAGGCAGATGATAACTTTATTTCGAATTGTCCATCTCATAGTGCAATCCTCATTATTTCCGAATCATCTTTCGAATCATCCATAGTCCAACCATGAAGAAGACAATATTGCCCATCCAAACAGTGTAAGGAGGCAAATCACCGCTTTTGGCCTGATTTACACCGAGTTGGAAAAACGGATAGTACAAGACCACGATGGGGAAGAAGACGGTAGCAAAGCATGTCCAGAAGTCAGCAACGCGTTTTCTGATTGCATACGTCGCGCCAATCAAAACAAATGCCAGACAGCAGAAACCGTTGGCCCATCGTCTGTATGGCTCGGCCTCATAACGATTTAAAGTGAAATGAGCGCTGTTTAGTTCGTGAGTGTTTTTTTTCCAGCTTTTACCGGTAAGCTCCATTAAATCTCCGGTTAATAACTGCAGGCCCGCCCGGGCAGCCAGCGATTGTTTTAATTCCCTGATGGTCGTGTTCTGACTTTCAATTCTCGAGGCAATTTCCCTTAATGCTGTGTCGGACGGACTGTTTGTTGAACCGTTGGTTCCGGCGAGAGATGTTAAAGGCAGTTCATATTCGAATTGTTCAGGCCATTCACCGTAAAAATCCGAGCCAACGTCAAATTGTGTGTCCTGCAATACGATTCTTAATTGGTTGTTGTCGGTGTTAAGGTTGAGGTGAGCTCGCTGTGCCACTAATGTGACTGGTGGTGAGTTTTCATTGTTATGAAGCGAAATCGTCGGTCGAATAAGTGTTTCTCCTTCTACATCTTTGACATGTATGGATAGGGAGGAAGTTGAAAATGCTCGTTGTGTTCGAAGCATCCCATAGGCGATATCTTCGAAGCTTTGTAAGACGACCCGGTCGATACCCCGACGGCCCCATGTTACAGCCACATCATTGAGCCATACTGAAACCAGAGAGACGACAAAGGAGAGAATAATGGCAGGCCAGAGGGCAACTAAAGGTGAAATACCATTAGCTTTAAGGGCGACAATTTCATTCGCACCAGACATGCGGCCATAGACCAGACACGTTGCTAAAAGCATTGTAGCCGGAATGGCCATACGGAACACATCCGGAAGAAGGTATGGAATCAGACGTAATACCGGTACCGGGCCCAGACCTTCCTGAATGGCGCGTTGCGTCAGTAGGATAATCAACAACAGGATTGTTAACCCAATGAGAGTCAGCAAGAATGCTTTAATCAACTCCCAACCGATATATCGAGCAATGAGTCCCAAACAGATCTCTCCGATGATTTGTAAAAGTTACAAAAATGCATCGAAAATGTAACATGTTACGGAAACTGAGGGAACAGAGAATACTGTGTCACCTATTTACGAAATTCATTCATGATATAAGTGATTGCTTTAGATATGTTCGCGAACGCCTCCGCAAATTTTCCACTTTGAATCTGCTCGGTACTCTCAACAAATGCTTCATCAAATGGACCCCAATTGAATTTATTAGGGTGCTGTTGAGCCAGTTTTCTAATTTCATTTGCTGTTTGGCCTAGTGATTGCATGATTTGTTGATTGGGGAGGCATTCAAATTTATTGTGCGGTCCATTACCAAAACGGAAATCGGGGTTTAAAGTTTGACCGGTTTCAACTCCGTTTCTTCCCAAAGCAAGACCAACTAACGCCGTAACGATTCCGCCTGTCAGAGCTCCAAAGCCGATAATTGGATTGATTAATAACATTAAGAGTCCGGCCAGTCCCAGCACGATACTTGTAACGAGAACTGTTGGATGTAGTGGTTTAGCCGGTTGAGTGCTTTTACCAATAACCAATGGCTCTGCCGTCTGCAGATCAGTGACATACTGTTGTCCATGTACTTTGACAATGATGATGGTGATGTTATCGGGTCCACCACGAAGATTTGCCAGATCCAGTAAAAACTGAGCCGCCTCTTCCGGAGCAAGCAAAGCCATCGCAGTACCGATTTCGGCATCGCTGACTTCACCACTGAGCCCATCACTACAAATCAGATAGGCATCACCATCCTGAACCGGGAAGGGACCTTCCAGATCAACTTCGACTTCAGCATTAGGGCCGAGAGAACGCGTAATCACGTTGGAAGGGACATTTTCCACATCTCCGCCTTTAGCTTTCAGCTCCCATTGCAGGCTATGGTCGAATGTGAGTTGTTCGATGACTTTGCCACGTTGTCGGTAAACCCGGCTGTCTCCAACGTGACCGCAGATGATTCCCTGAGGTAATAACAGTATGGAGCTACAAGTTGTACCCATATTGTGGAAATCCGGATTCTCCTCGCCTTTGCGATGAATCTCGGAGTTTGTTTTGATGATGGCTTTTTTAAGAGCTTCCGGTGGAGATAGCTCCTGATATACCAAATAGTGATGTGGAATATGTTCTACAGCATCACCACTGGCTAGTTCACCGGCCGCATGCGCTCCCATACCGTCACAAACTACAAATAGATGCCCGCGCTGATTGTAGCCCATCTCATCGTTCTGCAGGACGACAACTGAACTGTCCTGATTAGTAGCACGACGCATTCCTTTATCTGTTACTTCAATAACAGTAAGAACATCATTCCAGTTGTGATTGTGCTTGACCATACAGTTTGGCCCTACGGCGGAATATTAGTATTGATTATTAATAATTAACTATACAACGTATTTACATGAAAACGTACGATGAAGCCCTGAAAAAGCATACCGGCAATCATTGCTAGTGACTATAAATCCCTTAATCGTTAAACTTGGCACCCGAATTCGTATTAGGGAACGTTAAGATGTTGCGCAAATTAATCTTATTAATGCTACTGTTGACCGTTGCAATGTTATATTGTGATCCCACAGAGGCAGCGGTAAGACGTCGTATTACAATTAAAACCACTCCACCCGGAGCACTGGTTTACATTGATGATCAGGAAATCGGAGTGACCCCGGTCTCCACTTCCTTCACCTACTATGGCACCCGCAAAATCCAAATTGTAAAAGATGGATATGAGACAGTAACGGTGCTTCGTGAAATCAAACCGCCCTGGTACCAGATTCCCGGAATTGATTTTGTTACCGAGAATTTAATTACCCGCGAATTCCGGGATGAACGTCTGTTACAGTTTAAGCTGGTTCCTTTGCGGATTCGCACAACGGAAGAGTTGATTAAACGTGGACAGGAGCTAAAACAGCGTGCTCGACAACGTGTGGTTGCTCCGCCGGGAACACAGCCCCGATCCTTAAGACAATCTTACCCAAATATTCCGGCAAATCCGGCCGGCATTCCGGCAAATAATCGCAGGCCTGTTCGCGTACCGCAATTGCAAAGCCAGCCGAGACGATTACCACAACGGTGATTTGATCCCAGCCCCGACCGGTCGACGATCTAAAACCCCACTGACACCTAACTGACGCGGGTCAGTCGCGATTTTATCGGAAAAGATACGAAGATCGTTCAAAATTGGCCGCATTCGTTTGGTCGCATCTTCGATATTAGTGGTTGTTCTTTTGATGCTGTAGTAAAGATCATCGTCATGAACGATCTTATGCAGACTGCCTTCCGCGTTATTAAGTGTTGTCACAAGTTCATTCATCTGCGACACAGTACTGTCAAAGTTCTCGACACTCGACGTAATCGACTCTACCAACATCTCTCCCCGTTCTCCAAGCGGACGAGTGAATTTTTCCAGATTATCCAGATTGGTTTCCACTTTCTTACCAACATTCTCAAAATATTCCATCGTTTGTTGAGCCGATGATAGTGTAAGTGTTGCCTGTTGTAGTACGAGTGGTATTTCATTAACAGACTCTTTTAATTTCTGTCGGGTTTCTTCATCTCCGACAATTGTGTTTAGTGAATCCATCGCGATCTCGAATTTTTGCATGGCCGTATTGGTTTGTGCCACAGCCTGTTTCAGTTCCGCCTCACTGTTGGTAAAAGCTTTGTTGAGGTTGGTTATTAACTTTTTGAATTCAGCGGATGCACCTTCAACTCCTGTACCGGCCCCCTGTATCGAACCAAATGTCTCGGACATATTCTGTTGCATATTCACCAGTACCGTGAGTGGATCATCCAAGACAAGTCCATTGCTAATCATCGATCCCGATGTCACGGGCTTTAGGCTTTCAGCCTGTTCCTCAGCTTCCAGTATGCCACTGCCATTTTTATCAAATTCAGCCAGTATGAGGTTGGTAGGTTTTGGAGCAAACTCCAGTATCGCGGCACCGGTCAGTAGTGATCCCATTTTAATGCGGCAGGTTTCATGGTTTCGTATTACTACTGCAGTATCCACATCAATCGTTAGGATTACTCCGCCATCCGGTTTTAATGCCACGTCGGTTACCCGACCAATCTCAACTCCACTTTTACGTACAACAGTGCTTTCTCGCACGCCGGGCGCGGATGGAAACTGGATCATAATCTCATAACCTGAGGTGCGCAGATTTGGAAATGCTTCGAACATGATAAGCAGTGTCAGAGTAATCATAACTGCCAGAATGATCACACCGCCAAGTCGTCGTTTTAAGTTTTGGTCATTCATTGTTTTGGTTTCAAGCCAGTGCCTGAAGGATTAAACGATTTCTAATTCCTGCAGTCTGTTACCTGCTTCTCCTTGAATGAATTGCTGAACGCGTGGGTCTGTAGATTGCTCAATTTCGCTTGGAGGCCCATCGAAGATGATCTGGGATTCGTGTTTATTGAGACGATGCAGTGGGTAGAGCATCAGTATTCGATCGGCGACTTTGCGAGCTGTTTTCATGTCATGAGTCACCAGAATACTGGTAATGCGATGCTTTAACCGACTTCGCATAATTAGTTCATTGATAATGTCACTGACAATTGGGTCCAGACCTGTTGTTGGTTCGTCATAAAGAACCAGTTCAGGCTGCAGGATCAATGCTCTTGCAAGTCCAACTCTCTTTCGCATACCACCTGACAGATCAGCCGGGTATTGTGTAAGTGTTGTTTGGGGCAGTCCCACTTCTCGTAATGCCAGCTGTACCACCTGCATTTGATCGGCAGTGGACAGTTTGGTTCTTGTTGATGCAGAAGCAGTATGCATCAGTGGGAAGATTAGATTTTCTGCTACTGTAAGACTGTCAAACAAAGCTGAGTTCTGAAATACGAACCCTGTTCGACTACGTAAAATAGATAGCTCATGCTCATTCAGAACGTTTAGATCGTGTTGGTCAAACAGTACAAAACCCGATGTGGGTTTCAGTAATCCGACGAGCGTTTTCAGGAAGACGGTCTTACCGCAACCGCTTTCGCCAATGATTGCTACGGTTTGCCCGTGACGAATCGTCACAGTTAATTCTCGTAAAACCTGTTTATTACCAAAACACATATTGAGGTGTTGCGTTTCCACCAGATATGGGGAAAAGTTGGTATCTGAATCAACGGTAGATTTAGGAGCGGTAGCCATTAGAATAATGAAGCTCCTGCTGGGTGAAAGTAGTAGTACAGTTTATCGAGGCTGATTCCGACCATCAGATCCATTGCAAGGATAAGGACAAAACTTGTGACAAAAGCGGCTGTGGCAGCATTGCCGACTCCCTGAGCTCCATGTTTGCTGTGGAAACCAAAGTAGCAACTCACAATTGCAATACAGCCACCAAAAAATAAACTTTTGATAATGCCCGTCAATAGATCAAAACCGGTTACGTACTGTCTTGAGAATTCAAAGTATTGATGGGCATCAATATGTAATATGTAGTGACTATAGGCGAAGCCCCCAAGGATTCCCATGAAGTCTGCCATTAAGGTCAGAATAGGAATCAGTAATAATGCGGCAAATACTCGTGGCACTACAAGAAAGTGGATCGGATTAACTCCCATACTTTTCAATGCATCGATCTGTTCGGTGACTCGCATTGTCCCGAGTTCTGCGGCCATAGCGCTGCCTACACGCCCCGCTAACATCGTTGCTGCTAAAACAGGACCAAGCTCGCGAACGAGCGTGAGATTGATCACAGCCCCCATACGGCTTTCCATTCCGATTTGACTGAATTGGAAAAAACTTTGAACAGCTAACACCATACCAATGAACATGCCGGTTAAACCAACAACCGGTAGACTAAGCACTCCGATTTGGTAAGCGGCTTTCACAAAGGTATCCGGTCTTAGTTTTTTTCTGGCTGCCCATGAGATGATGCGGAACACAAATAGTGTCAGGTCACCTACAAAAAATGTTGCTAGATTTATTCGTTGGTAAATAGCAACGTAAAGTGATGGATGATTATCCTGCTCAACGTTTTCGGATATTTTTTGTAATTCGGAAACCGATGCCATCTTTTCTTTCCAGGAATGAATAAATTCTTGTGATCGGGGCGCGCAGCACTGAGCACAGAACACGTTATTGATTTCGGACAGTTAAGATAGAGAACTTAAGGAAAGAAATCCGTATTTAACGAATTTAACGGTGAACAAATCACTCCTATGTTCAAGGAGGTTATTCTTCTTGCTGTTCTGCTTCCGAAGTATCGTCACTGGAATCACCAGTTACGGCCGCCACCGCTTCCTGTTGAGTTGCGGCGGTTTCCTTGCAGAATTCGCCTTTGAAATCCAGTCGTTCGATCCGTTCGTGGTCGCTATCCCATTTGGCGTCCACGAGAATTTTGTTTTTCCCGGTGAATTCACCTTTTAGTAATTCTTCAGAAAGTGGATCTTCAATCAGACTCTCGATCGCTCGACGTAACGGGCGGGCACCATAATCAGTATTTGAACCAGCATTAACGATGAATTCACGAGCGTCATCGGTCAGTTCCAGAACCATCTCCAGATCGGAGAGTCGTTCACGAACTTTGGCTAGTTCCAGATCAACGATTTCTTTCAGATCATGAACATCCAGATGACGGAAGATGATTGTATCATCAAGTCGGTTGAGGAATTCAGGACGGAAGACCCGTTCGATCTGTTCCATCACGCGCGACTTCATTGCCTCGTAAGAAGCATCATTATCAGGAGCCTGAAATCCGAATGAAGACTCATTTTTAATGGCTTGTGCGCCAGCATTGGTTGTCAGAATAAGAATTACGTTTCTGAAGTCGACATTTCTACCAAAACTGTCGGTCAGACGACCTTCTTCCATTACCTGAAGTAACATATTAAAGATGTCCGGATGAGCCTTTTCGATTTCATCAAGCAGGACGACAGCGTATGGACGTCGGCGAATCTTTTCGGTGAGTTGTCCGCCTTCTTCAAAGCCAACGTATCCCGGAGGGGCACCGATCAGTCGGCTGACATTGTGTTTCTCCATGTATTCACTCATATCGATGTGAATCAAAGCATCTGAGTCGCCAAACATATACTCGGCCAGGGCCTTGGCCAGTAATGTTTTACCAACGCCGGTGGGACCGGCGAAAATGAAACACCCTGTCGGGCGTCGCGGGTCTTTCAGACCACTTCGGCTACGACGTACGGCTTTAGAGATTGCTGAGACAGCGGCATCCTGACTAACAACACGTTGATGCAATTCATCTTCCATCTGCATCAGACGTTCTCCATCCTCCGTGGAAACCCGAGTTAGTGGAATACCGGTCATCTTGGAGACCACTTCAGCGATCACATCTTCATCAACGACCCCCAGTGTCTCTTCGGATTTGTCGCGCCATTGTTGTGTGATAGTTTCTTTCTTTTTACGAAGTTTATCGGCCTTGTCCCGCAGCGAAGCAGCCTTTTCAAAGTCCTGATTAGCAACGGCTTCTTCCTTCTCGTCATTGAGTTGCTCAACCTGTTCGTCGATTTCTTTCAGGTTGGGTGGACGAGTCATTGTTTTCAGGCGAATCCGAGCACCTGATTCATCAATCACATCGATCGCTTTGTCTGGCAGGCAGCGCGCCGTAATATATCGCTCAGACATTTCCACAGCGGCTTTCAGAGCTTCATCAGTTATTTTCACACGATGATGCTCCTCGTAGCGTTCACGCAGTCCTTTAAGGATTTCGATCGTCTCCTCTTTGTTCGTAGGATTAACGATGATTTCCTGAAAACGTCTGGCTAATGCGTTGTCCTTTTCGATGTATTTACGATATTCGTCCAGCGTGGTGGCACCAATACACTGGATTTCACCGCGAGCTAATGCTGGCTTGAGTACATTGGCGGCATCGATGGCACCTTCGGCACCACCAGCTCCAACTAAGGTGTGTAATTCGTCGATGAAGAGAATCGTGTTTTTAGCACGACGCACTTCGTTCATGACCGCCTTAATACGCTCTTCAAATTGTCCTCGGTATTTGGTACCCGCGACCATCATAGCCAAGTCAAGTACGACAATACGTTTTTCCATTAACAGGTCAGGCACATCACCATCGATAACGCGCTGAGCGAATCCTTCGATGATCGCAGTTTTACCAACACCGGCTTCACCCAGAAGCACAGGATTGTTTTTTGTTCGTCGGCAGAGCACCTGAATTGCCCGCTCGATTTCCTTGGCACGGCCAATCACCGGATCCAGCGTTTTGTTCTTTGCCAGTGCCGTCAGGTCGCGTCCAAAGCTGTCAAGGGCGGGTGTCTTGGACTTGGAACTCTTGCCACCAGACTCAGACGAACCTGATTCGCTACGTGAACGATCCTCGCCTTCTTCGCTATCAAGACCATGCCCCAGAAGGTTAAGCACTTCTTCGCGAACTTCTTCAAGTTTAAGACCCAGATTCATGAGAACCTGAGCGGCCACACCTTCCTGCTCACGTAGCAGACCCAAAAGAATGTGCTCAGTACCAACATAGTTGTGATTGAGATTACGAGCTTCTTCCATTGAATACTCAATGACCTTTTTAGCTCGAGGAGTCTGAGGAAGCTTACCCATGGTTACCATCTCAGGACCACTTTGAACAAGCTTTTCAACCTCCAGACGGATTTTCCGAAGGTCAACGTCCAGATTTTTCAGAACGTTTGCGGCAACACCACTACCTTCCTTAACCAGCCCCAACAGGACATGCTCCGTTCCAATGTACTCATGATTGAATCGCTGAGCTTCCTGATTTGCTAACTGCATAACCTTCCGCGCTCGGTCTGTGAAGCGTTCGTACATCGGTGACTCCTAAACTCGCTCTTGTCTCTTACCCGATTTTGAAACTGACAAATTTACAGGTAGGCAATAAAATTTCTCTTTACTCAACATAACCACATTTTCCAGTTTCAGGGATACCACACCACCCCTCAGGGGGACAATGTTTTTCATGTTTGTTTATTTAAGCCGCCTGAGTTATTTCAGAATTCTCCAAATCATAGAGGATTCTGTCGAGCAACTCGACTTCCCGAGCAATCTCAAAATTCCACTTCTCTGCCCCGTCCCATTTTTGGAATTGAGTTATTTCCACCAACGCCTGTTCATAACGTTTGGTGATCCGCAGTAGGGAAATTAGCAGTAAGCGAGACTCTAAGTCTCCCGGGTAATCTTCCAGAGCATCCTCTAGCAGCATTTCACACTGTAGCCAGTTGCCCTTTAAGTATTGGTTTCGTGCTCTGATAAACAAGTCATCCGTGATTGTTTGGGGCGACGGAGTGTTATTTTTTTGGACCTTGTCCGAAGAATCAGCAAACCTTTGCCGATCGTCATTTTTTGCCAAATTCGTTGAGTTACCCTGTAATACTTCTGTTGTGTCGACGACTTCACTATGACGCTCTTTGCCCAAATTTTGCTGACGACGAAAATGCGCCGTCACGATAATACCGTCAAGACACCCGCCGATCCAAAAACCTAAGGCCAGTAGTCCGCCTGCTGTCGGCAGATTCTCGTGTACCTGGCCGGTAAGTTTTAGCTGGAGAATGATTGCCGTATTAAAAATGACGCCAAAACCTGCTGCAACCGCCAATCCAGTCCACTGACCCTCAAGCCAGAGTCTGGATAATCCGGGCCAACCACAGGTGATCCATTTCATATGTCTCATCAGGCGTTTTTAACCTTTCAAAGCAAAAAGGGTGTGAGATCGAATCTTGTAATGCTGGATTTTAGATGTTTTCCAGTATTTGCGACAACCACAGTTGTTTGCTTATTCAAATCATTCAAGTCTTTTGTCTTCATCTTTGAACGAAGCTGAATGAGACTGACAATTTGGCAGGCTGGGCAATTCAAACCAGTCACTTTTCTACTGAATCAGCATGCCATAAATGGTCAAACTATCAATTCGTTACTAGACTAGTAAATATTGCAAATGCTGTTCCAAAACTAATGAGAATGCTGTTTTCTATCCAGCTTCCGGAAATTACTGATTCATGCCTGACGAGCAAAACACGGTGTTAAGGATCATTGATGCTAACCTTAATCGCTCCTTTGAAGCTTTGCGCACTATTGAAGAATACACGCGATTTATTCTTGATGAACAAATTCTTACTAAAACAGTCAAGCAGATGCGTCATGAACTGCAGGGTTTAGCACAGCAGATATCATTTGAGCAACGAATCTTGGCCAGAGATTCTGCCGGAGATGTGGGACGCAGTGTGACAACGTCTTCAGAATACCAGCGTGATAGTGTTTCACAAGTTGTGTTGGCAGCATTTGGAAGACTGAAACAATCGTTGCGTGCATTAGAAGAATACAGCAAGGTTATCGCTGCCGAGTTAGGCGGCGCTTTTGAACGACTGAGGTATCAGACTTACGACCTGGAAAAACTACTCATATCTCAGCAGACAGTTAAAGGCATCTTTAAGTCCCTCACCGTTTACGGTCTGGTAACTGGCGGGAAAAGTACAACAGATTTTCAGAGTCATGTTTCAGCGTTATTGCAGTCAGGTATTGATATTCTTCAACTGCGTGATAAGCAACTTGATGACAGATCATTAGTGGCTAGAGCCAGACAAATGAGAAAGCTTGTTGACCGAGAGATTGAACGATCCGGTCGGCCTGTATTGATGATTATAAATGACCGTTTGGATATTGCCTGTGTAGCAAAGGCTGATGGAGTGCATTTAGGACAGACTGAAATTAGGGTTGAAGATGCCCGCCGAATTTTAGGCAACCAGTTTTTGATTGGCGTTTCCACGCACAATCCTGAACAGGTTGAGCAAGCCGTCCAGGAAGGGGCTGATTACATTGGCTGCGGGCCCACATTTCCATCCTCGACAAAAGAGTTCAGTGACTTTGCCGGAACGGAGTTCCTTGCCTGGGTTGCATCTAATTGTTCGTTACCCGCTTTTGCGATAGGTGGAATTGATATGGGCAATATTCAGGAGATAGCTGATGCGGGATTTAGTCGCGTGGCAGTTTCTGGGTGTATTGGCCCCGAGGATGATCATCGCAGCGTCATTGAGTCGTTGAAAAATATATTGACCAGCAATCTGCTGCCGTCTTCTAAGTGAAACGGAAGGACCGGAACCGGATGAATTACGAAGTCGAACAGAAATTCAAAGTTGACGATTACTCAGGATTACTTCAGCAGCTTGAAGATTTAGGGGTGTGCTGGGGGGATACAGTGCGTCAGGAGGACGCTTACTTTAACCATCCAACGCGTGACTTCGCTGTGACAGACGAGGCATTACGAGTTCGTCTGGATGGTTCAGAAGCGATGTTTACCTACAAAGGACCTCGTATTGACTCGGTTACCAAGACCCGACAGGAATTGGAGTTGCAGGTCACTAATCTAGGTAGCGAAGCTGATCTTATGAAACAGTTTCTTTCGATCCTTGGTTTCACGTACGTGCATTGTGTGATTAAGCAGAGAAGAAAAGGGACGCTTAAATTTCAGCAGCAGGTTGTTGAGGTGGCTTTGGATCAGGTTGAAGACCTCGGGATGTTTGTTGAATTTGAAGTTATTGTTGCAGAAGATGAAGATGCTCGGGAGCAGGCAACTGTGCTCTTAATGCAGTTGACAGAACCATTAAGCCTTGGCGATGCAATAACTACAGGCTATCTGGATATGCTACTCCGGTAAGGTTTCGCCGAATCTCGGTTCAGGCAGCCGGAAAGTTAATAACCAGGCAATGAGTAACAGGATTGAAACTCCGATGAACAGTGGCGCAGGGGACTTAAAAAAGTCCATTGAATAACTGACTAGTGGTGACAGAATGGCTGGAATTGCCACGACCAGTCCCAGCGTGGCCAAATATCTTGGCTGGTTCTCTGTTTGAGTCAGTTCCAGTGTGTAGTTGAATAAGATGCCGATGGAAAACGGAGTCATGCCTACTAGGATGAAGATGATCCAAAAGTAATTTCCACCCCAAGTCGGTTGATTAATTAAGAACAGTGTCAGCAATGGTGTAGCAATCATGACGATTAGCAACAGTCTCAGAACAGTTCGATTCCCACGTATATCGGCAACAGGTCCTAACACCATACTGAAGACAGCCATTCCCAGATTTTGAGCGATCACCCAGGGCATGAGATTGTCGAGTGACAGCTTGAGGTATTCTTTGGCAATCGGTTGGTAGTGGGGAAACAACATGATCGAAGTATTTGAGAGTGCTCCTACAATTGCGATTCGTCGGAAGCGTGGGTCTTGCTGAATTGTACGTTTCGCATCGTGAAGAGCACTTTGCAGCCTTCTGGTTGCTCGAAGCTTCGGATCTTCCGGTTCAATAACAACCAGTGCAATCAACGATGAAATAACGAACATCATGGCGGCAAAAGAAAACAAACCGAAGAAATTATGGGGGCCTTCAGCCGGCAGCCATTTTGGAAACAGCCAGTAAGCGAGGCTGACTGATGCGATAGCTCCAAAAACATTCCCGAAAAGCATTAACCTGCCTCTTCGGTTAGCTCGAATGAGTTTTCCTTGTACGGCGCGGGCAGCGAGGTTATGTACTCCAACGACCATAAAAAACAAAGCATAAATCAACAGGAAGATGGCCGGCATCCACCAGGCCTCTGCTGAAAAATGCCAAATCAACCCAATGGTAAAGAAGCAAACCGCAAACAAAACCATCGTTATTGAGACGATGGTTTTCTTGTAACGTGTTCCGGTGACGTCAGACGAGAGTAGCATCGGGGGTACGCTTTGGCCAAAACGATTGAACAGGGGCAGGAAGCCGCGAACCCAGGCGGAAACGCCTAATGCATCAAGGAATGCCGGCATGACAATACTCTCGGTTTTGAATATCCAGCCGCACCGTAATGAGATTTGGTAAAGGGCCATAATCAGAAAATTATGGCGTTGAATTTCAGGTTCAGCGGCTGCTTCCGGGATATCGTGAATGATTTTTCGAGCAGACTCAGTCGTACTCATGTTGCGACACCTCTTGTGGCTGGTCATCAGATACTGGTTTAGTGCTCCAGTACCATGCCAGAATAGTGCCGGTAAACATGCAGAAAAATGTATAAAAGGCGGGGGCGATTGCGACTGTTGAATCCGGACTAGTAAATAGTTGCGTAGCTAAAGTAGCGCCGAGTCCGGCATTTTGCATACCAACTTCAAGCGTTAAGGCTCGTTTCATCGGATGCGTTAATTTCATTAAGGTACCACCGGTGAATCCACCGAGGTATCCCAGAATGTTGAGCAGTAACAGGCAGGCAAAAACAATAATCGGAAGCATGCTCAGATGGTCGCGTGACTTACCTACGACGGTTGCCACGATCAGCAGGATTGCCAGATTCGCGACATTAGATCCAACGATTTTTGCCTGAGACTCGTATTGGGGAAGTAAGCGGCCTATCGAGAATCCAGCAATGACTGGTATGACGACCCACTTAAGCAGTTTGATTGCCGAGTCCAGATAAACACTGCTTGAATTGCTGCTCGCACTTTCAATCACCTCGCGCGTGGCTTGATCAACTACCGAAGCGGAGATCGCCAGCATCGTAGGAACGGCGATTGGTGACAGAATTGTGGCTAGCGTGGTCAGACTAACACTGTAACTTGTATTTCCTTTGGAGACTATTGTTAGCACGTTAGAGGCCATTGCTCCGGGGACACAGCCAACAAGAATAACACCGACCAATGTTTCTCCGGAAAGTCCGAAGCCGAGTCCAATACCCAATGCTAAAAAGGGCATGACAAGGAACTGAGTAAGCGTTCCACCGATGATTTTAGGCCATTGCGACACCACCTTTTTGATTTCATCAATCGGTAACATCCAGCCAACACCAAACATCGTTACGATGATCAGGTAGGGTAACGCTTTAGCTGTATGTTGGAATGGATCGAACTCAATTCCAAAGTCGGGCCAGTAGTACGCTGCTAGTGAGAGTAGCGACAGCCAGATTAGCAGGAATCTTTGTATAAGCCTGGTCATAAAGGATGGGTGTTTGATGTGAGTTAATGATTGCAAAAAGGCATCTTAACATCGAATAATGCCAAGGCGGTACTCCAAACGAGTGATGAAAAGGAAATCTGCTATACCACCATACCGATGTATTGTTGATAATTTGCGACAGAATTCACCCAGTCCGATTGCGGTTGTAACAAAGGTAGTGAGACAGGTCATGAGGATATTCTTTTCAGTTGGTGAGCCGAGTGGTGATTTGCACGGGTCCAATCTGATTCAGGAATTGAAACGTCACGATCCGGACATCGAATGTGTTGGGTTCGGTGGTCCGCGTATGCAAAAATCGGGCTGTAATCTTCTGTTTGATTTGACACAGTTTGCCGTGATGTTTTTCGTGCGTGTGTTACTGAACTTGCCTAAGTTTTTTGCGTTGGCAGGGCAGGCAGCGCAATATTTCAAGGAGAACGATGTTGATGCTGTCGTGTTAATCGATTACCCCGGTTTCAATTGGGCGATTGCCAAACGTGCCCGTCGTCATGGGATCCCGGTTTATTATTATGGCGTTCCTCAGCTTTGGGCCTGGGCTCCATGGCGAATTCGTAAAATGCGACGTAACGTTAACTACGCATTGTGTAAGTTGCCATTCGAAGAGAAGTGGTATCGGGATCGTGGGTGCAAAGCTAAATATGTTGGTCATCCATTTTTTGATGAATTAATTTCTCATCAGCCTGACAAGACATTTATTAGCACCCTGCAAAATGGCAAAGGCCCATTGGTTACCATTCTTCCAGGTTCACGTACTCAGGAAGTTGAGACTCAGTTGCCCTGGTTTCTTAAGTCTGTAGAGTTGATTCAGCAGCAAGTTCCTAATGTTCGTTTTGCCGTGGCGGCGTTTAAAGATTCTCAAGCCGAATTTGCCAGGAATACGATTGCGAAAGCCGGAGTGGATGTGGAAGTTTATACGCAACGGACTCCGGAACTTATGCAGGCTGCCGATTGCTGTATGGCCTGTTCGGGAAGTGTATCGCTGGAATTGATGTATCATAAAAAACCGACGGTCGTGTTATACCACATGAGTAAGTTGCTTTACCTGTATGCGAAATGTATGGTCAATGTTCGCTATATGACACTGGTGAACTTAATTGCATCCTCACGTCCGTTTGAACGACATAAAGGTTCGTGGCATCCGGACAATCCCGATTGTGAAGATATTCCGATGCCTGAATATCCGACGCATACAGATAAGTCGGCTGAGATCGCCGGACATGTGATTCAGTGGCTCAGTGATTCACAACGTTATGATGAAAGCGTTTCCCGACTGACAACTTTGTCAGAGAGATATGGTCACCCCGGTGCCTCAAAGCGGGCCGCAGTCTTTATACTAGAATCGTTGACTGGAAAGTCATTTATTTCAAAGAAGTCGGCAGCCTAGCCGTCTATTGCTAATACTTATCTGGTGATGCACCGGGTTTAAGAAGGGATTCTCGATTGCTATTAGGTGAGCCAAACCAAACCGATTTTGATCTGAATTTCCAGTGTTTCGGGATTCCGGTACGAGTGCATCCCGGTTTTTGGGCCATCGCGGCCATATTCAGTCTGCCTGTCGGTGTTCAACCAATTCCCGTTTTCGGCTTTGCCCTGGCAATTTTTATTTCTATTCTGATACATGAAATGGGACACGCTCTGGCTTTTCGTAAGTGCGGAATTCAGTCACATGTTGTGCTTTATCATTTCGGTGGTCTGGCGGTACCCGATTCGGTTTCCAACTATGTGGGATATGGAGATCACTATTCTTCGCGCTCTAAGATCTTTGTAACAGCGATGGGTCCCGGTATTCAGATGTTGTCCGCTATTTTGCTTGTCTTGTTGTTACGAGGTATGGGAAAAACAGACCAATTTCTAACCGGAATAGTAGGCGTTCCTGCCGCCTGGACTGCCGATCCCGTAGACGCCATTCAGGAGATTTCTGTAATCGATGGTGTACTAAAACCTTATCACCCGCTTGAAAATTTTCCTCAGCAAAATCGTGTCGCAGTGCAATTGGCTGATCAAAATAATGATGAGTTGATCACACTTGATGAGTTGTTTGCTTATGAAGCGGAGTTGGAGGCGGTAGGGGAATTTGCAGCGCCGATGTGGGCAGCAGTTGAAAAGAAGTCGGAATTCTATGTGCCTCGAGAAATGCTTGAAAACTTCTCCGGAAAATATCTGCGCATTTTGGATCGTGCTGATCGTGGAGCAGATAAGCTTATTCTTTGGAAGGACGTTGTGCTCGGTCATTTCCAGTCGATAAAAATACAAAATGAGTTTCTAGCGACCTTTTGTTTTGGTTTTATACAAATCGGTTTATTTTGGGCACTGATGAATCTGATCCCGGTCTATCCTCTGGACGGAGGTCAAATCGCGCGTGAGTTGTTTGTTTTAAGTGGTACTTCCAATGCTGTTGTTAAATCTCTTAAGTTATCTATCCTGAGTGGTGCATTAGCAGGTTTCCTAGGTTTAAAGTTTCAGATGATGTTTATCGCGGTCATGTTTTTTTTGCTTGCATACTCGTCTTACCAAATGCTGCAGCGAATGCAGGGTCGGTACTTTTAAAAAGTTACGATTGCATCAAATTGGGTGATGTATCACCCGATATCAGTTCAAAAAAACATTTTGATAATATGAGTAACCGGAATTATTGTTAAAAAAGCGTTGCATTAATTCCGATGATGCTTACAAATACTATTGTCGAAGTTCATCTCATTTAACGATTCAACAGTGGGTCTTGATTGTGTGGTGCTTTGGGTTGTTTGCAAAATGATTTTATGACTTTTGGAATCAACTACTTAAGATATAGACAACCGGTAGAACAATTTCGGAGGAAATAAACGTGGCCAAAAAGAAAGCAGCTCCTAAAAGGAAGGTGGCTAAAAAGAAAGTAGCCAAAAAGAAAGTAGCCAAAAAGAAAGTAGCTAAAAAGAAAGTAGCTAAAAAGAAAGTAGCTAAAAAGAAAGTAGCTAAAAAGAAAGCTGCCCCAAAACGTAAAGTTGCCAAAAA